>CAIWMX010000043.1 GCA_903913885.1 uncultured Bacteroidales bacterium | reverse complement strand
GGCTCCATTAACACCACGTACCCTGTAATGGTAAGTGGTTGCGGTAGTCAAACCGGTCAGCACAGCGCTGACGTTGGTGTTGGCAGCCCCGCTCACAGTCGGGGGAACTCCGTTAACCGTTGTACCATAAGCTACGGTGAGCCCGTAATCGAAGTATACCGTCGTTAATGAGTTATTGGCATTGACGATCCCGTTCACAGTGGCGCCGGTGGTGGTAATGGCCGTTGCAGCGGTAGTAGTAACCGTTGGGGCGATGGCAGCGGTGGTGAAAGTAAGGTCACCTCCGTTGGTTGTTCCGCCCACGTTTGTTCCGTTGATCCTGAAGTGATACAGGGTATTGGGTGCCAGACCTGTGATGTTGGCAAGCGATGCCTGGGCAGTGCTGCCGGTTATAGTAACAGGAACCCCTGGAACGTTGGTGCCGTAAGCCACAGTCAGACCATAATCAAAAGAAACCGTTGAGGAAGCGCTGTTGGCGTTCACAGTTCCGTTGAGGGTGGCTGTTGTGCCGGTGATGGCTGTAGCTGCTGTGGTGACAACTGTTGGCGGAGGCGACGTCGTGGTAAAGGTCATATCATTGCCCCAGATAATCATACCACCTGTAGTGACGCCTCTTGCCCTGTAATGATAGGTTGTAAGCGCCGTAAGACCTGTGACAGGAAGACTGATGCCGGTTACTGTTGAGCCGGTAACGCTCGCGGGTACCGCGGCAGTACTTGTGCCATAGGCAGTAGTCAGTCCGTAATCAAAGAAACTGTTGGTGGTGATGGCATTGGCATTGATGCTGCCATTCAGGGTAGCCGTAGTCGAACTGATGGGAGTTGCTGCGAGCGTGATGACAGTCGGAGTAGGACCGAATTCATATACCCCCATGTCGGGAGGATTGGTACGGGTTGTTCCGGCAAGGTCTGTAGGAACAGAGGCAAAGTAAACGCCTTTTTTCCCGAGAGCCATGTTGGTCGGATGAAGGTTTGCTCCCACGAAAGTCGGGTTGAGCGACTGGGAATTCAGGTTCCCGCCGAAACCGGTCTGTAAATCCGTCAGGGTGGCACGGGCACTTCCGATATACCCAAGGTTTGACCCGGTGGTAAAATAGTCGTTATAGTCGATGTTGCTGAAAACAGTGTTTGCCGCAAGGCAGTAAATGGTATACCTTTCAGTTCCGATGGTCATTGCATTGGTGAAAATGTTGTCTCTCAGATCAATTGCACCCGGATTGGTTACTGAAGAATAAACAAAAAGCGCAGAAGGGATCCCTGCAATGGTTTGATCGGTATTCATATACACCGTATTGTGATACACATTGTATCCGAAACCGGAATAAATGACTATACCATTGGCATTCCATGTATAACTGGAATAACCGTAGGAGGCTACATCCCATATAGCGTTATTGATCACCGTGCAGCTTGCGCTGACAGCAGCTGTGGAGGCCAGGTACAAACCCGATGCCAGCCAGCCGCCCGTATTTGAATTCTTGACATTGCTGATCTGGTTGTTTGAGATATTGCAGCCGGAGGTTGTAGAGAAGAAGTAAATCCCCATCGCACTGCCTGTGGAAGCTGTGGAAATATTGTTAATGTTATTATTGTTGATCACAATATTGGCAGCCGGAACGCCCGAAGAGATGGCAATTCCCCTTGGAGCTCCTGCGGATCCGCTCATACCGCTGATCGTATTTCCTGAAATGGTGGCATTCACCGTAGCAGTGGCAAGCCAGATTCCGGTTTCATTGGAGGCATCAAGCGTATTCACAATATTTCCTATGGTATTGTTGGAAACGGTCAAGCCATCGACTCCCTGCACGTAAATCGGTACCAGCCTGATTGAGTTGGCGCCGGATGTGCTGAAATCATTCCCGGTTATAACCATTCCGCTTCCGTTACCGGTTGCAGGATTTGCAATAACGTACAAAGCTATGTACGATAACTGGACACTGTTGTTCTGGAATATGATATTGTTAAAATATCCCGGATTGCCCAATGTAGCAGCATCTGAAACAAAGACCCCTGAATTTGTATTCACCCCGTTGATGAGAATACAGTTAGCAATTGTACAGTTCACCAAAGGTGTGGTTCCCGTTGAACCCAGTAAAAGGATGTTCGGTGCCGTAACCGATGTATTTGAAATGGTAAGGTTTCGTGTCGAACCGCCGGCAGTATTTGATCCATCGATGGTAGTGTAACTGTTAAGCACTTTTATCAGAGGGGCTGAATTTGCCGACCCGGTAAGGGTAGCTGTGATTCCTGTGTTGGGCTTAATAGTCAGTGTGTTCACTGCACTCGCCCCGGGATTTGCATTGATTGAGATCGGGAAGGTCTCCGCAGGGTAGGTTGCATCCGTTAAAATAAATTTTACGGCACAGGTCATATACTTGTTATTCAGGTCGTTGATTGCAGCTGTCAGGGTTGTATAGGTTTGGCCTACACCCACATTGAAGGTGCCGCAAATGTTTCCGACGATCGTATACGTATTCGGGGTTGGAGGAGTTCCTGCGGCAGGAGGGTTGGCTGTATATCCTGCAGCCCCTGTTGACGGATTCGATCCAACATTAGGAGTGGAATATCCATCCTGTGCCACGATATAATATGATACCACGTCGTTCAGCACCACACCGGCGCCAAAGGTGAAGGTGTAAGTGTTTCCGCTGACAAATGTTCCGGCGACACTGGAATAGGCTCCTGCATTTATTTTCCAGTATAACCTGGGTAACCCGGCACCGCTGGTCGGAACACCGCTGGCATCCGAGATCGTGGTAGTCAGGGTCCTTGCAGTGAACAGGTTCGTGTTTAAGAACGGGGTATAGGCGATTGAAGGTGGCGTCAAATCCATGAGGATCCCGTTGAATTCATCTGCTCCTATATCGGGAGCCGAGCCTGAACCGGTGTAGCCGGCATTGCCCTGACGGATATCGCCGTCGTAATCGTTAGTAAAGGTGGCTACGTTTGCACCACCGCTTTCGCATTGTGTTGCAATGGTGGTCTTCATATGAAGATCATAGGGAGTGGTTGCGATATTCACAAACGGAGGCAGTTCTGTAATTGACGCCATATCTCTGGGGGTAACTGCAGCTTTATAGGCAGCCAGCGTCTGGTAATTGTTGGTCCCATCCGTCATGATCAGGTTGGTTGTGCTCGGTGTTCCCGCGTAGAAATCGTTGTTGTTGGAGGCATTGGTGTAGGTAGTCAGTGTTGTGGAACTTCTCCGGTAGGCAGCGGTAGAATAGGTCGTGCTGCCAGGGGCCGTGGAGGTGTTGATTAAGATGTTGTTGCGCAGTTCAGCAGTGGTGCCGGTTGGCACATACACGGCGTCGGAACCGAAGGTGGTGGCGGAACTGTTGGTGCAATTCAGGTAAACTGTATTGTAATACATGTTGACCGTGGTTCCCGAGCTGATATAGATACCATGAAGCGCACTGGTGGAAGTGGATGCCGGCGTTCTGATATCACTGAGAAAATTGTTATAGACATTTGCCGTGGTTGGAGCGGTAATGTACATGGTGTAAAAATACCCGGAAGCCCCGGCCATGCTTATATTGTATGCTCTGTTTTTATACACGTTAAATGCGCCGGCGCCGCCGAAGTAAATGCCGTAGCCATATCCATAACCCGTGGCGCTGTTGACGGTAACATTGTAGAGGTTGTTGTTATAGATATTCCCCATATAGTAACCATAGATCCCATAGATATAGCCGTACCCTGACGAGCTGTTGGTGATTGTAAGGTTGTACACGTTGTTGTTATACAAGGCGTTCGTTGCAACCCCGCCACTTCCCGGATAGGAATAGATGCCGTAAAGGGCATGACCGGAGGTATATGAACTTGTAATAGTCTGGTCGTGAACGCTGTTGTTGTAAACCGTCTGGCTGGTTGCCGAATTGGAGCAATAGAGCCCGTAGATATAAGCGCTATAGGTCGCCTGCGCCGGGCAGGAATTCCCGAAAACATTGTTGTCGTGAATGACGGTGCTTCCGCTGCCGGTAACATACAGACAATACAGATAGGCTGAACCTGACTGGGTTCCCAACCCTGAACGCGAGTTGTTGCTCACCGTGTTGTTGTATACATTCGTGGTGCCTCCCGCTGTTGATGTGCAATAGGCCAGGTACATGTAGTAACTGCCGCCAAAAACGTTGTTGTTCACCGTGTTGCCATAAAAATTGATGGTCATGGCCGTGGCTGAATAATAGATCCCGTAAAAATACGAGGTGGTTGAAGCAGGTGCCTGGCAGTTCTGAACCGTGTTGTTATAGATGTTAACCGTATTTGTCGTGCCTCCCGTACCCAGACCGGTACTGTATATACCGTAGATGTACCCGGTCGTTGCAGCGGTCTGGACAATGGCAACAGTATTTCCATAGATACTGGCATTGGCGTTGGTGGCCGTGCCGCCATAGATACCATAAATGTTACCGTTACCGGTAGCGCTTGTTCCGCTGATATTGGAATTCGCGATGGTAACTCCGTTCTGGTAATAAACATAGATCATGTATTCGGCATTAGCACCGCCGCCAAAATTATTGATCGTATTCCCGGTCAACGACCCGATGTCGTTGTTCTGGTCATAATAGGCATAGGGGGCGGTTGCATCAGCATATCCATAAAGGTAAATCCCGTTATAGCAGTTGGTGATGGTGTTCCCGTAAAATTTGTTATTGGAATTTTGCCCGGTAACAGCTGTTACTGTTAGCGAGGTTACTGACGCTGAGGTGTGGTTGTTTGAATAGATACCCCAGGTCGCCATGTTCGTGTTGTTAAGGGAAATGGTGCAATTTTTAATGGTGATGTTCTGTGATCCCTGGGTTGCCGAATTCTTCAGAACTGCGTATCCCCACTCCATCTGCGTGGTGGCTGTAAGGTTGGCAGCATTTTCGTAAACATCTATCCCGTTGAAGGTGACATATTGCACCCCGGCCAGGGTGATGATGGCATCCATCGTCCCTGTTCCCGTGGCAGCCGTGATCTTTGGATCGGCCCCGGCACCAGATTTCTGAAAGATAATCTGGTTGGCGGCAGTCCCGGTGTTCGTGGTGATGGTCCCCGCGGTGGGTGATGCGAAGGTTTCGGTATACCCGGCAGTGACGTTAAAAGTAACGCCGCCGGCACCGACACCGGAAGTGTTCAGTGCAGTGATCGCGGATGCAATGGTTGCATAGGGTGCACCCGGAATCGTGTACGTACCTGTAAGCTGTCCGAAGGCAAATTGAGACAGCCCTACAGCTAGAAGCAGAAGGTAAAATGTTTTTCTCATAATGGTTGGTTTGGTTTTTGGGTTGCTTGTTTGTTTGTTAATTCACGGCACTAATATATTGGGGTTGCTTGTTTCCACCATACATGATACCAAAGGTCCATTGATTTGAACCCCGATAGTTAAAATACTGTTAATGATAATTTTAAGAAAAAACCATCCTCCTATCCCAACAGATAGGTATCCAACCTAACACGATTTCAAAGATAACTGTTTTTCAGTACTAAAAACAAATTTTTTCGTTAGGGTAGATCCGTAAAAAAATCAAGTGATTCCAAATTCCCAAACCCTGATTCCCTGGTGAAAAAATTGTCTGCCCGAATTTGATTCCGGGTCACAATTTCCTGAGGATCATCAGTCCGTCCCTGAATGGAAGCAATATATTTTCGACCCTGCCATCATTTTGAACAAATTCATTGAACTGGCAAATTCCCCGGGTATCCTTATCCATCTTCGCCGGATCGCCGGTTACCTTGCCGGCCCAAAGGACATTGTCAGCAATAATAATCCCGCCCTGCCGGAGGCAAGGGAGTATCATCTGGTAATAATTCAGGTAATTGGGTTTATCGGCATCGATAAATACCAGGTCCCACACCTCATCCAGCATCGGGATGATTTCAATCGCGAGGCCGATGTGCAACACGATTTTTTCCTCCAGGCCCGCCTCCCTGATGAACATGCGGATCATATCCTCCTGCTCGGGATTAACCTCGATGGTATGCAGTACGCCACGGCCATCGCCTGATCCGGAGCCCGGTTCAGGTTTAAGTCCCATGGCAAGGTTGATGGCCGAATACCCCGTAAAAGTGCCGATTTCAAGAATTCTCGACGGGCGCATCATCTGGCTGACCATGCGAAGAAAAACGCCCTGCAGGGGCCCCGACAACATCTGCGGGTATACTTGCGAAAGATGGGTCTCCCGGTTCAGCCTTGCAAGAACAGTTGTTTCAGGAGTGGTGTGTTCTGCGGCATACAGGTAAAGTTCTTCTGTTATCATGGTTTCGCTAATTTTTGTCCCATAGTTCTCCAGGACATCCCTGCTGCAAAAGTATGATTTATACAACGAAAAAAGGATCTCGCCCGGAATTACGAAGGGTTGGTAAAAAGAAAAAGGACCCTCTCTGAATCAGGGAGAAGTCCTTCACACATTTTATTCACCCATCCTCCCCCTCTCCTTTGAGGAGAGGGGGCCGGGGGGTGAGGTATTCCCCCTCTCCTTTGAGGAGAGGGGGCCGGGGGGTGAGGTATTCCCCCTCTCCCTGGGGTGAGGGGGTTAGGGGGTGAGGCATTCCCGGCCAGCGGGCCGGGGGGAGAGTAAGCTATTAATTATTCACCATCACCTTTCTAACCTGGTGACTATCGTTGTTGCGGATGAGTACCATGTACACGCCGGCCGGTGCAGGACGGATATCCACTTCGGTCTTGTAACTTCCCGACATCACCACGTTTTCTGATTTCCAGATGGTGACGCCCAGGTTGCTCATGACTTCAATGGTATAGGTGCCCTGCTCAACTCCGTCGAGGCTGATGGTAAACTGGCCCTTATTAGGGTTGGGATAGACTACGAATTCGCTGGCCAGCGACTGACTGCCGATGCCTGTAACCACAACCCATACTTTATTGGAAATGGGTGAGGAACAGCCGTTGGTAGTCACCACGCACCAGTAATAACCGGTGTTGTGGGTAACGGTATAGGTCTGGCTGGTAGCTCCCGCGATCGGGTTGCCTGCATAATACCACTGGTTTCCGCTTGCGGCGCTGCTCGTAAGAACCGAACCGTTGGCTGTAACCACCGGCGCAGCCGGAATGGCATTGATCGTGACGTTGAAGTCGGCGGAAACTGCGCCGTTTCCGCAGGTGTTGGTGCCTTTAACATTGACTACACCGGTACCGGCGGTCGGGCCGAAGGTTACCACGATGCTCTTGGTCGTCGCACCCGAAGTGATGGTTGCTCCGGCAGGAACAGTCCATACATAGGTTGCAGCATTGGCGATAGTCGGCACGCTGTAGGCAACACCCGTAGCACCAGCACATACTGAAGCAGATCCGGTAACGGTTCCTGCTGCGGCTGGCAGCGGATTCACGGTTACGGCAAACGCCGGTGATGCTGGTCCGTTTCCGCAACTGTTGGTTCCGGCCACGGTGATGTTTCCTGAAACTGCTGTCGGGCCAAAGTTGACCGTGATGTTCCTCGTTCCTGCTCCCGTAGCAATCGTTGCTCCGGCAGGCAGGGTCCAGGTAAATGAAGTGGCATTCAGAATGTCGGCACAGGAGTAAGCGACGCCGTTAGTTCCCGCGCACAGCGTGGCAGTTCCGGTAATGGCACCTGCAGCATTGGGCAGTGGGTTAACAAACAGGTTGTAAACCGAAGGAATAAGCCCGGTGCATAAGTTGGCATTGGTATAGTTCACGCTTACCCACTGTGCACCTACGCCGGTCCATGTTACATTGATGGCACTGGTTCCCTGGCCTGAGACAATGGTGCCTCCGGAAGAAATCGTCCATGCATAGTTGGTCATCCCGCCGTCGGTATAGTACATGTTGCCTGTTGAACCAACACAGGGAGCATTGTTGCTGCCGATGGTGGGTACTGGCGTCGGGTTAACCGTTACCGTGAATGAGGCAGCAGTGGCTGCGGTGCATCCGTTGGCATTGGTATAATTCACTGTTACGGCATTCGTGCCTGAACCGTTCCAGGTCACCGTTACGGTGTTGCTTGTGGCTGTTCCGCCTGCGGTAATAAGGCCGCCGGCTGATACGGTCCACACATAGTTGGTCATACCGGCCTGGGTGGTATAAACCACGCCGCTCGTACCCTGGCATAAGGTAGCTGTACCGGCTAATGTCGGCGTTGGCAATGCATTGACTGTGACAGCATAAGATGCAGGTGCAGCAGCAGTACAGTTGTTGGCATTGGTGTAGCTGACCGTTACCGTTTTGGCGCCGGTGGTTGTCCAGGTTACCGTAATGCTGCTGGTGGAGCCGCCGGCTGTGATGTTGCCGCCGGCTGAAACAGTCCAGGTATATCCTGTCATCCCGGCCTGGGTGGTGTAAACATTACTGGTGGAGTTCACGCAAACGCTGGCAGGGCCTGCAATGGTCGGAACCGGCAGGGCATTAACCGTTACAGCATAAGTCGAAGCAGTACCGGTCATACAGATGCCCACGCCGGCAACCGTAACATTCCCGGAGGTTGTGCCAAATGTGACAGTAATGGTGTTCGTTCCGCTGCCGGCAGTGATGCTGGCCCCGGCTGGCAGGGTCCAGGTATAGCTGGTGGCATTGGTGATAAGGCCTACCGTGTAAACGTTCCCTGTGGAGTTCGCGCAAACTGAAGCCGGGCCGGTAATGGCTCCTGCAGCTGCAACAGCCGGGCAACCGGTGAGGAACGTCATGTCGTTGCCGTTGGTTGTGCCACCGGCATTGACACCACGAACCCTGTAGTGATAGGTGGTCGCGGTAAGCAGGCCTGTAACGGCAGCACTTACGTTCGTGTTGGCGGTGCCGGTTACTGGCGACGGAGCGCCTGCAATGGTCGTGCCATAGGCTACGGTAAGTCCGTAATCAAAGAAAACATTGGTGGATGAGTTGTTTGCATTGATGATCCCGTTCAGGGTTGCATTGGTCGTACCAATTAGGGTAGCTGCAGTGGTTGTGGCCACGGGGGCTGCCAGTGCGGTGGTGAATGTCAGGTCGCCACCATTGACAGTTCCGCCGGTATTGGTGCCGTTTATCCTGAAATGATACAGGGTGTTGGGGATCAAACCGGTCAGGTTGGCCAGGGATGCGGTAACAGTGCTTCCTGTGATCGTCACGGGAACGCCCGGAACGTTGGTGCCGTAGGCAACGGTAAGACCATAGTCAAATGAAACGGTGGTTGAAAATCCATTCGCGTTCACTGTTCCGTTTACCGTGGCAGTAGTGGCAGTAACAGCGGTAGCTGCCGTGGTCACAACGGTCGGGGGAACAGCCAGTGTGGTGAAAGTCATATCGCTTCCATAAACTGTAACGCCACCGCTGACGCCCTTGGCCCTGAAGTGATACAATGTTCCTGCTGCCAACCCGGTGATGGGACCGGTAAATGGCGTTACGGTTGAACCGGTAACGGTTACGGGAGATCCACCGATGGATGTGCCGTAAGCAACAGTCAGACCGTAATCATAACCGGAAGTTACCGTTGCACTGGAGGCATTGATCGTTCCGTTGAGTGTCGCGCTCGTGGCAAGAATAGCTGATGCAGCAACGGTCACGACGGCCTGGTTCGGCGAGAACTGGTATGCCCCTACGTCGGGAGGATTGGTACGGAATGTTCCTGCAAAGTCGTTCAGCACGGTCGGGATCAGCACACCGGTTTTCATAAGTCCGGCAGCAGATGCATGAAGATCGGTTCCGGAAACAAACACCGGGTCAAGGCTCATTGAATTTGCATCCTGGGTCGTCGCGGCCTGCCATGCTGCCAGGGTAGCCTGGTCGGCTGTCTGGTATCCGATGTTCGGCCCGATCCCGTTCACGTAATAATCGTTGTAGTTGCTTGAGCTGAACGTGGTGGCCGTGCCGCCATTCATAACGGCATAGGTTTTCGAGGCAGGGGTTCCCGAAGTAGGCTGGAGTGAATTCTTCAGGATGTTGTTGCGCATGTCGACCAGCGTGGTTCCTGATATAAGCGAGATACAGGCCGACCAGTTGGCAGTTGATGATGAAGTGACATTTCCCTGCAGGTTGATGGAATTGTGCCAGATATTCAGGTTACCACCCGAAGCAACCCAGATCCCGTAAAGGTTATAGGTGCTTACGCTGGTGGAATATCCGTCTGTTTTAATGTTATAAATCAAGTTATTGGAAATCTCTGTAGGAGTCGTGGCATCACCGGTTGTGAAATAGATGCCGTAAACTCCCCAGCCGCCGGTACCGTTGTACCACCAGTCATGGATCTTGTTCTGCCTGATCTTGGTGTTGGTAGCGCCTGTGGTAAGCAGGATACCGCACTGTGCGTAATTTGAATTTCCTGCCACGCCGGCGCCGTAGATATCATTGCCCTGGATCAGGGTGTTGTCGGCAGCACCGAGGAGGATTCCCCTGTACTGGATGGCCGAGATGTCGGCAGCAGAACCAAACACGTTGTTGGTGATCTGGCCATTGGTGGCCGGGGTACCGGCAACACCGGCAAACTGCAGGCCGTAGTAGGCGCTGTAGATATGGTTGTTGTTGATCACGATGTTGTTGTAACCTCCGCCGGCAGCGTTCAGGATGATGGCCCAGTTGTTGACTGCAACCTGGCTGGTCTGAAGCACGTTGCAGTTCTTTACGGTGCAGTTGCTCGCGCCGACTGTTCCGTTGTTGAAGAAACCAAGGGTATAGCAGTTGGCCGCCGTATTGGTATTCTGAATCGTAAGGCTCTGGTCACTGCCGCCGCTGTTTGACCCGTCGAGGATCACATTCTGGCAACCGAAAAATACGATGGAGCCTGAAGCGGATGAACCGGTAATGGAAGAGGTAACGCCGGCAGCGGGACGAATGGTCAGGGTATTGACCGAACTTGAACCTGCAATCGGGGAAATGATGATGGGGAAGGTTTCAGCCGCGTAGGTCGCATCTTTCAGGAAGAGCGTAACCGGGCAGGTAAGTTCCTTCGACAGCACATCGGTGATGGCAGCGGTCAGGGTGGTGTAGGTCTGGCCCACGCCGACATTGTAATTCCCGCAAAGGCTGCCCACGATGGTATAGGAATAGGGAGTGGTTGGCGGGGTTGCGGCAGCCGGGGGGCTGAGGGTGAACCCTGCGGCACCGCCGCCCGGGGTTGCGCCAATGTTGGCCGTAGGAGTAACAATGTCCTGGGAAACGATGTAATAGGAAACCACATCACCCAGCACAACACCGGCACCAAAGGAGAACGTGTAAGTTGAACCGCTCACAAAGGTGGCAATGGATGTTTGCCAGGTTCCTGCATTGATCTTCCAGTATAACCTGGGCAGGCCGACGCCTGAAGTAGGTACACCGGTGCCATCCGTGATCGTGGTGGTGAGCGTCCTGGCTGTAAAAGATGAAGTGTTTGCAAATGGGGTCAGGGTGACGGTCGGAGGAGTAAGGTCAAGGATCAGCCCGCCAAACTCGTCGGCACCCATATCAGGAGCCGTTGCAGGTGATGCAAGGTTGTTGGGATACCCTATGTTGGGATACCTCGGCTGGGCATCATAATCGTTAATGACACTGATCGGCGCGGATACAACCGTACCGCCGCTTTCGCACTGGGTGGCCACGGTGGTCTTCATGTGCAGGTCATATGGGGTGGTGGCTATATTGACGAACGGAGGATTTTCAGAAACTGCAGCTGCATCCCTCGGGCTGACCAGCGCTTTGTAAGCGGCCAGGGTCTGATAGGATCCTGTTCCGTCGTACATGATCAGGTTGGTGGCGCTGGGAGTACCGGCATAAAAATCGTTGTTGTTCGAGGTCGCCGAATAACTGGTCAGTGTGGTGGAAGAACGCCTGTAGGCAACGGTAAAACCTGTCGTGTTGGCAGTGGAGGTGTTCACCACAATGTTGTTCCTCATGTCAACCGTGTAACCCGTACCCGCGTAAATCCCGCTGGTTCCGAAAACAGCCCCGGTGGATGTGGCATTCAGGTAAATCGTGTTGAAATAGATATTTTCGGTTGTCCCCGACGAAACGTAAATCCCGTTGACCGCGTTGGCAGCGTTTGCATAAGGAGCGCGCAGGTCGCTGATGAAATTGTTAAAGATGTTGTTGGTTGTTCCGCCACCGGTATAGATGCCGTAAACGACGGGACCGGTGCTATTGGTAGAGATATTGTAAATACTGTTTTTGTAAAAATAATTTGTGGTCCCGGAAGAGGTATAAAGACAGTAGATGAACCCGGCTGTTCCACCGGTCGTGCCTGTGCTGTTAATATTGTATACAGAGTTCCCGCTGATGGTGTCGGTCGACCCGGTAACCAGCGACAAGCCGTAAAAGGTAAAACCACCCGTGCCGCCGGAAGTTGTTAAGAAATTATAGACCTGGTTGTTGGTCATCTTCTTAACGCCAGTTGAACCAAACTCCCTGATCCCGTACATTGTGCCCGTGGTTGGTGTCGTGAAATTCCTTACAATGTTGTTATTGTAGGTAACGTTCACGCCAGAACTGATATCATAGATTCCATAGGTTGACCCGGTTGAGGTCACCAGGGTCCAGTTAAACCCGTCGAGGGTGTTGTTGCTGAAATTCCCTGTTGTGGGCGATCCGACATACATACCGTACATGGTTCCGGAAGCGCCTGCCTTGTTGAAGTTCGACAGGGTGTTACCAGTAACATTATAGGTTGTCATGGCTACACTGTTATAAAAACCGTATACCGTTCCCGTGCTGGCAAAAGTGACGTTGTTTATGGTATTGTTGGTCAGGTTGTATGTTCCGATACCGGCAATTGAGTTATAAACAAGATATGTTGTTCCCGTGCCCGGATAGGATAACCCGGTGATGCTGTTACCGGAAACATTAAGGGTGGTTGCAGTTGTTCCCAGGTAGATGCCGTAAAGCACTCCCGAAGTTGCCGTCGGGAAGGTACAATTCAGCAGGTTATTGTTGCTCACCGAGATGGTATTGCCTGCAGATCCGCTCGGTGCTGCTTCCATATCGATGAGGTAATTCGCGGTGGTAGTCCCGCCACCTGTAATCGTTACTGTGTTGTTATTTATTGTCGCACTGGCACCGATGGAGGAGCTGTTGGCCCAGATGCCGCGGATGATGTTAACATGGTTAACCCCGGAACCATTGTTATTGTTCACGGTATTGTATGACACGTTGAAGCCCCACTGGTCTTTTACAAAAACACCGGCACAGGCATTGGTGGCACCTGCACCGCCGCCGAAGTTGATCAGGTTGTTCCCGGTACCGGCGGCAGAACCCCCGATATCATTGCCCGCGTCGGCCAGGGTATAGGGAGAAGCAGCGGCATAGCCCGACATGGAGATGCAGGCATTCACGTTCTTGATTGTGTTCGTGTAGAATTTATTGTTTGAACTGGCACCAGTTGCAGCGGTCACGGTGAGGTTCGCCGTGGCGGTAGTCGGTGTACAGTCCATGACAACGATCCCGTTTGAGCCCTGGAAAAAAGGACCTGATGCAGGAGCAGTATTGTTATCACGGTTGAGAGAGATCGTACAATTCTTTATCGTGTTGTTATTCGCACCGTCGGTGCCGCTTGCCTTGAATAAACCATACCCGTATTCCATATCAAGCGTGGGGGTAGTATTCGTCACAGCTTCCTGAAGGTCAATGCCATCAATGGTCACATAGTCCGACCCGGTTAAACTCCACATCCCGTCGGGCGTTGCGGAAGTCATCAGGTATGCGCCCGCATAGGAGGTTACCAGCGGATTAGCCCCGGCACCGCTTTTCTGAAATATAATCGGGTTGGTCGATGTGCCGGTGGCCGTAAGATCCAACCTCGCGGTTAACGTTTCAGTGTAACCGGCAGCAACATTGAATGTGACCCCGCCTGCCCCGACACCGCTGGTGTTGAGCGCTGTTACGGCTGCACTGATGGTCGCGTAGCTGCCCGGGATGGTCTTGATACCGGTAAGCTGACCAAAGGCAAATTGGGAAAGTCCAATCGCCAGAAGTAGAAAGTAAATAGATTTTCTCATCGTTGGTTTGTTTTTGGTTAACTTGCTTTTGAATAATCTATACGTTGATACGGATTTCTCTATCCGGTAAAATTGCTATGTCCTCTTGCACCCAAAGGTTTAACAGGGAAGTGAGATATAAATAAAAGATGGAGTTTTCCAACTGCCGCGGTCAATATTAAGCAACCGAACAAGTTGCCAAAGATAAAAGAATTTCAGGAATTAAATACCTGTTCTTAAATTTATGTAATCCGATTTTAAATAATTACGGGGCACATGCCTTTCACTCATCAAAATCAGCCCGTCGTGGTGTTAACCGCCATGATGATACGCCATGAGACTCAGTTTTTTCTCGTCAAAAATGTCGTTCGCTATCTCCAGCAGTTCATCAGCAGTTACTGCCTGGATGCGTTCAATTATTTTCTCCACCGGGTCAAAGCGGTTCTGCAGCAGGTAACTTTTACCGATGGCCAGCATGAGCGACAGGTTTGATTCCTGGGCAATGGCCAGTTGGCCGATGAGCTGTTTTTGAATGGTACGAAGCTGAACCGGCCGCAGTTTTTGCTCGCGCAGGCACCGCAACTCCCTGTAAACGATCGCCAGGGCCTTTTCATAATGAACCGGGTCGGTGCCAAAATAGATATGGATGATACCGGCATCTGAAAAAGTCGTGTAACTCGATTCATTCTGGTAAGTCAGCCCGCTGCGCTCGCGCAGGGCCAGCGACAGCCGCGAATTCATGACAGGGCCGCCAAGCATGTTGTTGAGCAGTGCCAGCGGGATGCGCATTTCATGGCTGAACGGATAGGCAGGAGCCCCAACCACGCAATGAACCTGGTTGATATGCTTCTTCTGCAACCTGGTAAAAGGCTTGTAATCGTTGAATGGGATCCTGTCCGTTCCTTCCCCGCGATCAGGATGGTCGCTGAAATACCTGGTCACCAGCCTGACTAGTTTCCTGAAATCCATATCCCCGACAGATGCGATCACCACTTCATTCAGCCGGTAGGTGCGGTGGATAAAACTAAACAGGCCGCGGCGATCCAGTTTTTTCACGCTTTTCACCGTGCCCAGTACATTCATCCCCAGGGGGTGGCCGGCAAAGAGCTGGTCTTCAAAATCGTCGAAGATCTGTTCCGACGGGGTGTCCATATACGATCTGATCTCGTCGATGACAACCTGCTTTTCCTTTTCTATCTCCTTTTCGGGAAAAACCGGGTTGAAAAATATGTCCTGGAACAACTCCAGGGTGCGTTCATAAAACCCGGTAAGGAAGGATGCATAAATGCAGGTCTCTTCCTTGGTGGTGTAGGCATTCAGGTCAGCGCCCACATTTTCAAGACGGTTGAGCACCTGGAAGAGGTTGCGCTTTTTTGTTCCCTTAAAGATGGTATGCTCGATAAAATGGGCAATCCCATGTTCGGAAGCGAGTTCATCGCGTGTGCCTGAATGAACGAAAAGGCCGCAATGGGCAACCGGCCCTGCAACCGGATAATGCACCAGCCGGATGCCGTTGGGCAGCGTAAGGGATTGAATCTCCATCAACTATTTCCGGCTTTCGATCAGGATCTCGAGCAACCTGATGCCGGCTTCAGCGATAACGGTTCCGGGGCCGAAAACGGCGACTGCTCCGGCATTATAGAGAAATTCATAATCCTGTGGGGGGATCACCCCGCCAACCACGATCAGGATATCTTCCCGGCCGAGTTTTTTCAGTTCGGCGATAACCTGTGGAACCAGGGTTTTATGGCCGGCTGCCAGGCTTGAAATTCCGAGGATGTGAACATCGTTCTCAACTGCCTGTTTTGCCGATTCGGCAGGGGGTCTGGAACAACGGCCCGATGTCAACGTCGAAACCGATATCGGCATATCCTGTTGCAACCACCTTTGCGCCGCGGTCGTGCCCGTCCTGCCCCATTTTGGCGATCATGATGCGCGGGCGGCGTCCTTCAAGTTCTGCAAATTTATCCGCCAGTTCCCTTGCTTTGGCAAACGTTTCATTGTCTTTCGATTCGGACGAATAGACTCCTGAAATACTTCGTATCACTGCTTTATACCTTCCATAAATTTTTTCAAGCGCGTAGGAAATCTCGCCCAGCGAAGCCCTTTTGCGGGCAGCATCAATGGCCAGGGCCAGGAAATTGCCTTCGCCGGTTTCAGCGGCTTTTGTTAGCGCGTCCAACGCCTCCCTGACCTCTTCACTGTTGCGGTTTTCCCGCAGCATCTGCAGCCTGAGGACCTGCGATTCGCGAACGGCAGCATTATCAACATTGAGTATATCGATCGGATCTTCCTTTTCAAGCCTGTTCAGGTTCACCCCTACAATCTTATCCTTCCCCGAATCGATCCTGGCCTGTTTGCGGGCCGAAGCCTCCTCGATACGCATCTTTGGGATCCCTGTTTCAATGGCTTTGGCCATCCCGCCCAGTTGTTCCACCTCTTCAATCAAAGCCCATGCCTTGTGAGCAATCTCATGCGTAAGCATTTCAACATAATAAGATCCGGCCCAGGGGTCGACCGACCGGCATATCTGCGTCTCCTCCTGCAGATAGATCTGGGTGTTGCGGGCAATGCGCGCCGAAAAATCAGTGGGCAGGGCAATCGCTTCGTCAAGTGCATTGGTATGAAGCGACTGGGTGTGCCCAAGGGCTGCTGCCAGCGCTTCAACACAGGTCCTTGCAACATTGTTGAACGGATCCTGCTCGGTGAGGCTCCATCCCGAGGTTTGCGTATGGGTGCGCAGGGCCATCGATTTGGGATTCTTCGGGTTGAACTGCTTCACAATCTTGGCCCACAGCAATCGTGCTGCACGCATCTTGGCAATCTCCATGAAATGATTCATCCCGGCAGCCCAGAAAAACGAAAGCCTCGGGGCGAAGGTATCGATATCCATCCCGGCATTGATCCCTGCACGAAGGTATTCAAGCCCGTCGGCCAGGGTGTAAGCCAGTTCGATATCGGCGGTGGCACCCGCTTCCTGCATGTGGTAACCGCTGATGGAGATCGAATTGAACTTGGGCATGTTCTTTGACGTAAATTCAAAGATGTCGGCAATGATCTTCATGGAGGGCAGAGGCGGATAGATGTAGGTATTCCGCACCATGAACTCTTTCAGGATGTCGTTCTGGATCGTTCCTGTCAGTTTTGCCATAGGAACGCCCTGCTCCTCGGCAGCAACAATATAAAAGGCAAGGATGGGCAATACCGCACCATTCATGGTCATCGATACCGACATGATGTCGAGCGGGATCTGGTCAAACAGAATCTTCATGTCGAGGATCGAGTCGATGGCCACGCCGGCCTTCCCCACATCACCCTCCACGCGTTCGTGGTCGGAGTCGTACCCGCGGTGGGTAGCCAGGTCAAAAGCGACCGAAAGGCCCTTCTGACCTGCTTTCAGGTTGCGCCGGTAAAATGCATTGGATTCTTCTGCAGTTGAAAACCCGGCGTACTGGCGGATCGTCCACGGGCTCGACACGTACATGGTTGAGTAAGGTCCTCGCAGGAACGGCGGAAGCCCGGCTGCATAGCGGAGATGTTCCATATTATCCAGGTCGCTTTCTCCGTACACTGGTTTTACCGGGATTTGTTCCGGGGTTTTCCAGCTTTTTTCTATCCCGGTTTCAACCTCCCATTCCGCGAACCTTTTTTCGGGAGGATTCCCTGTTAATGCTACATCTTTAAAATCTGGTCTCATCGTTCGTTTTGTAGTTGTTGTAGATCGTTTTATTAAATTCTGAAATACGGGCCAAACCGTTGGATTATACGTTTAAAAGCCGCTGCAATTCTTCAATCTGGAAGGGTTTGCTCATGTAATAATCCATCCCTGCCCTGAAAAAACCGGCACGGTCGTCCTCGAAGGAATTTGCCGTGATTGCAATAATTTTAACCTGGTTGCTGCGTTCGATCTTCAGTTCCGCTTCCAGTTTCCTGATCTCGATGGTTGCCGTAACGCCATCCATAACCGGCATCATGACATCCATCAGGATGACGTCATAGTATTTGCTGCTGAATTTCTCCACGGCTGCGGCACCATCCTTTACCGTATCCACCTTGTGACCAAGACGCACCAGGAGGGTCTTGATCAGGTACAGGTTGATCGAGTCATCGTCAACAACGAGAATCGTCAAACAATTGCTGGGCAAACCGGTGTTCTTATTGGTCGTCGTTTCGGTCATAATGCCATGTATAATTGAACCATCCGGATTAACTGATCCCAAGTCTGACGTTGAAATTCCGCAGGGTTTCAAGCAGGTTGCTCCTGACATGAATAAAATCATCAACGCCTGCAGATCTGAAACTGTCGGCATGGTCTTTGGGATAACCGGCAACCACCACCACGATGCTGTTCCGGGATTTTTTCAGTTTTTCCGCTATTCCGGGTACAATTTCAATATAATCTTCATCCGAGCTGCAGATCACGACGACCTCTGATTCAGCCGCCAGGGCTGCCTCTACGCCTTCGTCGATGGTTGCAAAACCCTGGTTGTCGCGGATATCATACCCTGCACAGCCAAAAAAGTTTGAGGTAAACCCGGCGCGTGCCCTGAGCATGGCGAGGTTTCCCATGGTAAAAAGGAAGACAACCGGTCGTTTGTTGCCCTGCCTGACATAGCGTTCTGTCGCCAGCCGTACCTCTTCAAAGGCCCGGGCTCCGCGGAAAGGAACCAGTTTTTTGCAGGTGTTGCCAACAGTATTGTGCACTGTATCTGGATGCTGGATTTTATCTGCCATCGTTTCATAAACGTTGGGATACATGTTCGTACCGAGCATGACGATTTTCCGCTGGGCAATATCCATCTCCTTCTGAACACGGCTCCGGCCAACTTCATCCTGGATATACCCTGATTTGATGCATTCGATCATTCCTCCCCGGGCTTCAACCTCCTTAAAAAGATCCCATGCATGCTGTGCTATGGAATGTGTCAGGTTTTCGACGTAGTAAGAGCCCCCGGCCGGATCAATTATTTTATTGAGATAGGACTCCTCCTTTAAAACAAACTGCTGGTTCCTGGCAATTCTTCTCGAAATTTCATCCGCATTCTTATACGGCGCATCGAAAGGCAGTATATTCACCGAATCGGCGTTCCCGAGGGCTGCCGACATTCCCTCGGTGGTGGTCCTCAGCATATTGACATATGGATCGTAGATGGATTTGTTCCACAGCGAGGTGGTTGAATGAATGAAGACCCTGAGCGATTCTTCATTTAAAGGCTTGTATTGTTCAACCATCCTGGTCCACAACAACCTGGCAGCCCTGAGTTTGGCGATCTCCAGGAAATAATCGGGGCCGATTCCCAGCGAGAGTTGGATATGGGGGGTAACTTCATCGATGGTAAATCCCTTATCGGTCAAACCGGCAAGGTATTCATTCGCCGCTGCGAGACTGAAGGCAAGCTCCTGTACAAGTGTGGAACCGGCATCCTGGAAATAATGACCGTTTACCGTGATCGCTTTAAAACGGGGCAGGCGCTGCCTGATGGTATTCAACAGGTAGCCGGCCTCCTCGATGTTGTGGTGCCAGTCCACATAAAAATCGCCATGAAGCAGCAAGTAGCTGATCGGGTCGAAGTTGAGCGAGCCCTGCACCTTTTCCCCGCTTTCGCCCCGGTGGCTTAACTCATAAATGAACAATTCGAGGGTTAACGGGTACGACTGCGAGGTGATAAAGCTGATCCCTGTTTTGGCCAGGTTGATCCCGGCCAGCAACTGGCTCATCTGCTTGTGGGTGGAAATATCGCGGGCTTTGAGACCAACCATCCCCACTCCCTTTGCAATGGCCTCGCAGGCAAGGGCATTGCTCTCTTCAAGGTTCTCAGAGCAGAAATCCTGCCTGATGATCCAATCGTTGTTTTCACTCCGAATGCCTCTCACGTAAGGTGATTCGTCGGGAAGCGATTTCAGATATTCCAGTCCCTGCAGGTCTTCGGCACGGTAGTATGGTTTTACATCAAATCCTTCCGCAGTTTTCCAAACAAGCTTTTTATTATAATCTGCCCCTTTAAGATCTGTAAGAATCTTTTCTTCCCATGCCGCAGTTGAAACCGGCGGAAATTCCGAAAATAATTTTGTCTGTTCGTTATTGTCCATGACTAGTAACTTGATTTAGCGTTTAGTAGGTGCAGTGTGTCGGATGAATGGCATTTCAGCCGGAAAATAACGCAAATATAAAGAATTCCATAACTTTACGAAAAAAAAGGTATGGTAGTTGCAATAAGCGGGGCAACCGGATTTATCGGGCAGGCCCTTATGAAAAAAATGCGTGACCTGGGATGGAGTTTCAGACTGATCAACCGTGATTCATTTCTTAAACCAGATAAGGAATTCCTCGACGAAAGCATTGAGGGAAGCGATGTTGTGATAAACCTTGCGGGTGCGCCGGTCTCCAGGAAATGGACTGATGCATACAAGCAGGAGATTCTCGACAGCCGTGTTTTGACAACCCGGAAAATTTCAACGGCCATCAGCCAGGCGCAAAGGAAGCCTGCCGTCTTTATTTCCAATTCCGCAATCGGGATCTACGATTCAGTAAATACCCACACCGAAGAAAGCACGGCATTTTCGGATTCATTCCTGGCAGGCGTATGCAAGGCATGGGAACAGGAAGCCCTAAATTCGGCAGCGTTTACCCGCGTGATCATTTTCCGGTGCGGCCTGGTGCTGGGAGCCGACGGCGGCGCTTTGAAAAAGATGCATTTTCCTTTCAGCATCGGCCTTGGCGGCAAGATCGGAAACGGCAGCCAGCCTGTATCGTTCATCCACATCGGCGACCTGGTTGATGCGATGCTGTTTGCCATCGAAAACCATGCAATCTGTGGGGTAGTGAATGCGGTAACGCCTTATCCCTCGTTCAATGCCGAATTCTCCGACAGACTGGCCAAAGTGCTTGATCAGCCATGCTGGCTCACCATCCCCGCCTTTATGGTGAGAATGATGTATGGCGAAGGGGCTGAGATTTTACTCGAAGGCCAGAAAGTACTGCCGGAGAAACTGGAGCAGGCCGGGTTCAGGTTCAAATATCCCACCATCCAGAACGCCCTCGTCAAAATTTACGGTTG
Source organism: uncultured Bacteroidales bacterium (assembly GCA_903913885.1). Lineage (GTDB taxonomy): Bacteria > Bacteroidota > Bacteroidia > Bacteroidales > FEN-979 > CAIVAT01. The sequence continues at coordinate 78,781 of CAIWMX010000043.1, read as the reverse complement.
AATGAGCTTCATCTCGCTAATGAGCCTGCTGTCGCCGACAACCTTGTCAATGACAAAGAGGCAATAGCGGATATCCAGCGCAATGTTGCGGCATTGCGACGGGTCGTACATCAGGTCGCTGAGCGTGCCTTCCCAGTTACGGTCAAAGTTGATGCCGATGAGTTCTCCCTGTGCATTCAGCACTGGACTCCCCGAATTTCCGCCCGTGGTGTGGTTGCTGGCGGTAAAGGCGACGTGGATCGTACCGTCGCGATCGGCATAACGCCCATAGTCACGGGCAGCATAGCGCTGTTTTAACCGGGCATCGACATGGTAATCATACACCGACGAATCTTCTTTCTGCATCACGCCGGCAAGGGTCGTAAAGTAGTTGTATTTCACCCCGTCGGCAGGCTGGTAGTCATCCACTTTCCCGTAAGCCACGCGGAGTGTGGAATTCGCATCCGGGTAAAATTTCCGGTCCTTCTGCATCTCCATCTGCCCTGCCATGTAAATGCGCTGCAGGCTGTCGATCCGGTCGGCCAGGGTTTTCATTTTCGGGGTAAGGTCCTTGTCGTTGCGGTCATAAATGCTGGCCATAAAACGAAAAACGGGATCTTTTTCAACCACTTTGACTTTGGCCGGCTTATACCCGGCAAGGAAGGCAAGAATCCTGGCAGAGTCGGCAAAAAGTGATTTCGAAAAAACTTCGGCAGCATAATTATCGTAATTGTTCTTATAGCCTTTTTCAATCTCCCTGAAAATGACAGGCAGGTATGCCGGGTTCATTTTACCACCCATTTCCCGCATCATGGCCGTCATCACATCCTTATCGACGGCAGGCTGGTAGTTTTTATAGAAATCAGATGCCGACTTCCGGAGGCCTTTCACTGCTTTTTCAACATCCGCGGCAACGGGATTTTTATTTTTGCTGAGTTTTACCAGGTCGCGGAACCCTGCTGCGAACTTTACAATTTCGATCCCCTGCCCTGCCTCGCTGATATAGATTGCCGAGAGGTCGGGCGGGAGGTAATTCTCATATGCCGATTTGAAGGCGGGCAGCAGGTTGCCGTAACGCAGGCTGCGCGCCGGGTCGGAGGCTGCCCATTTCATGAACTGCTGTTCCTGTTCCTCTTTTTTCGACACTGCATCGATGCGCTTTATTCCCCGCGACTCCCCGATCATCTTTTTCCAGTAGTTGGCGATGCCGTTCGCTTTGGCGGCATACTGAATCCTTACCAGCCTGCTTTTATCCATGGCGGCGTTCATAATATCGAGCCGCTGCCGGCGCAGGCTGATGCGAAGGGGGTTTTCCCTGTTTGCAATCAGGTCGACGCCATAAGATGGGATATATTCGCGCGTACTTCCCGGGTACCCGAACACGAATGTAAAATCGTTTTTCATATATCCTTTCAGGGATACCGGCAGAAAATTTTTAGGTGTATAGGGCACATTGTCTTTGGAATAATCGGCCGGCTCATTGTTTTTACCGGCGTAAATCCGGAAGATCGAAAAGTCGCCGGTGTGCCTGGGCCACATCCAGTTATCCGAGTCTCCGCCGAATTTGCCGATGTTTGACGGGGGTGCCCCCACCAGCCTGACATCCCTAAACACCTCGTTCACGAAAAGGTAATACTGGTTTCCGTAGAAAAACGGCCTGACCTTTGCATCGTAGTGTGTTCCGGCAATCGTTTCTTTTTCAACTTTGGAGATATTCTGGCGGATGATCTCGTTGCGTTGCAGCTGGTTCATCTTATCATCAGTGCCGGTAAGAATTTTTGCAGTCACCTCTTCCATCCTGATCAGCAGCGTCACCGTCGTTCCCGGGCTGGGAAGTTCTTCTGCAAATGACCCGGCCCAGAAGCCGTTGGCCAGGTAGTCATGTTCCAGCGAGCTGTGGCGCTGAATGGCGCCGAGTCCGCAATGGTGATTGGTGAGAACGAGGCCCTGCGACGAAACAATTTCGGCGGTGCAGCCGCCGCCGAACTGCACGATGGCATCCTTCAGACTGGAGTGGTTGAGGCTGTAAATGTCTTCGGCCGTCAGGCGCAGCCCGAGATCCTGCATCTGCTTCAGGTTCAGCTGATCCAGCAACATGGGAATCCACATCCCCTCTTCAGCGCGGGCAGCCATGTTTAACGAAACAAAGAGTATCAGCAGGAGCTTTATTTTTTTCATATTTCGCTAAGTTGAAATTTCAGGTAGCAGATCTTTTTCCCCATCTCCAGCCACCTCGTTTCATAGAAGGTCTGGATGGATACCAGGTCTTCGTGACCCCCTGCATGGTAAAGGTCATCGGTGGTCCATAACAGTTTGTGGTTGTTTTCCCGCACGACATCCAGGGTATAGGCATAAAAAAACGGATCGTCGGTTTTCAGGTGGATGGTTCCGCCCGGGGCCAGAATGTTCCTGTATTTGTCAATGAAACCGGGGGCCGTAAGCCTGAGCCGTTCCTTTTTAACCTGGGGATCGGGAAAGGTGATCCATATTTCAGTGACTTCGCCGGGGGCAAAGATATTCTCAATGTGGCCAACCTGGGAGCGTATAAAGGCCACATTTTTCAAATCCTGTTCTTCCACGGATTTACATCCCCTCCAGAGCCTCGCTCCTTTCCAGTCGATCCCGATAAAATTCCTTTCCGGGTATCGGGAGGCCAGCCCCACGGTGTATTCACCTTTGCCGCAGCCTAACTCGACAGTAAGGGGCTGAGCATTGCCAAAAAAGCGTTCGTGCCATTTCGAGCGGAGCGAAAACCCGGGATGAAGGTCGTTATAGGTGGGTTGAAAAAGATGTGGAAAAGAAAGATTTTCCTGAAAATGAACCAGTTTCTTTTTCCCCACAGATCAGTTATTTTGCAAGTAACCAGGCCGTCCTGAAATCACCGGATTTTGCATTCGCAAGCATCTCCTCTGCTTTGTCACGCAGTGCGCTTGTTCCGATGGCCACACGGTAGAGGCCGGTCCTTGACCGGTCGAAAACGGAGGCATCAATCCCCTTGCGCTTAAGCGCTGCAACGTAATTCCCGGCATTTTCCTTCAACCTGAAGGCGCCGACAATGATCGCAAAGGAGTCGTCACTGTGCAGGGCCGGAACTTCCGGGGCCGGTGCAGCAGGGACTGGGGTAGCAGGTGCCGAAGCGGCAGGAAGAACAACAACATGGGGTTTGACTGTGGCGATGACCACTTTTTGGGGAGCATCTTTTTTCTCAACCAACCCTGCTGAGGAGAACCTTGAAAAAACCGAACTCAGGATATTGGCATCGCTGGTAGTCCCGGCAGGAAAAGGGTTGTACCGTAACATCCCAACCAAAACTGCAATCGCAACCGGCAGAGCCAGGATGGCAGCCCATTTCAGTACCCGGGGCATGATGAATCTCGTTCTGTTGCGTGTCATGGCTGTTGCATCTGCCAATTGCTCATGGCTGAGCATTGAACTGCTCCTGCTCACGGGAGGCGAAATAAACGGTACCAGCCCGAAAGAATCGGGAAGCAGGTTTGCATTTTTATCCTGTTCAAACTGGATATTGCCTTCCCTCCCCGAACTGAGTTTTCCCACATCAGGGATGATGACCGGCATTCCTGCTTTAAGCGCCTGGCGACACTCCCCGGCAAACAGGTCGATCAGGGTGCAGGCGTCATGGTAGGAAGTTCCCAGAAAATCGGCAACGGCATTGGCCAGCAACCCGTCATTCTGCTTTAAGTTGATATTAAAAAGAAGTTTCTTGCAGGGTGGCTGAAATGAGTGATACACCGGATCGATGCGGGCCGGGGAATAGTTCCCGATAAACCCTCCAAACCCGGGAATAATGACACAGTCATGCACCGACAACAAATCAGCTATACAATTACGGATGTCCATTTTCATGCACGTTTAACAACATGCTAAGATACGGATTTATTGCAGAAAGGTTCCGTTTCTGTTAGTAATTTTTAACAAGTCGGCAGGTGTGTCAATCGCAATACTTTCATATTCCGTAACTTGTGTCGTGATTTTATATCCATAGGCAAGCCACCTCAGCTGTTCCAGCGATTCGGTGATTTCAAGGGGCGAGGGGGGCAGACCGACAATTTCACCGAGAACCGACACTTGGTACCCATAGATGCCGATGTGTTTATAATAGGTTGCGACCGAAAGCCAGGCTTCCGGTTCAAATCCACGTGCAAACGGAATGGCCGAACGGCTGAACAACAGGGCCGAGCCGAGGTTGTCCACCACAACCTTCACAACATTGGAGCTGGTTAGCTCCTCCGCATCCGTGATCTTCCGGATCAGGGTGGCCAGCTTTGCCTGCTGCCCGGTGAAGCAGGAGGCTACCTGGCTGATCTGATCAGGCTCGATAAAAGGTTCATCGCCCTGGATGTTGATGACATAATCATATGCCTCGCCTTCCAGCTGCAATTTCTCAACCACCTCCTGGCAGCGTTCGGTACCGCTGCGATGATGGTCGCCGGTCATGACCGCGCTGCCGCCAAACATGGCAACATGACTGAAAATTTCATCAGAATCGGTGGCAACCACAACCCTGGCCAGGCTGGCGCATTTCATGGCTTGTTCATAAACCCGTTGGATCATGGTTTTCCCCTCGATCTCAACAAGCGGTTTGCCTGGAAATCTCGTGGATGCATAACGTGCGGGGATGATGCCTAGGATTTTCAAATGGTGAAATGGTGAAATGGTGAACGGGTGGACAGGTGGACAGGTGGACAGGTGGACAGGTGGACAGGTGGACAGGTTAGCTGGAGTTTAGAACAGGCCGTGGAGCTGGGCGTTGATGTTTTCGATTACGGCGCCAAGGTCTTCGGGGTTTTCACTGACTTTAAGGTGGTCGGCATCGATGATGAGCAGTTTGCCGAATTTGTACCCCTCGATCCAGTCTTCATACATTTCATTCAGGTTTTTAAGGTAATCGAGCCTGATGGCGTTTTCATATTCCCTGCCCCGTTTCTGGATCTGGCTTACCAGGGTTGAAACGCTGGCCCGAAGATAGATCAGCAGGTCGGGAGGTTGGATAAACGTGCTCATCAGGTCGAAGAGCGACCTGTAATTTTCAAAGTCGCGCGTACTCATGAGGTTCATCGAATGCAGGTTCGGGGCAAAAATGAAGGCATCTTCATAAATGGTGCGATCCTGCACCACGGTCTTCCCGGAGTTGCGGATATCGACCACCTGCCTGAACCGGCTGTTTAAAAAATAGATCTGGAGGTTAAACGACCAGCGCTGCATGTCTTCGTAGAAACTGTTCAGGTAAGGATTCGTATCAACATCCTCGTAGTGGGGATCCCACCCGAAATGTTTGGCCAGCAAGGCGGTAAGGGTTGTTTTCCCGGATCCGATATTTCCGGCGATGGCAATATGCATAGGTTTGAATTTGTTATCAAAATTAAGAAAAGGAATCAATCGCCCGATATTAATTGCAGGATTTCATCCACATATTTCCGGTCGTTTGAAAGTCGCGGAACTTTGTGCTGGCCTCCAAGTTTGCCTTTCTGCTTAAGCCAGCGATAGAACGTGTTGGGCGGCAGGATGCGGATAAGCGGTTCTTCCAGCAACAAGCTGTGGTATCTCTTTGCCTCGTAATCTGAATTAAGTGATTTCAGCGCTGTATCGAGGGCGCTGCTGAAAAACGCGAGGTCATCGGGTTGCTTCTCAAACTCGATGAGCCATTCGTGCGCCCCTTTTGAATCTCCCGAAAAATATACCGGGGCTGCGGTGTATTCCGCTACAATGGCATGACTGCGTTCGCACGCCACGGCCATGGCCTTCTCGGCATTGTCAACGATCAGTTCTTCGCCGAAAGCGTTAATGAAATTCCGGGTCCGGCCCGAAATTTTTATCCTGTAAGGCCGGCATGAGGTAAATTGTATGGTGTCGCCGATCAGGTAACGCCATAAACCGGCATTGGTTGTTATGACCATGGCATAGTTCCTGTTGAGTTCAACCTGGTCGAGGCTGTAAGCATCAGGATGCGGCCGGCCAACCTGTTCGGGAGGAATAAACTCATAATAAATGCCGTAATCCAGCATCAGGAGCATATCATCGGCTTCATCACGGTCCTGAATCCCGAAAAAACCCTCCGAAGCATTGTAGGTTTCAAGATAATTTACTTTGCGCGACGGAAGTATCCTCTGGAATTGTTCCCGGTAGGGTGAAAAGTTGACTCCCCCGTGCACAAAAAGTTCAAAGTTGGGCCACACCTCGAGCAAATTACGCTTCCCTGTGATCTCCAGAACGCGTTTGAATAAAAGAAGCGTCCAGGAAGGCACCCCGGAGATGTTGGTGACATCATGCTGAATCGTGGCCGCGGCCATCATCTCAATTTTACTCTCCCATTCATCCATCAGGGCGATGGATAAATTCGGCGTGCGCATGAATTCAACCCAGCCGGGCAGATTCTGGATGAGTATGGCCGAAAGATCCCCCTGGTAATAGAGTTCATTGTTAATCTCTTTGATCTGGTGGGAGCCGCCCATGGCGATGGATTTTCCGTCAAAAAGCTTTGTTTCGGTATGGTTGTTGCAATAAATCGACAGCAAATCCTTTCCACCCTTAAAATGGCACTCTTCAAGGGCCTCCTGGCTTACAGGTATGAATTTGCTTTTATCGCAGGTGGTTCCCGACGATTTGGCGAACCATTTGATCTCGGAAGGCCACAGAATATTCTGTTCTCCGTTGCGAAGCCGGCTGATCGGTCCTTTAAGCGTTTCATAATCATGGATGGGCAAGCGGTCCCTGAATTGTTCGGGTGTTATGACAGATTTGAAATCGTACATCTTTCCCCATTCCGTATTCCGTGCCGTAGAGAGCAGTTTACGCAGCCATTCTGTTTGCACCTCATGAGGATACTTCATGAACAGTTCAATCTGATGAATGCGCTTTTTCATCAGCCATGAAATAACAGAATTGATCAATGCCATAAATAGAAAAGCCGGGTTAGGCTGCCAAAAATACAATTAAATCCATTAAAACGGCAAGAATCCTCCGCTGCAAGGCCAATCCCCGTTAAAAAAAGTATTTGTTACGTTATTTTTTTGCTTTAATATTTGGAAAAACATAATATTGTTGTATGTTTGCACACCCTAACATTTGCTCAGTCATGCTTGGTTTGCAGATCGACCGTCAAACCATGATAATCACTAACAATTCTACCAGTTCCATGAAAATCCTTGTTTTAAATTGCGGTAGTTCCTCAATAAAATACCAGTTAATTGAATTATCAGATTCCGCCGATCTGAAAGCCAAAGGTCTGCTCGACCGCATCGGGTTGCCTACCAGCGAACTCGTTCACCAGGTAACAGGTAAGGAGAAGTATAAAATAGCACAGGAGGTTCCCGATCACCAGATAGGGATCAATCTGATTTTAAAAACGCTGAAAGACCCTGAATATGGCGTAATCAGCGATGAAAAAGAAATTGTTGCCGTTGGCCACCGCGTGGCGCATGGCGGAGAAAACTTCAAGACCAGCGTTCTGATTACCGAGAATGTTAAAAATGACATCGAAAAATGCATTGAACTCGCACCGCTGCACAACCCGGCCAATCTGAAAGGGATTCTGTCGATCGAGGCGATCCTCCCCGATGTACCCCAGGTAGCCGTTTTCGACACATCCTTTCACCAATCGATGCCGCCGTTTTCATATCTATACGCAATACCCTACGAATACTACGAAAAATACAAGATCCGCCGTTACGGATTTCATGGCACTTCGCACAAATATGTTGCCATGAAAGCCTGCCGGTTCCTCGGCAAGGATTTCAACAACCTGAAGATTATAACCTGTCACCTGGGAAACGGCTCCTCCGTTGCCGCCATCCTGAACGGCAAATCGGTCGACACTTCCATGGGATTCACCCCGCTCGAAGGGCTGATGATGGGAACAAGAAGCGGCGATGTGGACCTGGGCGTATTGCTGTTCATGGCTGAAAAGGAAAACCTCAGCATTGCCGATACGAACGCCATGTTTAACAAAAAAAGCGGGGTTTGCGGGATATCAGGCATTTCCTTCGATATGCGCGATGTTGAACAGGCTGCCGCCAATGGCAACTACAGGGCCCAGCTTTCCCTCGACATGTACGCCTACCGGGTAAAAAAATATATCGGCTCCTATGCCGCTGCCATGGGTGGCGTTGACCTGATCATCATGGCCGGCGGAATAGGTGAAAACGACGTGGATACTCGCCGCCGTATCCTTGAAGGAATGGAGTTCCTTGGCGTTCAGTTTGATCCTGAACGAAATAACACCCGGGGAAAAGAAGTTATCCTTACAAAACCCGGCTCGCCGGTAGTGTCGATGGTTATGCCAACCAACGAAGAACTGGTCATCGCAATTGATACATTCAATATTGTTAAAAACGAGGATTTTAAATTTTAAACTTTAAAATATGGCCCCAATCAGTTTGTATATTGTTGAAGATGAGCTACTCATCGCACACGACCTGAAAACCAAACTTTTAAACTTTGGTTATGAGGTGCTTGGTATGGATATCAAGGGAGAAAACGCAATTGAAAACATTGCAAATCTTCAGGAAGCCAAGAAGGAGCCCGATATTGTCATCATGGATGTGATGCTGGCTGGGAAAATGGACGGGATAGAAGCCGCCCGGATTCTTACTGAAAACTACAACTGCGGCATCATCTTCCTTACTTCCATGAACAAAAGCGAGATCTTTTCCAAATCCTTTTCGCTTAAACCCTATGCCTACCTTTTCAAACCAGTCGATATCGATCAGATCCGCGCAGCCATTGAAGTTGCCAATTACCAGCGAAACCTTGAAATCACCAATGAACGAATCATTTCAGAACTGAAAAGCGAAATAGAACAACGGAAAAAAGTTGAAAAAGAACGGAACCTCCGTCTGCAGGAACGCATCCGTGCCGAGCAAAAGGTAAACCAGCTGCTCAAGCAGAAACATCACATGGAACTCGACCTGATCAACCGTGAACTTGCCACTTCATCCATTTTCATTTCACAGAAGAACAAAATCATCGGCCTGATAAAAAAGGACATCAACCGTTTGCTTAAGAATGACAAGCACATCACGAAGGTTGAAATTGCCACCGTGTTGAAAACCATCGATGAGAACATTAAATTTGACAACGACTGGTACCGCATCAAAGCCCATTTTGAAAAGATCCATCCCGGCTTTTTTGACCGTCTCCGCAAGAAATATCCGCAACTTACCCCCAATGATCACAAGCTGTGCGCCCTGCTGAGGATGAACCTCAACACGAAGGAGATTTCGCATATCCTGAAGATCACAGCTCCCAGTACCGAAATTTCCCGCATCCGGCTGCGCAAGAAACTGGATTTGCCAAAAGGAATCAACCTGACTCAGTTTATCTGCGAAGCATAACAAAAAACGCGGCGAATGCCGCGTTTTTCATTTACAGGTTTTCAGCAATTTCATCGCTGATCTCGAGGGTGTGGAACACGTTTTGCACGTCGTCGTCCTCCTCTATAATATCTACCAGTTTCAATACCTTCCGGGTTGCATCAATATCGAGCGACACCATGGTTTTGGGAATACGCTGTAAAGATGCACTTTCAGGTTCGATATTCAGCTGCTCCAGCTTTTTGATCATGCTGCCAAAGTCCTCCATCGCGGTGGTGACGGTAAAGATATCATCTTCGAGGGAGATATCTTCCGCACCGGCTTCGATCAGTTCCATTTCAAAATCGTCCCTGTTCAGGTCGCCCTTGGGAACAACAAAAATACCCTTCCTGTCGAACAGGTAATTGAGCATGCCGTTCTGGCCCAGTTCACCGCCGTGCTTGTTAAAATAAGCGCGGATGTTGGCAACAGTGCGCTGCAGGTTGTCGGTGGTGCATTCCACGAAAATGGCAACACCGTGAGGGCCCTTGCCTTCATAGGTTGTTTCGTGCAGTATGGCAGCATCCTTGTCGGATCCTTTGCTGATGGCCCGTTGAATATTATCTTTGGGCATCGAGGCACCTTTTGCATTGGCAATGGCCAGACGCAACCGCGGGTTGCCGTCGGGGTCAGGACCGCCTTCCTTTACTGCGATAGTAATATCTTTGATGATCTTCGAGAATATCTTGGACCGCTTGGCATCCAGCGCGCCCTTTTTTCGTTTAATGGTTGACCATTTATTGTGACCTGACATAATTTACTTGTTTATGAAATAACAGTGTAAAATTAATAAAAAAAGGTTAAGTAATGAAAAACGATTGGTAATTTTGGGGTCGCAAACTTACGAAAATCCCCTGCTCCCGTGCAACGCCCTGCCAGATTATTTTCTTTTTTTTTAATTGCAACGACAATACTACTGTCAGGTTGTGCCAACGTGGTTTCTCCTACAGGCGGACCCAGGGACCGCACCCCGCCTAAAGTTACCGCCTGCAACCCTCCTTTAAACACGACATGGTTTAAGGGGAGCGCCTTCCGGATCGACTTCGACGAATTTGTCACCCTGAAAAACCAGGCCACGGAAGTATACATCTCCCCTCCCCTGAAAAAACCGCTGGATGCCCGTTTGCATGGCAAATCGCTGGTGGTGAAATTTAACGACGACCTTGATACCAACCTGACCTATTCCATTACCTTCGGGAATGCCATCGCCGACCTCACCGAAGGCAACATCCTGAAGGGATTTAATTATGTATTTTCAACAGGCGGACATGTTGACACACTCTCGCTCATGGGGAACCTCGTAAGCGCATTTGATCACAAACCGCAGAAAGATGTGTTCGTCGAACTCTACCTTGACAATAACGACACGATTGCGTTTGATTCTCTCCCGATAAAAGTCCCGCCTTACTACATCACCAAAACCGATGAAAAAGGCAATTATATCTTCAACAACCTGCAGCATAATAAATTCATACTGTTTGCACTTGCCGATCTGAACGGAGACCTTATTTTCAACCAGTCTGCCGAAAAAATCGCCTTTTACGACAGCCTCGTCACCCCCTATTATATCACGGTAAAACGTGCGGATACGGCAAAAAAAGATACGATGCTCCAAAAGAAACAGAGACGCTTGCCGGCCAACGTACAGGAAGCAGAACTCCAACGTAAGGCTGATTCGGCCCACGTTGCAGATTCAATCAACCTGATCCACCAGCTCTATCCATCTTTTCCGCTGTTTCAGTTCGAAGAGAGCGATTCTGTTCAGCGCCTGTTAAAGTCGACCTTTCCAAAAGAAGGATATGCACTGTTCAAATTCCGTTTCCCGGTTCAGCAGGTGCGCTTTGTTCCGCTCAATTTCGATTCAACCGCCTCCTGGTGTGTTGAAGAATACTCAAAGCACCGCGATTCCGTTACCCTCTGGATTACCCGTCCGCAAACCGATTCGCTGGTGTTAAAGATAATGACCGGACAGAACGTGCCGGATACGGTAACCCTCGAAGTGCAAAAAAAATCAAAACCTGTAAAACCAGGTAAAAAATCAATGTCGGAGCAGCTCGCCATCGATAATTCTGCCAGGTCATTTGGTCTGAACCAGTATAAAAACAAACTGCTGTTAACATTTTCCTGGCCCCTGATCAGGTGGAATTTCTCAAAGGTCCTCCTGATTGAGGAAAAGGATACCCTGCATCCTGCTATTGAATTTACAGATAGTCTCAGGCGAACCATCGTGGTGAACCATAAATGGAAGGAGGAGAAAAGTTACACCATCCTCATCCCGGATTCCATATTTACCGGCATTGGGAACATCAGCCACGACTCCCTGCGGTTGCCTTTTAAAACCAGGGCTGAACGGGACTTCGGCAACCTGATCCTTTCCATGAACATGGACAACCGCCCAGGACAGTATATTGTACAGCTTACCAATGAAAAGGAAACCGGTATTTATGAAGAACAGATCGTGAATAAATCCGGCAAGATCCATTTCGATTTCCTGGTTCCCGGTGTTTACAAGGTAAAAGCCATCCACGACCGCAACCGTAACGGGCGCTGGGATACCGGCAGCTACAAAAAGAAACTGCAGCCGGAAGAGGTGATCTACTTTCCGAAACTAATTGATATCAAGGCAAACTGGGATGTGGAAGAAGATTGGAATTAGTGTGTGGTACACTGGTTGATGCATTCAATTACATTCGACAGGGCGTCGGTTTTCAGGGAATAAAGAATCATCTTTCCATCCCGTTTCGATTCAAGCAATCCTTTGTTTTTCAATATATTGAGATGATGTGATGCTGAAGCTTGTTCAATGCTTAACCTCTCATAAATCTCGGTTACGGTTAGCTTTTTATTTGCAGAGAGCAGGTCGATGATAGCAATCCGCATCGGGTGTGCCATGGCACGCAGTTTGCTGGCAGCCAGTTCCAGCTTTTGCAAATCGAGTGCGGTTTTTTTCTTCATGGTATGATTAATAACAGGTTACATTGCAAAGTTAGACAATATATCGTAACGATATATATAAATGTATGAGTTTATTTTCCGAACAGGGTCATGAACCCGAAACGGGTTCCGTCAAACAATCCCTTATCGCTCAGCTTAATTTCAGGTATAACCAGCAGGGCCATGAATGACAAGGTCATATACGGGGCCGAGAGGGTGCTGCCCATTTCCCTGGCCCTGATATCCATCTGCTCATATAAACGGGCAACATCATAGCCATTGTCGCCCGACATAATCCCGGCAAAAGGCAGTGAAAGCAACATCCTTGTCTCCCCATCCACCAGCGAAATCCCCCCCCTGGCAGTAATGATCATATTGATCGCCTCGGCGATCGAGGCATCATCAACACCAACCGCCACGATGTTGTGACTGTCGTGTGCCACGCACGAGGCCAGGGCGCCCCTTTTCAAACCGACATGCTGAATGAACCCTACAGCCGCCGGGGCATCGTAATAGCGGTTCTTAACAACCATTTTAAGTATGTCACGCCCCGGGTCGCTAACAACATTGCCGTTTACAACCAACGGTTCCGCCAGGACCATCTGCGTGATCAGCTGTCCGTCGAAGGCGCGCTGGACTCTGAGTTGTCCATCGGCGGGAACTACGCGGATCTCCTCCTGCAGAACAGGCCCCGTGTTAAAGTTATTGAACGGTACGGCCATGATGGAGGGTATCAGGGAAATTCCATTTTCCGACACCTTTTCCCCGTCAATGAAGGTTGAAAGAATTTCAAAATCGGCCAGGTTGCTTACACAAATGAAATCGGCCGCATCGCCCGGCTGGAGTAGCCCGATCCCGAGATTGTAATGTTTAACCGGATTAAAGGTGCAGCTCCGCAGCACGTTGATAACGTCAAGACCTTTGGCAACCGCCCGCTTCACAACAAGGTTGATGTGCCCGCCGGCAAGATCATCGGGATGCTGGTCGTCCGAGCAAAGCATAACCATGTCGGGGTATTGGTCGATCAGGGGATACAGTGTTTCAAAATTCTTCGCCGCACTCCCTTCACGGATAAGGATGTGCATTCCAAACCCGATTTTTTCGATGGCTTCTTCGATCGTAAAACACTCATGGTCCGTAGAAATCCCTGCGGCGATGTACTTTCGCACACCCGCGCCCGACAACCCGGGGGCATGGCCATCGACGGGTTTTCCCGCTTTTGCGGCCAGGGCGAGTTTTGCCATCACGACCGGGTCATCAAATAAAACCCCCGGAAAATTCATCATTTCCGACAGGTATTTTATTTCCGGCATTTGCAGCAGTTCTTCCACTTCGGCAACGCCCAGTTCGCCGCCGGCAGTTTCGAAGGGCGTGGCCGGCACACAGGAGGGTGCGCCAAAATTAAATTTGAACGGCACCATGTTCCCGTTTTCAATCATGAACCTCACCCCCGGCACGCCAAGAACATTGGCAATCTCATGCGGGTCGGATACAGAACCCACCGTACCGTGAACTACGGCCAGCCGGGCAAACTCCGACGGGATCAGCATTGAACTCTCAATGTGGATATGGGCATCGATCAACCCGGGCAGAATGTATTCCTCCGCTGAAACCGCCTCTTCCCGGATAGCATGTACCTTACCTCCGGAAACAACCATGGTTCCCTTGAATATCCTTTTACCGACAACATCCACAATATTGCCTTTTATTTCAAAATCAGCATGTCCCATACCCTCAATTCAATATTCAGTATTCGATATTCAATATTCTTTCCTTTTCCCCGCAAGCTGTCCGCATGCCGCATCAATATCCTTCCCCCTGCTCATTCTCACGTTTACAACCATATTCCGGGCTTCCAGAAACCCTGCAAAGGCCTTCAGCCGCTCAGGTGTCGCCTTTATAAAACCGGTACCCTTAACAGGGTTGTATTCGATGATGTTGATTTTCACGGGAAAACTCCGGCAAAACAGCGCAAGTGCCTTTGCATCGTCGATCGAATCGTTAAAATTTCCAAAGAGGATATACTCAATGGTAAACCGCTTCCCGGTTGTCCGGTGATAATATTTTAATGCTTCGGATACCTCGCCGAGCGGGTGTTTCAGGTTAAACGGGATGACCTGGTCGCGTTTGGCATCGGTTGCAGCGTGCAGCGAAAGGGCAAAGTGGTACTTCGGGTCATCGTCCGCCATCTTTTTAATCATCTTCGGGATGCCCACACTTGAAACCGTGATCCGTTGGGGCGACATGCCAAGCACGTCGGCCGCGGTAATTTTCCCGATAGCATCCGTTACATTTTGGTAATTCAGGTAAGGCTCCCCCATCCCCATGAAAACGATGTTTGAGACTATCTCCTGCACCGGCGGCCCGGCTTTTCCATGTTGTGGAAGTGCAGGGACCGGGGTTTGGGTAACCTGGTCAACGATTTCTCCTGCAGTCAGGTTCCTGGTGAATCCCAGTTGTCCGGTGGCACAAAACCGGCATCCCAGCGCACAACCCACCTGCGAGGATATGCACACGGTGGCGCGGTCGCCGGCAGGGATAAGCACTCCTTCAACCAGCAAGTTGTCGTGCAGCCGAAAACCTGTCTTTACGGTACCATCGGTACTAACCTGCCGGGTTTCGACGGCCGCTGTATGAAAGGTGAAATTCTCCTGTAACTTCTTCCGGGTATCCCGTGAAAGGCTGGTCATTTCATCGAACGAATGGCATGATTTCTTCCACAACCAATCATAAACCTGACCGGCGCGGAACCGTGGCTCCCCATGCTCCTGAAAAAACAGTTCGATCCCGGCTCTTGTTAATGCCCTGATATCAGGGAGCTGGTTACCACTCATCTTTCTTCACTACGGTGGGCTTCATCTTCTCTTTAATGGTTGTTACCAGACGTTGCATGGTGGTATCGATCTGGTACAGGTAGGAATCCCATTTGGCATTGTATGCAGGGTCGGATTTGTTCAACCATTTTTCAATCGGGAATTTCGACGCCGACTTGAGGTTGAAGTCAGTCAGTGTAAACCGGTATTTATTATCGCGGAGTTCGAATTTGATCTGGTAAAGGATGAGCCCGCCATCGCGCCTTACGCCGTCCTTTTCGTCGTTATAAAAGATTTTCATCCGGCCGGTACCCTCAATTTTTCCGTTTTCCTTATCCTGAACGGAATAGACTGCCTGCGCGTTGACATAATAAAAGCCGAACCATTCAATGGCTTTATTATACAGGTAGGCCTTTGTGCCTTCCTGATCAATCACGCCGCGGTACATAATCTTTTTGGAATCCTGATCAATCGGCAGGTTTGCTGCAGCCTGCTGGGCGAATACTTTTAAATTTCCGCAGACCAGTAAAAGCATCAGGAAAAATATATTCAAACGGTTTTTCATATCGAAGGGTTTTAACGCGTACAATATTAGCGAAATTATAAGAAAAAAGCCCTGATCGCTCAGGGCTTTTTATAAACAGAATTGTTAACGGTTTAGTACATGTCGCCCATGCCGCCCATGCCCGGGTTCATCGGGGGCATAGCCGGTTTTTCTTCTTTATGGGTTGCCAGTACGCATTCGGTGGTCAGAAGCATACTTGCAATCGACGCAGCGTTTTCAAGGGCTACGCGTGCCACCTTGGTAGGATCGATTACGCCTGCCTGGTAGAGGTTTTCATATTCATCGGTGCGGGCGTTAAAGCCAAAGTCACCTGTGCCGTCCTTTACCTTCTGAACAACAACCGAGCCTTCGAGACCGGCATTTTCAACGATCTGTCGGAGAGGTTCCTCGAGGGCGCGTTTTACGATCGCAATCCCTGTGGTTTCGTCTTCGTTGGCGCCTTTCAGCCCTTCGATGACTTTCTGAGCGCGGAGGTATGCCACGCCACCACCCGGGATGATCCCCTCTTCAATGGCTGCGCGGGTTGCGTGCAGTGCATCGTCGAAACGGTCTTTCTTTTCTTTCATTTCCACTTCCGAAGCGGCGCCAACATAAATCACGGCAACACCACCGGCCAGTTTGGCGAGGCGTTCCTGTAATTTTTCACGGTCATAATCAGAGGTGGTGGTTCCGATCTGGGTTTTGATCTGGTTGATGCGTCCGGTAATGTCTTCTTTTTTGCCGCTGCCGTTGATGATGGTTGTATTTTCCTTGTCAATGGTCACCTTTTCGGCCTGTCCGAGGTATTGCAGGGTGGCATCTTCGAGTTTGAAACCTTTTTCTTCGCTGATAACGGTACCGCCTGTGAGAACGGCGATATCTTCGAGCATCTCCTTGCGGCGGTCGCCGAATCCCGGGGCTTTCACGGCGGCAACTTTCAGGGTTCCGCGGATCTTGTTCACCACGAGGGTAGCCAGGGCTTCGCCTTCAACATCCTCGCTCACGATGATGAGCGGACGGCCGGTCTGGACAACTTTTTCCAAAACAGGAAGCAGGTCTTTCATGACACTGACTTTTTTATCGTAGATCAGGATGTACGGGGTATCATAAACCGCTTCCATCTTGTCGGTATCGGTCACGAAATAGGGGCTGATATAACCGCGGTCAAACTGCATGCCTTCAACCACTTTAACGGTAGTTTCGATACCCTTGGCCTCTTCGATGGTGATAACACCCTCTTTTTTCACTTTGGCCATGGCCTCGGCGATCATTTTGCCGATGAAGCTGTCGTTGTTTGCCGAGATGGTGGCAACCTGTTCGATCTTCTCCATGCTGTCGCCAACCTGCTGGGTCTGTTCTTTCAGTGACTTGATAACTTCAGTAACAGCTTTGTCGATTCCGCGTTTAAGATCCATCGGGTTTGCACCGGCAGTAACGTTTTTCAAACCTGTTGTAAAGATAGCCTGGGCGAGTACCGTTGCGGTGGTGGTTCCGTCGCCGGCGAGATCGCTGGTTTTGGATGCAACTTCCTTGACCATCTGGGCGCCCATGTTTTCAACCGGGTCTCTCAGTTCAACTTCTTTTGCAACCGTCACACCATCCTTGGTAACAACGGGTGATCCATATGATTTGTCAATGATGACATTGCGGCCTTTGGGCCCAAGGGTCACCTTAACGGCGTTCGATAGTTCGTCAACGCCTTTCTTCAATGCTTCTCTTGCTTTAATGCTAAAGATAATATCTTTTGCCATTGTCTTATGTTTTTAATGTGATTGTTCGGTGAGTTCTTTCGTGTTTAATGATGGTTAGATCACTGCTACGATGTCAGATTCGCGCATGATCAGGTAGCTTTCCCCATCAACGGTGATTTCTGTTCCGGCATATTTGCCATAGAGCACACTATCACCGACTTTAACGGTCATGGGTTCATCTTTTTTTCCAGGGCCAACCGCAACAACGGTACCTTTCTGTGGTTTTTCCTTAGCGGTATCAGGAATGATAATTCCTCCTGCAGTTTTGTCTTCAGCCGCTGCCGCTTCAACCAAAACGCGGTCGGCCAACGGTTTAATATTCACTTTTGCCATTTTACGTTATATTTTAAGTTAAACAATACGAAACAGCCTTTTGCAAGGCAATATAAATCAGTCATATTTTATGCCAAACGAAACCATGCATGAAAATCGGGACAATTTTTCAGTTTGCTGCCATCAGAAAACAAAAATGTCAGACTGTTCTGACAATCTGACACAAAAAACAGAAACTGAAAACCTGCTGGGGCAGGGTTATTTTTTCTGTGCAGGCGGTTGCTGAAAATCCTTGATGGGAGCAGCTTTACTTTCGTCGATCTGTTTCTGGATCTCACTTTGCTGTGATTCGGCTTTCTGGTTCTTCGGCGGGATGGCAAAGATCGAGAAGAGACTCAGTACCAGCAGGGAGATGGCCAGGGTCCATGTTGTTTTTTCGAGGAAATCGGCGGTTTTACGAACACCCATGAACTGGTTTGAAGAAGCAAAGTTTGAAGCCAATCCTCCTCCTTTGGAATTCTGGACTAAGACAACCAATACGATTAAAACACAAACGATCAGGATGAGGACGGAGATTAAAATGTAAAGACCCATATGGATTTACGATTTACGATTTACGATTTATGATTTACGATTTACGATTTTTTCTTCCAAACTAACAATCAGGAACTCAGATTTTTAATTTGGCCTGCAAAGTAACGACTTTTTTCTTGATTAACCAAGGATAATTTCTCATAAATATGGATGGCCTTTTGTATATTGCCCTGCTTTGCATACAATTGTGCCAGGGTTTCGCTCACAATTTCCTCCTCATCGAGGTTGCTCCTGATGGCGCTGTCGGTTGGATTGAAAAAAGCAGCTTTGGGTTTTGATATTCTGGGCTCATCCAGGATGAACTTATCGATCAGCGCTTTTTTGGATACCGGGTGGGCTGCATCCGTTTTTTCATACAACCCGGAAAACGCGGCATTTTTCTCTCCGTTGATTTCTGCCAGCCGCTTTTTAACGATGGCCAGCAGCTCTTCCTGGGTCATCCGGTCATGAATTTCAGGAGGTTCAGCCTGCGCAGGAATCTCCTCAACAGCAGGTTCAGCGGAAAGTTCCCAGGTAACAACGAAGCCATCTGTTGATTTCCCGGCAACGGCAGTAAATGCCTCGGGTTCTTCCGGGGTTGTTATCCCCGGCTGTTCCCCGCGACGTTCAGCCTGAAGGGGAACACTCAGGTTATCCTCAGCGGGCTGGATGGGAACCTGCGGCTGGTTTGGTGTCTTTCCCAACCCGATAAGTTCTTTAAGGATCCGGCGATCGCCGGCGTAGGCTGCGGCTTTCTTTAACTGTGCAGGATATCCGGGGTCATCTTCCCTGAAGAGGTTGAAGGTATAAAGCAGGTGTGCGGACTGGCACCAGGGATACCGGGAAACGAGATCCTCCAGCAGGGCCAGGCTGCGGGTGTCGGCTGAACCGGGATTCCTGAGTAACTCCGAGAATTGCTGGTTGTTCATGTCAGGTGCATTACGTCAGCATTACCAGTTGACGACCGCTTTGTTGAAAATATCCTGGACGAGCTGGTCTGTAATATCCTTGAGCAGTTGCTCTTGTACCGACTGAAGGTTCACCGAACTGGCATAATCCTGGTATTTTGAAAACGTCGATTCCCAGTTTTGCTTCGCATCCGTTTTATTGGTAAACTTCACATTCACGGTAACGGTAAGCCTCACCATGGCAGCAGTTTCGTTGCCCTGGATCGCCACCGGCAAGGCGGAGTACCCGGTAATGGACCCGTCGAGGACCAGGTCGCCACCCCGGTCGATCTGCACGAGGTTTGTTTGAGACGTAAAGTAATCGCGCAGGGCATCGGTCAGGGTCCTTGCCAGTGTTGGCACCACAAATCCGGCGGTGTTGGTGAAGTAAGGAATGGTCACCGTTTTGACGTTCGGCGAAATCGATGCCCCGGTAAAAGAGTAACTCATCCGGCACGACGGGAAAATAAACAAAAGCGCTGCAAACAGGAAACACAGCTTCCGGATATTGCGAAATCGGGGGACCCGGTAAATTTGACGTGTCAGGAAGTTATCCATTGCCTCACAAAGATACTTAATATTACTCGATGTCATATTCTTTGATTTTCCGGTACAGTGTTCGTTCGGAAATTCCAAGTTCCCTGGCAGCATCCTTGCGCTTCCCTTCGTGCCTGGTGAGGGCCCGTTTGATAAAATCAATCTCCTTTTTCTGAAGTGAAAGCGACTCTTCCACTTCCTCGGGTTCCTGTACCGGCTCATGATCGGCGAAGCTGGTGTCGGGCTGACGTACGATGATAGGCTGTGAAGCTTCCTTGCTTTCTTCAAAATCCTGGTATAGCCGCTTAATCAGGTGGATGTTTTCGCCAAGGTTGCTGCTGAGGGTATCTTCATTCTGCAGGAGGTTCATAACGAGCTTCTTCAGGTCGTTCATATCCTTCTTCATGTCGAAAAGGACTTTGTACAGCAATTCCCGCTCATTGAATTTCGAGGCATCCTCTCCTTTAAACAGCACGGGAAGTTCGCTCGACTGGCCCTGGGGCATGTATTTGAGCAGAATCGGGACATCGATGACACGGTTTTTTTCGATGATGGAAAGCTGTTCCGTAAGATTTTTCAGCTGGCGTATATTCCCGGGCCACCGGTAATTCCGCAGCACCTGCTGTGCATCTTCATCAAGCTGAATGGAGGGCATCCTGTATTTTTCGGCTGCATCCGAGGCAAACTTCCTGAAAAGCAGGTAAATGTCATCTTTTCTTTCCCTTAGAGGCGGTACGAGAATGGGTACCGTATTTAACCGGTAATAAAGATCCTGCCTGAATTTTCCATTGGAGATTGCGTCAGGGATATTGACATTGGTCGCCCCCACAACGCGAACGTTTGTTTTGAGCACCTTGGATGATCCAACGCGGAGGAATTCGCCCGATTCAAGCACACGCAGCAGCCGCACCTGTGTACCCAGGGGGAGCTCTGCCACTTCATCCAGGAAAATGGTTCCCCCGTCAACAACTTCAAAATACCCTTTGCGGGCCTCGTGAGCTCCGGTAAAGGAGCCTTTTTCATGACCGAAAAGTTCCGAATCGATGGTTCCTTCAGGGATAGCGCCGCAATTCACCGCTATGTACGGGCCATGTTTCCGGGCGCTCATTTGGTGGATGATCTTCGGAAAAAATTCTTTCCCTGTCCCGCTCTCCCCGCTCACAAGCACCGTAATGTCGGTTGCCGCCACCTGGCGGGCAATGTCGATGGCACGGTCGAGGATCGGTGAGTTCCCGATAATTCCGAAGCGCTGTTTAATTGACTGGATATCCATGGTACCTGTTATCTGAGCTGTGCATTGAGATTGGCCGCAAACGCCTTCATGAGCCTTTCCATGACCTTTTCAATCTCCTTATCCGTAAGAGTCTTGCCAATATCCTGCAGGATGAAACTAACGGCATATGACTTTTTCCCCTGCATAATTTTATCCCCTTCATATACGTCAAACAATCCCACATCAATCAGCAGTTTCTTCTCGGCCTGGAACGCAAGGTCCCTGATCTGGTCGAAGGTGACCTCCTGGTCGACCAGAAGTGCCAGGTCGCGCCTGACTTCCGGGAACCTGGGTATCTCACTGTATTGGGCATTTTTAACCGGAATGAGCGAAAGCAGGTTGTCCCAGTTCAGTTCGGCATATAAAACCGGTTGTTTCACATCGAAGGCTTTTAAAGTCTGGCCTGAAAGCGACCCGATCACGAAAAGAGGTTTCCCTGCTGCGTTACCAACCAGTCCATCGCTGATCATGCCTGAACTATAGGGTGCAGTTGTCCAGCGATCCTGTACAACCGCCAGTTTTTTAAAAATCGCGCCCAGGTATCGCTTCAGTTCAAAGAAGTCAACCTGCCTGTCGGAGGTGTTCCAGTTTTCAGGTTGCAACCGCCCGGTCATGAGCAAGGCAAGATGTTTTTCCTCATGATAGCCGGGAACCGGGTCGTGCTGGTCATCCAACAGGGAATATACCCGTCCGAATTCAAACATTTTCAGATCGGCGGATTTGCGGTTCTGGTTGTGAACAATGCTCTCGATAGCGCCAAAAAGAAGCGTCTGCCGCATGACGTCCAGGTCGCGGCTTATCGGGTTCAGCATCTTCACGCACCGTTCGGCGGGAAAATCGGTATTGCTTTCATAATAGGTGGACCTGGTCAGCGAATTGTTCATAATCTCATGAAACCCGTTGGCAGCAAGATAATCGGCCACATGATTTTGTACCCTTTCCGGGTCGATGCCTGTTGAAAAGGAGAGTGATGACCTTACTTCGTCGTTGATTTCAATATTATTATAGCCATAGATACGCAGGATCTCTTCGACCACGTCGGCTTCGCGCGTTACGTCCACCTTGAATGCCGGCACCAGCAGCCTCAACGCGGCGACTTCATCCATGGAGCCGCTCCCGGTTTTGATTTCATCCGTCACCGCAATTTCAAGATCCTTCAGGATACTTTTTACCACATCCCTGTTTATCGTTTTCCCGATCAGACGATCGAGGTTGCTGTATGACAATTCGACTTCAACCGGTGGAAATGGTTGCGGGCAGACGTCTATTATTTCAGAAGATACCACCCCGCCGGCCAGTTCCCTGATCATCACGGCAGCACGTTTGAGCGCAAACACCGTGATGTCGATGTTGGTCCCCCGTTCAAAACGGAAGGAAGCATCGGTCTGAAGTCCGTGATAACGGGATGTCTTGCGTACATGTTTCGGGTCAAAGCAAGCGCTTTCAAGGAATACATTTTTTGTCTCCCCGGTAA
The DNA here is from genome assembly GCA_903913885.1 of uncultured Bacteroidales bacterium. GTDB lineage: Bacteria > Bacteroidota > Bacteroidia > Bacteroidales > FEN-979 > CAIVAT01. Next base: position 56,315 of record CAIWMX010000043.1, on the reverse strand, counting down.
CGCCCGACCTGATGCCGCCAAAAACCCCGGCAATGCACATGGGCTCGTTGGTGTTGCAGATCATCAGGTCGTTTTCCGAAAGTTCGCGTTCTATATTGTCAAGGGTGGTGAATTTGGTTCCTTTCGGGTATTTTTTCACGATAACCTTATCACCCGTAATCCGGTCGGCATCGAAGGCATGGAGGGGCTGGCCCAGTTCCATCAACACAAAGTTAGTGATATCCACGATGTTGTTGATCGGCCGAAGCCCGATGGCCAGCATCCTGTTTTTAAGCCAGTCGGGCGATTCTGCAACATTCACTCCCGTAAGGGTGATCCCGGAATAGCGCGGGCACGCTTCAATATCTTCAACCACTACATCAATATGCCTGAGATCGTTGTCAACATGAAAGCCGGAAACATCAGGCATAACAAGACAATGCCCCGGCAAACCACCACCCTGGTTCCGGCCGAAATTATTTGCCACTGCGACCAGGTCGCGGGCAACACCCGTGTGCGAAGCCGCATCGGCCCGGTTCGGCGTAAGCCCTATGGTAAAGGTAACATCTTCCTCCACGTTGAAATAATCGCTGGCAGCCATGCCAACCGGCGTGTCGGCGTCCAGCACCATGATCCCTGCATGGGAGGCGCCAAGGCCAAGTTCATCTTCGGCACAAATCATGCCTTCTGAAACCTCGCCCCTGATTTTTGTACGCTGCAGGGTTACTTCCTTGTCTCCGAAACTGAGGGTGGTACCAATGGTAGCAACAACGACTTTCTGTCCCTGGGCAACATTAGAAGCGCCGCAAACGATCTTCAGCGCTTCTTCCCCGCCAATGTCGACGGTCGTCAGGCTGAGATGGTCTGAATTGGGATGCTTCATACAGGTAAGCACTTCGCCGATGACCACGCCCTTTAACCCGCCTTTTATGGATTGAAAGGGTTCCTGGCTTTCCACCTCCAGTCCGCACCCGGTTAACATTTCCGCCACCTTGTCAGGCGACAGGTCGAGATCATGATATTGCTTAAGCCAGTTGTATGATATTTTCATTTGCTTACGGATTAAGGGAACAAAAGTAATAATAAAAACGATCGCCCTATGATATCAATCCCCAATTTTGGTGATTGCGGTCGATCTGAAGGAGGTGGCGTGCCAGAATGTCATTTTTACTTTTAGCCAAAACAGGGTCGTCCTGGATGATATCGGTTGCGACACTCCTGGCATATTTGAGAATTTTTTCATCCTTTACCAGGTCGGCGATGCGCAGGTCAAGAACCCCGCTCTGCTGCGTTCCCTGCAGGTCGCCCGGGCCCCTGATCTGGAGGTCGGTTTCGGCAATTTCAAACCCGTCGGTCGTGCGAACCATCGTTGCAATCCTTTTACGGGCCTCGGCCGAGAGTTCAAAACCGCTTACCAGGATGCAGTAGGACTGGTCGCTCCCCCTGCCCACACGTCCGCGGAGCTGGTGCAGTTGAGAGAGTCCGAACCGCTCGGCATTTTCGATTACCATCACCGAGGCGTTCGGCACGTCCACCCCTACTTCGATCACCGTGGTAGCCACCAGTATCTGGGATTTTTTTTCAATAAACCGTTTCATCTCAGCATCCTTCTCCTTCTGCTTCATTTTTCCGTGAACCATGCCGACCGTAAACTCCGGCGCAGGGAATGCAGCAACTACATGCTGATAGCCGTCGGTCAGGTTTTTCAGGTCAAGCGTCTCGGATTCCTGTATGAGCGGGTATACAATATACACCTGCCTGCCTTCCTGTATTTTCCCGCGGATGAAGCTGAAAACTTTGCCATGATCTGGTTCATAAAGGTGCCTGGTCACTATTGATTTCCGGCCCGGCGGCAATTCATCGATGATCGACGTATCCAGATCCCCGTACAAGGTCATGGCCAGGGTCCTGGGGATCGGCGTGGCGGTCATCACCAGGATATGGGGGGTAATTACATTTTTCTCCCATAGCTTGGCCCGCTGGGCAACACCGAACCGGTGCTGCTCATCAATCACAACCAATCCAAGCTTCTTGAACTGAACATTTTCTTCAATCAAAGCATGGGTACCTATCAACAGATGAATGTCCCCGTTCATCAGTCCCTCCTGCAGTTCGCGGCGTTCAGCTGCTTTCGTATTCCCGGTCAATATCCGCACCCGGATGTCAAGGTCGGAAAGCATCTGCGAGATGTTCGCAAAATGCTGCCTGGCCAGGATTTCGGTTGGCGCCATCAGGCAGCTCTGGTAATCATTGTCCAGGGCAATGAGCATAGTCATCAGCGCAACCAGGGTCTTGCCGCTTCCGACATCTCCCTGCAACAGTCGGTTCATCTGGTTTCCCGAGCCGAGATCGGCCCTGATCTCCTTTATAACCCGTTTTTGGGCATTCGTGAGCTCAAATGAAAGGTGATGATGATAAAACTGGTTTACATGCTCCCCTACTCTTAAAAACCGGTGGCCTTCGTGTTTTAACAGCCGGCCCGACCGTTGTTTCGCCAGCCGGAGCTGGATGAAAAACAACTCCTCGAATTTCAGCCGGGTCTGTGCTTTCCTAAGAAGGTCGGGACTCTGTGGGAAATGAATATTGGTAAAGGCCTCCTGGCGGTTGATCAGCCTGAGGTTTTGCAGGATATCGGGCGTCAGGTTTTCGGGAACAACAAATTTCTCATTCAGCAGCAGGTTTTTCATAATCCTGCCGATCCCCTTGAAGTCAAGTCCCTTATTCTTCAGTTTCTCAGTCGAGTTATATATCGGCCGCATCGTTTCGTTCAGCGGCAAAGGTTTCGTAGTAGGGATCTCAAGTTCCGGATGGGGGATATTCCATCGTCCGTTAAACAAGGCGGGTTTCCCGAAAACGACATATTCCTGAAGCGGTGTAAGCATTTCAAGCACCCATTTTACCCCCTGGAACCAAACGAGGTCGATTTCCCCGCTGCTGTCGCGTATCGTTGCAACAAGGCGTTCGTGCGGAGCCTTACCGACCGTCTGGATGCGTACAATTTTTGCTTTGAGCTGGATATAAGCCGAATCATCCGTGATCTCCGAAATGAGGTAGAATTTGCTGCGGTCGACATACCGGAACGGGAAAAACGTGAGCAGCTCTCCGAATGTTTTCAGGTTCAGCTCTTTCCTTAACAACTCCGCCCGTGTTGAACCTACTCCCTTAAGGTATTCAACAGGGGTTTCAAGAAACGTGTTTGCCATAAGTTCCAATCAAACCGGGTATCACAAAAATAGGCAATTAATCCATTCAGGTTTTGAAAACCTGGATGGACCGCTGGAAAACAAAAGAGGCTGCCCCTTTAACAGGAGACAGCCTCAGTTCTTATACCGGCCGGTGGAAATAACTAGTATTCCCAGAGGTTTTGTTCAAATTCAAACAGGGTGTTCTTAACCTTTTCGGCTTCCAGAAGCGATTCAATCCCCATTGCATATTCGCTGATGGCACGGTCGTACACATTTTCCTCTTTGGTAACATAGCTGGAGAACATGCGCTTCATAAACACATCATCGTAGGTCATTCGACCGGCTGCGCCATTTTTCAGGTTAAAAACCTCATTCTTGGCAAAAACATTGCGGCATTCGGGGAAATAGATCCAGAACAGGCGCTTATCGCCCATATCAACCCCTTTAACCATGTTCCTGATTACAGGACAGATCCCCAGGATTCGCACTTCCACGACCGAACGCTGCTTGTCAAAATACCAGTCTTCCTTAACCAGGAACTTTTTAACGTCCATGGATGAAAATTCATTCACTGCAACATTCCACATCTGGCGGTCCTCGTTTGCCGTGTCGGCCACCAGGTTGCTGTCAATCCTTTCAACCTTGTCCTTTACCTCCTTGAACGTCATCGGATTGCTGAACTGGTCGTCACCCGGATTATAGGCCGTTATGGTTCCCTCCTTGATCTGGTCCCAGATAATCTGGGCCAGGCTCCGCCATCCAAACTGTGGTTTTTCGGGAAAGTAAAAAGGCTGATTGAGTTTTTCACGCAAATCAACAGTTCTCCAGATGCGCTTTGTCCAGATAATGTCAGCTTCACGCAGGTATGGATAAGGAATCGGTTGAACCTGGGTTATTGCTGTTTTATCATAAACGCCATCCCTTGGAGGGCCTTCCAGAACCTGTGCTTTTACGGTAGTCGCAAAAAAACAGGACAGGAACGCCAAAGCTACCATGACCAAGTAAGTTTTCATAAATGCGTTCAGGTTAAATGTGTGAGAAAACTTTAATTAATTCTGTAGGAAATGTACTTCTGAATTTTCCGCACCCCATCAGGTGCTTCTACCTTGATTTCAGTTATCATGATCTGCTGATTTCTCCTGACATTTTTAAGGACATTCTTCATCTCGTCCGTTAAATTCCGCCCGGTACCCTGCAAATCGATTGACTGTCCGTCGGGACTGTTTGTCAGGAACCTATAAGATAAAACCTTATAGTTTGCCGTGAGATCGAAACCAGGAGGCCTTGTAGAATAAATAATGGGATTGGCAAGGAGCTGGCTTTTGCTGACATTCGGGATCAGCAACCCGCCGATGCTTACATCAGGTTCAGGAATTGATTTGAGACGGAAGGTCTCGGAACCCAGCGTTACGCGCTTGTCGCCATATATGGCGCTGACGGTAACTTCCGCTTTCACGGGTCCTCCTGTCAGGGAAGCAGGGATATTCACATTGTAATTCGTATCCGTCTTGGTTACCGTTCCGTATGAAATGGCGACCTGCATATCGGATCCGCCGCCCGGCACAACGATCTTCAAAGGATTTGGAACGCCCTTATAGAACACAAGCATCTGGGATGGTGAAATGGAAACCGATCGTTTAGCGACGATATACTCCTCGTTGAATGGATATTTCTTTGTTTGCCCGTTTGGATCTAGTACTTCGAGGAATCCGGCAAATTTCTGCACTCCGGTACCTCCTGCAGGAATGCTCAGGGTAACAACACCGTCGGGACCTTCAATAGCATGAGCATTTCCTTCATTTGCAGGCGAAAGCGACTCGACGCCGCCAAGCCATTTCCCGGTAATTTTCCCTTTGCTTTCATAGGCGGCAACGATGATTTCGGCTGTATAGCTCTCCCCGGCAAAAACAAACCTGCTTTCAGGAATTACCTTAGCCTTGATCACATCGAACTTGTAATCTTCAGCGCTCACTTCAGATATGATGCTGTTTACCACATCGAACTCGGCATTGTAAACTTCGGCTTTGATCTTGTTTAAAATTGTAACCGTAGCTGCCAGGATGGTGTGATAAAAGTTATGCATTTCCCAGTTCTGGGGATTCTTGTTGGCATCCATGTACTTCCCGTCCGTTTCCATCCCCATCTTGATACTGCTGCGGAATTTCGGGTTTACCAGTTCGAGCATTTCCTTTTTATACTTCTCAATGCGCAATCTGAGGATTTTGGACTGCCCCCCTGATCCATCTTCCGTATGTCCGCAAAAAAACTGGGTCGGACTGTCAAAATTGTCAACCCTTTTTGCATAGTTGAGCTTCAGAGCTTTTGCTGAATCGTAGGAGTCAAGTTTTTCAGTCTTCATGATTACCATGTACTTGAGACTGTCGACGAATTTTTCAAGGTCGCGTGATAACTGGCGCGCCTTGACTGCTTTTTCCCAAAATGGTCCTACTTTGGTTTTATTGTCATTATATTGTCTTTCGAATTTGGTGTAGCTATTGGCAAGTTTTTTTGAAAAGTTACTGTTTGTTACTTCCATGCTCTCATTCACAACGATGAATGCGTCCAGGATCTGTTTCGAGACGTTCAATGCGAGCAATGCAGTTAGAACAAGATACATCATTCCGATCATCTTCTGCCTCGGTGTCTCTTTATATCCAGCCATCTATTATATATTATTTACAGGTGAGTTCTACTTATTTTCCGCCAATGCTCATAGCTGACAACATATTGCCGTACACTTTATTCAGTGCGGCGATATTCTTGGTCAGGTTATCAACCTCCAATTTGAATTTTTCCGTATTGGCCATCGACTCGTTGAGGTTCGTGGCAAATTTGTTCAACACGGTATTGTACTTATTTGTATTTTCCATCTGTTGGTTTGACCCCTGCAGGTGTAGTTCATACAGTGCGTTGAGGGCTGAGAGATTGCTGGAAATCCGCTGTAATTCCTTATTGTAATTGGCTCCGCCGGTTGCAGAAGCATTGAGCGTTTCGGTGGTTTTCGAAAGCAATGCAGCTGATTCGTTGTATTTTTCCACAAATTTATTGGCTGAGGCGGTAACATTGGTCAGGCTGGCTGAAAATGCCTTGTTGGCCTGAACATCTTCCTTGAGCGATTCGCCAACTTCGGCGAACATTGTGGAAAGGGAGGCGGCATTTTTCGAAGTGGCCTTGATATGCGATAACTGTTCCTGTGATGCAGTTGTACTCAGTTCGAGCGTGCTTGCTGTTTTGCGATAGGAATCATTGAGAATGGTAGCAGATTCCGTTGCGGTTTTCATGGTGCTGACATATTTTTCATTCGCAAGTGAGGCATCAGCCACATTCGACAATTTCGAGGTGGTCTCTGAAAGTTTTGTCATCCCGGTGCCCAGGCTTGCGATCAGTTCGGGACCTATTTTAGCTTTTTCAAGCATTTTATCCAGTTCCTGGCTCACCGTATCCTTTGTCGTAAAAGCTTTGCTTGCATCGAGTTCATCTTCATGATAAATCCCGGCCAGTTGCGGATAGACAAGACTCCAATCGGGTTCAACATGGGGTGGCTCAAAAGCGGAGAAAAAGAAGATCATCGACTCAGTCCCCAGACCAATGATGAGCATGAGATCGGCACCGTAGTAATGGTTGATTTTAAACAATGCACCAACGATTACAACAGCGGCTCCCCAGCCATAAAGTTTGGCCATGAAATTCTTATACTGCTTTGTTTTTACAAAATCTAGTAACGCCATAACTTGAAAGAATTAATTGTTAATAAAGTAGATTGGTTTAGTTTTTATCTGTAGACTTTGGAAGCCCTGGATGGATTGTCATCGCGCTGACGGCCAAGAAAACTCTGGACACAACGGAAACCAACATAACATTTTGCTGTATCCTGGTATTCGTATGCACGTGTTGAAACGCGGATGAAATAAGCCACATCTTTCCATGATCCGCCCCTGGTTACCTTGCGTTTAAGCGCAGGAGGATCAGCGTCTTTTGCATTATACTTGTAATCGGGGTTCAAATCCCAGGAAAAATTGTACGAAGCAGGGTGAAATGCAGTCACCGTCCATTCAGCCACGTTGCCGGCCATATCATAAAGGCCGTAATCGTTGGCAGGGTAGTGTGCCACAATGACTGTCGTTGCTCCCCCGTCGGCGATATAGTCGCCCCGCAGTGGTTTGAAGTTTGCCAGGAAGCAACCTTTGTCGTTCCGGGTATAGGGACCTCCCCAGGGATACGGGTTGGCATCATAACCGCCACGCGCGGCCCATTCCCATTCCCCTTCAGTCGGCAGGCGGAAATCGCTGATAAAGGTCTCGCCTTTTTTTCCATAGAGGAAACTGTTTTTCAGCTGCGTACGCCAGATGCAGAAAGCATTCGCCTGACGCCAGTTAACACCAACTACAGGATAGTTGTCGTAAGCCGGATGCCAGAAATATTTTTCGGTACTCGGGTCATTGAAAGAGTAAGCAAAATCATGGATCCAGCAAAGTGTGTCGGGATATACGTTGATAACCTCCTTACGGACATACACCGAGCGGTCTTTCAAGCCCTGCGGCCTGTTGGCAAGGCTGGCTTCCTTGACATCGGACTGTGCGCTGTAATCTTTGCGCGAAGCAGCTTTCAGGTCAACAAAATAGTATTCAAAATAGAGTTTGCGGGAATCAATTTCTTTTCTTCTGAAATAACGTTCATTTTCGGGCAGGTACATCTGTGCGAGCGCATCCCTGACGTCCTGCTGGTTTGAGTTCCATTCCAGTTTTGTATCCCAGTTAAGGAAAGGCGGGTCAAACTGCTCGCCGGTTTTCTTATTCTCTGAAATAAAGTACAGTTCAGGTTTGGTTTCACCGAGAATGCGCCGTGCAATGGAATCCCTGACCCAGTATACGAACTGCCTGTACTCATTGTTCGTAATTTCGGTCTGGTCCATATAGAATGCCTGAACGGTAACAGTTTTGGGATTGTTAAGCTGGGCATATGGCATATCTTCATCGCTGACGCCCATGGTAAATGAGCCCATGGGGACGTATACCATACCAAACGGATCCGGCGAATAGTAACGCTTTCGGCCCTTTACCCCCGTAAGCTCACCACTCCCTGAGTTACCGCAACTTCCCAGGAATAGGAGTAGTGCGGAATAGATGATCAGTTTTTTCATTTGTTGGCTGATTAATGGATGAAAATAACGCTACGTATTGAAATTTATTATTTTAAACCTTTTTTTTTCACGCAAAACGGCAAAATTACACTTTTTCTTTTACAAGAAACGTGTATTCCTGTAACTTTTACGGAATTTATCGATGTCGATTTTGAAGCAATAGTTGACCATGACCTCCATGCCTCCGCTGTTATATGAATGCATGGCCGAGGTACTTATATCGTAAGCAACGCCGATCCGGATGCTTTTTATCTGAACTCCGGCCAGTAACGAAACTGCATCCTGCAGCCTGTATCCGAGGCCTCCATAAAATTTGTTGTTGTACATCAGCAGGGCACTTGCATTTAGCTGGAAGGCCGCCTGGTCATACATAATAAGCGCCGAAGGAAGCAGCTCAAAGGCCGGATGGTCAGGAATACTCCACTGGTAACCGCCGGCAAGATAAAAAGTGCGGCGTAGCGAATAGGCCATCTTTTTAGCATGGCTCCCCAGAAGATTGTCAATCGAGAACCCGAGATAATATTTTTCAGGTACTTTATAATATGCACCTACCCCCGCATCGACCATCATGGCGCTGGCTTTGCCCTCCAGCCCGCTGAGAACGGGATCGCCCGAGTCGACCGGCTTGAATTTGGAAGCATCATATCCGATATTCTGCAAATCCAGTTGCCCGCCTATCGACAAATCGCCTGATCCGATCTCCATTTTGTAGGCATAGCCCAATTTAACAGTTATGTTTTTAAAAGCGCCGATCTGATCCTGTGTAACCGATCCGCCAACCCCGCCATGTAAAAACCGGATGGGGGAATCGACTGTGATCAGGTACGTTTGGGGAGTGGGGTTCGTGCCATCGGTGCTTTTCCAGCCAATCCATTGCTGGCGGACCAAACCAGTAGCTGAGATACCGCCGCTGTTTCCGGCAAAGGCAGGATTAACCGCCATGTTGAGAAACATATAATGTGTGATGAGCGTCGGCTGCTGTCCATAAATAAACGAACCTCCCTGAAAAACAAGGAGGATCAGGATAAAAAACAATTTTATCCCCGGTTTGTGCAGGTTTCCTGCTAAAGGTACGTTCAACAACTGGTTGTTAGATTCGTCTGAAAAACGGGATAAAAATACATCTTTTTTTATTACCTGCATCACTGCACTGCCAATTTAGACTATGTTTAAATGATAAACGCACATAAGGGGCCTGCATTGTGCAGTAATCAAATATCTTTGCACCTGTTCTTTTTGTAACCCTTAAAAACCTTCATTATGGCCTTTTTTCTCATCAAGGAAAAACCGTTTACACGCAAATGGTTTATCTCCTACAGCCTGATCATCATCGGTTCCTTTATCCTGGCCACAGGGTTTGTGCTGTTCATCACCCCTTACAAGATCATCCCGGGTGGCGTTTACGGCATTTCAATCGTGCTTCATTACCTCTTTAACACGCCGGTGGGACTGGTCGCCCTGTGCTTTGACATCCCCCTCACCATCATCGGTATCAGGTTCCTCGGGCCCAGGTTTGGATTTAAAACGGTTGTCGGATTCTCCCTGACAGCAGTTTTTACCGATACGCTTACCTATTTCTGGGGGTTCCACCCGCTGGTGGTAGGCGACGCCTTGCTCTCCTCCATTTTCGGGGGCGTTCTTGCCGGGGTTGGCCTGGGGCTGATATTCAAATCGAAAGCAACCTCGGGCGGCAGCGATATTGTTGCCATGATCATCGCAAAATACACAAAACTTCCCCTCGGCATGCTGATGATCTATGTAGATTCGGCGATTGTGCTGGTCGGGCTGGTGGTGTTCCGCGACTGGAAAATCCCGCTATATTCCTGGATTGTGATCTTCATAACCGGGAAGGTGATTGATGTTGTTCTCCAGGGCGTCAGCTACGATAAGAGCCTGTTCATCATTTCGGACAAACACGAGGAGATCCGCGACAGGATCATCAACAACCTCGATCGAGGAGGCACGTACATCGACGGGCACGGTATGTACAACATGGCCGAAAAGCGTATGATATTCACCGTCGTAAGCCGCCGCGAACTCGCCCTGCTGGAAGAATACATCCATGAGATCGACCCCAAAGCCTTTCTATCGGTAACCAACGCCACGGAGATCCTGGGTGAAGGGTTTGGGTCGTTGCATGAGAAGGTGAGCGGGTGAACAGGTGGACAGGTGGACAGGTGGACAGGTGGTCAGGTGGTCAGGTGGACAGGTGGTCAGGTGGTCAGGTGGTCAGGTGACCCGACTCATCGGGTATCACATTTTACCATTTTACTACTTTACCATTTTACCATTTCACTATTGCCTAATGCCTGAACAACTTCAATATATCCTGCCCATTCGCAAAGATCAGTAACCCGAAAAGAAGTACCATGCCAACGATCTGGGCATATTCCATGAATTTATCACTGGGTTTGCGGCGGAAAATGATCTCATAAAAGAGGAACATAACATGTCCTCCGTCGAGTGCCGGGATAGGAAGGATATTCAATACCGCCAGCATGATCGAAAGAAAGGCCGTGAGCGCCCAGAATGCCGGCCAGTCCCAGGTTGAGGGAAAAATATTGCCGATGGTGATAAACCCGCCAACCGATTCATACGCCTTATCCTGGGAGAACAGCAGTTTGATGGATTTGATGTAATTGCCAGCACCGTTGAAGGTTTTCACAACACCTGCAGGAATGGCCGTAAGGAGGTTGTAGTCTTTCTCCCTGAAGTGGAACCAGGTTCCGGGCGCTTTGTTGTAAACCCCGATCAGTCCTGCTTCAGGCACGTCGACAGGAATGTGCAGGGTGTCCTTTCCCCGCACCACCACCACCTTAACAGTTTTATTTTTGTAATGGCGGATGTTCGCCCTGAACTGATCAAAATAGCTCAGGATGGTATCGTTAAGCCCGATGATCTGGTCGCCGACCTGCATGCCGGCTTTCCTGGCAGGTGAACCCGGCGAGAATTTCCCGGCAACAAAGGGGAACCGCACGGCAATGAAATCGGGCGATTTCTGCTTGATAAGGCGGCTAATGAATCCCGGAGGAACCTGAACATCCATATTCTGTCCGTCACGAACCACCTGCAATGTCTTTGCTTCCTCTAAAATGATGGTTTTCGGAATTGCAGCGAAATCCTCCACCTTCTTGTGATCGACCGTGAGTATGCGGTCGCCGTCGCGAAGCCCCATCGCGTAACCTACCGAGTCGACCGATATGCCGAATTTCACTTCGGAAGTTGGCAGGTACTCTTCGCCCCACATGGTAAGCATCACGATGTAAATGGCGATGGCCAGCAAAACATTGACCGTGACACCTCCCAGCATGATGATCAGCCGCTGCCAGGCCGGTTTTGACCTGAACTCCCAGGGCTGGGCAGGAAGCTTCATCTGTTCCTTGTCCATCGATTCATCGATCATCCCCGAAATTTTAACATACCCCCCCAGCGGAACCCAACCTACGCCATATTCCGTGTCGCCCTTCTTAAACTTGAAAAGCGAAAACCAGGGGTCAAAAAAGAGGTAGAATTTTTCAACCCGTGTTTTGAATACGCGGGCAGCGATAAAATGTCCGAATTCATGAAATATGACAAGAATAGACAAACTGAGCAGCAATTGAACAACTTTTATGAATATTTCCATGCGATTTATATAAATTTTATATGTGATTCAATGATTGACTGACAAATACTTCTGCCCTGTCCAATGTTTCGTGGTGTGTTGCCACATAATCATCGTAACAGGGTTTTTGAACAAAGAAAGATGTTTTCATGCAATGTTCGATAACATCCGGTATCCCGGTAAAGCTAACCCGGCCGGTTAAAAATGCATGAACGGCAACTTCGTTGGCTGCATTCAGGATGCAGGGCATGTTGCCGCCTGCCTCCATGGCAATGTACGCCAGGTCAAGACAGCGGAAAAGTTCCCTGTCGGGTGGTTCAAAGGTGAGGCTGGGAAAATCGGTAAAGTTAAAGCGGGTAAGATCTGATTTTATACGGGTCGGGAATGACAATGCGTAAAGGATCGGAAGTTTCATATCGGGAAGGCCCATCTGCGCCTTTATCGAACCATCCACGAACTGTACCAGCGAGTGTACGATTGACTGCGGATGGATGATCACATCAATCTGTTCTGGCCTGAGATTAAACAGCCACCGTGCTTCGATCACCTCAAGCCCTTTGTTCATCATTGTTGCAGAATCTATGGTGACCTTCTGCCCCATCGACCAGTTGGGATGCCTGAGGGCATCTTCCCTGGTGATTCCCGACAGGTCGTTCCTGGTTTTTCCGCGAAAAGGGCCGCCCGAAGCGGTCAGGTAAATCTTCTCGACAGCCCCGGGCTGTTCTCCGGCAAGACATTGAAAAATGGCCGAATGTTCAGAGTCAACCGGGAGGATCAACACATTTTTTCGTTGTGCCTCCGCCATGACCAGATCGCCGGCGATCACCAGACTCTCTTTATTGGCCAGCGCCACGGTTTTTCCGGCAGCGATGGCGCTGAGGGTGGGCTTTAGTCCCGCATACCCGACAAGTGCACTCAGCACAAGGTCGATCCTGTCCATTTCAACGATCTGCGCGATGGACTCGTGGCCGGTAAAAACCTTGACCGGGTAAGGTTTGAGCGCCTCCGCGACTTTTGAATAGCAGGCTGTATTCCCGATCACAACGGCATTCGGTATGAATTCAATGGCCTGGCGGATCAGCAGGTCGCAGTTGGTTTGTGCCGTGAGCACTTCTATCCCGAACAGTGCAGGATGGCTGCGGACAACATCGAGCGCCTGGGTGCCGATGCTCCCGGTTGATCCTAATATTGCGAGGTTTTTTTTCAATCGGTCAGGGATAGGCTAAAATGTAATATAATCCTTGGGATTCAAGGCATTACCGTCGTTCCAAAGTTCAAAATGGAGATGCGGGCCAGTTACTGTTTCCCCCGTTTCGCCTACAATGGCAATAGGTTCGCCTGCTCTGACATAATCGCCGGCTTTTTTAAGGTTTGCAGAATTGTGCTTGTACACCGAGACAATGTTCTGCGAATGCTGGATCACGATCACATACCCGGTTTCGAGCGTCCAGTTGCTGAACAGCACGGTTCCGTCGAGAACCGCCTTCACGGCTTCGTTTTGTTTTGAAACAACATCCACCCCGTAATGCTTCAGAACGGGGTTAAATCCATTTGTGATTACTCCCTTAAGGGGGGCGAAGAACAAAACACCTCCGATGGACGCCTTCTTCTGAATGGCCGTTTCCATCGTTTCCATCTTATAGAGGTTGTATTTGCTCTGATTATCTATATCCAGGCGGAGCAGGGAATCTTCAACCGAATGTTTTATTTTGATTTTGTCGTAACGCTTCAGCGTGTCTTTCACAAGCGGCTTGTCCTCAGTGAGGTCCTTCCCGTTGATCACATCCCTCAGGTTTTGAATGAACCTGTCCTTGTTAACGAGATCGCGTTCGATGGAGTCGGTTTTGATCTGAAGGCGGTAGAGCTTCTTAGTAAGCCCGACACTGGTATAGCCCGGGATGTACTCCCGCAGCGGGGTAAAGGCAATCAGTATGCTGGTAAGAAAAATCAGCACGATGGTAAGGGTTCCCAACGCTATAAAGACATTCATTCTCGACAGGCGGAAGGTAAAACGCTCTTCCAGCGTATCGTCTGTCATGAAAACAAGGCGGTATTTATTTCGCCATTTTTCAGTCCATTTCCCTTTTCTTTTTTCTTTTCTGTCAAAAACCATATCGCACGCGCTGTTCCTTCAAACGATGCAAATATCGGAAAATTATGCGATTCCGCAAATCTTCTCAACCGGCGGCTGAAAAACGTGGAAGTCAGGAAGGTGTTGAATGGCGGTGGCTGAAAATCCTTCAGCCCGGGTTTTCAAATTTGATATCTTTCAGGATATATCTGGTCAAATTCAAAAAATTAAAATATTTTTGTAAAATAATAGTTAATACTCTTTTAAAAGTCCTTAACGTTTTGAGATCGTCGAAGAAATTTTCCCTCGCCGTATGGATGCTGGTTTTGTCAGGGGTGATCATGTTTAGCGCATGTTCCACTAAAAAAAACACATTTGTTCGCAGAACTTACCATAACATCACCGCCCATTACAACGTGTACTGGAACGGAATGGATAACCTTCGCCAGGGGCTGAAAGAATACCAGGCCGGGCTGAAAGATAACTATGCCCTTGTCCTTCCCGTGTACAATTACGGGGATAAATCCAGTGCAACAAAAATTTCCCAATATGCCGACATCGGGATAAAAAAAGCGTCGAAGGCAATCAACAAGCATTCGATGTACTTCAACCGCAAGGAGTACAACCACTGGATCAAATATTCGTACTTCCTGATCGGCAAATGTTATTTCTACAAGCAGGACTACCCGATGGCCCGCCGTACATTCGAGTTTGTGATCAAGACTTACAACGACGACGACATAAAATACCTGGCCATGATGTGGCAGGCCAGGGCCAACATCCAGATGGGCGACTTCAACCGGGCCGAACCCATGCTCGACATGATGCAGAGCAAAATCAGGAAAGGCGACGCACCCGCAAAGTACGAAACCGAACTGAACCTGCTCTATGCCCAATTCTATATCATGCAGAAAGCGTACGATGCTGCAGTTCCTTACCTCAACCGTGCCATCGAATTAAAACCATCCGGCGCCCTCCGCACCCGCTGTAAATTCATCCTTGCCCAGATACACCAGTTCAACGGGGAATTTGACGAGGCTTCGGGCTTGTACGTACAGGTGATAAAACGGGCCAAAACATACGAGATGGAATTCAATGCCAAGATCAACCTGGCACAGTGTTATACAGCAAAAAGCGGTAACCGCGAGTATATTGTCAAGAAGCTGACAAAAATGCTGAAGGACGATAAAAACAAGGATTACCAGGACCAGATCTATTTTGCACTGGCGCACATTGCACTAAAAGACAGCGACACCGCCAAAGCCATTGAATACTTCAAGGAATCGGTCAGTACCAGCCACACCAACAATTATCAAAAGGCCATTTCGTCGCTCGACCTTGCCGACATCTTCTTCGGATCGCGCAACTACATCACTTCGCAGTTGTATTACGACAGCACGATGCAGTTCCTCCCGAAAGATTATGCCGGGTACAAGGAACTTGCAAAAAAAACCCAGACCCTCACCGAACTGGTGAAAAACCTGTCGGTGATTCAACGGCAGGACAGCCTTCAAAAACTGGCCGCCATGTCGGAAAACGACCGGAACCAGGTTATTGACAAGATCATTGCGAAAGTACTTGCCGAAGAACGGAAAAGGCAACAGGAAGAACAGAAAAGAATTGAATCCCAGTACCTGCTAACTCCCAGTAGCGGGCTCGACCAGCAGGCCATCGGCTCGAAGGAAGGACACTGGTATTTTTACAACCCCACCACCATGTCGGTCGGGTTCTCAACGTTCAAGCGCAAATGGGGAACGCGCAAATACGAAGACAACTGGTTCCTTACCGACAAAACCCTGAATACCTTTTCAAACGAGCCGGAAAAAGCCGATTCAACCCCGGGGGCGGTCAGCGACACGACCAAGGGCGGCAAAAAGCAGCTTGCCAAATCAAAGAATCCCAAGGAACGCGCCTATTATCTGAAAGATATACCATTTGACACTATCCGGATCAAAGCCTCCAACAAAATGATTGTGGAGGCTTACTACCAGGCAGGGTTCATCTATGTGGAAGGACTCGGTGATTACGGAAATGCCACCCAAACCTTCGAAACCCTTATGGACAGGTTTCCGGGTAACAAGTACAAGCTTCAGACCACCTACGAGCTCTGCATGCTATACGCGCATCTGCAGAACCAGCCGAAGAGCGACCAGTTCAAAAACAAGATCCTCACCGAAAATCCTGAGAGCGATTATGCCAAACTGCTGGTAAATCCCAATTTTTACAAGGAAATCAACGCCAGGAAGACCGAAGTGTCGCAGTTGTATAACGATACGTACACCGCTTTTGCAAACCAGCAGTATTATATGGTCATCAACAATGCCGACATAGCACGTACCCGTTACAAATCGGACTCCCTGCTGATGCCGAAATTTGATTACCTGCGGGCGCTTGCGCTGGGTAAAATTGAAATTGTCGACTCACTGGTGGTTTCCATGAAAAAGGTGATTAAAGATTACCCTAAAAGCACAATTAAACCACTGGCTGAAAACGTACTGGCCTTCCTTGGCACTCAGAAAGATGCCCAGGGCAAACCGATCCCGACCGACTCGGTCACAGTGCTCGACAATACGCAAAAGTTGTACAAATTTGATCCAAACGCCCTTCATTTCTACGTGCTGGTGGTCAATGACAATCTCGTTGACGTTGATGCGCTGAAAATGAAAATGTCGGACTACAACACGAAATTCCACGACCTCGAGAACCTGATGGTTAACAGCCTGTTGCTGGACCAGGGGCGGCAGATGATCACGGTGAATAATTTTGAGAACAGTGAAACAGCCATGAACTATTTCCTGGGCATTCTCGACAGCAAGTACATTTTTACGAAACTTGAAAATGCCGGCGAGTATTTTGCCTTTGTGATCTCTGTTGAAAATTATCCCATTCTTTACAAGAACAAGGATATTTTACAATACATTCGTTTTTTCGAAAAAAATTACCCGATTCAAAAATAAGCACCCCTAAAAATGAACCTTATGTCAAAAAACAGAGAACCTGAGATGCCGACCATTAATATTTTAGGTCCTGGGGCAGTGGTTAAAGGAGAGATCCAGGTCAGCGGCGACTTCAGGATTGACGGTACACTGAATGGGACCATTCAGTGCAAAGGCAAAATAGTGGTAGGGCCCACGGGAAAAATAGATGGCGAAATTCAATGCCAGAATGCCGATTTCTCCGGTGAAGTCAAGGCCACTGTGAAGGTTTCCGAGCTCCTGACGTTGAAGGAAACAGCTCGTTTCAGCGGTGATATCACCACCGGGAAACTGGCCATTGAGCCCGGAGCGAAATTTTCGGGCACCTGCAGTATGGAACAGGGAAATCTGAAAGAGATAAAATTCCCCCCAACCTCCAATGACAGCCGACCCCAGGAAAAATCTTAACGATTACGCCAGGTTTTCCGGAATAGCCATCCAGATGCTGGCTGTTATCCTGCTTGGCGTTTTTGGCGGGTTTAAACTGGATCAATGGCTGAATACCAGGCCGATTCTCACTGTAGTTTTCTCAATAATTTCCGTTGCACTCTCGATCTACCTTGTTACCAGGGATCTTTTACGCAAATAGACATCGTTTCAACATTATCCAGCATAATCCCGTGCCATGAATTCTGTATATCTCAAATTTCTCAAGCAGCTGCTGATCTTTACAGGAATCCTGGGAGTCATTGTCCTGGCATTCACTTTTATCTTGCCGAAAACCTTTTTTTCACCGGCATTGCCCTTCCTGTTTTTCTTTTTCATCGCAACCTCGCTGCTTTCCTATTATTACCTGCTTAAATCTGCCGAAAAACGGTTCATCCGGTTTGTGAACACCTTCCTGCTCACCATTATCGGGAAGCTGATGGTCTATGTTGCGGTGATGATCATATACGTCTTTCTGCATCGCAGCGATGCCGTTCCCTTCATGCTCGGGTTTTTCCTGCTATACCTGTGCTACACCATTTTCGAGTCGGTGAGCATCATCAAAAACACCCATCCGGCTCCGCCCGCTTCTGCAGAACATTAAAAAATCTGTACCTTTGCACCAAATCCTTTAACATGGTATACATCACCCGCCGGGAACATTTCAGCGCCGCACACCGGCTGTTTCTCCCGGAATTCACTGATGAGGAGAATTTCAGCATATTCGGAAAGTGTTCCAACCCGAACTGGCACGGCCACAACTATATTCTCTTTGTTACGGTGAAAGGTGAAGTTGACCCAACAACAGGGCTGATCATTCATCTTCGTCATGTTAGCAAACTGATTGAAGATAAAATCCTGAAAAAAACCGACCATAAAAACCTGAACCTGGAAGTTGATTTCCTGGCGGGAAAAGTGCCCACCAGCGAAAACCTGGCCATTGGGATATGGAATGAGCTTGCCGGAGGGATCACCGCGCTTGGCGGCACCCTCCACTGCGTGCGTATTGAACAGTCGGAAAACAACATCATCGAATATTATGGTGCATAATGCTTAAAAAACTATTATGGCAATCAAGAAAAAACTGAATTACGAAAAACTGGAAGAGTTCGACCCCAAAACAACGGAGGAGCTCAGTTTTCATTATAAGGAAATATTACGGCTGATTGGTGAGAACCCCGACAGGGAAGGACTTTTAAAGACCCCGCTGCGGGTGGCCAAAGCCATGCAGTTTCTTACCCAGGGATATGCCCTCGATCCGAAGGAGATCCTGAGCTCGGCCAAATTCAGGGAAGATTACCGCGAAATGGTCATCGTGAAGGATATCGAAATATATTCACTCTGCGAGCACCATATGGTTCCCTTTATCGGGAAGGCACATGTAGGCTACATCCCCGATAAATATATCACCGGATTAAGCAAGATAGCACGCGTTGTCGACATATACGCCCGCCGCCTCCAGGTCCAGGAACGGCTCACCATGCAGATCAAGGATGCCATAAACGATACGCTGAAACCATTGGGCGTGGCAGTTGTAATTGAGGCACAACATTTGTGTATGGCCATGCGGGGCGTTCAGAAACAAAATTCTGTCACAACGACATCCGACTTTGTAGGCGCCTTCGAACGGGATAAAACCCGCACGGAGTTTTTGCACCTTATAAGTACAAAACTTCATTGAAAATTAATGCAAACAAGGCAAACAATGCAGGCAATGAAAACAATGCAAACAAGGCAAACAATGCAGGCAATGAAAACAATGCAAACAATGAGCGGAGTCTGTATGACCTGAATTGAATAATTAAAAAAAAAAATTGGCCCATTTTATTCCTTTTTGTACATTAATTGCCAGACCTAAATTGATTGCATTACTTGCATTACCAACATTGATTGCATTGTTTGCATTGATTACATTGCTTACATTGCTTGCATTTAACAACTAAAACCCGATTAAGAATGTTTGAACAAACAAATAACAGAGGATTTTATCCAACGCAACAGGGAACAGAGGATCTGACCGTTGCAAGATCATTTATGTCGCAGGTTTTCAGCTGGATGACGCTGGCCATGCTGACAACTGCCGCAACCGCTTACTGGTTTGCCGATTCAGGGCTCCAGGGCAGCCTCATAAACCCCGTAACCCATGGGTTATCCGGTTTTGGCTGGCTTGTTACCCTGCTGCCATTTGCTTTCGTGCTGTTAATGTCATTCGGCTTTCAGCGTTTGTCGCCTGCCGTTCTGACACTCCTTTTCCTCGGCTTTTCGGCGCTGATGGGGATGAGCCTGAGTTCGGTGCTGCTTGTTTATACCGGGGCTTCGGTGTTTAAAACGTTTGCAGTGACCACTGCGATGTTTGGCGTGATGGCCGTTACGGGGTATACCACCAAAACCGATCTTACCAAATTCGGCTCGATCATGATGATGGGCCTGATTGGGATGCTGATCGCCATGCTGGTAAACTACTTTATGCAGAGCGGCACCATGGATTACATCATCAGCGTCGTCGGTGTCCTTGTTTTCACCGGGCTTACCGCCTATGATGTGCAGCGTTTGAAAAGAATGGGCGCCGGCGCAGGCGAATACGGGCAGGAAAACACCCGCAAACTGAGTATCCTCGGCGCACTCACACTCTATCTCGACTTCATTAACCTCTTTATGTTTTTGCTGAGGTTCCTGGGAGACCGGAAATAAGGTAGCGAAGTAGCGAAATCATTTTGCAATTTTACCATTTCACCATTTTACCATTTGACTATGAAGGCATACGTATTTCCAGGGCAGGGCGCCCAGTTTGTTGGTATGGGCAAAGATCTGTACGACAATTCGCCATTGGCAAAGGAGTTATTCGAAAAAGCCAATGACATTCTTGGATTCAGGATCACCGACCTGATGTTTTCAGGGACCGATGAGGATCTTCGCCAGACAAAAGTCACCCAGCCCGCTATTTTCCTCCATTCGGTCATTCTTGCAGCCACGCTTGGCGCAGATTTCAAACCCGATATGGTTGCCGGCCATTCGCTTGGCGAGTTTTCAGCGCTCGTCGCCAACAAGGCCCTTTCCTTTGAAGACGGCCTGCGGCTGGTTGCAGCAAGGGCAGGCGCCATGCAGAAAGCATGTGAGAAGGAACCTTCCACGATGGCCGCGATCCTCGGGCTGGATGATGCCAAAGTGGAAGAGATCTGCAAATCCATCGATGAAGTGGTGGTGCCTGCCAATTACAACAGTCCCGGACAACTTGTCATTTCCGGCAGCATAAAGGGCATTGAGGTCGCCTGTGAGCAACTGAAAGCAGCAGGTGCCCGCCGCGCACTGCCACTTAAAGTGGGCGGAGCATTTCACTCGCCCCTGATGGAACCTGCCCGTATCGAACTTGCTGAAGCCATCCATGCCACCACGGTGAGTGAACCCATTTGCCCGGTTTACCAGAATGCAACGGCGAAACGTGTAACCGATCCGGCAGAGATAAAGCAGAACCTCATCGACCAGCTCACGGCCCCGGTATTGTGGACCCAGATGGTAGAGCACATGATCACCGACGGTGCCGACACCTTCGTGGAATTGGGCCCCGGCAATGTGTTGCAGGGACTGATTTCGAAAATCGGGAAAGATGTTGCCGTTTCGGGAATGTAGCAACGGCTTGCAGGTTTACTGAAAAGGTTTACCGCTTTCCGTACTGGTGATCGTAATATTTCTGGTAATCGCCGGAGGTGACATTCTTCATCCATTCTTCATTGGCCAGGTACCAGGAGACTGTCTTTTCAAGGCCTTCGGCAAACTGCAGCCCGGGTTTCCACCCGAGTTCGTTCTGGATTTTTGTTGAATCGATGGCATACCTAAGGTCGTGTCCTGCACGGTCCTTCACAAAAGTGATCAGGTTCGACGACATCCCGGCCGACCGTTTCAGTTTTTTATCCATGATCTCGCACAACTGCCTTATCAGGTCGATGTTTTTCCACTCGTTTTGCCCGCCGATGTTGTACGTTTCAGCGATTTTCCCTTCGTGGAAGATCAGGTCGATGGCATTTGCATGGTCTTCAACATATAGCCAGTCGCGGATATTTTCGCCCTTGCCATAAACAGGGATCAGCTTGTTGTTTTTGATATTGTGTATGGCCAGGGGGATGAGTTTCTCGGGAAACTGGAACGGACCATAGTTGTTCGAGCAGTTTGAGATCACCGTGGGCATGCCATAAGTGTGATTGTATGCTCTTACCAGGTGGTCGGAGCTTGCCTTTGAAGCAGAATAGGGGCTGCGCGGGTCATAGGCGGTATCCTCGGTGAACAAACCGGTCGACCCAAGCGAACCATAAACTTCATCGGTTGAGATGTGATAGAACCTCTTTCCTGAAAAATCCTCCCAGATCAACCGGGCCGCATTCAGAAGGTTAACCGTGCCTACGATGTTGGCATAGATGAATTCCATCGGGCTGCTAATCGAACGGTCAACATGCGATTCGGCGGCAAGATGAATGACCCCGTCGAAACGGTATTTCTTAAACAGCGCCTTCATCAGTTCGCCGGCGGTAATATCTGCCTTGACAAATTCATAATTGGGCTCCTTTTCGATATCGCGCAGGTTCGTGAGGTTGCCCGCATAGGTAAGGTTGTCGAGGTTTACGATCTTGTAGTCAGGATATTTCTTCACAAACCTGCGTACAACATGCGACCCGATAAAGCCGGCCCCGCCGGTGATTAAGATTGTCTTCATAGTTTATCTTTCTTCTGATATAATTAACTTTTCAAATTTCACCATTTCACCATTTCGCTACCTCGCTACTTCTTTTTGGCCAGCGCCACTTCCCAATTCCATGCCGAAAGGGTCATCTCGTCGAGGGTTTTCTCCGCCTTCCATCCAAGTTCCTGATTCGCATAGTCGGTATCGGCCCACACCTTCACGATGTCGCCTGCCCGCCGTCCCATGATTTCGTAATTCAGCTTCACACCGGAGGTCCGTTCAAACGACTTGATAACCTCCATAACGGAAAAGCCGTTACCTGTGCCGAGGTTGAAAACTTCCACGTTCTTTTTGCATTTGTTGCCGGTCATGCGTTCTACAGCAATTACATGGGCTTTGGCCAGGTCAACCACGTGAAGATAGTCGCGGATGGCGGTGCCGTCGGGCGTGTCATAGTCATCTCCCCAAACACGGAGGAAAGGGCGTTTGCCAATGGCTGTCTGTGTGATATAGGGCATCAGGCAATTGGGGACGCCCAGCGGGAGTTCGCCGATAAAAGCTGTCTCATGCGCCCCGATGGGGTTGAAATACCTCAGCAGGATTCCGCGGATTTCAGCGGTGACACAGGTATCGGTGATAATCTCCTCGCATATCTGTTTCGTATTTCCGTAAGGGGATGCCGCTTTCTGGATCGGGCTGTCTTCGCGGGCGGGAAGCACGTCAGGCTGTCCGTACACGGTGCACGAGGAGGAAAACACAATATCGCGGATGCTGTTATCGATCATACCCTGCAGGATGTTTACCAGCGACTGAACGTTGTTGCGATAATACATAAGCGGGAATTCGACCGACTCCCCCACCGCCTTGAATGCTGCAAAGTGAATAATGGCGCTGATATCGTTGTGCAGTTTGAAGAAGGCGGCTGTTTTTTCAGGATCAGTCAGGTCAAACTTCTCGAACAGAGGCTTCTTCCCGGAGACCTTTGCAATGTTGTCGAGCACCTCTATCGAGGAATTGGAAAGGTTGTCGACGATAATAACCTCATACCCCTTCGCCTGTAGTTCAACTACCGTGTGCGATCCAATATATCCTGTTCCTCCAGTTACTAATATTTTCATTTCTGCAAGTTTAACGAATGAATACCAAAAAACAAGGGCAAGTTACTCAATATCTGATTATGAACCATCAATGTTAAGCCGGGATGTGATGAACCCTGCTATTTTTTTGAAACTGCTTTAAGAATCGGATGGTAATCACCTTTTAGTCCGACAGGCTGATTATTGCGGATGTGATAAACGATGTTGATGCTTTGTTTTGCCTCCTTGATGCCAAATCCCCGGCCGGCCATGATTTCACGGTAAACCTCTGTATGCAGGTCGGTGAACCCGTCGCTGAATTCAATCTGCTGGTCGCCCATCAGGAGCGACCGGAAGGTTCTTTTCCCTGAATTCCGCACGGCCAGCGGGATATCATTATAATCGATGCTGAGAAACCACCGGATATTGGCATGCTCAAGCCGGAGCAATCCCCCGGCCTTATTTTCGTCAAGAACATGAACGATGTTCTCTTTTGCCTTTCCGAATACCCAGGTAAGCATATCAAAAAAATGCACCCCGATGTTGGTTGCAATTCCTCCTGATTTTGAAATATCCCCCTTCCACGACCGGTGATACCAGTTGCCCCGTGATGTGATATAAGTGAGATCAAGATCGTAGACCTTGTCCTTTGGTCCTTTCTGGATCTGTTCGCGCAAAGCTTTGATGGAGGGATGGAGCCTCAGCTGAAGCACGGTGTAGACCTTTTTCCCGGTCTCCTTTTCAATTTCGGCCAGGGCGTCGAGGTTCCAGGGATTCAGCACGATTGGCTTCTCGCAAATGGCATGAGCCTCGTTGCGCAGGGCCAGCCGGATATGCGAATCGTGCATGTAATTCGGGGAGCAGATGCTCACATACTCTACCTTCCGGTCATGGTATCGTTTGTTCAGCAGCGCCATCCTGCGCAATTTGTCGAGATGACGGTCGAAACGTTCCGGCTCGATGAAAAAGTCGGCATGAGGGAAATAGCTGTCGATGATACCCACCCCGTCGTATGGGTCGAGGGCGCAAACAAGGCGGTTCCCCGTATCCCTGATGGCCTTCATGTGACGCGGAGCAATGTATCCGGCAGCTCCTATAAGTGCAAAATTGATTGGGTTTTTCGATTCAGTCATGGGTTATTTTCCGATTTTTACAACTTGGCCATCGCTGGTCAGCCTGTATTTTTCAAGGCTTTCCGGGCAAATGGCAATTCCATCGGCATCGAAGAGCAGGCGATGCCCGTATTCGCTCATCCAGCCAACGTGACGGCCCGGGTTCCCGACAACCAGTGCATAGGCGGGAACATCTTTGGTAACTACGGTCCCTGCACCGATAAAGGAAAATTCGCCGATCGTATTCCCGCACACGATGGTGGCGTTGGCGCCGATAGATGCGCCATGTTTTACCAGGGTGGTCTGGTACTGGTCCTTCCTGAGGATATGGCTTCGGGGGTTGATCACATTGGTAAATACCATGGAGGGCCCGAGAAAGACATCATCCTCGCAGATTACGCCGGTATAGATCGAAACATTGTTCTGCACCTTGACATTCCTGCCGAGCACGACATCGGGAGAAACAACAACATTCTGACCGAGATTGCAGTTTTCCCCGATTACGCAACTCTTCATTACATGCGTAAAATGCCAGATTTTAGTTCCTTTCCCGATCCTGCAGCCTTCATCGATAATGGCCGATTCATGGGCGAAATATTCTGTTTCCATAATTACTGGTTTAAAAATTCAAGAACACTCTGCGTTATATACGTAAGTTGTTCATGATCAAGCTCCGTGTGCATCGGCAGGGAAAACACCGTTTCGCTGAGATGCTCGGTCACAGGGAAATCTCCCGGTTTGTACCTTGGATCGAGGTAGGCCTTCTGCATATGCAGGGGCACCGGGTAATAGATCATGGCCGGGATCTCTTTGGTTCCCAGGAACTCTATCAGGGCTTTCCTGTCAATTCCTTCAGTTACCAGGGTATACTGATGAAACACATGATTTGATTTACCATACCGAACCGGTGTTTTCAGATGCGGATGGTTTTTAAAGGCCTCATCGTAAAAATCAGCGGCGGCCCTGCGGCTGGCTGCATATTCGTCGAGATGCGCCAGTTTCACCTTTAAGATTGCAGCCTGGATGCTGTCAAGCCGGGAATTAACCCCGATATAATCGTGGTAATAGCGAACGGTCATCCCGTGGTTGACCACCACGCGCATTTGCTTTGCCAGGTCATCATCATTGGTGAAAATTGCCCCGCCGTCGCCATAACATCCCAGGTTTTTCGAAGGGAAGAAGGAGGTGCAGCCGATATGGCCGATGGTTCCGGCTTTTTTGGCGGTGCCATCATTAAAATAATAATCGGACCCAATGGCCTGGCAGTTATCTTCGATCACGAAAAGGTTATGCTTTGCGGCAATTTCCATGATCTCCTCCATCGGGGCAGTTTGCCCGAAGAGGTGCACCGGAACGATGGCTTTTGTTTTAGGGGTGATGGCCCGCTCAATTGCTTTGGGATCGATGTTGAAGGTGCCGGGATCCACATCCACCAGCACCGGGGTTAATTTTAACAGGGCGATCACCTCGGCAGTCGCGATAAAGGTAAAGGAGGTGGTGATCACTTCATCTCCAGGTACAAGATTCAGGGCCATCATGGCAACCTGCAGGGCGTCGGTGCCATTGGCGCACGGAATTACATGCTTCACGCCCAGGTATTGTTCAAGGTCTTTCTGGAAGCCGTTTACCGCCGGGCCATTGATAAAGGCGCAGGAATCGATCACTTCCTGGATCCCCCTGTCTATTTCCGGTTTAATATGAAGGTACTGACTGCGTAAGTCAACCATCTGTAGTTTCTTCATCAGGATCAGTTTAATTTTTCGTTCAAATTTGTGCAAAGTTAAATAATAAATCCTCCCATGTCGAATACCTTCCATCCATTCCCGGTTCTTTTCAGAAAAAAGCGTCCCTGGTAATACAGGCCTCACCTGTTTTTCCATAATGTTCAGGGGAAAATGAATTTCCTGGCCGCTTTCAAATAGGCCGCATGATTTTAGTAACTTTGAACGGTGTCATTTTATCAACCATTTTCAGAACGCTATGAAAATATTTGCTGTTATTTTATCCGGTTGCGGCGTTTTTGACGGGGCCGAGATCCATGAAGCGGTATTGACCCTGCTGGCCATCGACAAAGCCGGGGCTGCTTACCAGTGTTTTGCCCCCGACGTCGTGCAACATCATGTAGTCAACCACATAACGGGCAAAGAGATGCCTGAAAAACGCAACGTCCTCACCGAATCGGCCCGCATCGCCAGGGGAAACTGCAAACCGTTATCTGCTTTCAACGCTGCTGATTTTGACGCCCTGATCTTCCCGGGTGGGTTCGGGGCTGCCAAAAACCTCTGCGATTGGGCGATGCGGGGCGACCTGTGCACCGTAAATCCCGGGGTGGAATCAGCCATCATCTCCATGTCAGAAGCCGGCAAACCTATCGGGGCCATGTGCATCGCTCCTGTAATCCTTGCAAGCCTGTTCAAAGGCACGACCCTCACAACCGGCAATGATCCTGCATCAAAAAAGTTCATCGAAAAAATGGGGAACCATTACGCAGTGACGGCCCATGGCGCGGTGGTGGCCGACAGGGAAAGAAAACTGTTCACCACACCCTGCTACATGCTCGATGCAACCATCTCGCAGATCGCTGAAGGGACCGAAAACATTGTCAGGGAAATGATGGCGGCGATGGATTGACAAGCCGCCGTTAGGAATATTCCATCACGGTTAATTCACCGCGGACCACCATGAGCCCGTTGATCGCCAGGGCGCGCATTTCGTCTTCGCCGGGATAAATATGGGTGGGGGCCAGTTTGTAGACCCGTTCCTGGATCCAGTTCACGAAGCCCTTGTCATAGGCAATACCCCCGGTGATGAGAATGGCATCGACGTCGCATTTGAGCACGGTGTACATCTCGCCGATGTATTTTGCCACCTGGTAGGCCATGGCGTGATATACCAGTTCGGCTTCGGCATTGCCGGCATCTACCATTTTTTCCACGTCGTAGGCGTTGTTGGTGCCCAGATAAGCCACAAGGCCTCCTTCGCCCTTCACCATTTTCTGAACCTCCTTCTCGGAATATTTGCCGCTGAAGCAAAGCCTCACAAGGTCCATGACGGGCAATGTTCCGCTGCGTTCAGGACTGAAGGGCCCTTCGCCGTCGAGGCCCTGGTTTACATCGATCACGCGCCCCTTCCGGTGTGCGCCGATGGTAATGCCACCCCCGAGATGAACGACGATCAGGTTGAGCTCTTCATATTTACGGCGGATCGACCGGGCGTATTCCCGGGCAACGGCCTTCTGGTTCAGGGCATGAAAGATGGATAACCGCTGGAACAGCGGATGGCCTGAGATGCGGGCAATATCATCAAATTCGTCAACCACGATGGGATCGACAATATAGGCCCGGGCGTTGGGCAGGGCTTTGATGAGATCGTGTGCGATCAGCCCGCCCAGGTTGCTGGCATGTTCGCCGAAAGGGCTGGCCTTCAGATCGGAGATCATCTTTTCATTTACCTCGTAAATGCCCGACGGAATGGGCTTTAGCAATCCTCCCCTGCCTACAACCGCCTGCAGGTCGTTGATCTGCATGTCGGCGGCCTGCAACTGTTCCAGGATGACATTCTTGCGAAGATCGAACTGATCGGTGATCTTTGGGAAGGGGGCAAGTTCTTCGGAGGTATGCTTGATGTTCTTCAAAAAAATGGGATCCGAATTCTGGTATACAGCAATTTTAGTGGAAGTTGATCCCGGGTTGACAGCAAGTATCCTGACGTCTTTCATTCTTAAAATCCTTATTTTGGGGTATTGTTCAATTTTCGTTGTACACTGTGTCTGACCCCGTAAGTAAAATAGATAACAAACCCGATGGCCATCCAGATTATCAGCCGCAGCCAGGTATCCATCGGCAACGCAGCCATCTGCACAAAGCAGATCAGCGCACCGAGGATCGGGATCAGCGGAACAAACGGGGTCCGGAACGGGCGTTCAAGGTCAGGCCTTGTTTTTCTTAAGACGATGATGCTTAAACATACGATGGCAAAGGCAAGCAATGTGCCTATGGATACGAGTTCCCCAAGAATGCTGATTGGGAGGACACCTGCAAGGACAATGGCCACCAGCCCCGTCAAAATGGTGCTGACATATGGTGTCTTGAATTTCGGATGCACTTTCGAGAAAACGGGCGGGAGTAATCCGTCTTTTGACATGGTATAAAAAATCCTGGGTTGTCCCATCAGCATGACCAGGATTACGGAACTGAGCCCGGCAATGGCGGCGATTTTTACGATCGGCCGCAGCCAGAACATCCCCTTCCCCATCGCGTTAACGCCAACAGCTACAGGGTCCGAAACATTGAGGGTAGTATAACTGACGATCCCGGTAAGCACAATGGCCACCAGGATGTACAGCACCGTTGAGATGCTCAGCGATCCGAGGATCCCGATGGGCATGTCGCGCTGCGGATTTTTCGCCTCCTGGGCGGCGGTGGAAACTGCATCAAACCCGATGTAGGCAAAAAAGATCACACCCGCCCCCCTCAGGATGCCGCTCCAGCCGAAATGGCCCCATACGCCGGTATTTTTAGGGATGAACGGGTGCCAGTTACCTGCCTCTACAAAAGCAATCCCGATGGCAATGAACAGGATGATAACCGCAACTTTGACAATCACCATGATGTTGTTGAAATTGGCCGATTCCCTGATGCCTATAATCAGTAAAATGGTAAGGGCGGCAATGATGAACATGGCAGGAAGGTTGATAATCGCGGTGATATGCGGCAGGGTATCAACATTTATGCCCTGTGCTAACAAACCGGCACTTAGGTTGGATGTGAGCTGCTGCCATCCGACTTTAGGAACCTCCACGAGCACCGAACCTGTTGCCGCCGTGAAAGCTGTTGGAATATTGATGCCGAAATCGTGCAGGAAACTTACCACGTAGCCCGACCAGCCTACCGATACGGTGGAGGCTGCGAACAGGTATTCAAGGATCAGGTCCCAGCCGATGATCCAGGCAAGAAATTCACCCAGCGTTGCATAGGAATAGGTGTACGCACTACCCGAGATCGGGATCATGGAGGCGAATTCGGCATAGCACAACCCGGCAAAGGCACAGGCAATACCGGAAATAATAAACGAAATCACGATGGCAGGACCGGCATATTGCGCCGCTGCCTGTCCCGTAAGAACGAAAATTCCTGCTCCGATGATGGCCCCGATCCCCAGGGTGGTCAGGTTCAACCCGGTCAGGGTCTTCTTTAATCCTGATTTGTTGTCTTTTCCCTCCTGGATTAAATCGGTGAGAGACTTGGTCAGAAACAGGTTGTTGCCCATGATTGCAAAATAAGTGAATGAATGCTAAATAGCTGCGGCCATCACAATGCTGGCTTGTTTCGACTCTTCCGTGTCGGAACGTGAAGTGAGTACAATCGGGGCTGCGGCTCCAAGTACCACGGCAGCGAGTTTTGCGTTTGCCGAGAAGCCGAATGCCTTGTACAGGATATTACCAGCCTCAATGTCGGGAACGATCAGCAGGTCGGCGTCGCCGGCCACATCGCTTACGATGCCCTTATGTTTTGCGCTGGCTGCGCTTACGGCATTGTCATAAGCCAGCGGACCGTCGATGATGCAGTTTTTAATCTGCCCGCGCTGGCTCATTTTCGACAACATGGCTGCTTCAAGGGTGGCCGGCATGGCTTCATTCACCATCTCAACGGCAGCAAGCACGGCAACTTTGGGCTTTGCATAACCCAGTTTGTTCATAAACTCCACCGCATTGGTTGTCAGGGCTACCTTGGTTTTGAAATCGGGTGCCGGGATCATGGCTGCATCGGTGAGACCGAGCAGTTTATGATAGGTGGGCACTTCAAACAGGGCAAAATGGGAGAGGACTTCGCCCTTGCGGAGCCCGTTTTCCTTATCAAGAACACCCCGGAGGAATACAGCAGTGGGAACATTGCCCTTCATGAGAATGTCGGCCTCCTTGTTGCGGACCATTTTTACAGCGATCTTTACCGAATTGGCATCAACCTCTTCGTTGATGATCGTCATTTTACTGACATCGAGGTTCAGTTTTGCAGCAATTTCATGGATCTTCTTTTCGTTTCCGACCAGGATAGCCTCCACAATGCCCATCCTGTCGACGGCACAGATTGCTTCCAGGCAATGTTCATCGTGCGCCACGGCCACGGCAAGTTTCTTTTTCTTCGATTTTCTTGCAAGTTCGTTGAGATCGGAGAGCTTCGTGAGGCATGCAGTTCCGATCGCTCCAGTTGATGTAGTCATAAAAAGGAATTAAAAATTAAAAATTATGAATTAAAAATTAAACGCTGCTATAAGTTCGTCCACCTGTCCACCTGTCCACCTGTCCACCTGTCCGCCTGTCCACCTGTCCACCTGTCCACCTGTCCACCTGTCCACTTGTCCACCTGTCAAAATCACCCCCATCATTCTGTTAACCGTTTCACAGGTCTTTCTTTGGGAGCAAACCTACGTGATTTTTGGCAAACAGACAAGCAGTTATGAAAAAAAGTTAATTAAAAAAATTCTACCTTTGCTGTATCATTTTAACCATAACAATATGGAGTTACCCTTTGCAGAATCGTACAAAATGAAGATGGTAGAGCCCATCCGCAAGAGCACCCGTGCCGAGCGCGAAGTATGGATCAAACAAGCCGGTTACAACCTTTTCGGGCTGAAGAGCGAACAGGTATTTATCGACCTGCTTACCGACTCGGGAACCGGCGCCATGAGCGACCGGCAGTGGGCGGCCATGATGATGGGCGATGAAAGTTATGCCGGGGCAACTTCCTATTTCAACATGAAAAATGCAATCAGGGAAATCCTGGGCTTTGAATACTACCTGCCAACCCACCAGGGCCGGGCGGCTGAGAATGTTCTTTTTTCTGTTTTGGTCAAAGAGGGTGATGTCGTTCCGGGGAATTCCCATTTCGATACCACCAAGGGCCACATTGAGTTTCGCAAGGCAAAAGCCGTGGACTGCACCATCGACGAGGCATTTGACACTACCCTGGTTCACCCGTTCAAGGGCAACGTGGATGAGGAAAAATTGGAAAACGTTCTGAAAACCCAGGGAGAGAAAGTTCCGTTCATTATCGTGACGGTAACCTGCAATTCATCGGGCGGACAGCCGGTTTCGGTCGAAAACCTGAAGATGGTGAGAAGGCTTGCCGACAAGTATGGCAAAATCGTTGTTTTTGACTCGGCACGGTTTGCCGAAAACGCCTATTTTATCAAACTCCGCGAGGAAGGCTACAAGGATAAAACGATCCGGGAAATTGTACTGGAAATGTTTTCCTGTGCCGATGTCATGACCATGAGCGCAAAAAAAGATGCCATTGTCAACATGGGCGGTTTTATAGCCATGCGCAACAAGGAACTGCACGCCCAGGCCAGTGTGTTCAATATCGTTTTTGAAGGATACATCACCTATGGAGGCATGTCGGGCCGCGACATGAATGCCCTTGCACAGGGACTTTACGAAGGCACTGACTTCGAATTTCTTGAAACGCGTATCCGACAGGTTGAATACCTGGGGAACCGGCTGATGGAGTTTGGAATCCCGCTACAGCAGCCTATCGGTGGCCACGGTGTTTTCGTGGATGCCAAACGGTTTCTGTGCAACGTGGCCAAGGAGGAGTTCCAGGCACAAAAACTCGCCGTGGAGCTCTACCTTGAATCCGGTGTGCGCGGTGTTGAAATCGGGGCAATTCTTGCCGACCGCGACCCGTTGACCAGGGAGAACCGCTTCCCGGCGCTGGAGTTTTTACGTTTGGCCATCCCGCGGAGGGTTTACACGAATAATCACATGGATGTGGTGGCGGTGGCCCTGAAAAACCTGTTCGACCGCCGTGAAACCATCAGAAAAGGGTTTCGTATCGTGCATGAAGCACCCATCATGCGGCATTTCACAGTAACTCTTGAACACGCAGATTAATCCTGATGGAACCGGAAAAAAAACATGCCCGCTACCAGCGCCTGTATGAACAAATTTCTGCGCTGATGGAAAAATCGGAGGATCCGGATGCCCGGATGGCCACCATTACCGCGGTGCTTCACCACAAAATGGAATATTTTTCATGGACGGGTTTTTATTTCCTGCATTCCGGTAAACTGACCGTAAAAACATACCAGGGACCGCTCGCATGCCAGGAACTCCAGCCCCACGCGGGCGTTTGCTGGGCCTGCATCGACCAGGAAAAAACCATGGTGGTGGCTGATGTACATCAGTTCCCCGGACACATTGCCTGCGACTCGCGTTCACTTTCGGAAATCGTGGTCCCGGTCAGGAACAGGAAGCACGAAATTGTCGGCGTATTTGATGTGGATAGTACCAGTTTGAACTCATTCGACGCGACCGACGCCGGATGGCTGGAAAAAATAGTTAATCTCATCTACCATTGAACATAACCTCCCTCTTCCTTATTTCATTAGGCCTTTCGATGGATTGTTTCGCTGTTTCACTCAGTTTCGGGACTTCCCGCAAACTCATCTGGAAAGACATTTTGCTCATGGCCTTCCTCTTCGGTTTGTTCCAGGGGGTCATGCCGCTGATTGGCTGGCTCGTGGGCAGCAGCATCCAGTCGTATATCGCCCCGGTCGACCATTGGATCGCATTTGCCATCCTCGCCTCCATCGGGCTGAAGATGATCTGGCAGTCATTTGGCCTTGGTGAAGAGCAGCGTTCAATCGACATCCGTAAAATCACCGTGTTGCTTACCCTGTCCATTGCAACCAGCATCGATGCCCTGATCACAGGGGTCGGCTTCGGCTTCATCCGGGTGAACATCCTTGAAGCCGTAATTATCATATCCCTGGTGACCTTTTTGGTATCGGTCCTGGGCGCCAAACTGGGTGAAAAAACCACCTTCATCCCTGCCCGATGGGCCGAATTCCTGGGCGGAGTTGTTCTCATCGCCATCGGGATCAAAGTTGTGCTGGAACATCTTGCCATCATCTGAACGCCCTCCCGAACAGTTGATTTTTGTATCTTTGCCGTTCAATTAACATACATGAACCAGATCAGGGTAACAAAAGAATTCAGGTTTGAAGCAGCCCATGCCTTGAAAGGCTACGATGGCCCCTGCAAAAATGTACATGGTCACTCGTACGAACTGTCGGTGACGGTTATCGGAACCCCGATCACCGACCGCCAGTCCACCAAGCTGGGGATTGTCATGGACTTCGGCGACCTGAAAAAGATCATTAAAAAACAGATTGTCGACCCCTTTGACCATGCTTTGCTGCTGAACTCAGACCTTCCGCAGGAAGAATTGCAGAAGTTCGGGGAACCCTTTACCAATATCGTCATGCTCCCATATCAGCCAACCAGCGAGAATTTCCTGCTCGACTTTGCCGGTCGCATCCGTGAATTATTGCCCCAGGGCGTTTCCCTTCACAGCATGCGCCTTCGCGAAACCGTGAATTCGTATGCCGAATGGTTTGCAGGGGATAACTGATTCTGAATCCAAAATAAAAAGAGGCTGTCCCGAACTTTTGAGACAGCCTCTTTTCTTTATAAACCGCAGGAATTACCTGACGATGAAAAGTTTACGGAACTGGTTGCTGCCACCGGCAGTGCTGATCTTCAGGTAATATGGCCCCTTGGCAAACTCCCCGACATTCATGTGCACGATGTTATCGCCCTTGTGCATGGCATGCTGGAAGTCGCGCACCGTTTGGCCGGTCTGGTCATAAAGTGTAAAGGCCATGTCGAGGTCGCGTGTTACTGAAACTTCCAGGTTCACCAGGCCATTAACGGGCGGATTCGGGAACAGGTCGCTGATGCTGGTCACAAATTGCGGCATCAGGTTGTCAATCCCGTACACCACCTGGCTGTTGGTCATGTTGAATGGCGTATTGGCCGTGGTATGTGTATTGTCGAGGGTGATGTGAGCCGGCGATGTAGCCATTCCTGCAACTTCAGGATAAATAATATAGCTTGCGAGTGCGATGCTGCTGAAATCAAAATGCCCGTTGGCATCGGTTACGCCGACCGCCAGCGGATTGTTGCTGACATCCAGGAGGAGTACCTCCACGTTTTGTGCAGGCGTACCCCCGCTGTTTACCTTGGTTCCCTGGGTAATGGTTCCTCCGATGGTTCCGTTTCCGGGAGCCAGCATACCTGCTTCGATCAGGTGAAAATTGTAGGGATTGGCTGGCTGGCCGAGTGCGATCACATGCGCGTTGGTCCAGTTGATCGCTTCCTCGTAATAGGTTGGCACGAAATCGCCAAAGCGGGCAGAATTCGAAAGAAGCTGCGCTTTCAGGTAATAATGGCCGGGGGCCACACCACCAAAATGGTACATCCCGAGAGAATCGCCAAACGTTTTTGATTGAACCACGGTCATCACGTTGCCTGAATCTATTTTGATAAGGTCGATCTGGCCATGGTCAACAAAGGCGTTCCCTATTTTTACACTGCCGTTGACATCGCACGTGGCACTCACAAATACCGTCTGCGTCCGTGTCCATGCGCAACCTGTGGCATCGACCGTATGAAGCGTTACGATGTAGGAACCCGGGGCAGAAAAAGTATGGTGCGGATTCTGCTCAGATGAACCATTTGCATTGCCCGATGCTGGATCTCCGAAAGTCCAGGCCCACGTGGTTGAATGCGGACTGTTTGTATGGCCTTCAAAATTCACGGTCAGGAAATTGCGGCTATAGGTGAAGGAACTTTCGCAATTGGTCGGGGTTGACCCGACCACGATGGAATCGCAGGTCGCACTCTGGCAGGTGGGGCCGTAGATCGTAAGGCACACGGAATAAATCCCTGCTGCTGCAAATACATGCGTCGGGTTTTTCTCACTGGAGGTATTGTTGACGCCTGCGGCCGGGTCGCCAAAAACCCAATGATAAGAGGTTGGGTTTCCTGTGGAAGCGTCAAAAAAATGACAGGTGAAAGGCACCTGGCTGATACTGTCGTGGGTAAAGGTAAAGTGGGCCTCACAACCTGCCGGCTGGGATACATGGATTTCAACGCATTTCACGCTGGTGCATCCGGTTGAGGTGGCAATGGTAAGGCATACGTGGTATGTTCCCGGACTTGCATAGAGGTGCCAGGGATCATGCGTTGTGGCGATAGGCGACCCGTCGCCGAAATCCCAGTGCCATGAGGTAATTTGTCCGGCCGGGGTGCTGTTATCCACGAAATGGATATACATTGGGTTGGTACTGTCGGCCATCGCAGAAAATCCGGCCAGGCAACCAGTCACCGGGGCATTGCAGAGAACGAAATTCTCAACGGCCGGGGAATTGGAGGTTTGAAAGGTTTTAACAAGGTATAGGCTGTCGCAATTTTTCGTTTTCACGATAAAAGTGGTCTGAACCCCGCCAGGCACATTCTGGATGGTACAATCATAGGCGCCGTTGGCACTGGTAAATCTTTGCGCGTAAAAATTGAACCCTGAAGAGTTACTGTCGGCGGTAATGATCACCTCGTGGTGGACTACCGGGAGGTTTGTCGAATCTCTGGTAACTGTTCCGCTCAAGTGAACGGTTACCTGGGCGATCAGAAATGATGAAAAAACAATCATCATGGAAAAGAGTAAAAAGATTTTTTTCATAGGATATCGGGTTTAACTATTGTTGGGAATGATCTCTTAACAAACAGATGTTGAAATTCAGTTCACGTTGCCTGTATTTTAATATTTTACCAGTTTTTTAGTTAAAACAGGGGAGCCATCGCCCACCCGAACCGTAAAAAGGTAGATCCCGCCAGCGATTGATGTTATGGGAAATGTGAACAGATTATTCCCTTTCATGCAGGCAGTCTGCCACGATGCAACAACCTGGCCGGCCATTGACCTTATTTCAGCACTCAGTGTTGAATTCCCCGCGGCATTGAGCCTTAGGTTTACTTCAGTGGAGGCGGGATCAGGGTACAATTCACCCTTGACGATGGCTGAGTTATCTCCGGTAATCCCTGTAACGTCATAATCAAACACATCCAGTTGCATGTTGCCGGCAACCGGTTTTGTCGCGTCAAGCCACACCGGTGTGAGTCTTGAATACTTGCCGGGAATTTCAACATATAGGTAATAAGCGCCAAAAGGCAGG
The DNA here is from genome assembly GCA_903913885.1 of uncultured Bacteroidales bacterium. Classification (GTDB taxonomy): domain Bacteria; phylum Bacteroidota; class Bacteroidia; order Bacteroidales; family FEN-979; genus CAIVAT01. Next base: position 20,060 of record CAIWMX010000043.1, on the reverse strand, counting down.
TCGTCGAATTCAAAAAGTCCTGATTTTTCTGAGCGGGTGAAATTCACGGGGGCCATCTGGCCTGTGTAAAGAATCACCTCCGCGTTGGAAATCGGGAACGGGTTTCCCGGGGGACCGGCATGACTAACTTTGCCTTTGATGCTGCCGGAGCCAGTAAGCTGGTCTGAAAACGGCACGAGGTAAACATGCGCTTCAAAGGAACTGGTGTCGGTCAGGTTGAGGAGCCCGGCATCTTTCCATTTCATCGACTGGGCGTAGTAGGCCGGGAAAAATTTGTCATAGTTCGCAGAACCCGGCGTGAGTTCTGCCCTTAAAACGTAATAACCATTCAGGAGCCTGGGAAAAGCATAATACCCAAGGCTGGTGAACTTCGTTGAATCATACACGGTCAGCCTGCTGCCATTCTGCCTGTAAATATAAGCCACACCTGTATCGCCGGTTGAAATGGGATTATTGATGGGAAACGCCCCGGCAAAGAGATGGCCGCCCACGTTGAAATACTTCGCGGTTTTAACCATCTGGCAGGATGAATCAGAACAAATGGTTCCGGCAACCCCCTCCTTGACGATTGTCAGGCAAACCTTATGGGTGCCTTCGACATGGAACTGATGTGATACATCACGGGTTGAAAGGGATGCCCCGTCGTCGAACGACCATAAATAATGGTTTGGATTTCCCGTCGAGGTATCCTTGAATTTAAAGGTATTGGACTCATGATTGAGCGAGTCAAGTTCGTAAACAAACCGGGCATGGCAGGTTTCAGTCTGCAGGAGGGTGACCGAATCGCATTTAACATCATTACAAACTGAAACCGAATCGCTGTTGTATGCTGTAAGGCAAACCTTGTATTTTCCGAAGGCGGGAAAGGTATGATGGGGATTCCGGTCGGCCGAAACTGTTCCGTCTCCAAAATCCCAATGCCAGCTGTTAATGTTCCCGGTTGATTTGTCCGTGAATTTTTCGGCAAGCTGGTTCAGGGAATCGATGGAGCAGATATAATCGGCAACACAGGCGCCAGGTTGATGTACCGTAACGGGAAAGCAAAGCATGTCATGGCAAATGTTACCTGAATCGGAGTCCGATACGGTAAGGCAAACGAAATAAGTACCACCAGCTGCATACAAATGCGAAGGGTTTTGAACCGTGGAGGTAGCACCATCACCAAAACTCCATTGCCAATGGTTGATCTGGCCGGTCGACTGGTCATGAAAATGAAACAACATGGGGTTCCCGGCATCAGGAGCGGCTGCAAAGAACGCATGGCAGCTGGCCGGAAAATCCTGACCCTCCTGTGGCTGTGCATTGACATGCCTTACCGCCAAAATGAGCAACAGGTAAAGGATGGCGTTTCTCATGGATTCTTCTTTTTTGGTGCAAAGTTGAACTGGATTCCCACGCCAAGTCCCACGGTCCATGGTGCCTTGAAACTGACATTTTCCTGTTCCGACACGGGGTTGAGAAAATATTTGCATGTAGGCTCAACATAGATGCTCATCTTCCTGTTCATCCTGATTTCAAACAGGAGATCGCCCCACACCTGCCAGTTGGTATGCACCCTGGCCGGTGTGTTATCGTCAACCCTGATGATCCTCGCATTGGCATAATCGATCTCGGCCGATGCTTTCCTGGTTCCGACCAGGAAGGAGACTGCAGGGCCTGCCTGGAATGTAAGGCTAACCTTGCCCGATTCATAAAGGCGGTAACCAAATAACAACGGCACCTGGATATATGCATACCGGTTAATGGTGCGGTAATCGTTCTGATGAAGCAGGCTGTCATACACACTTTTGCTGACCGTATTGTAAATGATCTCGTTATTGGTTCCGACGGTATAGGATATGACATTGGTGTAGTAACCGATGCTGTCGTTGCTTTTATAGTCGACGCGATACTTGCTTTTATCGTAAACATACCCGAGCCCAACCCCCGTTGCCACGGAGTAGCGGGAAACATGGTACGTTAACATGCCATTCACCCACCCATTGATTTTTGAATAGGTTTCAGGTGCTGAGTAAAAAGAGACCTCGGGAGTAACACCGAAGTTCAGAGAGAAAAATTGTGTTGCATCGGGTTTGGTTTTTAAGTAACTGGCCGTGCCGTAAATAGTATGTATGGTGATGATGGTATCTGTTTGCGGGTTGACCTGCAGGAGTTCTGCCTCATAAGGCACAACCCTTGACATACCCTCGCGGTGGGGCGTGATCGACTGCCCGCCGGCAATGGCTGGGGCAGTATTTTCGGCGGCTGAAATATCAGGAAGAGAACTGCGGTTACTTTTCTTAAGATCGGCGGCAACCCTGGTTGCGTTATTGGCATACATCTGCGGTTGACGTGCCGGCTCCGGGGCAGTTGCTGTTTTTTGCGCGGCATGGGGGGTAGAATTCACGGCAGCACTACCGGGAACAATGTTTCCGGCAGGACGCGTGACATTCGCTACGGGTGTGGAGGCATTGATGACGACTGGCCTGGCCGTGGAATTTACGGAACCGGTGGGAGCTGGTGTTGAAACTGCAACCGGAGTAGTGGATGAGGTGGTGGGAATTATGAAATACAGTGCGGCTGCAAGGATTATTAATCCTGCAACGCCTGCAACACGTGATTTAACAGAAAGGTTGGAGAAATTGAAGCGGAGAAGTTCACGCCACAACAATGTCCGGCTTATGCCTTTCCAAAGGCCTGGATTGGGCTCCACACGATGACCCTCCACGGTCTTTCGCAGGAACTCATCCATGCCTCCTTCATCAAAAGCCTTAAAGTTCAGGTTATCATTCATTGACTAATTCAGTATTTTTTATAAGATTTAAATCATATAATTTCTTACGGAGCATCCTCCTGGCTTTCAGGAGCTGGGTTTTTGAAGTGTTTTCAGAGATGTTAAGGGCTTCGGAAATTTCTTTGTGGCTGTACTCTTCAAAAACATACATATTAAAAACCATCCTGTATCCCGGTGGCAGCAACTGGATCAGTGCGACCAGTTTTTCTGCTGATACCGGGGCATGGGTGGCAGGTTGTTCATCATTATCCACAATCTCCGTTTCGTTGATGGTTTCAATATCTTCGTGGAACGGCAGTTTCCGGTTCTTCCGGTAGTAATTCAGGGCATGGTTGATCATAATCCGCTTCATCCAGCCTTCAAATGAGCCTTCTTTCCTGTATGTACCTATGTTCTGAAATATTTTCAAGAACGCCTCCTGAAGTATGTCTTCCGCTTCATCGCGATTTTGAGCATAACGCAGACAAACCGCCAGCATTACCGAAGCGAACTTACGGTAAAGGGCGCTCTGGGCACTGCGCTTTCCGGCTACGCATCCCTCAATTATGGAATCGTCAATGAGCATCCAGTATTAACTATTAAGCAGACGTAAATCAGGAAATTAAGTTGCCTGAGGATGTAAAAATACAAAAAAATCGATTAGATGAGGCTGGCTGGGGGAAATGGTGAAATAGTGAAATGGTGAAATGGCCGGTTTGGTTTTGTTATTCGAGGGTGGCCTGGAATTTGTCGAAGTTGTTTTCAAAGAAGGTACGGCCTTCATGGCTGAGGATGCCCTGGAGATGGTAAACGAAAAGTTCATGAAACATTTTAAACGAGGTGACCTCTTCCTGCGTGTACATGTCGTTATCATGGAGGTTCTCGGTCATGAACACATGAAGCTTGGCTATCATCCTTGAATTGAGCTCTTTGCGGTAAAGCCCCTCCTTTTTCCCTTTGTTCATATTATTCAGGCTGGCTTCAAACATCCGTTTCCTCCTGGTTTCCTTAACCTTCATAAACAGGTCGGGATAATATTTCCGTACATCATATTCCATCGATGGATTATACTCCTTCAGGGTGGTATTGATCATCTTGTATACCTCGAAAAGCTCTTCAACGGCATTGTACCGGTGTTCTTCGATTGCAACCAGCCTGTTGCAACGGGTTTCATGTTCAAGCAACAGTACGTTCCTTACAAGGTCTTCCTTGTCGGTAAAATGTTCGTAGATGGTTTTTTTGGAAATATTCAGATGCGTGGCAACATCGTCCATCGTCACACTTTTAATGCCGTAACGCTGATAAAGTCGCCTGACCTGGTTAAGGATATCCAGTGCTTTCGGTTTCATCAGGCAAAGATACAACAATGCTTCATGGAAACGATTTTCCTCTGAAAAGTTTTTTGATCGGTAAAAATGCCTATATTTGCGTCTCGAAATTCCGATAACAGATCTGACATAATATAACCTGATTTTCAATATGAAAAAGATTATTCTCATTACCGGCATTATCCTTTTTATGGTCTCCTGCGCAGGCAAAGAGGGCGATAAAAAAGCCAGGCTTGAACAACTAAGGAAAGACCATGACAAAATTACAGCGGAGATCTCCGCCCTGGAAAAGGATCTCGATCCCACCGGCGGGGTCACCGTGACCAAGGTAAATGTCGAGATTCTTGCAAAAAAAACATTTGACCATTACATCGAAGTCCAGGGACGTATCGATGGCAATGAGAACATTGCGGTTAGCCCGCGCAACCAGGGTGGTGTGGTCACCAAAATCCTGGTGCATGAAGGTGACAATGTAACCATGGGGCAGGTACTCGCCGAGCTCGATGCGGATGTACTGAAGCAGCAGCTAAAAGACCTGAAAAACAAACTGGCTTTTGCCACTGATATTTACAACCGTCAAAAAACGTTGTGGGATCAGAAAATCGGTTCCGAAGTTCAGTTTCTGAAGGCTAAAAACGACATGGAGTCGGCACAAAACGGTATTGCCACCCTTGAAGACCAGCTTAAAATGTCGGTGATCACCTCCCCGATCAATGGAACCGTAGAAGAAATTCCCATCAAAATCGGGCAGATGGCCTCTTCGGCTTCACCGACCCCCTGCTTCCGTATTGTGAACTTTTCGAAAGCGAAAGCGGTCGCCGATGTTGGAGAAGCTTACTCCTCCAAGATAAACACAGGCGACCAGGTCAAGATTTTCCTGCCCGACCTGAACCAGGAACTGGATGAACGCGTAACATTCTCCAGCAAGTATATCAATCCGACCAACCGGACATTTCTCGTGCAGGTTGATCTGCCGGCCAACAAACTGCTGTTCCGCGCCAACATGATCGCCGTTCTCCGCATTAAGGACTATTCAAATCCCGCAGCCCTGTCGGTACCCCAGAATTTCATACAAAACTCGCGCGACGAGGGCCAGTTCGTATATGTAGCGGTGGAAGAGAATGGAAAGAAGATTGCCCGCAAACGCCTGGTAACCCCCCTGGTGACCTTCAACGGACTTACCGAGATCGCCAAAGGCCTCAGCGAAGGCGACAAGATCATCACTGCCGGGTATAAAGACCTTTACAATGGCCAGCTCATCGAATACTAATCCGAAACTGCCATGAAACAAAAACAACATAAACTCAAGGAGTTTTTTGCCACCAGCTGGTCGATCGACAATAAAGTCAGCATCTACGTCCTTACCATCATTATAACGACGCTTGGGTTATTGTCCTATTTCAGCATTCCCAAGGAGCAGTTTCCCGAAATTGTAATCCCTACCATCCTGGTTAATACCGTGTATCCCGGCACGTCGCCCGAGGATATGGAAAACCTGGTGACCCGTCCCATCGAGAAGCAGTGCAAATCGCTGGCAAACGTAAAAAAGATCACAAGCAACTCCATCCAGGACCTCTCAACCATTGTGGTTGAATTCAACCCCGGCATCGAGGTGTCGGAGGCCAAGCAACGGGTGCGCGATGCCGTTGACAAGTCGAAGACAAACCTGCCCAACAACCTGCCGAAAGATCCGGATATCAAGGAGGTCGACATCTCTGAAATTCCGATCATGAACATCAACCTGGCCGGTGATTATGACCTTCCAAGGCTGAAGAAATATGCGGAAGATGCGCAGGACAAGATCGAAACGTTGAAGGAGATCACGCGGGTTGACATCGTGGGTGCGCTCGAGCGTGAGATCCAGATCGACGTCGACATGTACAAGATGCAGGCTGCCAGTGTGTCATTCCGGGATATCGAATCAGCTGTGTCAGCCGAAAACGTAACCATCTCCGCCGGAACCATCACCTCTTTCGGCACCAAGTACACCATCCGGCTGGCAGGACAGTTCAAGTCGCCCGAACAGATCAGGAGTATAATGCTCAAATCGGCCAGTGGTGCGACCATCTATATCCAGGACATCGCCGATGTGAAGGATTCATTCAAAGACCAGGAAAGTTTCGCCCGTCTCGACGGCAAGCACGTGATCACCCTCAATGTGATTAAAAAAAGCGGCGAAAACCTGATCGACGCCTCCGACAAGATCAAGGAAATCATGGCCGGGATGCAGAAAAATCAGTTGCCCCCCGACCTCACGGTCAGCATCACAGGCGACCAGTCGCGCTTTACCAAGAGCACCCTGGAAGAGCTCAACAACACCATCATCATTGGTTTTATCATGGTGATCATCATCCTGATGTTTTTCATGGGCTTCAACAATGCCTTTTTCGTGGCATTGTCGGTTCCCCTTTCCATGTTTGTCGCCTACCTGGTGATGCCCAGCCTCGGGTTTACCATGAACATGATCGTGATGTTCGGTTTTATCTTCGCCCTGGGAATCATTGTCGATGATGCCATCGTAGTAATTGAAAATACGCACCGGTTGCACCGGGATCAGCCCGATATTGTGAAGGCGGCGAAAAATGCCGCCGGTGAAGTCTTTCTGCCCATTTTGTCAGGTACGCTCACTACGCTGGCCCCCTTCTTCCCGCTGGCATTCTGGCCCGGGATCGTTGGCAAGTTCATGCATTATCTACCTGTCACCCTGATCCTTACCCTGTTTGCCTCGCTCTTCGTGGCCTACATCATCAATCCCGTGTTTGCCGTGACCTTCATGAAACACGAATATGAAGTAACCGAGCACAAAGCCAACAAAAGAAAGTTGCTCATCAGCAGCGGCATCATGGGTGTTCTGGCACTCTTCTCCTACCTTGCCGGGAAATTTGCCATCGGGAATATTTTCCTGTTTGCACTGATCCTGAACGGACTGTACCGCCTGGTTCTTAAAAGCGCCATCGTGGGATTTCAAACTGTTACCTGGCCCGCCGTCATGCGCGGATATGAGAAAACCCTGGTGTATTTGCTGCGGGGCCGCAGACCGTGGTACATTCTGACGTCGGTCATCGTGATGTTCTTTTTTGTCATCTTCCTTACGGGTGTTACCAAACCGAAAGTGCTGTTCTTCCCGAACAACATTCCCACCTACGTGAATGTCTTCATCAAGCTGCCGGAAGGTACCGACCAGAATGTGACCGATTCCGTAACGAAGCTGGTTGAGAAAAGGGTTAACCATGTTCTTGGAGAGAAAAATCCCATCGTCGAATCCATCATTACCAATGTTGGTTTCAATGCGGGCGATGGCATGTTCGACCGTTCGGTATCATCAAACAAGGGCAAAGTCACCATCAATTTCATCGAAAGCAAATACCGGAAAGGGGTTTCTACACAGGACATCATGGACAATATCAGGGAAAACCTCAAAAACATCCCGGGTGTGACCATCAGCGTGGAAAAGAACCATTCGGGACCTCCCACCGGCAAACCCATCAACATTGAAATAACGAGCGAAAACTTCGATGACCTGATCGCAGCATCGGTCAGTTTCAAGGCGTATCTTGACTCGCTCCGCGTTCCCGGGGTCGAGCAGCTGAAATCCGATTTTGACAACAACAAACCAGAGATCATCATCGACATCGACCGGGTGCGGGCAAACCGCGAAGGACTTTCATTGGGCCAGATCGGGATGGAGATGCGGACCGCCATCTTCGGCAAGGAAATATCGAAATACAAGGAAGGTGAAGATGAATACCCTATCCAGCTAAGGTATTCGGAAAAAGAGCGCTCCAATGTGAACCAGGTCATCAATGCCAAGATTACATACCGTGATATGAATTCTGGTCAGCTGAGGCAGATCCCGATCTCGTCGGTGGCCACGATCAAATATAAGGATACGTACGGCGGGATCAAACGTAAAAACCTCAAGCGGGTTGTCACCCTGTCGTCGGAAGTGCTGTCGGGGTATACCGCCAACGAAGTGGTTGCCACGATTACCAAGGTGCTTCCTGGTTACAAAATGCCCAAAGGCGTTGAGATCAGTCTCACCGGCGAGCGTGAAGACCAGGCCGAGACGATGGTTTTCCTGCTAAAGGCCATGATGATCGCCATCGGGTCGATTTTCTTTATTCTTATCACCCAGTTCGGTTCGCTGAGTAAATCGTTCATCATTTTGAGCGAAGTGATCTTCAGCGTGATCGGCGTTCTGCTGGGCATCGCCATTTTCCACATGTCCATCAGCGTGATTATGACGGGACTGGGTATTGTTGCACTTGGAGGAATTGTCGTGCGAAACGGGATCCTGATCGTAGAGTTTGCCGACGAGCTGAAATCACGCGGCATGAAAACCCAGGATGCCATCATCAATGCAGGTAAAACCAGGATCACCCCGGTCGTGCTCACCGCCACGGCAACCATGCTCGGACTGGTACCACTCGCAGTCGGGATGAACATCAACTTCACCACCCTCTTCACCGAGCTGAACCCCCACATCTATTTTGGCGGCGACAATGTCGCCTTCTGGGGCCCTCTTTCATGGACTATCATTTTCGGGTTGAGTTTTGCAACCTTCCTAACCCTTGTTTTTGTTCCGGCCATGCTGCTGATTGATGCACAGATGATCGCGGGAATCAGGAGAAGGAGATCGAACCGCACTGCAAGGAAACTTGCAAGAGGTTAACACGGGAGAGGTTAAAACTTCTCCATCAGCTTATTCAGCTTGATTTTGGAACTCAGCACGGTATACATCGACTGCATGTAATCGCTGTTGGCCTGGAGAAACTGGCTATACCGCTGATTCAGGTCGGTGCTGGAGGAGACACCCATTTTGTATTTTGCCAGGGTCTTTTCGTAAATCTTCAGGGCGGTGTCAAAACCCTTGTGCTTATTCTGGTAAACAAAATAGGCGTTGCTGAAATCCTTTTTGGCAGTTTCCACCTGGAGTTCAAGTCCTACCTTCATTTTCTCATCGGTGATCTTTGTTTTTTCGACATTGAGGCGGGCCTGGTCAACAGAATATTTGCGGCTCCCGCTGCTCCAGATGGGAACCTGAAGGGAAACCCCGAAAATCACCGAAGGAAACCATGGTTTACTGGTATTCATAAAATCCCAATTGTTTCGCTGTGCTGCCGTGGAAGCGCTAATAAACCCGCTCAGGGAAGGATGGTAGGCTGTCTGTGCCAACTTATACTGCATCAGGGTCAGGTAGTCCGATTTTTTCAGCAGGGTATAATCGATATTGGTCCTGTAGTCAAACGGCTGGTTGATCAAGGCATCCCTGTCAACCTGCGAGAGAAAGAAGGGCAGGGTCTCCGTCATGGTCATCTCCTGGTTGTCTTTTAACCCGACCAGGAATTTCAACCCGGCATAGGCAACATTACGGGCATTGCGGGTATCCTTTACCTGGGCCTCCAGGTTGATCCTGTTCAGATCAGCCTGATCGACATCGATATCCTCGATCAACCCGTTTTCATAACTTTTCTGTGCTTCAACAACGAGTTTGCTCACAACAACGTAGGTAGAATCGAGAATCTGCAGGGCCTGGTCAACAACCAGCAATCGCAGGTAAGCATCAGCCACCTGGTCGCGGATATCGACTTTGTCCTTGACATTCTTCTGTTTCGCGGTTTCAAGAAAGGCTTTGGCGGTTTGCAGGCCCACGATATACTGACCGCTGTAGATCAGTTGCGAAACCGTTCCCTTGAGGGTCATATTGTATGTAGTACCAAATTTAACCGGGAAAAACGAGCCAGGAGGACCTCCGAACATTTCTCCCGGGATCATGGTGGTGGGCTGCATGATAAAATCGGTGTAATCGACATTCCCGTTGATCTGCGGCAAACCGGTGGCAGTATTTTGTTTCACCATCTTGCGGGCAATCTCCACATCGGTGGTGGAATTTTTAAGATCGTAGTTGTTCTCGTAGGCATAAGCCTGTGCCTGTTGAAGCGAAAAAGACAACACTTCCGTGGGTTTGGCCGCCGAGGGGGTCTGAGCAGGGAGCAACTGCACCAGGGTAAAGCAGAAAATAAATAGTATTGTTAAGATCCGGTAGTTCATTGTTATTGGTTGAATTTTTTAAAGTTAAGCTTGCGTTTTTGCTTTTCATAATAGTCGATGCCTGCAGGGTTGGCGATGCCGCGGATAAAATTGTCGAACATCACATCGAACAGGGTCTGGAATGAAAATTTATCAGCCGGAAAAAACTCCGGGTTGTGCAGGTCGATCAAACGGCGCATATACAACCTGGCAACCAGTTCAATACTGAGGTCATCGCGGTACATTCCCTGGCTGATCCCCTTCTGGAGATTGATCTGGATTTTCTGGTAAATGAACTCGATACGTTCATCAACATGGTTGTGATAAATTTCAGGGTAGTATTTCTTCAGGTCGAAGGTCATCGAAGGGCTCACATCGCGAAAACGTTCACCAAGTTCCCGGCTCACGATCAGAAGGATATCAATGGCATTAACGCCTTCAAAATTATTATGCTCAAATATGACCTCAAAATTCTGGCGTTCCAGTTCCAGCAATTTGGCAACAAGTTCGGTTTTACTAGTGACAAACTGGTAGAGTTTCTTCTTCGACAACCCGAGGTCCCGGCAGATATCATCTACGGATACACTGCGGACGCCGTACTTGTAAAACAATTCTCTGACCCTTTCAAGGATATCAATCAATGCTTTATCCATGTACGAAATTTATGAAACGCCCCCTGTCTCAGTTAACCGGCGACACAGCGCAAAGGTAAAAATAATTCAGCAATAAGAAACAAAACAGGGTTAAATAGTTTCTGTATTCTGTGTTTTTTATGTATGTTTGAAGGCTCAGAAATAATCCGTTATGAAAAGATTCTTCCTCCTCCTTGCCGGCATGATGATGCTTGGGATCACTTATTCGCAGGAAACTGACTGGCAAACAGTTTATGAGAAATCAGGGTCGCTCGAGACTCCGCGTTACGAGCAAACCATCGATTATTGCAGGCAACTTGCAAAGGGATCAAAAATGATCAGCCTGACTACCTTCGGGAAAAGTCCGCAGGGTCGTGACCTGCCGTTGCTGATCCTTGACAGGGACGGATTACAGGATCCTGCAGCCATCCATGCCACAGGCCGGACCTTGCTGCTGATCGAGGCCTGCATTCATGCCGGCGAATGCGAAGGGAAGGATGCCGGGCTGATGCTGCTGCGCGACCTGGCCATTACGGCCCCGGGCGCCGGAAATTACGCATCGCATTTTACTCCTGCTTCAAAAAAACTGCTCGACAATGTCTCGATCCTGTTCATACCAATCTTCAATGTCGACGGGCATGAACGCTTCGGCCCCTTCAACCGGATAAACCAGAACGGGCCAAAGGAGATGGGATGGCGAACCACGGCCAACAATCTCAACCTCAACCGCGACTTCCTGAAAGCCGATGCACCCGAAATGCAGGCCTGGCTTACGATGTTCAACAAATGGATGCCCGATTTCTTTATCGACTCCCATACCACCGATGGCGCTGATTACCAGTATGTGCTCACGTACCTGATGGAAATTTACGGGGATATGGACAACGGACTCACAACCTGGACCCGCGATGTGTTTATCAAAGGCATGCAGAAACACCTTGTGGATGGCGGTTACCCGGTATTCCCATATGTCGATTACCGCAACTGGCACGATCCGCGAAGCGGCCTTATCACCGAAGTGGCGCCGCCCATGCTCTCGCAGGGATATACCGCCCTGAGGAACCGTCCGGGGCTGCTGATCGAAACACACATGCTGAAACCCTACAAACAGCGTGTTGAAGCAACCTATCAATGCATGCTTGCAACAATAGAGCTTCTGAGCCGGGAGTCGAAAACCCTGAATTCACTCGTTTTGAAGGCCGACAAATTCACCAGCAGCGAGGAGTTTGTCAACACCCCCTTCCCTCTCCAGTTCGAAACCCGGAAGGATGACAGTACGGTGGTTGATTTTGCCGGGGTTGAATATAAGGCCATAAAAAGCGGCATCAGCGGCGGCGACTGGTTTGTATACAGCAACATACCAACCACTTACAAAATACCCTATTTCTATTCCACCCGCCCGGTTGTCACTGCAAAACTTCCTTACGCCTATATCATCCCCGCCGAGTGGATAACGGTAATCGACCGGCTCAAGATTCACGGGATCCACATGACCGGACTTAAGAAAGATGAAATTGTCAAAGTTTCGACTTTCCGGTTTAAAAATCCGAAATGGCAGAATGCCCCTTACGAAGGGCGTCACCCGATGACGAACATTGAATATGACGAGATCACGGAGACCCGCACCTTCATGGCCGGATCGGTGCTCGTTGAAGTGATGCAGCCCGCTGGGCGCATCATTCCGCATATCCTCGAACCCAAAGGCAGCGGGTCGTTTGTTTACTGGGGTTTCTTCGATGCCTCCTTCGAGCAAAAGGAGTACGGCGAATCGTATGTCATTGAAAAAATGGCTGCTGAGATGCTGGCAGGCGATCCGGCGCTAAAACTTGAATTTGAGCAGAAAAAAGCGGCAGATTCATCTTTCGCCCGGAATCCGCAGCTGATCCTCAACTGGTTTTACAACAAATCACCTTACACCGACAGCAGAAAAGGCATCTATCCGGTTGGAAAAATTTATGACAAAGCTGTGTTGGAATCGCTTAAACGCTGATCCCGGGCTCACCCGGTACGAAGGTTCCGATGATGGCCGCCCTTTTCAATCCTGCAACATGAAGGCATGAGAGCATTTCTCCCGCCAATGTTTCAGGAAGCGAGATAAGCAGTCCCCCGGAGGTTTGGGCATCGGACATGATGAATTTCATGATTTCCGGCGTCTCTCTATCCCAGGTTACCATGGACTGCACGAATTCAAGGTTGTTCCTGGTTCCCCCGGGGATGCAACCACCGGCTGCATATTCCCACGCCTGATCCAGCACGGGGATCGCATTGGCACGGAGAAGGGCATGAAGCCCGGCGCCTGTCACCATCTCCTTTAAATGCCCGAGCAGCCCGAACCCGGTAACATCGGTGCAGGCATGCACAGGAAACCGGGCCATGATATCCACCGGTTTGTCGTTCAATTCGCTCATCAGGTTCATAACCTGTTCAACAGCTTCAGGGTTTGCGAGTCCCCGCTTGATGGCGGTGGTGATGATGCCGGTGCCCAGCGGTTTGGTCAGGATCAGCGCATCGCCCGGCATGGCACCCGAATTGCGCAGGATCCTGTCGGGATGAATGAGCCCTGTAACGACCAGCCCGAATTTCGGTTCGGTATCTTCGATGCTGTGCCCGCCAATGATCTGGATACCTGCCTCTGCAGCTTTATCCCCGGCTCCCCTGAGAATCTCCTGCAATACCTCCAGTGGCAGTTTCCTGTCGGGAAATCCCACGATGCTAAGCGCAAACAGGGGTTTTGCTCCCATGGCAAACACATCGCTTAACGCGTTTGCAGCGGCAATGGCACCATACATATAGGGATCATCCACCACCGGCGGGATGAAATCGACTGTTTGCACGATGGCGGTGTGTTCATCGATCCGGTAAACGGCAGCATCATCCGACGTCTGGTGACCCACGAGGATCGCTGGATCATGATGAAACGGCAACCCCTTCAGTATTTTTTCGAGCAGCTGCGGCCTGATTTTACATGCACATCCCAGGGCATGGGTATATTCGGTGAGGCGGATGCCGGTCATGGCTTGCGGGATGCCGGCTTCGCTCGAACTTCCGGTGATTTCACGGTAAGCTTCAGCAATGATAGGGATGGCTTTTTCAATCTCTTCACGGGTGGTCATCCTGCCTACTGAAAAGCGGACGGTTCCGAGGGCATATTCATAGGGCACATGCATGGCCGACAACACGGCTGAAATATCAACCTGGTCGGCATGACAGGCGGCGCCGGCCGATGCGGCGATCCCTTTCATGGCATCGAGCAGCAGGGGTGCTTCAATTCCCGGGAAACCCAGGCTCAACGTGTTGGGCAGCCGCAATTCGGGATGGCCGTTGAGTCTTGCCGACGGGATTTCCTGTTGGATGCCTGTTTGCAACAGGTCTCTCAATTCTTTTAATCTTGCGTCTGCAAGCGCAATTTCGGAGGCTTTGCCCAAACCCACGATCTCCATGACGTTTTCAGTCCCTGCCCGTTGATTGGCTTCATGATCGGCCCCGTGGATCAGTTTTTCCAACTGAACACCCCGTCTGATATACAACGCTCCAATCCCCTTCGGGGCATAGAGTTTGTGCCCGGCAACAGAAAGGAGGTCGACTTTCATGTTTTCCACGTCAACCGGGATTTTCCCAACCGACTGGGCCGCATCCGTGTGAAACAGGATTCCCCTTGCCCTGGCGATCCTGCCGATGACCTCCACAGGCTGTATCGTCCCGGTTTCATTGTTGGCATGCATGATTGAAATTAAAATGGTCTCGGGAAGGATGGCTTTTTCAACTTCCGCCGGGTCAACCATGCCGTAACTGTCAACGCCAAGCCAGGTCACCCTGAACCCCTCCCGTTCGAGGAAATGACAAACCTCAGTAACTGCCGGATGCTCAATAGCAGTGGTTATAATATGGTTCCCCTGTTTTCTCCTTGCAAATGCCGCGCCCTTGATGGCAAAATTGTTCGATTCGGTTCCTCCGCTCGTAAAAACAATCTCATCGCTGCGGGCATTCAGCAGGGCGGCAACCTGTTTTCTTGCTTTCTCCACGGCATTTTTTGAAATAGCCCCGAAAGTATGAACACTCGAAGGATTGCCGAAATACTCTTCCAGGTAAGGCCTGATTGCTTCGATCACGGCCGGGTCGATGGGTGTGGTGGCGTTGTAATCAAGATAGATCGGATCCATGCAAAAAGCGTTTTTGAACAATTTCAAAGATCCGGTCAGCATCCGCGTTGATGTCGCTTCCGGAAACCGGGATATCTATCACTTCCTTGTTTATCCTCCGGGATACCGAAAACTGGTATGCCTTGTCATAATAGGCCAGCACGAGGGAGGCAACCACATCAAACCGGCCGGCTTCAAGCGCCGATAAAGCCTCTTTCGTTCCCGCACCGCCAAGCCGCTCACCAATCTTCCTGATGGCATCGCCCAGCATCTGTTTGTCAAATCCGGCATACTCACTTACAAGCCGTTTGATCCTCACTTCAGGTCCGAGCCCGGCCCTGATCATCACTCCCTTGCTGATCTGTTCAACAACCGGATCAGGCAGGGTAATGCGGCCGATCATCCTGCTTTCATCCTCCAGCCATAGAGGTCGGGAAAGATCAAGATAGGCCCACCGCGCATAAAGGTTGTTTTCAAATTGCTCATTGGTGGGCTGCGGCGGCTGCCCCATGGCACCGAATACCGATCCTTTGTGACATGCAAGTTCTTCCAGGTCGATGACCTGCTCTCCCTTGGCAGCCAGAACCTTCAGTATATCGGTTTTTCCACTTCCGGTATATCCACCAAGTACAATCACCCGCGCCGGCCGGGAAAATTCACCCCGGATAAAAGTCCGGTAAGCCTTATATCCCCCTTCCAGCACGGTCACCTCATAACCGGCGTGGCTGAATACTTCCGCCATCACGGCGCTTCGCAATCCGCCGCGCCAGCAATGCAGGAGGACCGGCCCTTTTTGACAAACCTTGTTTATAGAATCGATATACACATCCACTTTGACCAGGGCGATATCCAGCCCCTTGAAAATCGCTTCCGCCTGCCCTGTCTTTACATACAGCGTCCCAACAACCGCCCTTTCCGCATCGGTGAACAGGGGGATGTTGATGGCGCCGGGAACATGGCCTTGTTCAAACTCGCCCGGCGATCGCACGTCGATCACCTGGCATTCGCCTGCCATGGTCAGAAATTTGATCGGCTGGGTTGTCGTTGTCATCTGCCTGGTTTGATCAATCGTCAAATTTAGGTGGATTTCCCAGCTTTGCAAGGCTTTTGTGTTTACTTTTATACCAAATTTCACCATTGAATGCAACTGCGAAAATGGATTATTCCAATTGTACTGGTGTCGGGACTTATTTTCGTCCTGTCGCTCAGGCAACTTTCTGATCCCGATCTTGGTTTTCACCTGAAATATGGGAAATGGATTACTGAAAATCACCAGGTTCCGTTAACCGACCTCAGCACATACACGGTTCCCGGGCATGACTATGTCGATATGCACTGGTTGTTCCAGGTCATACTCTATTCGGTCTTCCTTTTGGCCGGCTATCCTGGCATCAGCATCTTCATCTGCCTGCTGGCCCTGGCCCTGTCGCTGATGATCATGATCCGCAACAGGTTAGCGGGTGTACCACTGGCCGTTACCTGCCTTTCCCTGCTGGCAGGATTCCTGATCATCGATCCGCGCATAGCCCCCAGACCGGAGATGTTCTCCTTTATTTTCCTTACAGGTATAGTGTTCATTCTTGACAGCTATGCCCTTTCACAAAAAAATCATCTCTGGCTCATCCCGGTAATCATGCTGTTCTGGTGCAACATGCATGCCTTGTTCATCCTTGGCCTGGTCATTTTCGCGGTCTGTTTTCTCAGTTCCTGGCTTCACGAAAGGAAAGCCGACATGAAGGCCCTGCCTTGGCTTGCTGTTTCATTCCTGGTGTGTTTCATCAATCCGTATGGGTTCCGCGGATTTTCTTTCCCTGTTGAATTGCTGACCCGGTTTGACCCGCATAATGTTTACAACCAGCACATCCAGGAATTTATGCCTTTCTGGGCACAACCCCGTTTTGTAACCGGCGATTACCTGTTCATGGCCCTGGTTGGCCTTACGCTGGTTCTTACTGCCATGACCCTGCGAGCCAGGAAAGTGCATGAGATCGTGCTCCTGACAGTTTTTGCCCTCCTGGCATTTGGATCGATCAGGAACGTACCGCTATTCGTTTTGATCGCCCTGCCGGTCGTAAGCAGGGAGGTTGGTGAATTAAACAAAAGGGTCGCTTTTTTTTGGGAAAAGACGGAGATTGTATTTTTCATCCTGCTGATAATCATCCCCATTCTCCTGATCCCCAGGCTGATTACCAATGCATATTATGCCGAAAACAACTCATTCAATAAAACCGGGATGGGGATCAATCCGTTGCACCAGCCTGTCGGAGCTGCCATGTTTATCAGGCAACATTATCCTCAAACGCGCATCCTCAACAGCATCGGGTACGGAGGATGGCTGTCATGGGCGCTTCCCCAGCCTGTTTTCATCGACGGGAGGCTGGAGGTGATGCAGGAATCACTTTACGGCGAGATAACGAAAAGCTGGAACGGCGGCCTGCCTTCGCTGGTCAGCCGTTACAAACCCGGGCTCATCATATATAATTACCTTAAATACTACCCGTGGACCCTTCAGCTGAAGGATATGCCCGGCTGGCGGCTGGTATACCTGGATGAAGGTGCAGCCATTTTCACGGCCGACACCATTCAGCCTGAAATGCCCCCGGTCGATCTTTCATCACTGCCTTCAAAAGACATTTTAAAGGCCCGCAAGCCATCCTGGGCGTGGACCATGGGATTTTACCTGCCTGCCGGCGATGATCTAGCCGGGCTTCAGCACAAGGCCCTTTTCGGTCTTCAGATGAATGCAGGCATTAAAGGCAAAAGAAACCCGTCGGATGCACTTGCGTTTTTCAAAACAGCAGGTGAAAAATACAAGCGGGGTGACTACACGGGGGCCCTGGCCTGTTATGATACTGCCATAGCGTTGAATCCCGGCCATATCAAAGCCTGGATCAACCGCGGTATTCTTCGCGCATCGGCCCTGAAGGACTTTAACGGGGCCATCGCTGATTTTAACCATGCCATTGAAGCCGATCCGAGGTATGGAGATGCCTGGCTAGGCCGCGGAACCGCCTGGTTTTACCTGCACGATCTTAAAGCAGCCTGCAACGACTGGAATCGCGCCCTTTCCCTGGGGAACGTTCAAGCCTCCCGCCTGATTGGTTTGCATTGCAATGGTAAATAATTTGTACCTTTGCAATTCACTTTGAAATCTCAAAATGAGCGATTCCATCCATCACGAGTGCGGCATCGCCTTGGTACGCCTTCTTAAACCACTCGAATTCTACCTGGCCAAGTATGGAACAGCATTCTATGGTCTGAACAAGTTGCACCTGCTTATGCAGAAACAGCATAACCGGGGGCAGGACGGTGCAGGGATAGCCAGCATAAAGTTTGACCTGGAACCCGGGAATAAGTTCATCAACCGCATCCGGTCAAATGCCAGCGCCCCCATCCAGGATATCTTCAACCAGGTAAGTGCGAGTATGAAGAACATTGAAGAACGCCATCCTCAGCGCCTCAATGATGTGCAATGGCTGAAACAGCATATGGACATGCTCGGTGAATTGTACCTCGGGCACCTCCGTTACGGCACCTTCGGCAAGAACAGCCTTACGAATATTCATCCTTTTGTCAGAACTAACAACTGGATAACAAAAAATCTTGTTCTTGCAGGGAATTTCAACCTCACCAATGTGGATGAGCTTTTCGAGAAGCTAATCGACCTGGGACAGTACCCGGTCGAAACCAGCGACACAGTCACCATCCTTGAAAAGATGGGCCATTTCCTCGATGCAGAGAATGAAGACCTTTACCAGAAATTCAAACACGAAGGCAACCCGAAACGGGAGATAACCTTCCAGATTGCCCGTCACCTCAATGTTCAGAAGATCCTCCGCGGGGCGGCCAAAACCTGGGACGGCGGCTATGTGATCGCCGGCATGTTTGGTCACGGCGACGCTTTCGTCATGCGCGACCCGTCAGGTATCAGGCCCGCTTACTATTACTCCGACGATGAGATCGTGGTGGTCACCTCCGAACGACCGGTTATCCAAACGGCATTGAATGTGACCTTCGACCTGGTCCATGAACTGCAGCCAGGACACGCCCTGATCGTAAAAAAGGATGGGAAAATCACAGAAAAGGAGTTCAGCAAACCCCTGGAAAAGAAATCCTGTTCCTTCGAACGCATCTATTTTTCAAGGGGTACTGATAAGGAAATCTACCGCGAGCGTAAAAAACTGGGGAAACTTCTTGCTTCGCCGATCCTGAAGGCGATCGACCACGATATTGAAAATACTGTTTTCTCATACATCCCCAACACCGCAATCGATGCCTATTACGGGTTGATTGAGGAGATGGATGACTTCTGCGATAAAATCAAGATCGACCGTATACTGAATGCAGGCACATCGCTTGATCCCGAAAAACTGAAGACCATCTTCCAATTAAAACCGAGGGCAGAAAAAGTTGCTGTAAAGGATGTAAAACTGCGGACTTTTATAACCCGTGATTCGCAACGCGACGACCTTGCAGCACATGTTTACGACATCACGTATGGCAGTATCCGGCGAGATGTTGATAACCTGGTCGTACTCGATGATTCCATCGTGCGGGGAACAACATTAAAACAAAGCATCATACGTATCCTCGACAGGCTTGGTCCGCGGAAAATCGTCATTGCCTCCTCCGCACCCCAGATCCGTTATCCCGACTGCTACGGCATCGATATGGCCAAGATCACCGACTTCATTGCGTTTAAAGCAGCTATTGAATTATTGAAAGATACCCACCAGGAGCATATCATCAACGAGGTGTATATTAAATCAAAAGCCCAGGAAAAACTGCCCAAGGAGGAAATCGTAAATTTTGTGAAGGAGATCTACCAGCCTTTTTCTGCTGAACGTATCTCCGGCAAGATTTCAGAATTGCTCACACCGGCTGCATGCAAGGCAGGTGTACAGATCGTTTACCAGACGATAGACGACCTGCATGAAGCCATTCCAAATCATA
The DNA here is from genome assembly GCA_903913885.1 of uncultured Bacteroidales bacterium. Taxonomy (GTDB): domain Bacteria; phylum Bacteroidota; class Bacteroidia; order Bacteroidales; family FEN-979; genus CAIVAT01. Next base: position 226 of record CAIWMX010000043.1, on the reverse strand, counting down.
CGGGCGATTGGTATTTTACCGGGAATTATCCTACACCGGGCGGCAACAAGGTGGTCAACCGCGCCTTTATCAACTATATTGAAGGCAGGAACGTTAGGGCCTATTAGGATTTACGATTTACGATTTACGATTTACGATTTACGATTCAATGTCGTTTAGTTAAGTTATAAAGGCTTATAATTCATATAGTAAAGTTTCTTTGGTCGTTTTTTCCTTTCGTTTTTCC
>CAIWMX010000042.1 GCA_903913885.1 uncultured Bacteroidales bacterium | reverse complement strand
TAGAGCGAATCCATCTGGTGAACGTACCCCTGCGCAACTTTCTGAAGCATTTCAAATTTCTTGCGGATCTTGTTGTATTCCCACTCGGTATCAAGCAGTTTCTTGATCTCGATCGCATCCCGCTGGATCAGGCTGTCTTTTGATCTCAGCGAATCAGAAAGGGCCCCGTAGGAAACCTTGATCTTGTTGTGTTCAGTCATCAGCGAATCGAGGTTGTGCTGCAACTCTGTCTTTTCGGCCTCTTTTTCCTTGACCAGTTTCATGAGCTGCGACCGCTGAATAAAAAGCCAGAACAGGATTACGAGGACGAGAATGGCAATAATTGCCAGGTAGATCTTGTATTTACGAGCAGGGGAGGTTTGTTCTTCCATATTAATCTGAATTTTCCGGAATATCAGGTGCAAAGATAAAATAAAATGAGGATTTAAAATTAAAAAGCGCGGATAGCCCGGATCCAGAGTATTTCGTTTTTAGCGCTTAAATTTGCACTGCCACTGCCAAAGTTGACCGAATAAGCCTGGTTTGCATCGTACTGCGAGGAACTCCAGTAGTTGTCATTGCTGAATTCACCGACATAATCCTTCCTGAGGAACAGCAGGGTCAGCTCTTCCCGGGATGGTAAAAACCAGTCACTCTTCCCGTTGATAACAAGTCCCGTGCAAATGCGGGCGGCGATGGTTTTTTCGGTGCATGCGCCAATGATCGTATTGGTATTAGGGTGGCCGGTATTTAAAGAAACGGAAGTGCCCGGAATGGAAAGCCCCTTGCAGCCCCAGGATGCGCTGTATTCGCTGGTGGCGGCAATCAGCCCGTGATTAAGGCTGCCATCGACATAAAAGATGATGCCTCCTCCGTAGTTCTGACCAGGGAAGAGATGCGACACCGGGTTTGCATAGAAGCTGACCCGGTCGCCATAGGAGGTGCCGACGCTGCTGGTCGCGTAGGCCCTGGCGAAATAGACGGTATTCGCGGTAAGTGAATCCATCGTGCTGGTAAAAATGCCTGAACCGGCACCGTCAACCGTGTGAGGGTCGCTTAGTGTGGGCATTTTGGGAGCAACCGCGTAGCAAATTCCCCGTGCCGACACCGTGCCTGATCCTTCCGAAGTGACCGTTCCCCCGCATTGCGCTTTTTGCACGGAGATGACCGTGACCAAAGTGTTCGTGGAAACTGCAGGTGGAGCAGGATTAGGCGTAGTGGCCGATTTTTTCGCACATCCGCCGGCAATGATCAGAATAACCCCGGCCAGGAGAATGGCTGACAATGAGAAACCTTGCTTCATGTTCGTCGAATTAAATTAAAAAGATTGGTGGGCAACCTGTTTTCCAAAAATCCTTGTGAAAAACCTGTTACCCACCAATTCCCCGATTATTAAATTTCTACATTCCTGCATTCCTGCATTCCTGCATTCCTGCATTCCTGCATTGATGCCTAGTGTCCCGCCGGCCCGATCTGTTTAACAACCTCACCATGCTGGTTAGCGATCACCTTGAACCACCATTGCGGGTAGCCGGGCTGCGATGGCATAACAGCCATGTTGTATGGGTTTGTTTCAAATTTGCCATCCTTCTCCTTCTTCACGTTGCCGTCCATGTATTTGACAAACAGGTACTGGAACATTTCCTGCCAGCGTTTTATCGTAGCCTGCCCGGTTTTTACCGAATAATCGGTGATGAAGGTTATCCCTGCCTGCTTGTTCTTTTTATAAAGGTCGGCAGCTTTTTTGTCGATGCCGCCAGTTTCCGCGACATAACCCTGTTCGAGGCCCTGCTGAACCGGCCTGATATCCTTGATCATGTAATCGTATTTCGTATAGGCCCAGTTGGCAACCATGTTAAATGCCCAGAAGGCGGAGGTGGAGGAGAAGTGAAGCAAATCGCCGTTTCCTACCTTGTAAGCGTCGGGAACTTTCGTGATGCCGCAATACATGGGGGAGAACACGGTGGTGTAGGTGTCGTCAAGGCCGAACCAGAAGATCCCGCCGACCGGGTCAGGCAGCCAGCTGCGTGACTGGGCAACAAAGACAAATCCCGTTTGCTGGGTTGAAACGGCGCGCTCGTGGACGTATGCCACGCTGTCGGATTTCCAGGTCATGGGACGCCAGCGGTAGGGGCATTCAAACGGGCCGGCGCCGATGTCGTTGGTCATGTCCATTTTTGTTCCTTCATAGTGATCGCGCATCAGGTTCATCACGTCGTTGGCCGAAAGTTTCTTGTCGGGTTTGATCCATAACGGCATGCGGTTGGTGGTATAGTTCCATTTACCCTTTGAAAGATGGCCCATGGCATAATCCTGGTATTGGCCCATCGCTGCATTCACGTGGTTGAACATGGCCCAAACGCGTGCTTCGCAGGCGCGGGCGCCGCTAAAGGTAACCGGAGCATAGGTATCGGAAAAGCTGAACTCTTCATCTTTGCCGTCGAAATAGCCCTTGCTGCGGGCGAAGGTGATAACATCCTTTGAATAGAGGCAGTTCTGGGGATCATTCAGCGGGAAGGTGGTGATGCGGGCCTGGTTTGCATGGCCGCATACATAGCCGTCGGGAATCCGCATGGCCACCCATACGGCGCCAAGCTGTCCTTCGCCTTTGCCGATCATCTCAAGGATCCAGGCTTCATTCGCGTCGGAAATGGAAAACGATTCCCCTTCGCTTGCGTACCCGTATTTTTCAGTCAGTTCGCCGAAAATTGCGATCGCTTCACGTGCAGTCTTTGCACGTTGCAGCGAGACATAGATCAGCGCACCGTAATCGACGATGGCACCTTTCTGGGTCTGAAGTTCTTCACGTCCGCCATAGGTGGTTTCACCGATGGCCACCTGGTTTTCGTTCATGTTGCCGATCACGTTGTAGGTATGTTTAACCTGCGCGATTTTTCCCAGGGGTTTCCCGGTGTCCCATTCCACGACATCCATCATGGAACCGGCAGGCCAGTCGCGGGCAGGCCAGTGATACAATTCGCCATAGAGTGTGTGGGAATCGGCCGAATAGGTGATCATGACCGACCCGTCGGTAGTAGCCCCTTTAGTAAAGATAAAGTTGGTACAGGCCATTGCGTGATAGCTGAAGCCTGCAACGAGCAGCATCAGCATCAGGCCAACAAAGGTTTTTTTCATAAAAAATGTGGTTGATTTATAATTTGTATTCGCCAAAATTACAAAAATTCCATGAACAAAATAACCTGTAAAAGAGCATCTAAAGGGACGATTTCATAAAACTGACATGGTTCAGGATAAAAGCATTAAATTTGTAATCTGAACAAACAGGAAGAAAATGAAAACACTATCCGGAATCATCATTTTTCTTTTCGCTTTCATAGCAGTATCAGGTCAAATGCCTGCCAGCAGCCCTAAAGAGGGAGCGAACCGGAATATGGCCGTTGATTTTTCAGTAGGATATTCCACCCCGATCGGTGCTTTTGGGAAATTCAACAGGGATGATAAAACTTCGGGGTATGCCGCCGGCGGCTTCCAGTTTCAGGCCTGTTTCGACTGGATGGGAAAGAAGCACCTTGGCCTCGCACTTCAATACACTTACCTGAGCCATACTTTCAAGGATACAGCCAGCAATATCATACCCGACGGGATGAAATCTCCCCTGGGCCCGGGTTCGTGGACCAATCACTGTCTGATGTTTGGTCCGGTATTCATGACGAACTTTGGGAAACTCCACTTCGACGCCAAGATCCTGGGAGGGTTTATGCTATCTTTCAGCCCGGTCTTCAGCACCCCTGATCCGACCGATACCACCGGGTCCAGGATTAATCAAAACACCGGGACGGGTTTTGGTTACCAGATTTCTGCAGGGGTGGGATATACGATTTCACCACATGTTGCGTTTAAATTTAACCTGAGCCTGCTGGGGGGATGGCCCTCGGCAAGGAAACAGTACACATCGCAACTGATCGGTTACGAAAAAGTGAAAAATGAACAGACCGGGCTTTATTATTATACCCCGGTTTATTCCGCCCCGGTTGATTATGAGATCAAAAAGGCAATTTCCACCCTCAACCCGTCCATCGGGCTGGTATACAGATTCTGATTAAACAAACAGTATGCACCGTCTATTTACCCTTTTCACCCTCCTCTTCCTGATCTCTGCCACCGGATCGTTTGCCCAGGTCAACATCAGAGACTCTGCGATTTACACCCCGATGATCTATGCCACCTATGGCTACCAGTTTCCCGGAGGGGACCTTGCAAAACAATTTGGGAGCAACTCGAACATTGGAGGCGGTTTCATTTTTAAAACAAAGCGTAACTGGATGTTTGGTGCAGAGGGAAACTACCTGTTCGGCCAGTCGGTCAGGAACAGCGATGCCCTCATCAAGGGAATTGTCACCAGTGAGGGATTTGTCATCGACGCCAACGGCTACATGGCCGATATCGTGTTTTATGAAGCAGGATTCAATGCCTTTGCGAAATTCGGAAAGGTAATACCCCTGTTTGCCCCGAATCCTAATTGCGGTTTCACGCTTTTGGCGGGAGCAGGGTATATCCAGGACAAGATCCGGATCCACGTCATCGGGAATACAGCCCCCCAGCTGCAGGGCGATTATAACAAAGGTTACGACCGGCTTAACGGGGGTGTTGCCCTGACCGGGGCGGTTGGCTACATGTACCTGAGCAACACCCGGCTGCTCAACTTCTCCGCAAGCTTTGAATTCATGCAGGCCTGGACAACCCCATACCGCGACCGGGATTTCGATACCGGAAAAAAAGATACGCGAAAGCTTAACAGCCAGTTTTATACCCTCAGGGTTTTCTGGATGATTCCATTGTACAGGAGGGCGCCGAAGGAGTTTTATATGTATTAGGCGGACAGGTGGACAGGTGGACAGGTGGACAGGCGGACAGGGTGCGAATTTTTTAATTTTTTTTTTAATGGGGCTGGTGTATTCCCTGGGTGTTTTTCTGTATGGTTTTTTGTTAAGGGTGGCGGCATTGTTCAATGCAAAGGCCCGACTATGGGTGACGGGCCGCAGGGACTTGTTTTCCAGGCTGGACAGCGCACTTGCCGGTACCGATCGGGTTGAAAACCCGGTGGTGTGGTTTCATGCCTCGTCGCTGGGAGAGTTTGAGCAGGGCCGGCCAGTGATTGAAGCTTACAGGAAGGCTTTTCCCGGCAGTAAGATCCTGCTGACATTTTTTTCACCTTCGGGATATGAGGTGCGTAAAAGCTATGGGTTGGCCGACTGGGTGTTTTACCTGCCACTCGATACCCCGGCCAATGCACGGCGGTTGGTTGAGATTGTCGGACCGGCAAAGGCCATTTTCATCAAGTACGATTTCTGGTTCAATATTCTAGGGGCGCTGCGCCGGCAGAAAGTCCCGGTATTTTTCATCTCTGTCAAGTTCCGCCCGGGGCAGCATTTTTTCAGGTGGTACGGTAGCTGGTTCCGTAAACAACTTGACTCCGTGACCTGGTTCTTTGCCCAGAACGATGAATCGGCGTTATTGCTGCACTCCGTTGGGAAAAAGAATGTTACCGTTGCAGGCGATACCCGTTTCGACCGTGTTTTTGCCATATCAGAACAGAGGCAATCCTTCCCGGTTGTTGAACAATTTGCAGCAGGGCATAAGGTTTTTATCTGCGGCAGCACCTGGAAAGAGGATGAGGCGGTTCTCCTGCCGCTGTTATCAGACAGGGATTCAGGTTTTAAATTTGTAATAGCGCCGCACGATACCAGTCCCGACCGAATTAGGTATATCCTTGACCGGATAAGCCGGCCGGTTATCCGCTATTCGGAACTTACCCTGGAGAATGCCTCGCAGGCAGATATTTTGCTGATAGATTCGGTAGGAATACTCGCCCCGCTATACCAGTATGCCACGCTTGCCTATGTCGGGGGCGGGTTCGGTGCAGGGCTTCACAACATACAGGAACCAGTAACATTTGGCATACCTGTTTTCTTTGGCCCCGGGTACCATAAATTTAAAGAAGCGGTTGATCTGGTGGCGCTGGGGGGAGTATTCTGCGTCAGGTCAGCAGAAGAATTGACCGGCAGTATTTCAGCGCTGATGGCCGATCCGCAGGAATATCTCCGGCTTTCGGAAATCTGCCGCAATTATGTTGATGAAAACCGCGGGGCCACCGAAAGGATCATGCACTATTTTAAAACGAACAGATAAAATCTCCCCTCCTATTTCTGGTCAACAGGGGATACTGTGAAGGGAGTGGGATTGAAATCCTGGTCGCGCAGACTGGGTTCAAACCCTGCATCGCGAATCGCCTGCTGAATGCCTTCAGCATTAAAAGTATGGGTGGCGCCGGCAACACGCACCACATTTTCTTCGATCATGATGCTGCCGAAGTCGTTGGCGCCGGCATGCAGGCAAAGCTGGGCGGTATCCTTCCCAACGGTAAGCCACGAAGCCTGGATATTGGGGATGTTGGGCATCATCAGCCTGCTGATGGCGATCATCCTGATGTATTCCTCAGGTGTCACCCTGTTGAAAACACCCGATTTTTCTTTCAGTACGGTTCTGTCATCCTGGAACGGCCAAGGAATAAAGGAGAGAAATCCCTTGTGCCCGGCTGGCTTTTCCGACTGGACCTGCCGGAGCGCAACCATGTGTTCCAGGCGTTCTTCCAGCGTTTCGATATGGCCGAACATCATGGTGGAGGAAGTGGTCAGGTCGAGTTCGTGGGCAGCCCTCATTACATCCAGCCATTCCCTCGCTGAACATTTAACCGGCGAAAGGATGTTTCTGACACGGTCGGCCAGGATTTCCGCCCCGGCCCCGGGTAAACTGTCGAGCCCTGCTGCAACCAGCCGTTCAAGCACCGTTTTAACCGGGAGCTTGTCCATTTTCGCCAGGTGGGCGATCTCCGGCGGACCGAGGGCATGCAGCCTGATATCGGGATAATGGGTTTTAAGATCGGTAAACAGGTTTTCGTAGAAATTGAGGCTTAATTTCGGATGCAGGCCGCCCTGCAGCAGCAGCTGATTGCCGCCCAGCCGTTTCATCTCGTCGATCTTGTTGCAATATTCGGGGATCGATGTAATATAGGCCTCAGGGCTTTTCCCGGTTCTGTAAAAGTTGCAGAATTTGCAACCCGAGATGCAAACGTTCGTGATGTTGACGTTGCGGTCGATGATCCAGGTTACGACAGGTTCAGGATGCAAAATCTTTCGCACCCGGTCGCCGGCCATCATCAGTTCGGCCAGCGGGAGCGATTCGAACAGGTGCACGCCTTCCCTTACAGAAAGGAATTCAAGCCTCAGTGCTTTTTGTATCAGCGTGTCATTTTCCATACCCGAACAGTGCGCCGCCGCAATCAATGGACCCGGCCAGCTGAAAATTTCGTAATTTTGTACCTGTAAAACGCTTCAAAAGTACATAAAATCATGATTCCATCGATCATCCTCACCAGCAAGGAACAGCAACTGGAACATCTTGTGGTTGTTGTCTCGAAACTTTCGAAACTGCCCTCCTCCATTTTCAGCCCGGCTGAAAAAAAATACCTGAAAGACCAGGTTGAAAATTGTAAAAAAGAGGTTGTATCCTTCAACCGGCTCGATTATATGGTTTTTGCCTTTTTTATCCGCGAGGAGAAGAACACCTCGAAGCGCCTGGAATCATGCCGCAAGGCGGGAGATACCATCGCGAGTTGCCTTAATGGACGGAAAGCAGCCAGGGTGGCTATTTTTGACCCGGAAGGACTGTGCGATGAAGTGCTCGCACTTGCCGAAGGAATGGCGCTTGGAAGTTACCAGTTCCTGAAATATAAAACGGAGAAGGAAAAGGAGAACACCCTGAAGGAGATTGAGATCTACTCGGATCCCATGTTCAGCGAACAGCGCGTGGCACATCTCAACATTGTGCTGAATGCCGTGGCAATTTGCCGCGACCTTGTCAACGAGCCAAATTCGCATCTTAATGCCACCGAACTGGCCGGGGAATTTGAGAAGATGGCCAAAGAAGCCGGCGCCGCTGTGGAGGTGATGAACAGGCAAAAGCTGGAAACCCTCCGCATGGGAGGTGTTTTGGGCGTTAACAGGGGCAGTACGCAGCCACCTACATTTACCGTGATGGAATGGAATCCGGCGGATGCCAGCAATGAGAAACCCATTGTGTTTGCAGGAAAGGGCGTTGTGTATGATACAGGCGGAATGAACCTGAAACCCGGCGATTCGATGCTGAACATGAAATGCGACATGGCCGGCGCGGCGACAGTGGCAGCGACCGTATACGCCATTGCCATGGCAAAACTCCCGGTTCATGTGGTGGGCCTCATGCCTGCCACCGACAACCGTCCGGGTGCCGATGCCCTGGTATCGGGCGACATCATCACCATGCACAACGGCATGACGGTGGAGGTACTGAACACCGATGCCGAAGGCCGGCTCATCCTGGCCGATGCGCTGAGTTATGCAAAAAAGTTTGACCCGGCACTGGTGATCGACCTGGCAACGCTCACGGGAGCAGCCGTGCGCGCTATCGGCAAGTTCGGCGCTGTTGCCATGCAATCGCAGGCATCCGGGGAACTTCAGATGCTCAGTTCATCAGGCTTTGATGTGTATGAACGGCTTGTTGAATTTCCCATGTGGGATGAATACGGCGAACTGGTGAAATCAGACCTCGCTGATCTGAAAAATCTCGGTCCTGCCGAGGCAGGGATGATCACCGCCGGAAAATTCCTCGAAAAATTCACAGACTACCCCTATATCCACCTCGACATAGCAGGCCCTGCCTTCCTCGACAAGCGTGACTCCTACCGCGGCCAGGGCGGCACAGGCTACGGCGTCAGGCTCCTGTTTGATTTTATAAGCAAACTGTAGCGGCAATTTTAATATATTTGCACAATAAAGCATCCTTATGGAACAAGCGGTTGAAAAAGAAAAAAGGGTCAGAGTTGGCATCACCCATGGCGACGTTAATGGCATAGGCTACGAGATTATCATAAAAACCTTACAGGATCAGCGTTTGATGGAGTTGTACACCATCGTGGTATATGGCTCATCCAAAGTGGCGTCGTATCACCGGAAAGCACTGAATATCAATGATTTTAATTTCAACCTGGTTAAAAAGGCCGACCAGGCTCATCCCCGCAGGCCAAACATCGTGAACATCCACGATGAAGAGATCAAGATCGATCTGGGCAAATCGACTGCCATTGCCGGCGAATTATCACTGCTTTCACTGGAAGCGGCAACCGACGACCTGTTAAAAAACAACATCGACGTTGTTGTTACCGCTCCTATCAACAAAAAGAACATCCAGTCGCCCGGTTTCGCCTTCCCCGGACATACCGAATACTTCGCAAAGAAGTTCAATACCGAAGAGTATCTCATGCTCATGATCAACAATGTGCTGCGCATCGGCGTGGTCACAGGCCATATTCCGCTTGGAAAAGTGAAGGAAACGCTTACCACGGAGATGATCCTGGCCAAAATCAAGGTCATGAACCATTCGCTGATGCGGGATTTCGGCATTGTGAAACCGCGCATCGCCGTCCTGGCGCTGAATCCCCATGCGGGAGATGACGGACTTATCGGGACGGAGGAGAAAACCATTATCCAGCCTGCCATTGACAAGGCATACGCACAAAATATCCTCGCTTTCGGACCTTACCCGGCCGATGGTTTTTTCGGTTCCACAAATTTTAAAAACTTCGACGGGATCCTGGCCATGTACCACGACCAGGGCATGGTTCCCTTTAAGCTGATGTCGTTTGATGAAGGGGTTAATTTCACGGCAGGATTGCCCTGCATCCGTACCTCCCCCGCGCATGGCACAGCGTATGACCTGGCGGGGAAAAACGAGGCTTCCCCTGAAGCCTTCCGCAATGCACTCTACATGGCCGGCGATATCTTCATGCACCGGACGGAATATGATGAGTTAACCGCAAATAAATTACATATCGCGGGAAGTCATCCCGACAACACCCGTTCATGACAGAACCGGCCTACACGGTCTCCAAAATTTCCTCGATTTGTCACGGAGCGGTTTACCCCGCAAACGAAGGTGACCGGATTGTACATGATGTACTGATCGACAGCCGCAGCCTGATCCATCCTGAACACTGCCTGTTCATTGCCCTGGTCTCCGACCGCAACGACGGGCATCGTTACATCGGGGAACTCATCGAAAAAGGGGTGCGAAATTTCCTGGTTTCCACCCTTCCCGACCCCCTGCCGCCGGAGGGAGCGCCCGGCGGGAGTTCCAGCTTCATCCTTGTTCCCGACACCCAGGCAGCACTGCAGGCGCTCGGCGCATGGCACCGGAGCCAGTTCGCCATCCCCGTGATCGGAGTCACCGGCAGCAACGGCAAGACGATTGTCAAGGAGTGGCTTTTCCAGCTGCTTAACAACGATCATAAAGTAATCCGGAGTCCGAAGAGTTACAACTCCCAGATCGGCGTTCCCCTTTCGGTTTGGAAAATGACGTCAGGGAACGACCTCGCATTGTTTGAGGCAGGCATCTCGAAGCCGGGTGAAATGGCACATCTTGAAATCATCATCCGGCCAACCATCGGGATATTCACTAATATCGGCCATGCCCATGATGAGTATTTTTCGGGCCTTCGGCAGAAGGTGGAAGAGAAACTCAAACTCTTCACACACGCTGCCACCCTGATCTACTGCGCCGATTACCCCATGATTACCGAATGCCTGCAGGGCAATTCGGCGTACAATCACCTGAAAACATTTACCTGGAGCCGGAAACAGGCTGCCAACCTGCAGATCCTGTCCGTTGACAGGGAAGGAAGAGATACCCGGATCAACGCCGTTTTCAAATCGGAAGAGGTCGCCTTCACCATCCCTTTTCCCGATGATGCTTCGCTTGAAAATGCCATTCACTGCATCGCCACGCTGCTTCTGCTAGGCTATCCTTCCGCGGATATTAATTCCAGGTTATCCCTTCTCCAGCCCATTGCCATGCGCCTTGAGCTGAAAGAGGCCATCAACCATTGCTCCCTGATCAACGACAGCTATAATTCGGACATCAATTCGCTGGGCATCGCCCTTGATTTCCTTGACCAGCAAACCCAACAGCAGCAAAAAACCATCATCCTTTCCGATATTCTGCAAACAGGCCGCGACAAGGATGAACTATACCGCGAAATATCATCCATGCTGGCATCGCGCGGCATCAGCAGAATCATTGGCATCGGGCGCGACATGGTGAAACATGCAAATAAATTTTCCATGTCAAAAGCGGTCTACCCGACCACCGACGAGTTTTTGCAGCATTTCCCCCTTTCTTCGTTCCAGCATGAGACCATCCTGCTGAAAGGAGCACGGCTGTTTGAGTTTGAAAAAATTAGCCAGGTATTACAGCGGAAAGCCCATGAAACGGTTATGGAGATCAACCTGGATGCCCTCATTCACAACCTGAACCATTACCGTTCGGTGCTCAGGCGCGGTACGAAGACCATGGCGATGGTCAAGGCATTCTCCTACGGAAGCGGCAGTTACGAGATTGCCAATGTGTTGCAGTTCCACCGGGTCGATTATCTGGCCGTTGCGTATGCCGACGAAGGCGTTGAATTGCGCAGGGCGGGTATCCACCTGCCCATCATGGTGATGAGCCCTGAAGAACAGAGCCTTGACACGCTGCTGAAATTTAACCTCGAACCGGAGATTTACAACCTCCATATTCTCGGTTTGCTGGAGGAATCCATTGCCCGTAACCAGACGTCAGGGCTTCAGCAGGTGCGCATCCATATCAAGCTGGATACCGGGATGCACCGGCTTGGTTTTGCTCCCGGTGATGTTGCCTGGCTGACTGAGCGGCTGAAAAAAAATCCCGACCTGCGCGTTCAATCGGTGTTTTCACACCTGGCGGCCAGCGAGGATCCTTCCGAAGATGAATTTACACGCGGCCAGATCCGCCTGTTCGAAGAAGTAAGCAGCCGCATCGTCAATACGCTCGATTACCCGGTTTTGCGGCATATCCTCAACTCGGCGGGGATACATCGTTTTCCCGAAGCCCATTTCGACATGGTTCGACTCGGGATAGGATTGTACGGGGTTGGCAGCGATGGTGAAGAACAATCGCACCTGCGAAATGTGAGCACCCTTAAATCGGTGATCACGCAGGTAAAACATATCCCTGAAGGCGATACCATCGGATATAACCGTAAAGGCCTCGCCGGGAAGGACATGATCATTGCCATTGTGCCTGTTGGCTACGCCGACGGGCTGAACCGCCGTCTAGGCAACAGCAGGGGAAAACTTTATGTTAAAGGAATGCCTGCCCCGATTATCGGGAATATCTGCATGGATCTGACCATGATTGACGTTACTTTCATCGGGGGTGGGGCAGCAGAGGGTGACGAGGTGGTCATTTTCGGCGACCTTCATCCTGTTACCGAACTGGCCAAAGAGATGGGCACCATCCCTTACGAGGTGCTGACCTCTGTTTCGGGGCGGGTGAAGCGCATCTATTATTACGAATAACCCGTTCCTTCAAAATTTCGCTTATTTTTGCCTTTTGATCCGTCATCTATGGAATCCCGAAAATTAAGTATTTTAATTCCGGCCTATAACGAAGCAGCAACCATCCATCGTATTCTCGATAAGGTGCTTGCTGTTGAACTCCTTGCCGGGGTGAAGAAAGAGATCATCATTGTCAATGATTTCAGCAAGGATGACACCATCGCGGTGGTTGAAGCTTATATCCGGGAGCATCCGCAATGCGATATCAGGATATATAACCAGCTGAAGAACCAGGGCAAGGGAGCCGCGCTTCATCGCGGGATTGCGGAAGCCACCGGCGATTTCATCATCATCCAGGATGCCGATCTCGAATACGATCCTTCCGAATATAACGTATTGCTAAGACCGGTTCTCGATGGCTTTGCCGACGTGGTTTACGGGTCGAGGTTCATGGGCGGCCGGCCGCATCGCATTCTCTTCTTCTGGCATTCGATCGGGAACAAACTGCTGACCTTCACCTCCAATATTTTCACCAACCTGAACCTGACCGACATGGAGACCTGCTACAAGCTTTTCCGCGCCGAATACCTGAAAAAGATCAGGTTCAAGGAAAAGCGGTTTGGCTTTGAGCCGGAAGTTACCTCGAAAATTGCCCGGTTCCCGAACATCCGCATCTATGAAGTAGGGATTTCATACTATGGCCGCACCTACGAAGAGGGGAAGAAAATCGGGATGAAAGATGGATTTCGAGCCGTGTGGTGCATGGTGAAATACAACATTTTTGACAGGAAATTCCTGAACACTTCCGATTGAAAGCCGGTCCAGAAATAAACCGCGATCATGCAACCATAGATTAATGATCATGGCCTCACCCCCTGCTGCCTTCATCACTCCGTTTCTTTTATTTGTATGGTTTTTCCCTGTTGTCACGGGCATTTTCCTCCTGTACAAACTGCTGTCGCAGTTGTTCACGAAACAGGTTGCTTTTCTGACAGCCATTCTGGTCATGTTCGGCACCAACTGGTTCTACCAGATGTTGTTTGCCGGGCTGACTGCAAATGCCTGCCTTTTTACCCTGTTCCTTGCCATTCTGCTATTGACCCTTTCCTGGCAAAAGAACAGGAAAGAGATTACCCTGTTGCTCATGGTCCCGGTGATGATTGCCATTGCATGGTTAAGTTTTCCAGGCATTTTCATCCTCCTGTTCCCGGCTTTTGCCTGTTTGCAGGGGTTAAAATGGGACAACAGCCCGGGAGAACCAAGCGTTCATCACACGGAAATCATAGTCGGTACCCGCGTAAAATCGTTGCTATTCGTTGCCGGCATCTTCGTTGTCTGCATCATGCTAAGGCAATTTTCATGGTTTTACGAAACAGGGGCGCGGTTATATTACGGAAGCCTTGATAGAGCCGGGTTCCCGCTGGTTCCCGCGAACATTCACCGGGTTTTATTCTCGGTAAAAAATGGCTGGCTTGTCTACACGCCGCTGGTTGCCGTTGCCTTTGCAGGGTATTATTTTCTAGCAGAAAAAAACCGGGCGGTCTTCCTGCCCGCCTTTCTTTTCCTGTTGGTTTTGCTTTTCGCTGGTGCATGCAACCCCGTGTGGTTTTTTGACAGCAGTTATGGCTACCCGAACATGGTTGAAACCTATGCCATCCTCTGCCTCCCTCTGGGATATTTCATTCATTGGGCGTGGAACAGGGGTCTGCCAGCCAGAGTTGTCATGCTTGTTTTGTCGGCCTTGTTCATCATACTGAACCTGTTCCAGACATGGCAGTTCAAACAGTCAATCCTGGTCCCGGAGAGGATGACCTGGCCTTATTATTCAGCAGTCTTTGGCAAAACCACCGTGACCACCTCCGACAGGATCCTGCTTGAGCCTCAGGATGGTGCCGGGGCTGATGATATTCCTGACGTACCATGGGTAAAATGCAGCAGGGTTGCCTGGTTCGACTTCGAGCAGCCGCAGGGCAACGATCCCTTCACCACAACACGCGATGCTCATAGCGGGAAGTACGGGATGCTGTTAAACCGGCAACACCAGTATTCACCGGGGCTTATAAACCAGGTAAGCCTGCTGGCCGGCCGTGATTCGACCTGGATCAGCGCAACCGGTTATTTCTTTTTTACTTGTGATCCGAAGTCAAACAAGGTTTTCCTGGTGATGACCTGCCTGCACAAGGGAGTGCCGTATAAATACCGGGTGACTGATCTTTCAGATAATAAATTTAATCCCGGCAGGTGGAACCAGGTGAACATGACCTACCTGGTGCCATTCCCGGTCGAAACGGACGATGTTATCCAGGTTTACTTCATGAATTACGGGGAGCAGGAGTGCTTTATCGATGATTTTGAGATCAGTCTTTGTAAACCCGCACACGGAGTATGAAAGAAATACTTTCACGTCGTTCCCTCTTTGACCTGCTTTTCTTTACAGCAGTATTCGCGGTGTGCCTGTTCCTGGCGTTCCAGCTGAATTTCAAAGAAGGGAAACCCCGCGGCGCCGGCGTTTTTGCATCCGACAAGAGCATTTATTACGTGTACCTTCCGGCAACTTTCATTTACGGGTGGGATGTCCGGAAATTCCCTCCCCATTGCGATTCCATCTACAAGGGATTTATCCTGGATTACAAAACCGGCAAGGTGATTAACAAGATGACCTGCGGCGTGGCGCTGCTCTGGACCCCGTTTTTCCTCGCGACCCATGCCGTTGCCACCCTTTTTCACCTGCATCCTGACGGGTTTTCCGATCCTTACCAGAAGATGGCCGTGGTGCCGCCCGTGTTTTTCCTTGTTCTGGGGCTCTTTTTCCTGAAGAGGTTTCTCGCCTGGTACTTTACGCCCCCGGTTGTTTTTGGATGCATCCTGCTGATCCTCGCCGGCACCAACCTCTATTATTACGGTCTGGCCGAAGGACTGATGTCGCATGTCCACTCTTTTTTCCTGTTCTCCCTCTACTTGTTCCTGTTAAAGAAGTTCTTCAACAGCGAGCAGCCTTCATTTCCCCTTTTTTGCGGGATCAGCGTGGTGGTTGCCCTGGCAGCGCTGGTGCGGCCCACGAACCTGGTCATTCTGCCCTGGTTCTTTTTTCTCGACGCCGGCAGTTTAAAAGAGGCTTACGGCAGGTTCCGCAGGTTCGCCAATTACCGCTATGTGGTTTCGTTTATTGTCATCAGTTTCCTGGTTTTCCTTCCGCAACTGGTCTACTGGAAATACGTCTCCGGGAGTTTCCTGCACTATTCGTATGGAAAGGAGGGCTTTTTTTACTGGAAGGACCCGGTTATCCTGCCGCTCTTCTTTTCACCCTTCAACGGGCTGTTCCTGTACAACCCGCTGGTGCTTTTTTTCGTGGCGGGTATTATCCTGATGATCTTTCACCGCAAGGCAAACGGGCTGCTTATGTTGGTCACATTCTTGCTTGTAACCTATATGTCGGGGTCATGGCACATGTGGTTTTTCGGGGGAAGCTACGGATCAAGGCCCTTTGTTGAATACTATGCTATTTTGTCCCTGGGCTTCGGCTATATTCTTACCGCAACCGTCCGGTTGAAGAACCTCTTTCTCCGTTCGCTTGTCTGCCTGGTCATGATCGTATTCAGTTATTATAATCTCCGGCTGATATATCACAACTGCTGGTATACCAGCTCGGTGTGGGCCTGGGATGATTTCAAAACCCGGCTGGATGATGCAGAGATCCTGCATTTCTCCAGGGATACCTATACTTTCATCAATGATTTCGAAAACGTCTCCTTTGAACCTTCCATCGTAAAAACCAACGTTGCATGCCGCTCGCACAACATGTCGGGCATGGTCGATTCGCGTTACCAGTACAGCGTGATCTATCAGCATGGGGTTAAGGGCATCCTGGACCACAACCTTCGCAGCGTGACGGCCGGTTTATGGGTGAACCCGATCAACGGCGACTCAACCAACGCGGTTCTGGTGGCCTGCATTGAAGATGAAAAACATGTGCCGTGGTTGTATAAAATTGCCCGGGTAAACCAGTCGCACACAAATGCCGGCGCCTGGTCGGAAGTCAGCCTTACCTTCCCGGTTCCCATGTGGCTCAACGAACCGGGCTATCGGCTGAACATCTACCTCTGGAACCAGAATCGTAAAACCTTCTATATCGACGACATCCATATTAAATTCGAGTAGCATATTTTTACTCAGCATCGGGACATTGATGATGATGTTTGTACCACGACACTTATTAAAACCACGGAGACACTAAGAAACAGAAGAGTCACTGAGGAAATTCATTGTTTTTTTGTTCATTGAATATTGATTCTATCCTCACCAACATTGCCCATATTGTCTGCATTGTCTGCATTGTCTGCATTGTTTGCATTGTCTGCATTGTTTGCATTGTTTGCATTGTCTGCATTGTCTGCATTATTGTCTTAACTTTGGCTCCCTCAACCCCGATTTATCCCTTGAAAAAAGTACCCGGTTCACCGAAAGTAAGGTTGTTCCTGCCAGTGCTCGCGGCCCTGGGGCTGCTTGGCCTTTTCGTGGTTTCCGTTTTTATGATCCGCGAACATTCCCTGCAGAAAAGCCGCCAGCAGGGCGATACCCATGAAGTTGAAACCATCCCGGATACAGCTGGGGTTAAGCCGGTCAGGCTCGCTTTTCACGATTTTGAATGGGGGAGCGCTTCCGATACAGCGACACACCTGGCGATGCCGGGCCATTGCGGGAAGCAATCGCTCAGGATGAGTGCCGGGGTGCCTTTTTCGCCCGGGCTATGGTTGCAATTCAAAGACTTGAAGCAAACCGGAGTTTCCTGGATCCGCGTTACGGGTTACGTGTGGTTTTCCTGTCCGCCGGCCGAAGCAAAGTGCAGCCTGGTAGCTACCTGCAACCACAAGGGGATGAATTACAAATATATGTTCGTTGCCCTGGAAAAGGAGAATCTGAAACCCCGACAATGGAACCGGGTCAGCATCGACTACCGCATCCCCCCGGCAGTTGATCGCGACGATGTGCTGCAGGCCTATTTCTGGTACAGGGGAGGGGGGGAGTTGTTGGTGGATGATATTGAGGTTAGTTTATTTGTGATGACAAAGTGATAAATGGTAACAGGGTAACAGGGTAACAGGGTAACAAGGTAACAGGGTAACAGGGTAACAGGGTAACAAGGTAACAGGGTAACAGGGTAACAGGGTAACAGGGGAAAATGGTAAAATGGTAAAATGGTAAAATGGCAAAATGGTAAAATAGCAAAATAGCAAAATGGTAAGATGGTGAAAAGGAAGGGAACGAATTATTTTTTTTATTCTGTTTTCTGCGTATCGCTCGCACTTACATGGTTTTTTCACAAGGATGCAAAGCGGTTTTGCGACAGGAATGAACTCTGGTCCGACAGGGCAGGGTACTATATTTACCTGCCGGCCACCTTTTTCTATCACTTTGATGCCCGCACGATGCCGGCAAACCTCGATGTGGCCACGGGCGGAGGGTTCAGCATCGACAGCAGGACCAACAAGCTCGACACCAAGTACACCTATGGCGTGGCGCTGATGGAGTCGCCGTTTTTCTTTGCTGCCGGCGTGGTTTCATGGATTGCCGGGGTCGACGATGAACATGGGTTTTCGATGTTATACATGCGCATGATGGCCCTGGCAGCTGTCGTTTACCTGGTGCTTGGACTGTGGTGCCTGAAGAAATTCCTTGATTTTTACTTTCAGCCGGTGGTCGGTTTTTTCGTCATCCTCCTGGTTTTCCTCGGGACAAACCTCTTTTATTACAGCCTGGTCGACGGGATGATGTCGCATGTTTATTCGTTTTTTCTCTTTTCCCTGTTCCTCTGGCTTTTAAAGCAATACCATGACCATGAGTCGTATTCCGGGTTTGTCCTGCTCTGCCTGGTGCTTTCACTGGCCCTCCTGATCCGCCCTACCAATTTCATGCTTGGGTTGCTGTTTTTTACCTGGGATGCGGGAACGCCCGGCGTATGCATCCAACGGGTGAAACAGTTTCTGAAACCTTCATATTTCACAGTTTTCCTGGTCATCCTGTTCTTGATTTTTCTTCCTCAGTTTGTTTACTGGAGGTATCTTTCGGGGCACTGGCTCCATTTTTCATACGGCGGAGAAGGATTTGCAAACCTGGGGCACCCAAGGATACTGCAGGTGCTTTTCTCCCCGGTAAATGGTTTGTTCGCGTATGCCCCGCTGGTATTGATCTTCCTGGCCGGGCTCGGGTTGATGCTGTTTCAGAAAATACGGAACGGCTGGCCGGTCGCCCTGCTGTTTTGCATGGTCACCCTGGTATGCGCTTCATGGAAAATGTGGTATTTCGGATGCAGCTACGGCCAGCGGTCGTTCATTGAGTACTATGCCCTGCTGTCGGTTCCGTTTGGGTACTTCACTGCGTGGTTGTTCAGTCTTCGCCGGTATGCAGTCACCACAATTCTCTTTTTTGTAATCTTCCTTTTTACCTGGTTCAACCTGAGGTACACTATAAGCCTTTACAGGTATGAGCGTTGCTACTACGGATCAACCTGGGACTGGGACCATTACATCCGTTCCGTATCGCGTGCAGGCATCCTTCCGGGCGGCGACAGGATCCAATCGTTTGAAAATGATTTCGAAAACCTTTCGCTCATGCCGGTCAGCAGGCCATCACAGGTTTACACGCGTTCAGGATTGTACAGCATAGCCACCCGGGAGAAGGATGGCAGCACGCCCCTGTTTTCCTCGCGACTCGACGACTACGGCCATCCCTGGCCCAAAATGATGGAGGTGGAGGCCTGGGTGCTGAAACCCGGCAGGATGGCCACCGGGGCATCGCTCAGTTATACCCTGAACCGGGGGGATGAGGTTATTTTCGGGGATGAACGGCCCATCGACAGGATGTTGAAAAGCCCGGGAACCTGGTCGGAAGCCAGGGCATCCTTCATCATCCCCGACGTAAACGATTCAAGTTTGCAGATCAGGATATTTATCCGAAATCCTCAACGGGCATTGTTGTTTATTGATGATCTCAGGGTGAAGTACAGGTACTCATGGAACTGAGTTACATTGTTTATTTAATACGTTAAGAATGTTTTTTTTACCACTGAGGCACTAAGACCACGTAGGAACACTTGGATGGAAGGAAAATTTTCTTAGAGCTTCTTATTGTCCTTAGTGCCTTAGTGGTTTTTTTACATGTAAATAGCATAGATTTGCACACCAAACCGCCACCCTGGATGAAAAACAACTACCGGCAGAGGATCTCCCTTGCAATTTTCGGCATCCTTTCACTCGTCATTATTTTCAACCGGCTGCTCTTTCCCCGGTTTAACACCCATGACGTGCTTTCCGTCATTAGCTGGGATGTTTTTGGATATTACCTTTACCTTCCTGCCACCTTCATCCATCATGACCTGGGGATAAAGAATTTTGCCTGGGTTCAGCAGATACTAGACACCTACCACCCTACCATCGGGTTTTACCAGGCCTATCTCAGTCCGGGAGGCGACTACATCATGAAATATCCCATGGGGCTCGCGATCATGTATGCCCCGTTCTATTTCATGGGCCAGGTGCTTGCCCACCTTACCGGGTATTCCCCCGATGGGTTTACCATGCCTTACCAGTTATCCATCGCCATTGGCGGGCTCGTATACACCGTTGCCGGACTCTGGTTCCTCTGGCGGATCCTCTCGCGTTTTTTTACCGGTGGCGCAGTCGCGTTAACCATGGTTTTGATTGTTTGCGGCACCAACTATTTTCATCTCACCGCCTTTGAAGGGGCCATGCCGCACAATTACCTCTTCACCCTCTTTGCCGCCATCGTCTGGCTCACCATCAGGTGGCATGAGACACCGCGGTGGGAGTGCGCCCTGGCCCTCGGTCTCCTCTGCGGACTGGCCACCCTCACCCGACCCACGGCCATCGGAATTGTGCTGGTTCCGATGCTGTGGAACTCTCTGGGCAGAACTGCCCTGCGGGACAAAATTCTGTTGACGGTCAACAAGTTTCCACAGGTTCTCGCCATGGCAGCTGCGATGATCGTGGTTATCGGGCTGCAAATGGTTTACTGGAAAATCTATTCCGGGTCGTGGATCTATTACAGCTACGAAAAAGGGGAGAAGCTGGAGTGGATCGCCCCCTATCTGCTGAAAGTACTCTTTTCCTTTAGAAAAGGCTGGCTGGTCTATACGCCGATGATGGTGTTCGCGCTGGCGGGTTTCATCCCCCTTTTTAAAAAACATCGTTCCATATTTGCGGCCGTTTTTGTTTTTTTTACGGTCCACCTGCTGATTGCCGCCAGCTGGCCTACCTGGTGGTATGGCGGGAGTTTGGGGCAGCGCTCCATGATGGAATCCTATGCCTTGCTGGCATTTCCGATGGCGGCCTTTATCCAGTGGATGATGAAGAGATCCGGCATGGTGAAATGGCCCTTGCTGGCTGTGATGGGGTTTTTCGTCTTGCTGAACCTTTTCCAAACATGGCAGTACATGCATTATATCCTCGACCCGGCGCGCATGACAAAGGCCTATTATTGGAAAATGTTCGGCAAAACCACCGTGAACGCGGCCGACCTGATGTACCTGGAACCAACCGCCATCATTGGCGAACGGGAATTCCTCCCGGCAGGGGGTAATTACACATCGAAGGTCATCGCCCGCTATGACTTTGAAAAACCGAATCCGGCGAATCCCGGCAATTTCTGCAGCGATACTGCCTTTTCAGGCCGGTATTCCCTGCGGATGAGCAGGAAGCTGGAGTTTTCCCCGGGGCTCAATATGCCTTACAGGGAACTCTCCGGGAAGGATTTTTCATGGATCAGGGCTACAGCGAGGGTGTGGTTCTCCTGCAAGCCCGAAGAGGTGGCATGCGGGCTCGTGATTACCTGCAACCAGAAAGGGAAGGCCTATAAGTACCGCATGCTGGAACTTGAAAAACAACATCTTGTTCCCGGCGCCTGGAACCAGGTTTCGATGGATTACATGACTCCTTTCCTTGACGATAAGCGAAACACCCTGCAGGCATATTTCTGGTATCGCGGCGACAAGGAGATGCTGGTTGATGATTTTGAGATCACGTTGTTTGAGACCCGGTAAAGTGAACCCTGCAGCCCTTAATTTTTTTCTGCTAACTTTGCAGGTTCATTCCCTTCCGGGTAAATTTGTATCTATTAAACGATTGTCGGATGACGAGGATAAAAAGTACGATCTTATTTTTGGTCCTTGCCGTGCTTGGTTTGCCTGCCGTTCAGAAAGAGTTTAATTTCGTTAAATCCCGGGGACTCGAAGGCTATTTTGAGCCGAGCCAGCGCCCTGAATTCACCCTTCATGCCTTTAAAACGGGAGAATATCAGTCGAAGATGACCCCGCATCTCGAACGCGTGATCGGTTTTCACGACGACTTCACCCGGATCTTCAACCAGGTTGAATTCTCCCTCTTTTCCATTCCCCATGCCGCCCGTATGATCGTAGGCAAAAACAACTACCTGCAGGCCGACACCCACATCGGCGCCTACACGGGCCAGGATTTCGTAGGGAAACGGTATATCGAAGACAAGGTTCAGCGCGTAAAATACCTGCAGGATTACTTCTGGAAAAACAAGGGAATCCGCCTGCTGGTCATCCTTGCCCCCGGCAAGGGATTTTATTTCCCGGAGAGCATCCCCGACCGGTTTTTGAAAGGGAAGCGGGGGCTCACGAACTATGGCTATTACGTGGAACAAATGAAAAAAAGCGGGGTTGACTTCATCGATTTCAACGCATGGCTCAGGAGCCTCAAAGACACTTCGCGCAACGTGCTCTACCCCAAAACCGGGATCCACTGGAGTTGCTACGGCGCATACCTCTGCGCCGACTCGCTGATCAGATACCTCGAGGTGAAAATGAACCGCACCCTGCCGCACCTGGTGCTCGACAGCCTGCAGCATGTGCCTGAGGCGCGCAAGGAAGACGACGACATGGACCGCGTGCTGAACCTGATATGGAAAAATCCCGTCCCCATGATGACCTACCCGGTTTTTCATCATGAATACAAAAGCGATGTGCCGAAACCGGCCGTGCTTTTTGTCAGCGACAGCTTTTACTGGTACTGGCACTACAACGGGATCATCAAGAACACCTTTGAGCGTGAAGACATGTGGTACTACGATAAGGAAGTTTACCCTGATCAGATGACTAAACCCACTAACACGGCCCAGATCAACCTCGACAGTGGCATAAGCCGGCACCAGGTGGTCATCCTGATGCAGACCAACGGCGGGTACGGCAACCTGGGATTCGGCTTTGTCGACCGGGCCTACGAGTACTATTACCCGGGCAAAACGCGCATCAAGGAGCTGGAAGGGGTATTCCGCTCGAACAAGCCGTTGATTGAACAGATGAAGGAAAAGGCGAAGGCGCAGAACTTCCCGCTCGAAGCCCTCATCCGCACCGATGCAACCTACATGTATAACAACGAATTACAACGACTTTCAAAATACAAATAAACCATGATCTTCAGCAGCAGTTTGTTTTTACTCTATTTCCTGCCTATCCTCCTGATCATCTATTTCCTGATCGACCGGGATTATAAGAACTGGATCCTGCTTATTGCCAGTATCCTCTTTTACGCATGGGGTGCACCGAAATTTGTCTTTGTCGTGGCGGGATCGGTGCTGGTTGACTATTTACTGATCAGACAGATGAGCCTGAAAACGGGAACTGCCCGGCAATGGCTTTTCTGGGCCTCGGTGGTGCTGAACCTGGCGTTGTTGCTCTATTTTAAATACATGAACTTTTTTGTCGACCAGTTTCATGTGATGCTGGGATGGATCGGCTCAAAACCCGCGGCATGGACGAAGATCGCACTCCCGGTGGGGATTTCGTTCATCACCTTCCAGAAACTATCCTATACGCTGGAAGTCTATAAAAAAAGGCACCCGGTTTTTGAAAAACTGGCGGATTATGCCCTCTATATTTTCATGTTCCCGCAATTGTTGTCGGGCCCCATCGTTAGGCCCGGGCAGATCTCCGGCCAGATCGCCGACCGGTCGGCACAGGACAACACCGATTCGCGGCTTACCGGGTTTTACCGCTTCATCATCGGGCTCTCCAAGAAAGTGCTGATCGCTGATGTGCTGGGAGTCACCGTTGCCGAGATCTTCGCGCTGTCACCAACTGAAATGTCGACCGGGATCACCTGGATCGGGGCAATAGCCTACACGTTCCAGATCTATTTTGACTTCTCGGGCTACACCGACATGGCGATCGGGCTGGCGCGGATGTTCGGCTTCCGGCTTCCCGAAAACTTCAACTCCCCCTATATTTCACAAAGCATCACCGAGTTCTGGCGCCGCTGGCACATGACCCTTTCATTCTGGTTCCGCGACTACATCTTCCTGCCGCTGGCCTACGCCACCTCGCGCAAACTGCCAAAAGAACGTTATCTCGGGTTGCGTGCCGACAAGATCATCTACCTTATTGCCACTACCGTTACTTTCCTCCTCTGCGGTTTCTGGCATGGCGCCGCATGGACCTTCGTTTTCTGGGGCGCCTACATGGGGCTCTTTCTCATCGTCGACCGGCTTTTCCTGCTGAAATATCTGAAAAAAGCAGGGAAGATTCCTTCCATCGCCATCACTTTTTTCCTGCTGATGATCGGCTGGCTGATCTTCAGGTCGCAGAACCTCGACGAAGCCTGGTTTTTGATCAGGAGGCTTTTTGTTTACCGGGGCGGCGAAAATATGGTGTGGCTCAATTCGAAATTCTGGACCATCCTCGTGATTGCCGTCTTTTTCTCCTTCTGGGGCGGATTCAAAAAGGTGGAATCATGGATCGAAAAACTCTACTTCACCCCCGGCAATGCCCTGATGATCACCTTCTCGGTCATTGCCATCCTGTTGTTTATCCTCAGCGAAGCCACGATCTCTTCCTCAGGGTTCAGCCCGTTCATTTATTTCAGGTTCTAGTCTGATGCGGATCAAAGGAATCCTTCTTTTCTTCATTCTTTTACTCCTGGCGCTGCCTGCGGTTCAGAAACGGTTTCAGTTTGTCAAATCCAAACCGTTGTCAGGGGTGTTTACGGCTACTGCCATGCCGTGGGTCACTTTAAAGACCTGGATGAACGGCACATACCAGGAGCAATACCGGAATCACATCGAGGATTCAATCGGGTTCAAGCCTGATATGGTAAGACTCTACAACCAGGTTGAATTCAGCCTTTTTTCGATCGCCCATGCCGAACGGGTGGTTGTTGGCAAGCACAATGAACTTTATGGAAAAGAGTATATCATCGGTTACCTTGGGACGAATTTCCCCGGGGAACATTTCATTGATGAAAAGATCAGGGAGCTGAAGTTTGTGCAGGAGTACCTCTGGCAGAAGAGGAGGATCTTCGTCATGGTGCTGATCCCACCCGACAAGGGTTCCTTTTACCCCGAATTCATCCCCGACAGGTTTCTCAAAGCACCTCATCACCAGACCGGACGTGACTATTTTACAAAAAAAGCAGCAATGGCCGGGATCAATGTGCTCGACTTCAATCCCTGGTTCAGGTCCATGAAAGACACCTCGCGTTACCGGCTGATCCCGCCCACCGGCGTGCATTGGAGCGATTACGGGTCCTACCTGGCCGCCGATTCCGCCATCCGGTATTTTGAGGGGCATACCGGGCTGAAACTGCCCCGCATGGTGCTCGATTCCATCGCCACAAGCACCCATCCCCGGCACAACGACGACGATATCAACCGTACCATGAACCTCATCTGGAATGTGCCTTCGGGAACCCTGGCCTACCCCAGTTACCATTTTGATTCGGATACCACCCATCTAAAACCCGCGGCCCTGTTCGTGGCCGACAGTTTTATCTGGGGATGGTGGGACCAGCCGATCATCCAGCACCTGTTCAGGAACCAGGAGATCTGGTACTACGACCAGGAGATATATCCAGAGAGTTTTACCAAAGTGAAAAAAACGCGGGAAGTCAACCTCAGAGAAGCAGTTGAGCGGCAGAATTTTGTCGTGCTTTTCCAGGTGGGTGCCGGCAGCGGTAACCCGGGATCCGGCGTGATCGACCGGCTGTATGCCGAATACGACACCTCGGCGAACAATTCCATCCTGGCACTTGAAAACAAGATAAAGTCCAGCACCGGGTGGCTCGAAGCGGAACAGAAAAAAGCAGATGAAAACAAGGTCCCTGTGGAGGAGATCATCAGGAATGATGCGATACAGATGGTTAACGGCGAATTGTTAAAGAAAAAATAATAAACATGAAGGAAGATTTTATCACAAAAAATAAGGAACTCTTTTTCCTGGCATTTATCCTGGTAGCACTTATTACCTTTTTCCCGTTGTTCTTTACCGGGTTTGCCACCGCCGATGATTTCCACTATTACCTTGTCACGAGACGGGGGCAGATATCGGCAGAAACAACGCTCTTCTCGCAGGTTTCTGGCCGGTTCTACTTCTACATCGTGAAGCCGTTTTATCACATCCCCTATATTTTCGATAACATGGCCTGGGTCAAGGTATTTCAGCTTGTACCGATCCTGGTTTGCTTTCTGCTTTTCGCGAAAATCGTCGCGGTCGTTACCAAATCAAAAGAAACGGCGTGGTTCTTCCTGTTGCTCTTCCTGATGACCATGCAGATTTCGCAACATACCAGTCTGTTCGTGGCATATCCCCTTTATTTTTCGTTTTCATTTGCCATGCTCCTTATCTCCTTTCTTCTCCTGTTAAGGTTTTATGAGGTGAAGCAATACCGGCTGATCATCCTGGCATCGCTTTTCTTTGGTGCAGGGTTGCTGTTCTACGAAACCTATATTTTCTTCCTGTTATTTGCCGCCATGGCCATTGTCTTTTACAATCTGAAGGAGAAGAGCCTTGACCGGCAAACCATAAAAGATTCCCTCATCCAGTTCCTGCCGTTCCTGGTTGTTGGCATCATCTACCTTGCCACTTATTTTATCTACCGGGTTTTTCATCCGTCGCAGTATGCCGGTACCAGTTTCGGCACGAAGGACATCACGGTCGGCTCCTTTTTCCTGGTGCTGTGGCACCTGGCCTATTCTTCCTTTCCCCTGACTGTTTACCAGTCAACCCATACCCTGTTCTGGGACAAGTCGGAACTAATCAGCGGGTACTCCCCGGTGTTGCTGAAGCTTATGGTGAATGCGCATGTCGAGTGGCTCGTGAAGGGCCTCCTGGTGGCGGTATGCGGGTATAAACTGCTGATGTCGGTCCCCGCTGCCAGGTTCCGGGGGATTCTTCCGGGCGTGGTTGTCGCCATCCTGCTGATCTTTGTGCCGCACATCCCGCTGGCGCTGACCGAGAAATACACAGCCTACGCGGCCCACGGGGGGATGCTCGGGTATGTAACGACCTTCTTTTCTTTTTTCGGCACCCTGTTGCTGATGACCCTGGTGCTGGGCTACCTGATGAACCTGCTTAATTTCAGCCGCGTAGTAAAGCGTCTCGTCACCGTGGTTCTGGTGTTTGGCTTTTTTATCTGCTCGGTGCTGACCGATTTCTCAAACTATTCAATTGCAAAAGATATCCGGAGCGCGAACCTGCGGTTCTATGCCATGGATGAACTGCTGAAAACCGACGAATTCAAATCCATGCCCTTCGGTTCGCCATGCTACGGCAAGGACCTGTGGGATAATCCCTCCTATTCCGCGAGGGGGATCACCGAACAGTCGTTCAACTGGTATGAATATTTCGATGCCAAGAACGGCGTTACCTTCCCGGTGGGCCGGGAAGACGCCAACTTCCTGGATTATTCCAAAAAGATCCACCTGGCGCCCTATTTCTTTACCGTGCGGCAGGCCGAGAAATCAGAGGATGTGACCCTTGTCATGGGCCGGATGGCCCCGGTTCAGCCGCAGGATACAGCGGTAAACAACTTCGGCGACCTGGCTACCGTGGTGTACTATTCGCCTTACAAGATCTTCACCCTGAGCTTCAAGGTCAGGTCGGATACCGCCATTGCCGGCGTACCGATAAAGATCAACCACATTGCCGACAAAGAGGTGCCGGATAAAACCGTGGAGCTGACGATTTACAATACAAAAAAGGGCCAGGCTGCGACCATCTTTACCATACAGTTCCCCGGTATTGACCTTAACTCCATTGTGATATCCAATGTAATTGACCGGAGAAACAAATATTTTTACCTTTAATCCTGCAGATACAAAATGACCAACCCGATCCTGGATAATTTTCCTAAAATTCGTAAAGACCTTCCCCCTGAATTTCAGGCCATTTACGAGGCACATTACAAAAAGAACAGGCAGGGCGAGACCAAAGCAACCTCGCTTTCGATGAGGATGGAGCGGTGGCTGCACTCCCGGGTAGCTTCGGATGTGAAAGATGGGAGCAACCCCGGCCTTGAAACGCTTGAAATCGGCGCGGGCATGCTGAACCAGCTCGCTTATGAGCCCGGCGTGAAAACCTATGACATCGTGGAGCCCTTTGAAGAACTCTACCGCGGATCACCCCAGCTTGGACGCATCCGGAAGATCTTTGCCGACATCGGCGAAATCCCAGGGGAGAAAAAGTATGACAGGATCACCTCGATCGCGGCTTTTGAGCATATCCTCAACCTGCCTGAAGTCGTCGCAAAGGCGGCCATGCTGCTACGGGAAAAGGGGTCGTTGCGTGTTTCGATTCCCAATGAAGGTACAATTTTATGGAAGTTCGGTACGTTAATTACAGGATACGAGTTTAAAAAATTGTACGGGCTCGATTACCAGGTGCTGATGAGATATGAGCATGTCAACACGGCGGATGAAATCGAAGAAGTGCTGAAATGCTTTTTCCATTCCGTTTCACCCAGTGTTTTCGGGTTGAATAAAAAACTGGCGTTTTACCGCTTCCTCGAATGTACCGGGCCTGATTATGAAAAAGCGGGGCGGTAAAATACCTCACCCCCTGACCCCCTCTCCCCAGGGAGAGGGGGAAATACCTCACCCCCTGACCCCCTCTCCCCAGGG
>CAIWMX010000041.1 GCA_903913885.1 uncultured Bacteroidales bacterium | reverse complement strand
GGTGGTACACCCTGTCAGGGTGGTACACCCTGACGGGGTCCCCCACCCTGACGGGGTCCCCCACCCTGACGGGGTGGAGCGTTACCCGAAAAGCCATGGAAGAACAATATCCTGGCCTATTTACCTCATTGGCTAACCTCAAGCGGTCAGACCCGCATATTAAATTAATCATCAACTCTTTAGGGTTCACACTGAAACCCGGCGATTCCACCTCTTTCAGGGTTGCCGTTGGTTTGAAGGCATTTTCACCGTCATCCAATTCGGCCACAGTACGAAAAGGGACAGCAGACCTGCACACGAAAGCAAACCCACTGCTGGAAAATTCAGATTTAGAGAGACTGATCAGAGAAGATGAGCAGGCATATGCCAGGATCCCCCGGCTGGAATTTTCTGACAGGGATCATGAAATGCTTTACTGGAGCGCCTTTTCACTGATGCGCCAATGCATGATGCCAGCCGAAGGAAAATGTCGGCAGAATTATTATGTTTTTTCACGCGAACCCAGATGGGGATGGGGTTATGGCGGACAGGTATTCCACGAAAGCCTGGTGATGATGGCTTATGCCTTTATGGACCCCGCCGCAGCGATGAATTCCCAGCGCGTATACTTCGACCGCCAGCGCCCCGACGGATATATCAACTACAGGACCGGGCCATACCTTGATGAAACCATCGAAACCGACGGCCGCTCAACAAGCTCGGCGCCCTGGTTCAATTATGAAAACCTGGAAATATACAAGGTCACCGGGGATAAAACCTTCCTCAGACAGGCCTATGATTCCGGGAAAAAATTCTACCATTACTATGTCAGTAACCGGGATTCAGACAACAACGGTTTATGCGAATGGGGAGCCCATGCCGGACTGGAATCGGTACGCGACGCCCGGGTAGCCGTTTGGGACAAGGTGGGATGGGCCGCCAATTTCGAAGGACCTGACGTAAATTCAATGCTGGTGATGGAAGCACGGTCCCTTTCAAAAATGGCGCGGTTGCTGGAGTTGCCGAAAGAATCAGAAGAATTTCAAGACGATGCCGCAAAACGCACTGAACTTGTAAACACGACCCTGTGGGATTCGGTAACCAGGTTTTACTACAACGTGAACAAGAACAATCATACTTTCACCTTCAAGACACCCGGCGATCTGAAAATCAAGGAAATCATCGGATTCCTGCCACTCTGGGCGGGTGTATCAGATCGCGAACGGAGTGCCATGCTGGTTGCAAAAATGAAAGATACGACCGAATTCTGGCGGCCTTACGGGGTTCCGTCACTCACCGCAGCAAGCGACTACTATTGTCCGATCGGATACTGGAACGGTCCGGTGTGGGTGCAGTGGGAATACCTGCTCTACAGCGGTCTGCGTGAGAACGGATACAAAAAGGATGCGACAGTTTTGTCAGAAAAGGTAATGAAAAACATGATCATGCACCTGAAAAAAGACCACGTCTTCTGGGAGTTTTACAGTGCCGACGATCTGCAGGCAGGATGGAATAAGACCTATATCTGGGCAGGAATTGCAGCGAGGTTTATGATCGATGAACAACTCAGGACGAAATTCTCCTGGGAATAACCGCAAGGAATTAATGTTAACTCCCGCAGCGCAAATGCCCTGCAACACGGAAACACACACCCATTATTAAAAACAAATGAAAAATGAATGAACCTCACCGACAATATTCAGCTTTGATTTCAGGGGCCACCGGCCTGGTGGGAGAACAACTGTTAACCCTCCTGCTCAATGACCCTGCCTATGCCATGGTGATCGCCGTGGTAAGAAAACCAATGGAAATGAACCATGCTAAA
Organism: uncultured Bacteroidales bacterium; assembly: GCA_903913885.1. Classification (GTDB taxonomy): domain Bacteria; phylum Bacteroidota; class Bacteroidia; order Bacteroidales; family FEN-979; genus CAIVAT01. The sequence continues at coordinate 34,077 of CAIWMX010000041.1, read as the reverse complement.
TTACAACAGGTCGTCACCGGTTTTGAAAAATTGCCGGCTGCCATGGAGGGTTTGTCGGCTGACCACGGTTACTGCTGCCTGGGCACAACCATAAAAACCGCAGGAAGCAAAGAGAAACAATACATCATCGACCACGACTATGTTGTGGCATTTGCAGCAGGATGCCAAAAAGCCGGCGTGACCCGGTTTGCCGTCGTTTCATCCATTGGTGCAAATGCGGGATCCTCCAACTTTTACCTGCGAACCAAGGGAGAAATGGAACGCGACATCATCAAAATCCCTTTCCAGGCAATCTTCATCATGCAGCCATCCTTTTTACTTGGAGAGCGGAAAGAATTCCGGGCCGGAGAAAAAACGGCGATTTCCGTTATGAAAGTGCTGAACTCTTTCATGGTCGGGCCTTTGAAAAAATACAGAGGCGTCCGGGTTAAAGCTGTGGCAAACGTTATGATTAACCAGGTAAAATCGGGAAAACAGGGCGTGACATTCATCCGTTCAGACGTAATCAGTTAGCACCTGAAAAAAACCGCCAGGAACGAAGTAACCATGACTTTACGCTGGTTTCTCCCTTCCTGGCGGTTCAAGGAAAGCAAGGTACACCTTTGAATTAATCCGATTAATTTATCACGGGGATAATTCAACCGGTTGGGTGTTTAACGATCCAAATCAATTTTAAACGCGTTAAAGATCATATCAGCTGAAACCGCGGAGGCGCCGTGGTAAGCACCTTCGAGGATGTCGGTGTCTGACCAGCCGAGATTCCTCAGTTTGTCCACATCATCCTGGACAATCCCATTGGAGTTTTTAACTACGTTAAGGACAAAAAGCAACATGGCCAATTCCTTCTCGTCAAGGGGTGCTGTTGAAGGATCAGCTTTAATTCCCTCCAGCATCTCAGGGAGAACGCCGTACTGAAGCAGGATACCTGCATTCATTCCGATACAATAGACACATTGTTCCTGCTCGGAAACAAGGAGGCGGACAAAAGCCAGCAACTTGCCGCTCAGTGTTTTATGACGCATATAATGGCCAAGATTGGCAACCTGCTTGTCAAGGACATAGGTACTTGGACTATAGACCTTAAAGGCATTCGGGACAAAACCCATCGAATTGATCATGGTTTCGTATATCTCGGCAACGCGTCCGGTCGCCTCTTCCTTTTCAATTAATTTTAGTAATGACATCGGTTTTTGTTTTAAGATTAAATTTGTGAATTGTTCAGGTTGTAAAAATACGCAAATGGATGAAATCCCGGGGCAAATTTTAACTTTGCCAGGTCACTTGTTTAAAACTTCATTTTTTTCCTGTCACCACCAATTTGAATAATTCCTACTTTCATCCCTTGATTCATGTAAATCCACTTAACAAATGAAAATAACAATACTGATCCTGTTTTGCATTGTACTGGCCCTGGGAACTATGGCCCAGCAGTTCAAACCCGTTGAGGATTATGTAAGGATAAGCGCCAGGGCCGGTGATCCGCTTTATACAACCTATACCGCCGCAATGGCCCGGTCGAAACTATATGGTGATAAGGGATATAAAATGGATTATTACTCCGACTGCCTTCCTGTAAGCTATTCGTCGGATCATGCCGGGACGATGTTCTGCATCTGGAAGGTGGACGAAGTGGTGATCCCAAAGATCGGCGAATATCTTGTCAAACCCGTCGTGCGGTTCTCATTTCCCGACATGGCCGTCATTGAATATGAACCGTTTCGCGGCATCAGGGTCAAAGAAACCTTCTTTGTTTACAGTTCATCAGTCGCCCTGGTCGACATGGAGGTTAAAAATACGGATAAAATTGTACACGAAGTGGCTGCCTACCCGATCCTCGAGATTGGCAATGATTCAATGGAATTGGTAAAATATGAAGGCGTTTCGGATGGTTATCTTACGCATCGCAATGAAACTCCCTACCGGCTGATCAGCAGCCTGAAAACAGAGTATGGCTACCCATTGAAGTTAAGTGATTTCTTTACAGCCAACTTCAAATCTACTTCACATGGCGGGTATCACGGTGATATGAATGATTTTTACAATGTGATTAAAACCGATTTTTACACCAACAAACGGGGTGATTCCCTGAATATGAGATCAACTGGCCTGGTCAATGTGATCGCCCTGCATCTCAAAAAGAGGCTGAAGCCCGGCGAGTCGGTCAATTTCAGGTACCTCAGGGGATGCCAGGATCAGAAGGAGGACCCGGAGAGACTGGTCAAAGTGGTCGATTCGGTGAAAAATTTCATGCTGAGGACCTATTACGAAGATAACCTGATCCTGTTTTCAAAAGTGCCGCGGATCGCATTTAAAAACCAGCAGGAAAAACTTGCCTACCTGAGCGCCTTCAATCTCGCCCGCGGTTGCATGTATCCCCCGACGGGACAAACAAAATACAATTTCTATGCCTTCTCGCGGAATCCGTTATGGGGATGGGGACACGGACACCAGGTGTTGCACGAGTCGCTCAGCATGATGGCTTATGCCTACATGGATCCCAAATCGGCGGAAGGTTCGCAGCGGGTGTACATGGAACAGCAACGTGAAGACGGGCTCATAGCATACCGCCACGGCCCGCGCGGGTTGCAGGATTATCCCCACAAGAACATGTCGACCACCTCTGCCCCGTTCTTCAGCTGGATCAACCTGGAAGTCTACAAAGTGAGCTGCGACAAGGAATTCCTGGCCGACGCTTATGCCTCCGGCGCCCGATATGTTGAGTGGCTGATCAAAAACCGCGACAGCAACCAGGACGGTACCTTCGAATGGGGCCCCTACGGAATCATTGAAAATGTAAGGGATTGGTATAATGCTGTTTTCCAGGTTTCGGCCGAACGGTACCTCGATGTAGATAAGGAAGATATTTCAGATGAGCTTGAATGCCTTGACCTTACCCTGATGGTTATCAGAGAGGAACGCAGCCTTGCAAAAATGGCGTCGATCCTGGGGAAGAAAGAGGATGCCGCCCGGTGGCTTGGCTTAGCCGAAAAGACGACCAGCCTGGTGAACGAGCGGATGTGGGATGAGACGACAGGATTTTACTATTCAATCAATAAAAAAGACCGGTCATTCCAGTTCATGACACGCGACCTGAAACGGCAGGAGATCATCGGTTTTCTTTCGCTATGGGCGGAGGCAGCCCCGAAAGAACGTGCCGCACGGCTGATTCAGACACTCACCGATACCACCAGGTTCTGGAGAAAATATGGGGTTCCTACCCTCTCCGCCCAGGATCCGTGGTTCAGTCCGTATGTTGATTACTGCTGCAAGTGGAACGGCCCGGTATGGATGCTCTGGGACTACATGGTTTATGACGGTTTGCGCAAATACGGGTATAATGACCTGGCCCACCAGCTTGCGGGCAAAATGGTCAATTGTGTGACGGTTCAACTGTCTAAAAATCATAATTACTGGGAGTCTTACAGCCCCGATAACGAATCGCTCAATTGTCCCCCCAACTACATCTGGGATTCAATCATTGCGAAATTATTGATCGATGAAAATCAGAAATAGTACCTTTGTGGGTTGAACTTCTTACGTTATGAAAATTTTCTGTATTCCATCCTGGTTTGCCGTGTTGCTCATATTCGCAGGCCTTTCATCATGCAACACTGGCAATCGTACTGATATTCAACCGCTTTTATCACCGGCAGCGTTGCCATACCTGAAAAACAGCAAGCTGATCCAGGTTTCAAGTTATGACACTACAGGCGGCAATAACGACAAGATAACCATTGAACCGGGAAAAAAGGCCACTATTTTTAATGTCGAAGGGCCGGGCATGATCGTACGGATATGGTTTGCCATTGATTCGCGGGACCCCTATTTCCTGCGCAGGGTGGTCCTCCGTATTTTCTGGGATGATGAAACGCGTCCTTCGGTAGAAGTTCCCCTGGGCGATTTTTTCGGCTGCGGATTTAAATACCGGCAGTATGTGTCGCAATACCTGGGCATGACAAGCGGCGGGTATGTTTGTTATTTCCCGATGCCTTTTGAAAGCAATGCACGGATCGAGGTCGCGAACGAAACCCGCCAGGAAATCCGGGGACTTTTCTACCAGGTGGATTACCAAAAATTTGAAAATGCCCTGGAATCGGATGTGGCCTATTTTCATGCCCAGTGGAATCGCAGCATCCGGACGAATTATGATTCGAATTACGTCATGTTGCGGGCTGAGGGCAAAGGTCACATCGTGGGCGTTAACCTGAACATGCAATCGTACGACGGGCAGCTGGGCTACCTCGAAGGGGATGATATGATTTATGTGGATGGCGAAAAAAGACCATCGATCCACGGGACCGGGACAGAGGACTTTTTCTCGGCCGGCTGGTATTTCAACAAAGGGGAGTTTGCCGGCCCTTACAGCGGGTTGATCTATAAAAATGATTCGCTGGGGCAGATCGCTGCTTACCGCCAATACATCACCGATCCCATCCCATTCAAAAAAAATATAAAGGTTACCATTGAGCATGGGCATGGAAACCAGGATATAGCAGATTACAGTTCAACAGTATACTGGTACCAATTAGAACCGCACACCCCCTTCCCCCAGTTCCCCATTGCCGGCCAGCGGATACCTTTGCGTATCGTCAAGCCAGCCCGGATGTTCGAAGCCGAGAACCTTAAATTCAAACTGGGTGGGCTTAAGTCCAGGGTGATGGATATGTCCGATTTTGGTCCCGAGTGGGGTGGTAACAAGCAGATCGTGATCGAAGCAAATGAAAAATCAACTTTCGGACTCGACCTGAATGGCCTCAGGGAGGCTGAGTACAACATGAATCTATACTATTCCCTTGGCCCCGATTTTGGAAACGCAGATATTTTCGTGAATAAAGTCAAAGCAGGAACGATCAGCGGTTATTCACCCTATACCCTGCCTTCCGGCAAGGTTACGCTGAAAGGGCTGCATCCCGGTTCAGGGGCGGTGGAGATCCAGTTCGTCGTGACCGGTAAGGATGCAACATCAAAAGGCTATAACATCGGGCTCGACGGAATCAGCATGGAACCAAAACGTGTTTACATTCCCGACTGGTATGTCATCGGACCATTTCCCAACCCCCGGAAGATCGGCTCAATGCGCCGCGGGCTCGACACAGTATACCTGCCCGAGCGTAACGTGGACCTGCAAAAAGATTACCAGGGAGGCGGAAGGCAACCTATCCGCTGGTTTTACGTACAAACTCCTGAGAACGGGCTCCTGTCGCTTGTCGATAAGATCAATCCCCATGAAATGGTGGTATGCTATGCAGTTACATACATCTTTTCACAGGAAAATCGCAAGGCGACGCTTTTTATTGGAACAGACGATGGCGGGAAGGTCTTTTTAAATGACAAGGAGGTTTATCGCTACTTCGGTGAACGGGTAGCCGAACCTGATCAGGCTGAAATACAGCTTGCCCTGAAGCCTGGCTGGAACAAGCTGTTGCTTAAAATTGAAAACAACCTTGGAGCATATGCTTTTTACGCCAGGCTGCTGGATCCCGATAACAAACTTGTGGTTAGTGCAACCCAGCAAAATGGTCCTTTAGAGAAAAAATGAAAAAACAAAAAATCAAACACCTGTTGAGGATGGCGGCATTCATCATGCTTACGTCATCAATTCACGTGACCTCCGGCGGACAAACCTTGGTAATCCAGGGGAAGCGGGTTCCTGTGAACTTCTGTGTGAGTCAGCCAGTGATGGAACTATACAACCGGATTAACGAATACAGGCAAATCTATGACCTCCCTCCTGTCCATCTTTCCAAATCGTTGTGCTATGTTGCCTCGCTGCATGCCAAAGATCTTTCACTTCACCATCCGGATAAGGGCCCATGCAATTTCCACTCATGGTCAGGCCAAAGCTTTTGGAAACCATTCTGCTATCCGAAAGATGAAAACAAGAAGAGTTCGGTATGGGATAAACCACGCGAGCTGACCACTTACCCTTCCAGGGCTTATGAGATTGTTTACTGGGAAAACGCCCCCCTGGTCACCGACACCGTTTTCATGGTGTGGAAAACTGAAACATATTTTAACAGCTTTTTGCTGAACAGCGGAAAATGGCAGGGAAAGCCATGGAATGCGATCGGGATTTCCGTCTATGAGAATTATGCGTGTGCATGGTTTGGCGAGGTTCCCGATCCTGAAGGAGATGCCTGGGCATGCGGCAGTAAGCCCCCTGTGCCTGCAAAAGACACCCTGAAGCGCCTGGTTAGGGATACCCTTAGGCACTCAGTTAAGGATACCCTCAAACACACTGCCATCATAAAAAAAACCCGTCCTGCCAAAGTGAAACCGGTCAAAACCGACAGTGTCGCAGTAAAACCCGCCGACACGCTGGCACGTGTACCTGCCGAACCTGCCGTTAGGAATGATACTGCCGTAAAAACCTATTACATCATTGTCAAAACAAACCTGACGATGGAAACGGCAGCCAAGCTGGTGAATTCGCTTAAGGAAAAGGATTATCCCGGTGCAAAAGTGATCACGAAAGATGATAAGATCAGGGTATCTGTTTTTGAATCCTCCTCCAAGCCAGAGGTAATGGCCAAACTAAAGGAGGTTAAAAAGACTTACAGGGATGCATGGCTTTATAAAAACTGAAGACTGGCAGATTTGTGAACCAGGTTGATCAATAATTGCATTCCATTGTAATGTGTTCAGATATGCTGAAATCCTTTCTTAAAACCCTGGCGGGATGTGTGCTGATGCTTGGCACGGTCCTCACGCCCATGTTTTCATACGCGCAGCTTACTGTAGTGCAGGGGGCTGCCATGAACATGACGCCTCAGCAGCTGGTTCAGAATTACCTTGTCGGGGCAGGGATTACCATCAGCAATGTGACATTTAACGGATCTTCTGCATTGATCACCTCCGACCAGGTCGGAACTTTTGCTACCACAGGCATGGCAACCGGTCAGCTGGGTTTATCCGGCGGCATCCTGATGACCTCGGGAAAAGCCAGCATTGCCATCGGACCAAACAACAATGCCGGTGCCGGGTCCTCAACGGGAGGGGGCGGCGACCCAGACCTTAACCTGATCTCCGGGACAAACACCTTTGACAAGGCAGTGATTGAATTCGACTTTATACCACAGTTCGACACCGTGAGATTCCGCTATGTGTTCGGTTCAGAGGAATTCTTTGAATACTGCAACCAGATCAATGATGCTTTCGGATTTTTCCTCAGCGGGCCCGGGATTTCCGGAACCTTCTCCAACAATAGCGTAAACATTGCCAGGATGCCCGGTGAACTTGGCTCGTATGTGACCATCAACAATGTGTGTGCGAATACCGCTTCGCGGTGGACCAATCCCACCGGCGGAGCATATTTCCAATATGACGGGCTGACACATGTTTTCTCGTCGTGGTATGCTATACAGCCCTGCCAGACCTATCATATCAAACTTGCCATCGGGGATGCGGTCGACCATATTCTCGATTCCGGCGTTTTCCTGGAACAAAACAGTTTCAGCAGTCCGGGTGTGAACATGGTCAACAACAGCACCATCCCTCCCTTGGGGAACAAAGCCGTAGAAGGATGCAATGATGTTGCTATCAATTTTAAACTCCTCGCGATTCTTGATTATCCCTACACAGTTCATTACACCATAGGAGGAACGGCTGTAAACGGTGCCGATTATTCCCTGATTGCCGACAACGTGGTCTTCCCGCCAGGTTCCGACAGTGTGAACGTGATCATTCACCCGGTAGCGGATACCCTGACTGAAGGCGAAAAAACGGTCATCCTGACCCTGAACCAAATATCATGCGATGGTGTTATCAAACGGGATACCGTTTACATTGAAGACTACAAACCCATGACCATCGCCGCGAACCATGACACGACCCTGTGTTTCGGTGCGAGCATAGAACTCAAGGCCAACACTACGGGGGGAATCATGCCCCTCGCATACACATGGAACATCCCGGGAACCGACAGCACGGTGAACCTGGTGCCCCCTGTCGGTCACAATACCTACACCGTCAGGGTGACTGATGTGTGCATTCATTCGGTATACGACACCGCCCTGGTAACCGTTCACCCGGTTCCCATTGCCAATGCGGGCCAAAATGTCACCATTGCCAACGGCACGAGTACTACCCTTCACGGCACGGCAAGCGGCGGTTACGGGACTTATGGCTACTACTGGACTTCAAACCCGCCGGGGTTTACCTCCACACAGCCCGATCCTTCCACCGGGAACATGACCCACACCATCATTTACGTTTTGAAAGTCACCGACCTGACAAGCAGCTGCGGAAGCTTACCCTCCCAGGTCATCGTGTCGGTTGCCGGCGGCCCCCTCTCGGTCAACCCCGTGGCTGAACCAAATGCTGTGTGCCTCGGAGATACCTCTAAACTCTTTGCCCTGTCGGGAGGCGGTTCTGCCATTTATACCTATGCATGGACATCCCAGCCCGCCGGGTTTGTTTCAGCCGAAGCCGATCCGGTCGTTATTCCACAGGAGACCGCCACCTATCACGTGGTTGTGAACGATGGTTTCAACCAGGTAACAGGAAATACCAATGTGGTAGTTTATCCTCTGCCGAAAATCAACCTCGGACCGGCAGACAGCACCGTGTGCATTTATGACACGGTAACATTGGACGCCGGAAATCCCGGATCCACCTACCATTGGTCAAACGGTGCCATAAGCAGAAAAATCACCCTGGCCACCACCGGGATCGGTTATGACATACAGACCTATTCAGTCGAAGTAATCAGCCAGGACGGCTGCAAAAACAGCGCAACCATTCATGTCATTTTTTCGTTCGACGATTGTGTCGGTATTGGCGAACATCAGCAAGACCAGGATTTTTCGGTTTACCCGAACCCTGCTTCAGGTAAGTTACGGTTAATCGTGCGGAATACCGCTTCACATGCCACCATGGAACTGCTGAACATGCTGGGAACCAAAGTCATGTCGGGCAGCCTCGATCGCATCGGAAATCAAATCATGGAAAAGGAGTATGACATAACAAGCCTGCCTTCAGGAATCTACATACTCCGGGTTGCCGGTGGGAAATTTTCGGGAACGGTGAAGGTGGTTGTTAATTAGGTGGACAGGTGGACAGGTGGACGGGTGGACAGGTGGGCAGGTGGGCAGGTGGGCAGGTGGACAGGTGGGCAGGTGGGCAGGTGGGCAGGTGGGCAGGTGGATAGGTTTGTGTCAACAGAATTTTTCAAGTTTTTAATTTTTCGCCATTTTACTATTTTGCAATTTTACCATTTTGCAATTTTACCATTTTGCAATTTTACCATTTTGCAATTTCACCATTTCACAATTTCACCATTTCATTATTTCGCTACCTCGCTACCTCGCTACCTCGCCTCCTCCTAATTAAAGGCCACCCCATTCGGCGCTACGCCCACGGTATATTGCCTGATCAGGTTTCCCTGTGCACCGTAGCGGAATAGCTTTCCAGGATTTGTAAAATCGCCCGCGTCAAGGGCATAAATATCACCGTTGCCGGGGTTAACATTGAATCCGTAGAACATCTTGGATTCCGTAAGCGGAGCGACCGGTAACGTGGACGCAGTGATGCTCATGGCAAAAATACCGGCGTAGCCGAATCCTCCGCCATAGTATATCGTGGATTTATCAGGACTGATATCAATGTGCTGAGGATGCTGCGTTGGGGAAATGATAAATTCGCCAAGTTTCTGGTATGGGGCTTCTCCTGATAACTTCACCAGTTTCGATGGAGTTTCCAGGACGATGTTGAAATTTGAATCATATTTGACATACCCGTAACAGATCACCCACAGGTTGCTGTTTTTATCAACAACCACTTCCTTGGGGTTATGTCCTACCTGGATGGTCTGGAGGACATTGTCGTTTGCGGTGTTGATGACTGAGATGGTGGAGTCAACATCGTAAGCACCGCCATTGCAAACAAAGATGTTTCCTCCAGCGGCAACTGCTGCTTCGGGCCCGGTACCCACTTTAATGGTTTTAAGAATGGCATAGGTACTCAGATCAACCACTTTGACAACGCCGCTCTCGCCCCATTGGGTAATATAGCCTTTGTTATTATAGGAGGTCATGAACCTGGGCGAGTTAAGCCCGGTAATGTAACCGGTGGATTTAAAATCATCCACTGTGACTACCCTGACCGTATCCGAGATGTTCAACACCATATATGCCTTGCCGTTGCCGATGTAAACCGACTGTAATACCTGGCCGAGTGTGTGATGGTTGACAACCGTATAAATCGAGTTTCTGACAGAATCTCCAGCAAAATCGTAGTAGCTGACCGAAGCATTATTGATACCGTAGGTGCCTTCGTTGGAGATAAACGCTCCATTGGCAAAAGGTCCGGATGAGGTATAAATGGTATTATTATCTTTCTTGCAAGCAGAAATGGTGGCAATAATAAGCAGTGAGGTAAACAGCAGATTCAGTAGTGTTTTCATAGCATTTTTCAGATTTATGGTGTATCGCTTTTCTCCCGGAAGTTATGAGACACTGTCCGCATGGCCCCCGATGACAAAGGCTGCGGAATATAGCCCGGCGAACCAGCAACAAGTTCAAAGCAAAATTAGGTAAAAAAAACAGATGCTTTCAGATATTGACAATTATTCCCTCTTCGGCAGGGAAAGTTTCCGGGAAAACGGACCGGGCTTCGGCCAGCAGGGGTTCAATGTCTTCATACCGGGCCGAGAAATGACCAATGAGCAACTTTTTCACCCCCGCTTTCAGTGCGATGGCTGCCGCTTCAGCTGCAGTTGCATGCAGTTTGTCGGCAGCAATTGCAGCCAGGTCCTGCATGAACGTTGCTTCATGGTACAGAAGCCCTGCTTCGCTTATATAAGGGATGATCTGTTCGCAGTAGGCGGTATCGCTGCAATAAGCATACGAACGGGCAACCGGGATTTTGCGGGGGGGATTTTTTTCCCGAAAGATAAAACCGCAGGTAGGGATGCTGTGTTTGAGCGGAAAACTGTGAACAGAAATTTTGCCATCCTCGTATAGCAGATCGTACTGATCAAACCGGAGCGGATGGAAAAGAAGCGGAAAATTAAGGGTGGTTTGCGACGCTTCCATCTGGATATCGAGGATTTCAGTCAATGCAGGGGGGGCGTAGAGATGCAACTCTTCCTTGCGGCCGAGCAGGTGCATGGAATTGAGCAGTCCGATCAGTCCAAAAAAATGATCGCCATGCAGGTGGCTGATAAAAATACGCTTTATCCGCTGCATGGAGATGTGGTACCTTCTGAGTTGAAACTGGGTGCCTTCTCCGCAATCTATCAAAAAGAAGCGCTCATTTGCATTGAGCAAATGAGCGCTTAGGTTCCTGTTGTTTGCCGGGATTGCTGCATTGCTGCCCAGCACGGTCAACGAGAAAGTCATGATGAACTATTCGGTCTCAGCTTCTTCACCGGCCTGTTCAGCTTCGGCTTCTGCTTCCGGTTGTGCCGGTTTGGCGTCACGTGCCAGGTTTTCGGCCTTCACCATGTCAGCTTTGAGGTTTGCAAGGGCATCGATATCGCCAAGGGTCGTTTTCTCCAGGTTATCCTTGAGTTTTTTGACTGCCTTCTTGGTATCGCTTTCCTTTTTCAGGCCGGTTTTGGCCTCCTTGTTCTTCTCGGCATTGGCAACATCCTGGTGGATTTTGCTATGGGAAAGGATGATCTTCTTATTCTCTTTCGAGAATTCGATCACCTTGAAATCCATTGCTTCTTCTTCCTTTGCCAGGGTGTTATCTTCCTTGCCGAGGTGGCGGAGCGGTGCAAAACCTTCAACACCGTAGGGAAGCGCAATGATCGCGCCTTTGTCGCTCAGGCTTACGATGGTTCCGAGGTGAACTGAACCAACAGCAAAAACGTTTTCAAAGACATCCCAGGGGTTCTCTTCCAGTTGTTTGTGACCGAGGCTGAGGCGGCGGTTTTCAACATCCACGTCCAGAACCATCACATCGATGGTTTCACCGATTTTGGTGAATTCGGCAGGATGCTTGATCTTTTTCGACCAGCTCAGGTCGGAAATGTGGATCAGGCCATCAACACCTTCTTCCAGTTCGACAAAGATGCCGAAGTTTGTGAAGTTGCGAACGGTAGCCGTATGTTTCGATTTGAGGGGGTATTTTTCCCTGATGTTTGCCCAGGGATCCGGGATAAGCTGTTTGATACCCATCGACATCTTGCGCTCTTCGCGGTCGAGTGTGAGTATGACAGCTTCCACGATCTGGCCGACCTTGAGGAAATCGTGGGCGGTACGCAGGTGCTGCGACCATGACATTTCAGACACGTGGATCAGGCCTTCAACGCCGGTGGTAATTTCCACAAATGCGCCATAATCAGCGATAACAACCACTTTTCCCTGGACTTTATCACCAATCTTGAGATTCTGATCAAGCGAATCCCATGGATGCGGGGTAAGTTGTTTCAGACCGAGGGCAATGCGTTTCTTGTTTTCATCGAAATCGAGGATAACCACCTTGATTTTCTGATCGAGTTTTACGATCTCTTCAGGATGGTTGATACGGCCCCAGCTGAGGTCGGTAATGTGGATGAGGCCGTCTACGCCGCCAAGGTCGACAAACACACCATAACTGGTGATGTTTTTGACCGTACCTTCGAGGATCTGTCCTTTTTCCAGTTTCTTGATGATTTCAGCTTTCTGGGCTTCGAGTTCATCTTCGATAAGGGCTTTGTGCGAAACTACCACGTTCTTGTATTCATGATTGATCTTCACAACCTTGAATTCCATGACTTTATCAACGAAAACGTCATAATCGCGGATGGGCTTCACATCGATCTGGGAACCCGGGAGGAAAGCCTCAATGCCGAAGATATCGACAATAAGACCGCCTTTGGTGCGTGATTTGACATAACCTTTGATGATCTCCTGTTTTTCATATGCATCGTTGATGCGTTCCCATGATTTCAGGATGCGTGCTTTTTTGTGGGAAAGGAGCAGCTGTCCGCTGGTGTCTTCCTGGTTTTCGATGTAAACTTCAACTTTATCACCGATTTTCAGCTCAGGGTTGTAGCGGAATTCATTGATCTGGATCACGCCATCGCTTTTGAAGCCGATGTTGACGATCACTTCGCGGTTGGTCATGGTGACAACAGTCCCTTCAATCACTTCGTGATCCTGGATGGCGCGGAGCGTCTGATCGTATGCCTCTTCCAGTTTGCGGCGTTCGTCGTTGGAATAAATTTCATGCTTTTTTCCGATAGCATCCCAGTCAAAATCAGCCGGAGCTACAGGAGCAACAGGTTTTGCCCTGGGTACTTTTACAGGTTCTGGCGCGGGTTCAGCAACAACTTCGGCTGCCGGTTCTGCAACAACTTCTGCTACAGGTTCTGCAACGACCTCTGCAACGGGTTCTGCAACAACCTCTGCAACAGGTTCTGCAACTTCCTCAGCAACGGGTTCTGCAACTACCTCAGTAACAGGTTCAGCAATAGTTTCTGCTACAACTTCTTCGACGGCAGGAACTTCGGATTCGGTGTTCACATTTTGATCAACAATGGGTTCAGCATTCTGCTCCATGTTCTCATTGGTTTCTTCAGGAGTCATTCAATTTTGCTTTGTGGCAGTGCTTTGGCACCACCGGATTTAACATTTAATTAACTGTCAGGGAATTATATAAAGAACGGTATCCATTTTCCCCTACAAAAATGGGGTGCAAAGATAGGAAGAAATAATTTACCGACCAAGCCCAAATCAGGATTAAGTGTTATGATTCACCACTTTATTAAGCGGGTATCCACAAAAAACAGTAAACCCGGTAATCCGTCAGGCGGATTACCGGGTCAAATTGGTTCGGGTAAAAATAAAAATGAAGGCTTATCCTCCTAGTTGTTTCTCATCAACCCGTACTTTTCAATTTTGGCATTCAGGGTAGGCCTGGTAATTTCAAGGATACGCGAAGCCTCTACTTTATTCCACTTCACTTCGTTGAGTATCCGCTCGATATGATATTTCTCAAGATCAGCAAGCGATCTCAGTTTAGGCATGTTATCCGGAATGATATTCGTTTGCTGAAGTTTATTCAGGGTGACATTATCTTTTTCCAGCACATCGCTTTTCGACATCACAATGGCCTGAAGGATGGTATTTTCCAGTTCACGCAGGTTCCCGGCCCATTCATGTGCCTGGAGCATTTCAATGACGCCGTCGCCGATTTTGATCACGTTTTTATTTAGCCTCTTGTTGAGTTTATGCAGGAAATGGATCACCAGATCTCTCATGTCATCCCTTCTTTCACGCAAAGGCGGCAACGAGATAGTAAATACTTTGAGCCGGTAATAGAGATCTTCCCTGAACTTCCCTTCCTTAACAAGAGCTTCCAGATCGTGACTGGTTGAGGCAATGATCCGGGCGTGCATTTCAATGGTCTCCTGGCCGCCGACTTTTTCGAATTCAAGGTTCTGGATCACCCTTAATAATTTCACCTGGGTGTTCAGGGAAATGTCGGCAATTTCACTTAAAAATATGGTACCATCGCCCGCAAGCTCCAGTTTGCCCTTTTTTTCATGAAGGTTGCCAGTAAAGGATTCTTTTACTTGTCCAAACAACTCACTTTCAAGCAACGATTCAGAAAGCGTGCTGCAGTTTAATACCACAAACGGGTTGACACGCGTGTTGCCGGCATAGTGGATAAGCCGTGCTATCAGTTCTTTTCCTGTACCGGTTTCTCCCTGTATCAGCACATTAACCTTGTTCAGGGATATACGGCCGATATTTTTGAATATCTCTTTCATCTGCAGTGTCTTCCCCATCGGGATGTTATCCTCCAGCATGGTGTCGCCGGAAACACCATTTTCGAGGACTTCATTAAGGCTGTTGCTTAACCTTACTGAATTCAGTGCATTGTGAACAGTTATCTTTAACTGGACCGGGTTGAAAGGCTTTTCAAGAAAATCGAACGCTCCAACCTGGATTGACTTAATGGTTAGCGAAACATCGCCAAAGGCAGTGAATAAGACAACAGGAAGTCTCGGATCCACCTTGTGAATTTCAGACAGGACCTCAAGTCCGTCCATACCTGGCATCCGGAAATCAGTGAGCACAAGGTCAGGATGTTCAGATCGTACCAGTGCGAGCCCGACCTCCCCGTTTTCAGCTTCTATGGTTGTATATCCTTCCTTTATCAGGGTGTGCTTCAACATCGTGCGGTAAATCTGTTCGTCGTCAATTATCAGAATTTTTTCCATACTCGGTTTCTTTATATTATATATAAACATGCAGAGCAGCCCTCATGTTTATTTTCAACTTATTGTCTGTTTATCTCTTTCGAAAAGTTTAACAAAAATAAAGAATTTTAACAATTAATTGTTAATTATTTTACAGAAAATTAATCTTCACGTCATTACCATGAGTATACAATAGCCGATTTGGGTTGTAAACAGATGAATGGGTAAACGTGTGAACGGGTGACACGGTGACAGGGTAATGGAGTGAAAGGGTGAGGGTGGTCAGGTTGCGGCGGAGAAGTTCAACCAGGAGCTGTCCTGCTGGTAATCTTCGATGACCATGGTATTGTCGCTGACGCGGAACTGGCCCATTAAACCTGCAATTTCACTGCGCAAAACCGCCAAAGCATTTTCAACAAGATCGTTCCGGAAGCCCTTCGTGCCAAGGACCATCACCACATCCATCGAAACGATGCGCCCGATTACCTGCCCCAGCTCAATGAGTTTACGCTGCGGCAACTGCATGTTGAGTTCAAAATCAAGGAAATTCCGTATAGATCCGGCACTGTTGCCGGTAGCAGGATATTTTACCAAAAATTGGTAGAGGTTGGTTTCCTTCGCCTTTTTCATCATTTTTACCACGCTCTCCGAAATCTGAGTATACAGGATATCATTTGAGCCCTCAAATATCTGGAATGGACGGGAATCAATAATACCGCGTGCACCTATGTGATTAAAACGGTATGCTTTTGCACCTACCAGTTGTACAAGCGACTGTGCTGCCGATTGCATCATGTCCGTAACCACACTTTTAAAGGAATTTGGCACCAGTCCGCCCGACGAGAGATCGTTTTCAAGCGCGGCTTTATCGCAACTGTAGGCACACATGGCCGAAGAAATAGTAAAGGAGGCCTGCAGGTACGACAGGCGTTTCTGAACCTGGTCGTATTCAAACAGGCTTTTCCCGCCAACCCACCTTTGCTTGCAATGTTGCAGGGCTTCATCCATCATCCTGTGTATGAAGCCAAGGCCCATCCCGGGAAACTGCAACCGGCTTCGGTGAAGCAGGTCAAGCAGGATATTTATTCCGGATGTTTGTGGTTCCAGTCTGTTAATCTTTGGGACCAGCACATCGATCCTGTTTCGTCCGTAGGGTATCTGGTGCAATCCCAGATTGTCAAACAACTCTTCAACCACAATCTGCTGGCCGGGACTTTTCACATCACAAATAAAAAACTGGATATCTCGTTTCAGATCACCGCTGGCTGCCCGTTCCCGCGCAGTAAGCAGCCAATACCTGGCATAGCCGGTGAGACCGGCCCAGTGTTTTGTTCCGTTGATGTGATAATGGTCGCCCCCAACCTCATAGCAGGTTTGCATGTGGAGTGCATTGCTCCCATAATCGGGCTCGGTGATCATGAGCCCCCCCATATCCTGCTCCTTTAAAAAAGTGTCAAAAACCGCCTTCCTGACGGCCTCGTCAGCATATTTGGCAACAGGCTGAATAAACAATGCGGAATTGATCCCGATGGTTAATGCCATGGAAAGCGACTCATACGATGCTGCTGAAAGCACCGCAAGAATTTCACTGATGTGGCCTCCCCTGCCCCCGTTTGCAACTGGAATGCTGACCGACAGCGGGTTACGCGACATAATTTCACTTATCACAACATCCGGCACGCCGCGTTTGCCGCCAAACGGATCATGATCCGGGTAGTTATAGAAAACTTTGTGGAGTTGCCCTTTCAGCTCGGCGAGGAAAACCGGGAAAGGAATAAGTGGCGGATTATCAGCCTTTTCATCAAAAGCAGAAGGTATGGTTGAACTATTCATAGTTTGCTGGACAAATTTTATTAGCACCTCCTGGCGGGATATGTTTCTCCGTAATGAGGTACCACAACGTGTAAATAAGTGCAAATATAGGCAAATTGAAGATAATCAACTATTTTCCACGATTTCCTCCCGGTCATCACACCTTAATTACATGAATGATAATTACTTGTCAAAATATGCCATTTTAACTGACGACTGATTCCCCGGTAATCCTGATACCAATCTTTTGCGTAATTTTGATCACAAAACAAAAGCGTATGTATTATACTGATCTTTTTAACCGGTTATGGAAGGAATATACTACAAAGAACCCTTCAACACTGGAGATTTTTAATTTGTTCGTGGCCGGGGGGGAAACCGTATTGAACGACCATGTCGCATTCAGGACCTATAGAAATCCGGCCATCGGGGTTAATCAGCTGGCAAAAGTTTTCCTAAAATACGGTTATAAATTCAGGGGCGATTACCATTTTGAAGCAAAAAAACTGTACGCCCGGCATTTCGAGCATAAAACGGATAAGGAAGCCCCGCGCGTCTTCATCAGCGAATTGCTGGTCGAACAATTCAGCCCGTTCCTGCAGGAAACAGTGGCCGGGTGGATTAAGGCCATACCTACATCGGTGTATGATTCGGATGACCTGGTCCTGGCCGGGAATGTCTCAGGATTGCCATCCTACACCATTTATGAAAAACTGCGCGACGAATCAGAATATGCAGCATGGCTCTATGTGAATGGATTTTGTGCCAACCATTTCACGGTCAGCGTAAACCGACTTAAAAACCTTGACTCAGTTGAAAAAGTGAACGTTTTCTTAAAGTCTCATGGATTTTTGTTGAACGATGCCGGAGGCGAGATCCAGGGAACCCCGGCAGAGTTGCTGGAACAGTCTAGCATCAGGGCAGGAATGGTTTCTTTTCAGTTTGCCGAAGGCAATTTTGAAATCCCTGGTTGCTACTATGAGTTTGCAAAACGCTATCCCGACGAAAATGGAAACCTTTACAGCGGATTCATTGCCAAATCAGCCGATAAAATCTTTGAATCCACCAATTTTTATAAAAAATGAACGGGTCGTTCAAAATTCCTTTACTCTTGTGCCTACTGGGCGTATCCGTATCGTGCTCCTCCCGGTCAACTAAAAAAATTGACAGGCCCATTGTTTTACCTGCTACCGGTATGATCCATGAAAATATCACGGGATTCACTGATAAGGATATCTCCTATGCTTTGTATATACCTGGCCCTTCACCTGCCACTGCCGTACAGGATAAAGACAAGACCGGCGCGCCGCCGGTGAAAAGCCTGCTCCCGGTCATGGTGCTGTTCGACCCGCATGGTTCTGGATTGCTGCCGGTAAGGAAATACAGGGAACTGGCCGACAGGTACCAGATCATCCTGGTGGGATCAAACAATGCCAAAAACGGGCTCTCTATTCCTGAAATAAACGGCATCCTGTCATCCGTCATGAAGGAGATCACCGTGTATCCCATCGACACGGCGAGGATCTATGTATCCGGTTTTTCAGGAGGCTCGCGGGTTGCTGCCATTGCGGCCGGAACATATCCCTGCATTAAGGGAGTAATTGGCTGCGGGGCCGGGTTACCGGGTGGCGCGCCGTCGGTAGGGCGTAAATTCGATTATTTCGGCATCGCAGGAACTGCCGATTTCAATATGTTCGAGATGTTGCGGCTTGATGAAGAGATGACACGCGCAGGGATCAGGCATTTTATCACAACCTTCCCGGGGCCGCATGCCTGGCCGCCCTGTGAAGTCATGGAGGAAGGTTTCGGGTGGATCACCCTGAATGCCATGCGAGACGGAAATCTCGGCAAAAACAACGATATGATCACAGGGATTATGGCAGGGTTTGATACACGAATTAAAGGTTATATCCATCAGAATCATCTCCTTGCAGCTGCAAATGCCTGCAGGGAAGCCATTCAGTTTGCCAGTGGGCTGGTCCCTGCAGGAAAGTTCGAAAAACAACTGGAGAGCATAAAACAAGAGCCTTTTTATGCAAAGCAGGTCGGTTATCGTGAAACGATCATGAAAAAGGAGATGGAAGAACAGGATGTGCTGGAAAAATCCCTGTTATCCAAAGATCTTGGCTGGTGGAAAACCAGGGTTGCCCTGATGGACAGCAGGAACATGAAGGGAAAAAACCCTGAGGATACCCTGATGAACGCCAGGCTAAAGGCCTTTCTCAGCCTCTATTGCTACTCGCTGGCCAGCGCAGTCATGCTGCATCATGAATACAGCGACGCCGAAAAAACCATTGCTGTTTACGAGGTGGCAGATCCACCAAATCCTGAACCCAACTATATGAGGGCTATTATTCTTGCAGGGCGTTCTGAAGATGATCGTGCAATGAAACAGTTGCAGGTTGCACTAGTAAAAGGCTTTACCGACAAGCAAAGAATGAACGATCAACCAGAGTTTCAGCCGCTAAAAAGCTCTCCGGCCTGGTTTGACCTGTTAAAGACCATGAAATAACAGGGCTACTTCCACTGCAGATGAAAAAACTTTGAAACGACGACAATGGATTTAAATACAGTTCTTAAGAAGATTGATGAATTCAGGCCTGATTTTGAAGGTGATATATTTACCGGGGAGACCCAGCGGCTGCTTTATGCAACGGATGCTTCAGCCTACCGGGAGATCCCGCTGGGCGTGGCCCGCCCGAAAACTCCCGGTGCCATTCAGAACCTTATTCGTTTTGCCCGGACCGAAAACATTCCGCTTATACCAAGAACAGCCGGCACCTCCCTGGCCGGGCAGGTTGTCGGGCAGGGACTGGTAGCCGATGTATCGCGTTACATGACCGGTATCCTGGAACTCAATGTTGAAGAACACTGGGTGCGTGTGCAGCCGGGGGTGATTCTGGATGAGCTGAACAAAATTGCCGAAAAGGCGGGGCTTTTCTTCGGGCCAGAAACCAGCACTTCAAGCAGGTGCATGATGGGCGGCATGGTCGGGAACAACTCCTGCGGCGCACACTCCATCCTGTACGGAAGCACCCGCGACCACGTCATCTCGGTGAAAGGATTCCTGAGCGATGGTTCGGAGGTAGAATTCAGGGATCTTTCTGCGGAAGATTTTAGCGCAAAACTCACAGGCGATGCATTGGAAAACAAGATATACCGGCAGATTAACGATATCCTGTCAAACCCGGTAAACCAGGAAAACATCCGCAGGGAATATCCCGATCCTTCCATTCACCGCAGGAATACGGGATATGCGCTCGACCTCCTGCTGGAGAGCAGGCCATTCACAAAAAGCGGAGCAGACGGAACGAAGGAGCTTCCCTGCTTCAATTTCTCAAAGCTTATCGCCGGTTCTGAAGGTACCCTGATGTTCATGACCGAGATCAAACTGAACCTGGTTCCGCTGCCGCCGAAGGAGAAAGCGCTTATTTGCGTGCATTGCCATACCATTGCCGAATCGTTGAAAGCCAACCTTGTCGCCCTCAGGTTCGACCCGGGCTCGGTCGAGCTCATGGACAAGGCGATCATGGATTGCACCAAAGATAACATCACCCAGCGGCAAAACCGGTTTTTCATCGAAGGGGATCCCGGTGCTATCCTGATCATCGAATTCGCCCGTGAAACAAGGGAGGAGATCATGGATATCTACCGCAGGCTGGAAGCTGCATTGTGCCTGGAAGGCCTCGGATATCACTTCCCGATTGTCTTCCCGCCGGATGTCAAAAAGGTTTGGGATTTGCGAAAGGCCGGGCTGGGTGTACTTTCAAACTATCCCGGCGACCGGAAGCCGGTTCCCGTAACGGAGGATACCGCGGTGAGCCCGGATGTTTTGCCCGGGTACATCGAAGAATTTGACAAGATGCTTGCCGTTCTCGGGCTCAACTGTGTTTACTACGCGCATGTGGGTTCCGGGGAACTGCACCTTCGACCGGTGTTGAACCTCAAAGACCCGGCCGATGTTGAACTTTTTCATACGGTTGCTTTTGAAACTGCCAAACTCGTTAAGAAGTTCAACGGCTCGCTTTCGGGCGAGCATGGCGACGGGCGGCTTCGTGGTGAATTTATCCCGCTTATGCTCGGGAAGGAAAATTATGAACTCTTCAGGGAGATCAAAGGGGTTTGGGACCCTGGCAACATCTTCAACCCCAATAAAATAACAGATACGCCGAAGATGAATTCCTCTCTTCGGTTCGAACCCGGCAAACCAGCCCGCGATATCCCGACCGTTTTTGACTTTTCGGCCAGCCACGGCATCCTGCGGGCTGCAGAGCAGTGCAATGGTTCGGGTGACTGCCGCAACACGGTGGTTACAGGCCGATGGATGTGCCCGTCGTACATGGCTGTGAAGGATGAAGAGACCACCACACGGGCACGGGCCAATATCCTGCGGGAATTTCTTACAAATTCATCCAAAGAGAATCCTTTCGACCACAAGGAAATTTACGAAGTGATGGACCTTTGTCTTTCCTGCAAGGCCTGTAAATCGGAATGCCCCTCCAATGTGGACATTGCAAAGCTTAAAGCTGAATTTCTCCAGCATTATTACGATACCAACGGTATCCCTTTTCGCTCACGGCTCATCGCCAACATTACCTCTATCAATAAACTTGGCAGCCTTGCCCCTGCCCTGTTCAATTTCTTCCAGGAAAACAAATTCTTATCCGATATTGTTAAAAACATGCTCGGTTTCGCGCCAAAGCGCAACATCCCGCTCCTTTACTCTACCACGCTGCGTGCATGGACTGCGAAAAATCAGCAACATATTGAAAATGATCTTATAAAGTCAGGCGAAATACAACAGGACCACGCAGTTTATCTTTTTGCGGATGAATTCACCAATTTCAATGATGTGGCCATTGGTATCAAGGCCATCAAACTGCTCAACGCGCTTGGCTTCCGCGTGATCATCCCCGATCATGCTGAAAGCGGGCGGACATTCCTGTCGAAAGGCCTGGTAAGGAAGGCAAAGCAACTGGCCAATGAAAATGTCAGGAAACTGAAAGACCTTGTCTCCGGCGGGATGCCCCTGATAGGCATCGAACCCTCGGCCATTCTAACCTTCAGGGATGAATACCCCGAACTGGTCGACCCGGCGCTGAAAGAAGCAGCAGTTCAGCTGGGCAGGAATGCATTGCTGTTTGAGGAATTTGTTTCGAACCTTGCTTCGCGCAATGTTTCACAGACCGGCAGGGAAAACACCCCGCTGTCAGACCTGTTCACCAACAAGCCAATTACAGTCAAGCTGCATGGCCACTGCCACCAGAAGGCACTGGCATCCACTGACATGACAAAAAAAATGCTTTCAATTCCAGTCAATTACAAGGTTGAGGAAATCAAATCGGGATGTTGCGGCATGGCAGGGGCATTCGGATATGAAAAGGAGCACTATGATGTTTCAATGAAGGTGGGCGAACTGGTGCTTTTTCCGGAAGTCAGGAAAGCGGCTCAGCAAGTGATCATTGCAGCACCAGGTACTTCGTGCCGCCACCAAATTATGGATGGAACCGGGAGGAAGGCGTTGCATCCGGTGGAGGTGTTGTATGATGCCCTGAGAGGTAGCGAGGTAGTGAGGTAGCGAAATTGCTATTCGCTGTCCTTTATGCAGCGGAAACCTACCGTGGCGTTGCGGTCGAGGCCCGGGGCGATGAGCAGCAGCATTTCAGGATGATGAGCTGGCACAGGCCCCCCGGTGACATACCAGATGCTTTGCGTTGGGTGATAATAGCTGCCGCCGCGGATAATGTTGAAATAGTAGCTTCCATTGTCGTAAATATCGGCAGTCATCTGCCAAACATTGCCAATCAGATCGAGAACGCCAAAAGGGCTGGCGCCGCCGGAAAACCTATCAACCGGGGTCGGCACATTCAGGTTGAAATTACACTTTGATGAGTCTGGTTGATTGCCCCAGGGGTATTTCCGCATATCGTTTCCCTGCGCCGCATACTGCCACTCCCGCTCGGTCGGAAGGCGCTTGCCCGCCCACGTTGCATAAGCTTTTGCATCATCCAGATTTATGTAAACCACCGGCAAACTTCCCGCTCCATCAGCCGGAATACCATTAATCCAATGCTTCAGGTAATTTATCGTATCATGCGGTTTATAAGATGTTTGTATAATAAATTCCTGGTATTTGGCATTGGTTACCGGCGTGATATCCATGAAAAAGCGGGGCATCGCAACAACCACGGTATCGGTGAAATCAGGAAAAGGGATAAAGGGTTCCAGGGCATTTGAATCACGTTTGGCATAAAACCTGAATTTTCCCGCGGGGATCTCCACCATCCCTGCAGGAGCCGTTTTTACGGCAGGCGATAAACCAGGTTTCGTTACAAGTACCGGAACGCCGGTTGCAGGTGTTTCTTTTACAGGGATTTTCCGTTCCCGGGGTTTTGAATTTCTGCCGGCAGGTTCAGGGCCGATGGTTACCACGGCTTCATCGAGCAGTTCGGTTTTTTCGAACAGCTGAACGACAATTTTCTGCGGGGTACCGGTGATAAACTGTTTTAAGGAGAGGACTTTCCCGGTCACAGGCGCAACATGCAACACAGATGAGTAGGAAGGATTTCCGGTGGTGATCGTGATCTTATCCCCTTTCGATGCTTTGACAGATAAATTTTCGCCGAAGGCAATGACTTTCAGCAACCTGGGGAATATTGCAACACAACCGACATTCCCTTCCCTGCGGGTATATAGCCAGGCATGATCAAACGGATCAATTTTCACCGGGATGATCAGCTTACCGTTTTTTACTTCAGGCGTGATCTCCTGGTGATTCCATAAATCCAGGATATGGTGATCATAACGGATGTACCCTGTTTCAAACAGTCCACCGCCATGCCCTCCCGGTAAGGCGCTATATATGGTGAAGACCACCTTTGCCGGAGATTCCCAACGGTTGACATAGATCGAATCAACCAGGGTGTTCACCAACGGGAAAAAATTGGAATTGTGAAAAACCGAATTATTCTCCCTCAGGATTTTTGTTGTACGGCCCAGGTATTCGTATTCTTCCAGGATCCATGCCGGGCGACCGGGCCGCATGGTGTTGATCTCCACCCCGTACCCGTTGAAAAACGCCATGGCAAGCTCGCGGTGCAGGCGGTCGTCGGCAAGTTGCAGTACCCTGAAGATGGCAAAATCGGGTTTGATCAGTTTATTGAGGTTCAGCAGGGGCGGCAGTACCAGCGCATCGTGAACCCGCCCGCTTACGATTCCCGGCATATCCTTTGGAACAGCCATTCCTTCGCTGTACATGATAATGCCCGGTTTAACCTTGTCGGCAGCCGCCTGGAGTTCCCTGCTGGATTCGCCTTTTGTATCCAGCACCACCCCATCGGCGCTGGTTTCCCTCAGCAGATCTTCCATCCCCTTCAACTGGTCTTCTTTCCGGGTTCCTTCATCCCAGGGGTTGAAGGAGATGAAATACTTTTTTCCTTCTTTATGGGCAAAATCAACCTGGTTTCTCAGTTCTGTCAATCCCCCGGGAAGATCCCGGTACATGTCCCACTGGTTGCGCTGGTCAAGCCCGAGCCTCGGCCACGTCGGCCAAAGCGTGTAAATATCGGTTCCCCCTGTGAGTGAATCGAATTCATGTAAATTGTCGTAAAAAGTGTACCTCTTCCCAGAATAGTCATAGTATTTCTTATCCCAGGCAAACTGGAGCAGCATAATGTACGTATTGCGCATCCAGCTAAGGTCCCTGCGTTCGAACATGCTGTTGTTGAACACTGGCAGGTCATATAGCCACCGGTCCTGGAACATCATTTTAAGCCCGTTGTGCCATTCGCCGGCATGCGTATCAATGTAGAGGGCGTATTCGACCCATCCTCCGGGTTTCAAGGTCACCGACCAGCGGTCAATCTCGGTTTTGTCTTTATCGCGTTGGCCTCTTCTGGCAAGTGCAACCACTGATAAACTATCATTCATCCTGTAATCGGTGAACCCCATATGCCAGGCATTATCAGGGAGGATCACCCCCACCGGGCCATAGCCGGGCCGGTATAAACGCGAACGGCAGAGATACTGCGGCCATTGCCTGGACCCGCCGGCCGTGATGTATACCCTGTCGCTTCCCTCACCCAGTGGTACCAGGTTTTCGAGCCGGTGCTTCCCTTTTCCTGCATTTGTTAAGTGAATGATAATCTTTAAACCGGGCTTGAAATTCTTCACCCTGGCGGCCCAGCAGGGCATGCTGTCGGCCAGCGTGAAAAAAAGCGTATCACCGGCAAGCCGCGCTTCTTTGCATGAAAATAGCCGAACACTGTCAACAAGTACCGAAAAAAGAGGCTGTGACCGGAGAAAAGACAAGGCTCCTGGCTTTTGAGCAGCTATACCATTTATTTCGAATGGATTCACCGGGTCAAATACCAGTTTTTGTATGTTGCCTTGTGCATACAGGTTTACATGCATGCTAACCAGTAAGCATAAGAGCCACGTTACCTTTTTCACGCTGAAGGGTTTGAGTTTAAGATCAGCCGTATTGAAACAAAACAAGACAATCAAAAATTCCTTTGAGTGCTAAAGTTTTCCATAAAACAGGTCCCGCTGGGCAAAGGCATGCTCATGTTCCAGGAGCCATTTTTTTCGTGTAAGTCCGCCACGGTACCCAACAAGTTTTCCACTCTGCCCGATCACGCGATGACAAGGTACGATGACTGATACCGGGTTTTTCCCATTCGCCCCGCCAATAGCGCGGGGTGCATGCACTTTTCCTATCCTTCGCGCAAGCTCAGCGTATGAGATGGTTGTCCCATAAGGAATATTCACCAATTCATTCCATATCTTTAGCTGGAACGGGGTTCCCTGGAGGTCAAGCTTCAGGTCGAACGCGTGCCGTGTCCCGGCAAAATACTCCTCCAATTGCTCCACGCAGGGTTTCAGGCATGAAGGCACACGATGGATCTTAACCCGGAAATCGAGGAAATACAAGCTGCGGATGCCTGCTTCGGAGCCTTCTATGTCGATAAAACCAATCGGGGTTTTAAGAAACGCCCGCTGAACCTGGTTCATCTCAGGGAGTTTTAGGTTTCTTACTTCTCCAGGCCAGGAAGAGCATGAGCAGCCCGAAGGTCAGCATGCCCATGCCGGACCAGAGATTGACGTTAATACCCAGCGACCGGGTATACATAACGGTATCGCTGCTAGTTATTAATCCAAAGATGGTCAGCAATAGTCCGAGAATTGAAAACATCAGACCGATCGGGAACTTAATATCTATGCCCATAATGGTGATTGAATTTTTAGGTTAGTAAACGGGTGATTAGGTGGACAGGTGGACAGGTGGACAGGTGGACAGGTGGACAGGTGGACAGGTGGACAGGTGGACAGGTGGACAAGTGGACATGTGAACGGGTGAATATGTGAACAGGTGTACAAGTGGACGGTTGGCCAAGTCTTTGTTGCATATTTCCATCTCTAAAAATTTTCAATTTTTAATTCCCATGCATTGTTTGCATTGCCTACATTGTTTGCATTGCCTACATTGTTTGCATTCCTGCATTCCTGCAATCCTGCATTATTTTACCAGAACCATATAGTAAGTACGGTCCCTATGCTGAGTACCAGGATGGCAAGGGTGGTTGAGCGCTGGTACCAGGGCACCTGCTCAACGCCCATCCTTGGCGTAAGCGAATATACAAGGCCTTTCAGGTCCTCATCGGTTTTTTGCTGTTTGGTAAGCAGTGACAGTACAACAGTGACAACCGCGCTGGTGGTGAAAGCGAAAATTGCCGTCCAGAAGTTCTGGGCCATTTCAACAGGATAGGTATGCAGGTTGGCAATCCATCCTCCTTTGACAAGGGTTGCAGCTCCTTCGGGTACTGTAAGCCCATGGTGCAACAGCGCGATCACAAAGCCGGCCAGCAATCCGGTGAAGGCGGCGTGGCCCGTGGTGCGTTTCCAAAACATCCCCAGGAAAATAACTGCAAACAACGGTGCATTGATCATGGAGAAGATCGTTTGCAGGAAATCCATGATGTTTCCGAACAGGCTGGCCAGGTAAGCTGCCGCGATGCTCACGATAACCCCGAAAATGGTGGCCATCCTGCCAACTTTAAGATAGTGTTGCGAATCACCTTCCTTATCGTCAGTCACCGGGCGAATGTAGCTTTGATAAATATCATAGGTCCACACGGTGTTGAACGCAGAGACGTTGCCTGCCATGCCCGACATGAACGAGGCCAGCAGGGCAGTGATGCCCAGGCCGAGCACACCGGCGGGGAGATACTGTTTCAACAGCGCGATGATCGTATAGTCGTAGTTGTAATGGCCCGGGGAAATTTCAGGAAGCGTAAACCCTGAGCCATGTTTGTTAAGCAGCACGAGGGCGGCAATACCGGGAACAATGATGAGAAACGGGATGAACATCTTGGGAATGGCGCCGATCAGCGGGGTATTCCTGGCGGCGGTGGCCGATTCGGCCGACATGGCGCGCTGAACGATCAGAAAGTTGGTGCACCAGTAGCCAAAGGAGAGCACGAACCCTAGGCCGGCGGCAATCCCGTACCACTCAACGCCCAGCGGGTTGGCCGCAGCGGACCCGGTGTATTTCCAGGTGGTAGTCCAGGTATCGGGCGCATACTTATGCGGTGACATGTTTGAAACGATCGGGGCGAGTTGCTGTTCGAGGCCCGACCAGCCCCCAAGATCTTTCATGCATAAAAGCACGATGGGCAACAGCCCGATCACGATGATGAAAAACTGGAGTACTTCGTTGTAAATGGCCGAGGAGAGGCCGCCCAGGTAGGTGTATCCCAACACGATGGCTGCCGACAGCACCAGGCTCAGGTGGAAGTTCCATCCAAGCACCTTTTCCATCAGGATGGCCAGTGCATACATCGAAATCCCTGAGGCGAGGATGGTCATCACGGCAAAAAGGATGGCATTCAGCCCGCGGGTTTTCTCATCATACCGCAGTTTCAGGTATTCCGGCACCGACCGTGCTTTTGACCCGTAATAGAACGGCATCATGAAGAGAGCGAGGAACACCATGGCGGGAATTGCTCCTATCCAGTAAAAATGGGTGGTGAGCATGCCGTATTTCGCGCCTGAACCCGTCATGCCCATCACTTCGAGGGCGCCGAGGTTGGTGGAGATGAATGCCAGCCCGGCAACCCATGCCGGCATCGACCGGCCGGCTTCGAGAAACGCGTTGGCATCTTTCATATAACGCTTCAGGGCCCAGCCAATGCCAAGCACAAAAGCGAAATAAACAATCATTACAGTGTAATCAATCCAGCTAAGGGTAAAGCCTGTTTCAATCATTTTTCGGGGTTTAAAAAGTAAATTTTAAGGTCGGTACACATCTCCTCAGATCAGTGATGAATTGTTTTTGGATGAACAAATTTAACAGTATATTTTTATGAAACGGTATCTTTGCATCCAAATTAGCAAATTAAACGAAAAAATAATTGAAAACGAACGTATTTGTTATCTTTTTTACCATTGTCTTCATCGTTTACGGGGTGGTCAACAGCCTCATTTTTGTAAAGGGATTGCAGGCAATTCCGGCGGGTTCATCCTGGAGACCTTGGTACATTGTTGGTTTCTGGGTCATCGCTTCCACTTTTTTATTGGCCCGTATCATGGAGAGGGCCTATCCTTGCGGCTTCACGGGTGTCATAACCTGGATCGGCTCGTTCTGGCTGGCCTTCCTGCTTTATTTCAGCCTCATCGCGATCTGTATCGACCTGTCTAGACTGGTCAACCACTTTTTCCACATATTTCCTCAGGTATTCTATGTTGATTACCAGAAAACAAAGCTGGTGGCATTGTTCATTTCCCTGGGGCTGGTTTTTCTTCTGGTCCTTGCGGGGTTTATCAATGCCCGGAATCCCCGGATTAAAAAGCTGGAACTTCACGTAGCGAAGAGCGTGCCCGGTATAAAATCCCTGAACATCGTGATGGCCTCCGACATTCATCTCGGCACGCTGATCGCCAAACGAAAAGCCCACAGGCTTGTTGCAGACATCAACTCGCTTCACCCGGATCTGGTACTTTTTGCCGGTGATGTTGTGGATGAAGACCTTGCACCTGTCATTAAAAATGACCTTGGAGCCAACCTGGCACAGATCAGGTCAAAACTCGGGGTGTTCGCCATTACCGGCAATCATGAATACATCGGCGGAGCCGAAGCGGCTGTGAAATATCTTGGGGAACATGGCATCACCATGTTGCGCGATACCGCGTTTCTGGTTGATGGACGATTCTGGCTGGTGGGCCGCGACGACCGCGACAAATCGAGGTTTACCGGCAAAATACGCCGGGAACTTGCTGATATTATGCAAAAAGTTGACCGCACCTTCCCCATCATCCTGATGGACCATCAGCCATTTCACCTGGAACAGGCCGTGGCGCAAGGGGTGGATCTACAGCTTTCTGGACATACCCATCACGGGCAGATGTGGCCGTTCAACTATATTACTTCGGCCATGTACGAACTCAGCAGCGGGTATAAAAAAACAGGTTCGACCCATTTTTATGTCTCCAACGGGTTTGGAACCTGGGGCCCGCCGGTAAGACTGGGCAACAGGCCGGAGATCGTTCAAATCATCCTGACATTTGATTAACCAACCACGATATTGAACCGCCGCTCATGCAGAAAATATCTCTCCGGACATACTCCATCGCCGCAGTCATCCTCATCCTGGCCATCGTTGTCATGATCGCTTTCCTGTTTCCCTTCGGGAATAAGGAGATCAAAGAACCTGTAAAACTGCCTGCCCCCCAAACCAGAAAGGCATACAATATAAAACTTGACACCACGGAGGTCGTTTACGGAAGGGTCGGAAATAACCAGAACCTCTCCTCCATCCTTTCTGCCCATGTATCTAATTCCCTGATCGACCAGGTTGCCAAAGGCACCCAGGATGTGTTTGATGTCAGGAAAATACATACCGGCAATACCTTTGCGCGCATTGTAACCAGGGATCCTGCACACCGCACACTTTACTTTATTTACGAGATCAATCCCATCGACTTCGTGGTTTACGATTTCCGGGATTCGCTTCGGGTGTACAAGGACAGGAAACCAGTGAACAGGCTTGTCAAAACGGCAACCGGATCAATTAAAAGTTCATTGTGGAACTGTTTTGTGGAGAACGGGCTCGACGTGAACCTTGGCATGAAACTTTCGGATGTGTATGCCTGGACCATCGATTTTTACGGTTTGCAGAAGGGTGACCATTTCAAAGTGATCTACGAGGAGGTGTTTGTCGACAGTGTAATGGTTGGGATCGACCACATCCTGTCGTCAACCTTTTCCAGCAACGGCAGGGATTTCCACGCTTACTACCTTGAACAGGAAGGAAAAGGCGTTTATTTTGACGAGAATGGGCAAAGCCTTGAACGTTCCTTCCTGAAGGCCCCGCTGAAATTTTCCCGCATCAGCTCGCGGTTTTCCAACTCGCGTATGCACCCAATTCTGCGGATCGCCCGCCCGCATTACGGGGTAGACTATGCAGCCCCGCGGGGAACGCCTGTGGTCGCCCTGGGCGAGGGCCGCGTGGCTGAACTCGGGTTTCATGGCGGTTACGGCCGTTTTATCAGCATCCGGCACAATTCAGTCTATACGACCACCTATGCTCATTTATCAGGTTATGCGAAAGGATTAAAAGCAGGGAGCCATGTTCAGCAGGGCGAAGTGATCGGTTATGTGGGCAGCAGCGGGCTGGCCACCGGGCCGCACCTCGATTTCAGGGTATACCGCAACGGGAGCCCTACCGACCCCCTCAAACTCGAATCCCCACCCTCCAAACCAGTTGACCCAAAGGACATGGTCCGGTTTAAGAAGCTGGTTGCGGCCATGGATAAGGAATTGGCGAAGAAATAGCGGCCTCTCCGAACGGAGAGGGGGTGAAGGTGCTATGGGTTATTAGGCATTACGTGTAAAAGGGTGTTCGTTTTTCCACATTTTCCAGATGAGGAAGATCGGGAAGAGAAACCAGGGGGCGTTGGCAATAGTTACAATAGCCACGCAGTTGGTGGCGTGCGGGCCCCAGTACTCTTCGCTCATGATGATGAACACATTGGTGAAGAGGATCGACGAATAGATAAAGGTCGGGACGCGGATCCACTCTTTTCCCTTTATAAAAGCGTAAATGGCTGCCACATAATAGGGGCCGAAAAACAGCACATCGAGCCAGATGGTTGCCTTCCACCAGGTCGGGCGCGCCCATTGCAACGGGTCGAAACTGCTGCCCCACCAATGCACCATGTCAACAAGGAACGGCAATGGCCACAAAGGATACCTGAAATTGTCGGGATCTTTGATGACGAGCTGCTCAAGGTCAACGATATAGGTGATGTACAGCACATTCAGAAAGAAAAAAGCGAGGTAGATGTAATCGGTTTTACGTTCTTTTAAAGGGATTTGTTGTCTCATAAAGGGTTGTTGGTTTAGGTTAATTCTGTGGCAGGCAGGGATTTGATGAATTTCCTGAACTCATCCTTATCAGGGAGGGTCATGGCATTTTTATCCAGTAAGGTAGCATTGGTCTTTCCCTGGTACAGCATGAAGAAGTTTTTTGTTTCGGTGATCTTTAAAAAATGGCTCCATTGTATCGAAGATTCAAAGGTCTCCCCCTTTATTGTAATTACATTGTTATCCAGCGAATAGCTAACCTGTTCATGGAACAGCTTGTTGGATGCGTATATCCTTTTTGTCTGGAAAAATAAAATAACAGGGAGAAGAACTACAACGACCAAAACAAACACCCCAGGAAAAATGATGTCGCCCTGCAACGCAATCCTGCTCCCCGAAGTAATAAAATTTACAAGGATTAATAGCGTGAATCCCAGGTAAATTAGGAAGACCGGTTTTCTGAAACTCAGCCGGAAGATCAGGTTGAGGTAGTCTTTGAAAGTTATGCGGGCGCTGAACCGGATGCAGAGCACACCATCATAATTTGCCAGGGTGGATGTCGTTTTTACCATGACCATTTTCAAACCATACCGGAAGCCCAACATGAGTAATACAATAAAGAGTGCAAATGTAACAATGGCTATGATTGAATCTTTACTAAAATCCTTTGTTCTAAAGAGATCGGGAATCAACACCACCATTGAAACCACGAAAAGCAGGATAAAAACGGATGTCAGCACCATAATCAGCCAACCCTTTATTTTTTTCATGTTAAAGCATTATTAAGATGAATATTGGCAGGTTATCTCCTCCGATTTATTGGCCGAAGTTTTTTTATCACTGAAATTCCGGCCTTGCTGGATGCAAAACACTATGATTTTGTAAAAATACCAAGATTTTTCTTTGCCCTGGCTGTTTTGGCCATCTGCCGGGATATTGCAAGCCGGAAGCCGCTGATGTTTGAAATATAGGCGCCGATCTTTACACCTAAGTCGGAATAAACCAGGATGCGCGGTTTAATAACAAGCTGAACCAACTGCCGGGCTACATGAGCCGGTGTTTTGGGCTTCGTGAACATTTTTGCAATGAAATTCTGGTGCTGTTCCATCAGGAAATCCTGCTCCACGCTGCCCAGCCGGGAATCAGGGAGCGAATCGGTGCTGATGTATCCCGGGAAGTACTCGCTTACGATGATCCCGGAACCGGACCATTCGGCCTGGATTGTGCGGGTCCATGCCGACAGGGCGGCCTTGGAGCAGACGTAAGGCGCATAAAAAGGTATTCCCATCATAAAGCCGGGCGATCCTACATTGATGATATGCCCCCCACCCTGTTTCCTCATAAACTGCAGCGCTTCCTGCGTAGCCGCAACCGGGGCAAGCAGGTTTGTGCGGAACGCCCTGAGCAGGTCGTCTGCGCTGACCACATCCGACTGGTCGACGATGATCGAGGCTGCATTGTTGACCAGGACATCAATCCTTCCGTAATGGGCAACCACCCTGCGTACCATCTCCATGGCATTCTCCTCACGATCCAGGTCAACCTGGATAACCAGCGGCTCATGCATCCCCGCCGCCAAGAGGTCGAGCTTTTCTTTCCTACGGGAAGCAATGGCAACCCTGGCCCCTGCCGCATCAAATGCCATGGCAGCAGCAGCCCCAATGCCAGACGAAGCACCGGTAACTAAAATGATCTTGTTGGCTAATGTATATGACTCCAAGGCGTGTATATGATTTACGATTTACGATTTACGATTTACGATTTACGATTTACGATTTACGTCCCACGTCCTACGTCCTACGTCCCACGTCCCACGTCCCACGTCCTTCGTTTCCGTCTGCCAAATTAGTTGTTTTTTTCGAAATGGCACCAGGTGCATTTTTCCCTATTTTTGCAGGATAACCCCAGAACTGGTTTTATGAGCATTTTAGCCGGCAGTTTTTATCATACACATTCTTTTCACATAACTGAAACAGGGGAACTTCAGCAGGAATTTCTGGCATTGACCGAACTGGATCCCGGTCATCCTATCTTCCTGGGACATTTCCCCGGCAACCCGGTAGTGCCGGGTGTTTGCCAGGTACAGATGGTGAAGGAACTCCTTGAAAAAGGCATGAACCAACCATTGAAGCTTACTGAATCGGACAATATCAAATTTTTATCCCTGATCAATCCCAACACGACACCCCGGCTGGAATTCAGGATGACGGTCAAACATGTTGCCGACAGGCAGATTTCGGCTGCAGCAACCATTGTCTCAGGCGATACCGTTTATTTGAAGTTTAAAGGCAAATTTGAATTTGAGAAATAATGGCAAAAAAGTTATCGATAACATTCACGGCCAGGGGTTACGAACTTGATTCGTACAATCATATTAACAATGCCGTATTTCTGAATTATTTTGAACACGCCCGCTGGGAGTACTTCAGAGAACTGGGGATGTATGACTTTTTACGGAATAATGAAAACCTCCCCGTGGTGACGGACATTCACATCCGCTACCAGCGGGAGATCCGGCTCTTCGACGAGGTGGTGATCGAGTCATTCTGCATCAGCGAAAAGCCCTACCTGGTTTTTCAGCAAAAGATATTCAACGCGACAACGCAAACGCCGGCGGCCAGGGCGACAACCAAACTGATCTTTCTTGATGCAGGAGGGGCCCCGCGGGAGGTTCCGGGGGAGATACTGGAGAGGATAAATGGGTAAACAGGTGGACAGGTGGACAGGTGGACAGGTGGACAGGTGGACAGGTGGACAGGTGGACAGGTGG
>CAIWMX010000040.1 GCA_903913885.1 uncultured Bacteroidales bacterium | reverse complement strand
GCAATTGGAGCATTCGACAAATTGGTTCGGAAAACTACCGAAATCGTTAGACCCGGCAGGAAAAACGAAAGGAAAAAACGACCAAAGAAACTTTACTATATGAATTATAAGCCTTTATAACTTAACTAAACGACATTGAATTAAGAATTATGAATTATGAACTTCAGCATTTGTTATTCGTAAATCGTAAATCGTAAATCGTAAATCGTCAATCATTTTCCGATCTTCAATTTCTCCAGCAACTCAACATTAAACCTCCCGGCTTCCGCCTCTCCCTCAGCGGGTGCCCAGGAGGCAAAATGTTTATCATCCGCGGGATTCCATGGGCCGTCCTTGACCTCGTATGCCACGGTACCAGGGTCCAGGGCAATGATCGAATGAAAGGTGCGCGCGGCGATCTCGACGCCAAAGCAACCATTGCAGGGGTCAAGCACTATATGGTCGGTAATGTTCCCGTCGGGGTCAAATTCAACAACGACAATCCTTCCCCGGAGCACAAAAAATGCCTCCCGTTTGTCGGGGTTTTCATGCTTGTGCGGTTGCACATAGGACTGCGGCTCGATTGCATTCAGCATCCTGTGAAGGGTATCGGAAGCATGGCTGTGGAAATTGTAATTCATCCGGCGGCGGGGGGATTTCTTCGCCTGCGCAGAAACTTCATTCAACAAAGGTCCATCGATTTTCTTCATAATGATCAGATCGGGAAAAACAGATTCGTTCCATCCTGTTTGGACTGGCAACGCAAAAATAAAAGTTATGCACGATAAAAAAACCGGTCACAGTTTTTTATCATTGGATTTGTTCAGGTGTCGGGGCTTTTTTTATCTTTACCCGCACAAAGGAACTGTCTTTGTTCAGAAGTTATTGTCAGGAAATTTCAGTGGTTGTAAATAGTTTTACATCGTGGCAAATTTGCATCAGGGACATTTTGCCATATCATTATATCATCCTTGTTTTTGATATAAACAAATAATTCATGAAGCCAAAAGGAAAGTCACCTGCAGCTGTTAAGACGACAGCGCCTTTGCCGCCAGCCGGGCAACCGGTTTGGAAGAAGTACATGGTTGTTCTGCTGGTCCTTGTCCCATGCATTGTTTATTCCCTGGTAATGACCCTGCAATTTACCGGGATTGATGATAAGTTGTTCATACAGGACAACAAGGAATTCAACCAGAATTTTGCAAACATCCCGGTTTCGTTTCAACGCGGTCTTTTCCAGCCGGCCGATAAGAGCCTGTACGACTATTACCGTCCGCTTTTCCTGGTGGATGTGATCGTGGAATATCACTTTTTTGGGGACAATCCGGTCGGATATCACCTGACAAACCTTCTTTTCCATCTCCTTTCAGTTGTATTGCTTTACCTGTTGTTAAAAAGACTGAAACTCGGGGAGACGACCTCGCTGATTCTTTCGCTGCTGTTTGCCGTGCACCCGGCACTGAGTCCGGCTGTTGTATGGATCCCGGGAAGAAATGACATGATGCTGATGGTATTTCTGCTGGCTGGTCTGATCTTGACCATCGATTATGCGTTACGACGAAGGTGGCAGGATTTCATATTGCAACTGATTTTCTTCCTGCTGGCCCTCTTTACTAAAGAAACGGCCGTAATCATCCCACTGCTGGCCTGGTTTATCCTGGTGTTTGTGCTTAAACTGCCATGGAAGTCATGGTATCCCCTCATCATCGGGTGGTTCACTGCGGTTGGATTCTGGTTTTTTATGGAATCAACCGTCAAGCAGTCGGGGAACAGACTTCCCGTAAAGGAGATGATAGAATCAGGCATTGGGAGGATGCCGGCATTTCTCCAGTACCTTGGAAAAATCTTTTTCCCGGTCAACCTGTCGGTTTATCCACAAATTGGTGAAATGACTGTAATATGGGGAGTACTGGCTTTTGGAATTGTTGTCGTCCTCTTAATCCTGTCTGGCAATTATTTCAAACCGTTGACCATACTCGGAACCTCGTGGTTTCTTTTAAGCCTGTTGCCTGTTCTTGCAGTTCCGAAAGCCTTTAATGACATCGTTTATGAGCATCGTTTGTATATACCCATGATCGGCGTCCTGTTGGTTTTGAGCCAGACCGTATTATTTACTGCTAAGGTAAAAGAGCTTTACCGGTATACCCTGTTCGGGCTGATCATTGTGATCTTCGGCACGATGAGTTTCATCAGGACGGGGTATTATGAGACTGCGCTGGCATACTGGAGCCGCGCTGTTGCAGAATCACCAGGGCATGCCTATTCAATAAGCATGCTGGCTAAATGTGTAAAGAATGAGGTGAAACAGGAACAGCTTTTCCTGCAGGCATATGCCCTCGATTCCACGGTAAAGGAGATAAACCTCAACCTTGGAAAAATTGCCTATAAAAACAAACATTACGATGAGGCCGAAAAATACCTGAAACAGGAGCTGGCGCTGCCTTCGGTTAAAGCCCCGGAAAACTTTTTCCTGCTCGCGGAGGTAGCTACCAAAAAGCAGAAATACAGCGAAGTTAAGTTCTTTGTTACGGAGGGATTGAAAATATCGGAGGATAAATCAGGCGATGCTTCGTTCCTGATGGCCCAGGCTTTTTTCTTCGAAAACAAATTCGACAGTGCTGCCATTTTTCTCAGGAGAGTGGTGGCTTTAAACCCGAAAAATGAACAGGCGAACTGCAACCTGGTGGCAGTATTCCTGCAACTGAACCAGAAAGACAGCGCTGCAGCGCGGGTTCAGAAGATGAAACAGAACGGCGTGCGGGTACCGCCAGAGCTGCTCAAGGCAACGGGCGGAGAGCAATTAAAAATTAAAAATTAAAAATTACGGATTACCCTTTGAGCTTTCTGTAGTGGATTCTGCCGGGTTCAGAGTCGCCGAGGCGCTTTTTCTTGTTTTCTTCATAATCGGAATAGGATCCTTCGAAGAAATACATCCGGGAATCTCCCTCAAATGCCAGGATGTGCGTCGCCACCCTGTCGAGAAACCAGCGGTCGTGCGAAATGATCACAGCACAACCTGCAAAATTCTCAAGTCCTTCTTCAAGAGCACGCAGTGTGTTCACATCGATATCGTTGGTAGGCTCATCAAGCAGGAGGACATTCGCCTCTTCCTTGAGCGTAAGTGCAAGATGGAGGCGGTTTCGTTCACCACCCGACAGAACGCCGCATTTTTTCTCCTGGTCGGCACCGCTGAAGTTGAACCTGGCCACATAAGCGCGTGCGCTCATGGTACGGCCGCCGATCTGCATATTTTCGGCTCCGCCTGAGATCACCTGAAAAACCGTTTTTTCAGGATCGATCGCCGTGTGGCTCTGGTCGACATAACCGAGTTTTACGGTATCGCCAACTTTGAATGAGCCATGGTCGACATGCTCAGCTCCCATGATAAGCCTGAACAGCGTGGTTTTGCCTGCACCATTCGGCCCGATCACGCCCACGATGCCTGCCGGCGGTAATGAAAAATTCAAACCTTCAAAGAGCAGTTTGTCATCGAATGATTTTGCGACATCAATGGCTTCAAGCACCATGGTTCCGAGCCGCGGCCCATTCGGGATGTAAAGTTCCAGGCGTTCTTCTTTTTCACGAACATCCTCGCTCATCATTTTTTCATAGGCATTCAGACGGGCTTTTCCCTTTGCCTGGCGGGCTTTTGGCGACATGCGCACCCAATCGAGTTCCCGCTCCAGTGTTTTCCGCCGTTTGCTCTCGGTCTTTTCTTCCATGGCCAGACGGTTTGACTTTTGTTCCAGCCAGGAGGTGTAGTTTCCCTGCCATGGGATACCTTCGCCGCGGTCGAGTTCAAGGATCCAGCCAGCCACATTATCAAGGAAATACCGGTCGTGCGTAATGGCAATGACCGTCCCTTTATATTGCTGCAGGTGAAGTTCAAGCCATTGCACCGACTCGGCGTCAAGATGGTTGGTGGGCTCGTCGAGCAGCAGGATGTCAGGTTCCTGCAACAGCAACCGGCAAAGAGCCACGCGGCGCCGTTCCCCGCCCGAAAGGTTTTTTACCGGCGAGTCGGGTTCAGGGCACCGCAGGGCATCCATGGCGCGTTCCAGTTTGCTGTCAAGATCCCATGCACCGTGCTGATCGAGAAGCTCGGTGAGTTCACCCTGCCGGCTTATCAGCTTGTCCATTTCGTCGTCGCTCAGTGGGTCGCCAAACCTGGCGTTTACCTGTTCATATTCTTTCAGAAGGTTTACCACTTCCTGGGCGCCTTCTTCCACGATCTCACGAACAGTTTTGGTATCGTCGAACCTGGGATCCTGTTCCAGATATCCAACTGAATAACCGGGAGAAAAAACAACCTGTCCGAGAAACGATTTTTCCACACCTGCGATGACCTTCAGCAGCGTTGATTTCCCGGAACCGTTCAGGCCTATAATGCCGATCTTGGCACCATAAAAGAACGAAAGGTAAATGTTCTTTAAAACTTGTTTGTGAGGTGGGAAGGTCTTGGAGACCCCCACCATGCTGAAAATGATTTTTTTATCGTCGGACATAGGGTGAAGTCAGGGGTTTGGGTGAACGGGTGAATGGGTAAACAGGCGGACAAGCGGACAAGTGGACAAGTGGACAGGTAATTGTGAGTTGATGTTCGCATGTTAACGGGGTGGTGAATTTTCATTTCTTAATCCTGTATCATGGGAAAAAAGTAATTTAATTTTGAATTTTTAATTCTTTTCCCGTAATCAGGGCGTTTATTTTGTCGGTTTCTTTTTCCCAGTTGAAGTTGTTATGCACAAGTTCGTAGCCTTTCATGGCAATCTTTTTTGCCAGGTCGGGATTGTTCAGCAACGTGAGGATATGGGATGCATATTCTTTGGGTGTTTGTGCAACCAGGATATCTTCTCCTTCCCGGGCGTTTAAAGCTTTGAAGGCAAGTGGCGATGTGATGCAGGGTACCTGCATGGCCATGGCTTCAAGCAGTTTATTCTGAAGCCCGGTTCCTATCTGCATGGGTGCGATAAAGATACGTGCTCCGGCATAACATTCACGCATGTCGGGAACCCAGCCGCTCACTTCAACCTGGGCCGATTTGAGTACCATGACCCTCAGATGGGGGTTGGCGCCCGCGATAAGCAGCCTTAGATTGGGTTTGTGCGGCAAAATTTCAGGTATGATTTCATTAACCAGGAATTCAGCACATTTAATATTGGGAGGATAACCCATATTGCCCGTAAAAACGAGATCGTATTTTTTCTCTTTCTCGATGGGTTTGAAAAAGTCTGTGTCTACCCCGTTGGCAACGACCACGATTTGTTCATGGTCAGGGTGGGGGATGAGGTCGCGGTCGGGCACGGAAATGATGATTTTATTGTCGAACGCGTCAAATGCATCATGCTCGTATTTCAGCAAACGGTTGTATTCAATATTCAGAAAGGGTTTCATGTAAAAGGGGGATGTGGAAAGCCTTCTTTCAACCCCTTTTGAAAAAACATCCTGGTAGTCGAGGGTTTTCGGAATATTGATACCCCTCACATATTCTGCCACGCGTATGAGCTGGCAAAAAATGTGATCAGGCTTGTATCGCTCAATCAGGCTGTGGATCGTGGCAGCGGATGATGCATTGTAAAAGTAGCCAACCTGCAGGGGTTTTTTCGAAAACAGCGTTTTCACGAGGTTGAATGCAATGGATGTTTTGGATATCGGGATGATATGAATGGCCGATACATATTTTTTCAATACAGGAATGGCATCTTCGTGAAGCACCCCGTCGTTCAGGGCGCAAAGGATGATCTCGTGATGTTTCGAGAGTTGTTTGATCTGATGAAACGCCCTTAATTTATCACCTTTCTCAGTTGGATAGGGTACACGGGGCAGAAGAAAAAATAATCGCATGAATATGGCTTGTAGCAAGCAAAATTATAAAAATCTGCGTTATCCGGCG
Organism: uncultured Bacteroidales bacterium; assembly: GCA_903913885.1. GTDB lineage: Bacteria > Bacteroidota > Bacteroidia > Bacteroidales > FEN-979 > CAIVAT01. The sequence goes on along the minus strand of CAIWMX010000040.1, from coordinate 134,868 downwards.
AGTTGTTTGTAAAAAGCGAGCAGATTCCGGATCAGATTTTGCGGAGAATAACTTGTTTGGATCAATATACGTGCCTGTTTCCCAATCTTTTCAAACAATGGTTTATTGGCAATACAAAGTGAGATCATATCGAAAAATTCGCAGGGGGCGTTGGCAATGAGGATATTTTCATGGTTTGCATAACGGATCCCTTCAGCGCCGATGCCGGTGGAGATAATGGTTTTGCCTGCGGCCATCCCTTCTATGATCTTTATCCTGATGCCACTACCCGAAAAAAGGGGTACAATCATAATCGCCTTCGAAGCAAGGAACTTTCCTGCATCCTCCACTTCGCCAACCACTTCGACGTTGGGCAGCTTCAGATTCCGCATCCAGTCAGGCATCCCGCGCCCGGCCAGGTAATATTTCAAATCCGGAAATTGTTTGTGAACATCGGGCCACACATTCAGCAGGAACCACCTGATTCCCTCAAGGTTAGGGATCCAGTTCATCGATCCGAGCGAAAAGATAGAGGGGTATTCAACGGTGTGCGATGGATTGGCATATTTCATGGGATCTGCACCGAAGGGAAGGTCGATGACGGGGAGCGGCCCGGCGATGAGATTTCTGAAGTATTCTGCATCAGTAGGGGTGATGGCTGCAATGCCGTTGACTTCGGTCACGATATGTTCTTCATATCTTTTAAGAGTCCTTGCCAGGTGACCGAGATACCATTTTTTTACCGGGTTCCGGGTTTCGTCGGCGATCCGCTGCCATATGCGGTGTTCAATGTTGTGGGCACGCAATACAATCGCGGCACCTGAATGCAACCTGACTGTATCAATGTAAGGACACATGAACAGGGTCTCCAACTGGACCACGTCAAAGGAGGAGGCTTTGAGTACTTCAATGAGCCGTTGTCTGAATTTTTTCGAAACAAAGCGTTTTACGTGGTACGATTCATTGGAAAAAAGGTTCAGGAAGGCATGCAGGGGGTTGATGCGCAAGTCGACATCAAGAAGTTCGATTCCGGTTTTTTCGCGGAAGGTGACTGGAATTTTCTCCGGAGATATTTTATATTTGAAGGAGTTGACTGCAAGAATTTTCACCTCGTGACCGGCCGAAAGCAACCCTTCGATCAGCATGTTCATGGCCATCGGGGCGCCCTCTTTCGGCGGCCATGGCGATTTGTTGCAGAGGAAGAGGATCTTCATGATTTATGCCCTGAACCTTTAACAAATTTGCTGAAAAACCTGATCCAGGCGTCGATATCGAGCAGTGATGCATCATTGGTGGCTTTCACCGTCAGAAAGATCCCGATCGGCATGAGCACTGCCGAGGAAAACCAGATTCCCTGCCAGGGTGGGACAACTCCCTGCGCGGCATATTTTTCTCCCATAAACGAAATTACCCAGAAGAGAATGAAGAAGAGGGTGGAAACAACTGCCGGCATACCCAAGCCGCCTTTCCTTATAATGGCACCGAGCGGCGCCCCGATAAAAAAGAGCAGGAAGCAGGCAATGGAAAATGAGAATTTCTTATGGTAAACGATCTGGTGTTTGTAAACCAGCTTGCTTTTGATTTCGATGTCGTCCTGCGATGATTCAAGATTCTGTTTGGCAGCCCTTGCCGTATTCCGCGCGGTTTCAAGTATGGTATACCGGTCGTGGGCCGGAAAATTCAGGATCACGCTTGGATTGAACTTCACCGGTGAAAGAGTGGATTTCCATTTCGCGGTGTCCATCTTTTTGTAAAATGGCAGATTATTCATGTACTGGATTTCATTTCCCTTCCGGCCCTCGGCGAGTACACCCTTGATCGAATCTATGGAATGGCTTAACTGCCGCACATTCTGCATCTCATAGTTCTTTTTGAAGAGGCTCTCATCTGTACGGGTAAGCTGAAAGGCGGAGAGGTCGAACATCTGGTACTGTTCCGTGAACCTGGTTCGCTGAAAAGGGTGCGTTAATTCATTACCCCTCAGGTCGACTCGTTCCTCGTAATTAGTACCATTGTATAAACGGAAGACCAGGAACCGCTTGTCGGGCGAGAGTTCCATCTTGCCCCATTCAGCGGTGGTAAGTGAAATGTTTCCCTGGTGTTTCGTGTGGTCGTACACCATAACCGAACGGATGGTGTTACCGTCCTTTTCCTTTTTTTCGATCCTGATCACGAAACCCTCGATGCCATTGTAAAACACACCCTCCTTCAGGTTAAAGGCCAGCTTTTTTTCGCGGACATCATAGAGCAACGAAAGGAATTTAAGGTTGGCAATGGGCAGGATAACATTGGAAAAGTAAAATGCCAGCGCACTGATAAAGATCGAAACGATGATCAGCGGGCGCATGATCCGGCTGAGGCTGATCCCGGCGGCTTTGATGCTCACCAGTTCATAATGCTCGCCCAGGTTCCCGAACATCATCAGTGATGATAAAAGGATGGACAAAGGCAATGCGAGTGGGACGAAGGTGGAAGAAGCGTAAAATAAAAGCTTGACGATGACATACCATTCAAGCCCTTTGCCCACCAGGTCGTCGATGTATTTCCAGAGGAACTGCATCAACAGGATGAACAGGGAGATGAAAAAGGTCATCACCAGCGGCCCAAGGTATGATTTTAAAATAAACCGGTCTAGTCTTTTCATGCGCGGCTAACGATCCGCTGCAAAGATAGGCAATAACGTAAACCTAATAATTGTAATTTTGTATTTTCGCAATTTCAAAGTTTCACCATTTCACCATTTCACCATTTCGCTACCTCGCTACCTCGCTACCCCGCTACCTCGCCACCTCTCACCATTTATATATGAAACTCCAAGAAATCTCCTCCCGAAAATCAAAGAAACAGTTTCTCAACCTGGTCGATTTGATTTACAAGGGCGATCCGTTTTATGTCAGACCCCTGGATACCGAAATTGAATCCGTATTTGATCCGGCGAAGAACAGTTTTTTTCTGCACGGCGAGGCCACCCGGTGGCTCCTTTTGGATGAGGAAGGGAATGCTGTTGGCCGTGTTGCCGCATTCATCAACAAAAGGAAAGCGTTTACGTTCCAGCAACCAACGGGGGGCATGGGTTTTTTTGAATGCACCGACAACAGGGAAGCGGCCTTTATGCTTTTCGACCAGGCCCGCGACTGGCTTGCCGCACGAGGAATGCTGGCGATGGACGGCCCGATCAATTTCGGTGAAAACGATGTGAACTGGGGCCTATTGGTCGAAGGGTTTATCCACCCTGGTTTTGGCATGAATTACAATCCTCCTTATTATAAGGCTTTGTTTGAAGATTACGGTTTCAGATTTTATTTCGAACAGGTTTCAAATCACCTCGATCTTACCAAACCCTTCCCCGAGCGTTTCTGGAAAATTGCGGAATGGGCCATGCGCAAGCCCGAACTTTCGTTCCGACATTTTACCTATGCCACTGCCGACAAATGCATCAGCGACATGAAGGAGGTTTATGACGATGCATGGAAGTTTCATGAGAATTTCACCCCGATGGATGTTGCCACACTCAGGAAGGGTCTTGATAAAGCCAAGTCTTTTGTCGACCCTGAAATGATATGGTTCGTCTATTATCTGGAAGAGCCCATAGCATTTCTGATACAGTTCCCTGACGTAAACCAGATACTGAAACATCTTCACGGCAAGCTGCATTTCATGAATAAACTAAAGTTCCTGTGGCTCCGGTACCGTAAGACCATGACCCGCACACGCATTGTGATCATGGGTGTTAAGCCTAAATATCAGCGATACGGCGTTGAGTCGGGGATCTTCTGGCATCTGAACGAAAAAATGAAACACAAGCCCCATATCAAAGAGCTTGAACTTTCGTGGGTAGGAGACTTCAATCCCAAGATGAGGGCACTTCATGAATCGGTTGGGGCGGTCTTTGCAAAACGGCATATTACCTACCGGAAAATATTTTCGGACGATGTGACCTTTCAGCGATCTACCATCATACCAGTAGATACCAAAGAGAAAAACCTGAAAATGCGGGCAGAAGAAAAAAAATAAAATTAAGCTGATTTTTTTTCAAAATAAAATAAATCAGACTATATTTGTAAGGTAAAATCTCATTTGTCAAACCAAAAAACCAAAACTATGAAAAGAATTTACCTTTTTGCAATTCTGATTTTGTGTGGTATGGCTGTGATGGCGCAGTACACTCCCGCAAAAGTTTCCAAATCTGTAACACTCAGGGATGTTCTTGAAACGCCGGCAGTTGACAACCAATGCCCGTTCCTTAATTCCGGCAACCCGGTGGTTAACACAAAAGCCGCAATGGATGCCAGCGTCGGGACTTCCGGTGTATACGACATGCAATCAAACAATTCGCCGATGGAACACGTTGTTTGCTGGCCCGACGGAACGGTTGCCACTGCCTGGATCAAAAGCGAGGTTGCCGGCTATGCCGACCGTGGATCAGGTTACAACTATTTTGATGGAACGACCTGGGGCGCTGCACCTGCTGCAAGAATTGAGAATGTTAAAACTGGCTGGCCAAACCTCTGTATGTGGAACGGAAACGGTGAACTTATTGTTGCCCACAATTCCACCTCCAACCTGGTCAGGAGTACGCGTACTACCAAAGGCACCGGCGCCTGGACCCAGTCGAACGGTCCCACCGGCCCCATCGGATCGGCAGGTACTGCGGTGTCACTTCTTTGGCCAAGGGCTATTACGAACGGAACCAATCATCAGAATATCCATATTATCTGCCTCACCATGCCAACCGGTAATGGCGGTGTCGTGTACAAAGGCCTCGACGGTGCGCTGATTTACTACCGTTCACTCGACGGCGGCACTACATGGGACAAGCAGGCCGTGCAGATTGCCGACCTGGATTCACTTCATTACAATGGTTTCGGCGGGGATGATTATTCCTGGATCGAACCCCATGGCGATACCATTGCTTTCATGCAGGGTACCGTTTATAACGGCACTTTCCTGATGAAATCGTTCGATAACGGGAATACCTGGGTGAAACAGGATGTTCTGCCCAACTATTACGGAAAGAAGACCGCCACCCAAATCATCCCGGGATTTTATGGCTGTGATGGAACAATGGCCGGCGCCATGGACAAGAACGGGGTATTTCACGTAGCAATCGGCCGCATGTACAATTACCAGGATGCATCCGGTTCATACTGGCGTCCGGGAACCGACGGCGTTGTTTACTGGAATTCAACTCAGCCGCATTTGGATACTGCCATGATGGCCAACCTCGACAGCCTTGATGCCCATAATCATCTGATCGGTTATTGTGCCTCCAATGCAGCTGGCGATTCAATTGTCGGATTCCCCTACTATAAGGGAGCCATCTGCAACTACCCCTCTGTTACCATTGACAAATGGAACAATATCTATTTCTTATGGAGAGGCCTTACAGTAGGCAATCCTGATCCGACACCTTACAACTACAGCCATCTCTGGGGCCGTGCATGGTTCAACGGGCATTCCAAAATGTCGCCAATGGTCGACTTTAACAGCGATTTTCTCTATATCTTCCAGGAGTTTGCCTATCCTTCTGTTTGCAAGACCATTAAGGGCAATACCAAACTGTTAACGGTTTGTCAAACCTCTGCCCAGCCTGGTTCGAACGTCGCTGCAGGAACTACTTACCCCCCTGTTCCGGTGCATGAGGTAACATTCGCCTACCGCGAAATCCTCACCTCTGCCTTTATTCCGACCGATGTTCCCACCACACCGGCTGCCAGCAAAAACTTCGTCGGGCAGAATTACCCGAATCCTGTAAAGGGCACTACTTCATTCCTGGTAAATGTTGAAAAACCGGCCAATGTTGTCGTTGAAGTATGCAACATCATGGGCCAGAAGGTGATGTCGATGGATAAGGGTGCCGTGAACTCCGGTTCCCAGAAATTTACGATCGACTGCAACGGTCTTACCTCAGGAATCTATTTCTATACCGTTAAAATCAATGGGGAATCTCATACCCACAAGATGATCGTTGAGTAATAACCTGTTAAGGGTTTTATGCAAAAGGCTGTTCCCCCGGGAACAGCCTTTTTTTTTATCTGTTATAAAAAAAGCAACTGGCGTGGCTTTCGTATGATTGCATTTCCTATCTTTGCGCGTAAATCAAATTAAAACCCAAAATCATGAAAAAACTCTTACTCTTTGCGATGTTGACGATGTGCGGCGTGGCTGTGATGGCACAGTTCAGGCCCGCAAAACTCTCCAAAACTTTACAAAACAGGTACATCCTTGAAACACCTGCAATTGACAACCAGGCACCGGCCACACAGGCTGGCAACCCGGTTGTTAACACAAAATCGGTAATGGATGATATTCTTGGCGTGTCAGGTACTTACGACATGCAGTCAAACGGTTCCCCTATGGAACGCGTTGTTTGCTGGCCCGATGGTTCAGTTGCAGCTTCCTGGATCAAGGCTGATGTAGCCAGTTATGCCGACCGCGGAACAGGTTACAATTATTCAAATGGCACTGCATGGGGAGCCGCACCTGCTGCCCGCATTGAAAACAGCAAAACAGGCTGGCCCAACCTTTGCATCTGGAACGGAAACGGTGAAATTGTTGTTGCACACAACTCCACATCAAAACTGGTTATCAGCACCCGCGCCACCAAAGGCACCGGCGCATGGACCCGTTCCGATGCCCCGACAGGTCCGATCGGTTCTGCCGGCGTTGCCCTGAACATTCTCTGGCCGAGAGCCATTACCAGTGGCACCAACCACCAGTATCTGCATGTTATTGTCCTTACCATGCCTGTAGCAAACGGCGGGATTGCCTACAAGGGCATTGACGGTGCGTTACTTTATTACAGGTCGCTCGATGGCGGCACCACCTGGGATAAACAGGCTGTTCAGCTTCCGACCCTCGATTCGCTGCACTACAATGCTTTCAGCGGAGATGATTATTCCTGGATCGAACCACACGGTGATACCATTGCTTTCCTGCAGGGTAATGTTTACAACGGCACCTTCCTGATGAAATCATTTGACAATGGCAGCACCTGGACCAAACAGGATGTCATGACCAACTATTATGGTAAAAAGACAGCCACCCAGATCATCAACCCGACCTGGGGATGCGATGGAACAATGGCAGGCGCAATGGATAAAAATGGCGTATTCCACGTTGCAATCGGCCGTATGTGCAACTTTCAGGATGCAAGCGGTTCATACTGGCGTCCGGGCACCGATGGTGTTGTTTACTGGAAATCAACAGAAGCTCCCCTTGATACTGCCATGATGGCCAACATCGACAGCGTTGACGCACATCACAAACTGATTGGTTATGTTGCTGCCAATGCAGCCGGCGATTCAATCGTAGGCTGGCCTTATTATAAAGGCGCTCTCTGCAATTATCCTTCCGTGAACATCGACAAATACAACAATATTTATTTCTTATGGAGAGGCCTCACCGTAGGCAATCCTGATCCGACACCTTACAACTACAGCCACGTTTGGGGCCGTGCCCTGTTCAACGGACACACCTACATGTCTCCGATGGTTGACTTCAACAGCGATTTCCTCTACATCTTCCAGGAATTTGCTTATCCTGAAGTTTCGAAGACCATCAAAAACGGCAATAAACTCCTTGTGGTTGCGCAAACCTCTGCACAGCCCGGATCAAACGTAGTTGTCGGAACGTCAACCTATCCCCCGGTACCTGTCCATGAAGTGAGCTTTGCCTATCGCGAAATTCTCACCTCTGCCTTTATTGCAACAGATGTACCCACAACCCCTGCTGCCAGCAAAACCTTTGTTGGTCAGAACTTCCCGAATCCTGTGAAGGGTGTCACCTCCTTCATGGTAAACATTGATAAACCCGCAAGCATCGTTGTTGAAGTTTCCAACATCATGGGCCAGAAGGTAATGTCAATGGATAAGGGCGTTGTTAATGCCGGTTCACAGAAATTCACCATCGATTGCAATGCACTCAATTCAGGTATCTATTTCTACACTGTGAAGATCAGTGGCGAATCGTTTACCCACAAGATGATTGTTGAATAATCGTCATTCCTTGTTAAAAAAAAGCCGTTCCCCCTGGAACGGCTTTTTTTTTAAATTTGAGCGTGCATAATATTTTGTAAGTTTGTCATTGCAATCCCACACTGATCAATTATCCGGACTTGCATCATCAAACCCTAAAATTACCTGATATGAGAAAAATTACCCTGTTTCTGATGGTCCTCTGCATTTCCATGCTGGCCATGGCACAATCAAAGTATGCCAAAGTTCCCTTGCAGGCTATTCCTGCACTGGCGATTAAAAACCAACAGGTGGCTGCCCAGCCGGGCAATCCCGTTGTCAATTCAAAATCTGTAATGGAAACCACCATTGGTGATTCGCAATACGACATGCAAACCAATGCCTCCATCTGTCCACGACATACAGTATACCCCGACGGTACCATGGCAGGCGTATGGACCCGTGGATTTGCCTCAGCCGGAAGAGGCAGCGGATATAATTATTACGATGGTTCTGCCTGGGGGGCAGTTCCTGCTGCAAGGATTGAAAACGAGCGTACCGGATGGCCTTCCTATGCACAATTGGGAGCTTCCGGTGAAATCGTGGTTGCACACCTGGACAACGGTTTGAAAATATCCACCCGCGCCACCAAAGGACAAGGTACCTGGGTTGAAACAACCCTGCTTGGACCCACTGGAGCCACCGATCTTTCCTGGCCAAGGATTGCTACCAACGGGGCCACCCATAACAACATTCACCTTCTCGCAACATCTTATGAACTTTTCCAGGGACTCAACTACGCCCTGTTTTATTATCGCTCCCTCGACGGCGGTGCTACCTGGGATAAATCAGCCGTAATTCTGCCCCAGATAACTTCCGCCGATTATGATGGTTTCAACGGCGATGAATATTCATGGGGAACTCCCCATGGTGATACCATCTATTTTGCGGTTTCAGGACCATGGATTGATACCTTCATCATGAAATCGAATGACAACGGAGAAAACTGGACAAAAATCCCTGTTCTGAGCAATGCCAATAAAAAGATTGCAACCGGGATTACCGATCTGCCTCCCTTTAAGGGATCCGACGGGTCGGTTGCTGTTGAAATGGATAAAACCGGAATCATCCACCTCGCATTCGGGATTGGCGGAGGTTATATGGCGGCAAGCACCAAGTATATCTTTATAAACCAAAACGGATTGGTATACTGGAATACCACGATGCCGATGATAAAGGACAGTCTTGTTCTTGATACCCTGGATGCACATAAACAGCTCCTGGGCTATGTTTCTGATGGTCCGAATCCGGGTGATACCATCGTGGGGGCTCCAAATTATAAAGTTTCGCTTTCAAGTTTCCCGCAGATTTCGGTGGATGCCTTTAACAACAAATATTTCCTCTGGTCATCGGTCGCTCCCGGGAATCCCTCGCCTGATATGTTCAACTACCGCCACCTCAATGGCCGTGCCTGGTTTGCAGGTAAATCATCAAAAACAAATATTGTTGACTTAAACAGTGATTTTATATATATCTTCATGGAGTTTGCCTATCCATCCATGGCAAAGGAGATCAGGAATGGCAACCTGTCGGTCATCTACCAGACTTCCGGACAGCCAGGTTCAAACATTGCCTCCACGACGATTCCTGTGCATGATGTCAACATCGACAACCGCGTTATTCCCGTCAGTGCGTTCTGGCCTACCGCTATAGGGGACAACCAGGGTTCCAACGGGAACCAGGTAAGCCAGAACTATCCTAACCCGGCTCAGAATCATACCAGTTTCAGGTTGACCCTGGCCAGCCCCTGCCAGGTTAATATCCGTGTGGCCAACATCACCGGCATCCCTGTCAACGAAATCAACGAAGGTGTTTTAACCGCCGGGAACCATGATGTAACCCTCGATGTCAGCCAACTTGCTGCCGGGATCTACTTCTATACCGTTACCATGGGTTCGGAAAAGATAACCAGGAAAATGATTATCAGGTAACCCGGGTTTATCATCTGTAAACAAAACATTATCAATACATTAATAAAACCCTGCGGGAAACCGCGGGGTTTTTTTTATCTTTGCAGAAAAGTAGGCATTTCACCATGCTGTGGACAGAAATAAAATATCTTGTTGGTAAGGAGATCAGGCTTGAGTTGAAGCAGAAATATGTGATCAATGGCATACTGCTTTATCTCGTTTCAACAATCTATATTACCTACCTGGCCTTTGAAAATGCGATTACCGGCGAGACCTGGAATTCGCTTTTCTGGATCATCCTGCTTTTTGTTGCCGTAAATGGCATATCGAAGAGTTTTGTCCAGGAAAGTCCGGCAAGGCACCTCTACTATTATACCATTGCCAGCCCGGGGGCTGTTGTGCTCTCGAAGATCCTGTACAACCTGCTCCTGATGGCCATCCTCTCGTTGCTGTCATTTGGTTTTTTTCTGCTGCTGATGGGGAACCAGGTGGTTAATGTGCCCTTGTTCCTGCTGACACTCGTTTTTGGGAGCCTGGGACTGTCATCGGTCCTCACGATGGTGGCTGCCATTGCATCCCGTGCCAGCCATAATTTTTCGCTGATGGCCATCCTCAGTTTTCCCATCATACTGCCTTTGCTTGCGGTATTGATGAAAGTTTCACGCACGGCCCTCAGCAGCATGGATTGGTCAGGCCTGTCGCCCCTGCTGGTAATCCTGATCACGATCAATGTCGTTGTAATCGCCCTGGCCTATTTGTTATTTCCGTACCTTTGGAGGGATTAATGATGTGCTGATGTGATAATGTGCTGATGTGCTGATGTGAGAATGTGCTGATGTGCTGATGTGCTGATGGGATGATGGGATGATGGGATGATTTGAATAGTTGAAAATTTAAAAATTCGGGGATGTAGCTGGCAATTTCATCGACATTCCTACATTCCTGCATGCCTGCATGCCTGCATTCTTTCATTAAATAAAGTGGTATTATGTTGAAACGTGATTGGTGGAAATATTTATCCGGGGTGTTGTTGCTCTATGCAATTATTTATGGGTTCAAGGTTGATATTCCCGATACCATGATCCATGAGACGATGCGAAACCTGTTTTATCACGTTGGGATGTGGTTTGGCATGTTCTCCATGCTCATCACCGGGTTTGTTTACAGCCTGCGTTACCTCCGGAAATTTAACGAGGCAGAGGACCTTGTCGCGGTTGAAGCCGTCAATGTCGGCCTCATGTTCGGATTCCTGGGCATCTTTACAGGAATGATATGGGCCAACTTTACCTGGGGAACGCCCTGGGTAAAAGACCCCAAACTGAATGGCGCTGCCGTAGGCCTCGTCATATACCTTGCCTACATGGTGCTCAGGGGATCCATCGATGATGTGCACAAACGTGCGAAGGTCAGCGCCGTGTACAATATTTTCGCCTTCTTCCTGTGGATCGTCTTTGTGCTGATTCTCCCGCGGATATCGGGAGAAAGCATCCATCCGGGAAAAGATTCGCCCCCGGTACTGCCGATGCACCTGGAACCATCCATGCGTGTTGTCTTTTATCCGGCCATGATCGGGTGGATACTGCTTGGCTTCTGGATCATGAACCTGCGGGTGAGGATAAGAAAAATAAAATTGAAGATAGAAAATTAGAGAATTAGAGGATTTGGGGATTGAGTATTAATTTTGAAATAGCACAGATATGGAATTATACGGTAAAATTTTTGTTGTTGTTGCTTTACTGGCTGTGATCCTGACGGGTATTTTCATCTATTTATTTACCATCGACAGGAAAGTCAGGAAACTGGAAGAAGAAGTAAAAGAGAAATCTGCAAATAAGTAAAAATGAAGACCATACATATTATTATTATACTGATACTCGTGGTGGCAGTAGCTGTTGTGATCTCGACCATGACCGATTCAAGTACCTATTCTGATTTTGGAGAAGCCAGCCTGAAACAGGGCAAGGAACTTCATATTATTGGCAAGCTCGACCGGACCAAACCCATTGAATATGATGCAAAAAAAAATGCCAACCTGTTTACTTTCTTCATGTTTGACGAAAAGGGCATTGAAAAAAAGGTAGTTTACAACAATGCCAAGCCCCAGGATTTTGAAAAATCTGAGAAGGTTGTCATCATCGGCGCCATGAAGGGTGACGAGTTTATGGCTAAAAGCCTCCTGTTGAAATGCCCTTCGAAATACAACGATAAAAAGCCCTCCAAATTCGGCAATAAGAAATTTGGTTGAATATGGCTTTCAAATCCCTTGAACACTTCGTTCGGAAACTCGATGACCACGACGAGCTGATCAGGGTCAGGGAATTCGTTTCACCTAACCTGGAGATCACCGAGATTGCCGACAGGATGGTGAAAAACGGGGGGAAAGCCCTGTTGTTTGAAAATACCGGGACGGAATTCCCCCTGCTGATCAATTTATTTGCTTCTGATCGCAGGATCTGCATGGCCCTTGGGGTGAACAGCCTGGAAGATATTGAACGTGACCTTTCGAATTTACTGAAAGAGTTTCTTGGCCCAAAATCAAGTTTCCTGGATAAACTGAAGGTGCTGCCTTCACTCAGGGAAGTGGCCTCCTGGATGCCAAAACTGATCAGGGGCCGCGGGGCCTGCCAGGAAGTGATCATGGAAACCCCTGACCTTACCAGGCTTCCTGTTCCAACCTGCTGGCCGGCCGATGGTGGTCCGTTTATCACCCTGCCAGGGGTACATACCCGGGATCCTGTTTCAGGGCTTAGAAACCTTGGCATGTACCGCATGCAGGTATTCTCACCCGTGATGACCGGGATGCACTGGCACCTGCATAAAGGCTCCGCCGCTCATTATCAGCGTTACAAAGAACTCGGGCAGCGTATGCCCGTGACCGTCACCCTGGGAGGCGACCCGGTTTATACGTATGCGGCCACTGCCCCGCTGCCTGAAAACCTGGATGAATACCTGCTGGCTGGTTTTCTGCGAAAGAAAAAGGTTGAACTGGTGAGGTGTCTCACCAATGACCTGGAAGTTCCGTGCGATGTGGATTTTGTGCTCGAGGGATATATCGATCCGGCAGAGGAGCTCATCCTGGAAGGCCCATTTGGCGACCACACCGGGTTTTATTCCCTGGCTGATTACTTCCCGCGTTTTCATGTAACCTGCATCACCCATCGTAAAAATGCCATCTACCCGGCTACCATCGTTGGTATCCCGCCGCATGAGGATGGATGGATTGGCAAGGCAACTGAACGGCTGTTCCTGATGCCCATCAAAATGACAGTTGCCCCTGAATTGACCAACATGCACATGCCGGTTGAAGGGGTTTTTCACAATATTACCCTTGTCACCATAAACAAGCATTACCCCGGCCAGGCGCTGAAGGTCATGAGTTCCCTGTGGGGGGCCGGCCAGATGATGTTCAATAAGATCATGGTGGTGGCCGATGATGGGGTTGCCCTTGACAATTACCTGGAACTTGCGAAGGTTATTTCCCAAACGGTTGACCCGGTAAACGATGTCCATTTTTTGCGGGGACCGGTTGATATCCTTGATCATGCCAGTTCAAAGTATGCCTATGGCAGCAAAATCGGAATCGATGCCACGGTGAAACTGCCACAGGAGGTATCGCCTGCGCATACTGCCGGAAGCGCTGAAGAGGGCAGGGGAGCAGACCCCGATATTACCGCCATACGACAGGACCTGGTATCCCTGGGCGTTTCTCTGCTGATCGTTGCCATAAGGAAATCAAAAAGAAATCATGTCAGGCAGCTGGCCGCCGGATTGCTATCCACCGGACGGTGGCGGGGAGTGAAGTTCATATTGTTCGTCGACGCGCAACTCGACCTGGATAATCTCCCGCAGATCGCCTGGATCGCCGCCAATAACATCGACCCCGTGCGGGACTGTTTTTACATTGACCGCGAACCTGGTTTGAAGTATAACACCCTCTGCATCGACGGAACCCGGAAAACAAAAGAACTGGACGACTTTACCCGTGAATGGCCAAATATCATCGTCATGGACGACCATACCATCTCGGCTATCGACTCCAAATGGAATGACCTCGGACTTGGTCCATTTATCCCATCCCCTTCCCTGATATATAAGCCGTTGGTTACCAGCCCCGGTGCAGTTTCAAAAAACGATTTTTAGAGAACTATTGCAATTTATTTTGTAAGTTTGCCAGTTAAATTCATCTAAATGAAACAAACGGTATCCCTTATCATATTATTCTTTTTTTTGTCGCTTCTTCCTTTGGCTGCCTTAGCCCAGTTATCTGTAATCAAAGGAAAGATCATTGATGAAAAAACCTCAGATCCCTTGCCTTATGTCAACATCGGTGTGCAGGGCCAGGCTACAGGTACCTTTTCTGACAGCAACGGCAATTACAGGCTGGAGTTACCCAAGGGCGATTATGATCTTTTCATCTCCTCGGTCGGGTATGAAAAACTGGAGAAACATATCCGTCTCGACGGTAAGAAAACGTATTACCTTGATCTCAATCTGACTAATTCCTCCCAGGAATTGAATACGGTGATTGTTTCCGCGTCAAAATACAACCAGAAAATACAGGAGTCTGTCTCCTCCATCGAGGTGATCAAGGCTAAAAGTATTGAAATCGGTAATTTACCCAGTGCAAACAAGGTGGTTGACCAGATGCCCGGAATAACAATTGTGGACAATGAACCACAAATCCGTGCCGGCAGCGGCTTCAGTTCAGGCCTTGGTTCCCGCGTGATGATCATGGTGGATGAGATTCCGCTGCTGCGTGGTGATGCGGGCCGTCCCGACTGGGACCTGATTCCGATTGATGATGTGGATCAGATAGAGGTTGTGAAAGGTGCCTCCTCGGTCGTATTCGGCTCCTCAGCCATCAACGGGGCCATTAATGTAAGAACTGCCTGGCCCAAGGAGGAATCAGCCACCAGGTTAACCACGTTCCTGGGCGCTTACAGCAAACCTGAACGTAATTATGCCACGCCCTGGTCTGGCATGAACCCCATGGTTTATGGCATTACACTGACCCATTCGCAGAAATTCGACAACATTGATCTCACGGGTGGCATCAGTTATTACAAGGACCAGGGATATATCGGAGGAACCCCTGAGAGTAAAAAACTGCCCGATTCTGTGTTCAACCAGGGACAGTTCAACAACCGTGTGAAGTTTTATTTCAACAGCAGGGTGCGCTCTAAAAAAGTTGAAGGGCTTACCTATGGACTTAACGGCAACTTCATGTTCCAGAAAAATTCCGAAGCCTATTTCTGGTATGATGCCGATACCAATCTTTACCGATCCTACCCGGGATCGTTGTCACGGTTTAAAACGTTTACCTTTTATGTGGATCCTTTTGTCAAGTACTTTGCTAAAAACGGGGATTCCCACTCCTTTAAAAACAGGGTCTATTACCTGAACACGGAAGGACTCTATAACCAGACTTCCCTGAGTGTGACGGTTTTCAATGACTACCAGTATACCCATAAATTTAAAAAGGCAGGCGACCTGATGTTTGTAACCGGGGTTACCAACATTTATTCCTATGCCTTCGGGAAGGTGTTTTCAGGGAAATTGTCATCAACAGGAACTCCTACCCTGGGAGAGAACGGGACCTACACTGCCGAAAATTTCGCTGTCTACGCCCAATTGGAGAAAAAATTCTTTAAACGCCTGTCCTTCCTGCTGGGCGGACGTTACGAATATTACCACCTTGCCGACCTTACTGAGAGCAAACCCATTTTCCGCGCAGGGCTCAACCTGCAGGCGGCCAAGGGGAGTTATTTCAGGCTGTCGGTCGGGGAGGGCTACCGGGTGCCAAGCATCGGTGAGCGTTACATTACCACCACCTCGGGCAGTTTTGGTTTTTACCCGAATCCCACGCTGGTATCAGAGTCCAGCATCTCTTACGAACTTGGATTCAAACAATTGTTCAAGATCGGGAAATTTACAGGCATGTTCGATATTGCCGGCTTTTATGAACATTACGATAACTATGTGGAATTCAACTTCGGGTATTGGGGTCAGGATATATCGGCTGCTCAAAAAAATGCAGGATTCAGATTCTTTAACACCGGACCTGCACGGATTTATGGCATTGATGCCTCCGTTGCCGGGGAGGGCGACCTTGTAAAAAATCTGAACCTGGCCGTGATGGTAGGTTATACCTATTCTATCCCGCAATCGCTGAACCCGAACTATGTGTTCTATGTGAACCCGAAACAACCCGATCACTCCCTGACCTACATGAATACATCTTCAGATACCTCAGGACACATCCTGAAATACAGGGTGCAAAGCCTGCTGAAAACAGATGTTCAGGTTACCTGGAAACGGTTTTCAACTGGTCTTGGCGGACGATATTACGGCTTCATGAAGAACATCGACCAGTTCTTTTATGACGCCCTCGACAATGGAAGCATTAAAACCGGGATTAGCAAATACAGGGCTGAACACAATACCGGGACTTATATTTTTGATTACAGGGTTGGCTATGCATTGAAAAGCTTCAAATTTTCTTTGATCGTAAACAACCTGATGAATACCGAATTCTCTCTAAGGCCACTGACCATCGAGCCGCCCAGGATGACCCAGTTGCAGGTGATCTATAAGATATGACGAGGGACGTGGGACGTAAGACGTAGAACGTGGGTGGGATTTGCGAGGAAATTATTTTCAAATTATTAACTTATAACTCTAATTTATTTTTTTATGAAGAAGTTTTTTATGCTTGCATTACTGGCGCTGGCGATGAATGGTGCCTACGCGCAATCGAATGTTCCGAACGGGGATTTTGAAAACTGGTACAACGTGGTGGTAAATGCCTCGCTCAACTATGATGATATCGGAACAGGTTTGACAGATAACTGGATGGCGACGTTGAATTCATTGGCAACTGTTCCTTTCTCACTTGGCGGTCCCGGGCCGGTGACTGTATTCAGGACTACTGATAAATATTCGGGCACCTATGCGGCAAAGGCCATTTCTAAAGCGTTTCCACTGGGTGTCGCGACCATTTTTATCCCGGGGATGATTGGCACGGCCAAGATGGATATGAATGGGATAAAGGCGCTCCTGGGTCAGCCCTGTCATGATTGCAAGCCATTGCATTTCACCGGGTATTATAAATATGAACCTGCAAGTGGCGACTCCTGTGCAGCAGTATTGTTGCTTTCAAAATGGAATACCACGACACATAAACGCGATACCATTGGTTACGGAAAAATGGTGCAGAAAAACGCGGTTGCAACTTATACTAAATTCGATGTCCCTGTAAATTATACCGGATCGGGCACGGTTGATACCATGACCATGCTGGTTGTTTCGAGTGCGGGATTCAATGTGATCAACTTTGAAGGCAGTGTTGGACGTGTTGGAAGTACGATGTATGTTGACGCCCTGATGCTGGAATATCCCGCGGGAATACAGCAGCAGTTCGCGCAGCAGGTAGGTGTCACGGTTTACCCGAATCCTGCAAAGGACGTGGTGAATGTTGATCTGAGCAAGGAGGTGACTGGCGGAACATTCGATGTATACAATACGGCCGGGAAATTGGTTGGCTCCTTCGGGATGTCGCAGTTGAAAAACACACTTCCCGTGAGCAACCTTTCCAATGGCGTCTATTATTACCGCCTGATGGATGGAAACCAGTTCCTTAATACCGGTTCCTTTGTGATCAGTAAATAACCATAACTACAAATATATCTCTTATGATCGAAGTAAAAACCTCACAAATGGCCATGGACCTCGAAGACAAATACGGGGCCCATAACTACCATCCGCTGCCTGTAGTGCTTGCGCGTGCCAAAGGCGTCTACATGTGGGACGTGGAAGGCAAACAGTATTTTGATTTTTTATCGGCTTACTCGGCCGTAAACCAGGGTCACTGCCACCCGAAGATCGTTGGCGCCCTTATTGAGCAGGCACAAACGCTCGAACTCACTTCAAGGGCATTTTACAACGATGTTCTTGGGGTGTATGAAAAATTTATCACCGAATACTTTGGCTACCAGCGCGTTTTACCGATGAATTCCGGTGCCGAAGGCGATGAAACCGCCCTGAAACTGACCCGTAAATGGGGTTACAAGGTGAAAGGAATTCCTGAAAACCAGGCCAAGATCATTTGCTGCCGCGATAACTTCCATGGGCGTACCATCACTGTGATCTCCATGTCGAATGATCCGGATGCCCGCAAGGATTTCGGGCCTTTCACGCCAGGCTTTGAATCGATTCCCTACAACGACCTCGATGCGCTTGCCAAGGCGCTTGAAGATCCCAACGTGGCTGGTTTCCTCGTGGAACCGATCCAGGGTGAGGCAGGAGTATTCGTTCCCGACGAAGGATACCTGAAGAAAGCTTACGACCTGTGCAAGGCAAACAACGTACTCTTCATCGCCGATGAAGTTCAGACCGGCATTGCACGCACAGGCAGGCTGCTGGCGTGCGACTGGGAAGGTGTTAAACCCGACGTGCTTATTCTGGGCAAGGCCCTTTCTGGCGGGGTTTATCCTATTTCCGCAGTACTCGCTGACGACGAAATCATGTTGTGCATCCACCCGGGTGAACACGGATCGACCTTTGGCGGCAATCCGGTCGCTGCAAAAGTTGCCATGGCAGCACTCAGCGTTGTGCGTGATGAAAAACTGGCGGAAAATGCAGAAAAAATGGGTGTTATTTTCCGTGATGAGCTTCGAAAGATCAACTCACCCTATATTGAGCTCGTTCGCGGCAAGGGTCTTCTCAATGCCATCGTGATCAAGCCGTTCAACGGGAAAACCGCATGGGATGTGTGCCTGCAGATGCGCGACAACGGATTGCTGGCCAAACCAACCCACGACCACATCATTCGTTTTGCCCCTCCGTTGGTAATCACCGAAGAGCAGATCCATGAAGCGGTGGAGATCATCCGCAAATCGATCAAGGAACTGGAATAACATCAGTGTCAGGTGAACAGTGAACAGCGAAAATCATACGCTGTTCACTGTTTTTTTTGCCCTCACCCTGCGAACTGCAACTCGCTTAAATTCCTGTACAATCCGTCGGTAACCTGCAAAAGCTGGTCATGTGTTCCCTGTTCCACAATCCGGCCATTATCAAGCACCAGGATGTGATCGGCCTGGCGGATCGTTGAAAGCCGGTGTGCTACCACGATGGAGGTACGCCCCTTCATCAGTTTTTCGAGGGCATCCTGTACGAGCCGCTCCGATTCGGAATCGAGTGATGAGGTAGCTTCATCGAGAATGAGGATTTTCGGGTTCTTGAGCACGGCACGGGCAATGGCAATCCGTTGGCGCTGCCCGCCCGAAAGCTGGGTGCCCCGTTCACCCACCAGGGTATCCATCCCTTCGGGGAACTGGCTGATGAATTCCCAGGCATTGGCATTGCGTGCGGCATCTGCAATCTTTTCTTCACTGGCGCCGGGTTTGCCATAAGCGATATTTTCACGGATCGTACCGCCGAACAGGAAAATATCCTGCGGTACGATCGCCATCTGGCTGCGAAGTACCGAAAGCGGGATGTTCCGGTTGTCTCTGCCGTCAAACAGGATATGTCCCGATGCCGGATCATACAACCTGAGCAGCAGTGACACAAAAGTCGATTTTCCTGCTCCGCTGGGGCCAACAAGCGCGACAAGGGTATCGGGTTTCACCGTCACATTCACATCGGTGAGCACCTGCATTTCGGGGCGCGAGGGGTATGAAAATGATACCTTGTCAAAACAAATACTGCCATGTAGTACCTCTTCCGGAGGAATCTGAATTGTTTCCCCAACCAATTCAACCTGTTCATCAAATATCTCAAGCAGGTCTTCAGTGGCTCCTATGAATTTCTGTACGCGGGTAAAAACGTCGGCCATGCCCCCGATGGTGCCGCCAATGAACATGGAGTAGATAACGAACGAGAAGAGTTCGCCTGTGGCGAGTTCCCTGCTGGCCACCAGGGCCGACCCTTTCCAGATTACCGCCACCATGGCGCCAAAAAGCCCGAGGATGGTGAAGGATGAGAATGCCCCGCGGAGTTTCCCGTTTTGAATGCCGGTTTGGGCAATGTCAAGTGTTTTTTTACGGTAACGGGCCATTTCGAAAAACTCGTTTGTAAATGCCTTCACACTTTGAATTCCCTGCAGGGTCTCTTCCACAATGGTATTGGAATCGGCAACCTGGCTTTGAGCCTGCTTGCTCAGCTTGCGGATATAACGCCCGAAAAAGACGACCAGGATCATGATCACCGGGACAATGGCCAGCATGAACAGCGTGAGCTTGAAGGAGGTGAACATCAGCAGGCTTACCCCGCCGATGATGATGATCAGCTGCCTGAGAAATTCGGCAAGCGTGCTGGTGAGGGCATCCTGCAGCAGGGTGATGTCGGAGGAGATGCGGCTGTTGAGTTCTCCGACCCTGCGGTACTGGAAAAACTTCATCGGCAGGCGTATCAGGTGGTTGAAGGTGCTTTGCCGCAGATCGGCCAGTGTCTTTTCGGCCACGTTAACGAACAGGTAGATACGGAAATAGGAAAAAACGGACTGGGCAATCAGCACTCCGATAAGGATCAGGGCAATTCGGTTTATCTCCTGTGCAAGTTTTCCCTGGTTCCCAAGGTCGACCAGTTGGCCGAGCAGTTTCGGGAATGCAAGGCTGGCACTGCTCGATCCGACCAGGAACAACATTCCCAGGGCATATTCATATTTATAGGGTTTGATATAGCTGTATAACCTTAACAACTTACGCAAACCCGAAATGGTAAGTTTTGGTTTAGGTTCCTCCATGAATTCATTTTAAATTTGTACCTAAGAAAACTCCATTTTCCGGTCTTTGTTGTGGCAAGTTAGACGGTGCTTATCCGGAGCTTATCCGACCTTGATGCGGAGAAAGGCCGGAGGCAGCCCGGAGAAAGCCGGAGACAGACTGGAGAAAGCCGGACGGAAATGCTACTTTTGCATAAAATAGTGAACAATGGCTGAAAATTTATCTGTAGATATTCGTTCCGAGATCGGCGAGCTTGAATCCGTGATCATACACACCCCGGGAGCGGAAGTCGAAAATATGACCCCGGAAAATGCTGAACGGGCCCTGTACAGCGACATCCTCAACCTGAACATCGGCCTGGCCGAATACAGCCAGCTGCAGGGCGTGCTGTCGAACGTAGCCCGCACATTTGAAGTGAGAAGCCTCCTGGAGGAGGTGGTTGGAATATCCGGAGCCCGGGAGGAACTTGTGGGCAATATCTGCCTGAATGAAAACACGGCCCACATCCGCGATTTTTTGCTCGACCTGCCCTCCGCCGACCTGTCGACCGTGCTGATTGAAGGCGTCCTCATGGAAAAAGACAACCTGACTAAGTTCCTGAGCAAGGGTCGCTATGAACTGATGCCACTCCATAATTTTTTCTTCATGCGCGATTCGGCCGTTTGCCTCTCGAACAAGGTGCTCATCTCGAAAATGGCCAGCGTGGTCCGCGAAAGGGAATCGATCATTATGGAGAGTATTTTCAGGCACCATCCCGAGTTTGGCGTCGAAACCATGAATCCTGTACACTGGCCCCAGCTGCAGGGTGTCACCATTGAAGGCGGCGATGTCATCGTAGCACGCGAAGATGTGCTGCTGGTTGGCACAGGTACCCGCACAACTTCGCAGGGCATCGACTTCCTGCTCGAATGGTATAAACAGGAAAAACTGTCGAAACATATCCTGATCCAGGAACTGCCTTTCAAACCGGAATCGTTTATTCACCTCGACATGGTGTTCACGCTGCTCGACCGCGACAAATGCATGGTTTACGAGCCGGTGATCCTCAAACCGAATAAATTGCAAACTGTCCATATCATCATTGAACATGGGAAGGTCATCTCCATTTTCAATGAAGAGAACCTGCTTGTTGCATTGAATAAACTGGGATTCGGACTTGAGCCGGTCATCTGCGGGGGAACGGCCGACGCCTGGACGCAACAGCGTGAGCAGTGGCATTCAGGTGCCAATTTCTTCGCCATCTCACCGGGAAAGGTAATCGGGTACGCCCGCAACACATATACCCTCGGTGAATTGTCAAAACACGGCTTTGAGATCATTAAGGCCAGTGCAGTCATTGCGGGCGAAACCAGTATCGCCGGATATCAAAGATGTGTAATTGCCATTGAAGGCAGCGAACTGGCGCGCGGCGGAGGAGGAGCAAGGTGCATGACCATGCCCGTAAAAAGAAAGGCAATTTGATTGAAAGAATTAAAAATTATGAATTATTAATTAAAAATTGAAAGGTACTTTTAGACCTTAATTCGTTAATCTGAAAAAAATCAGACCATGGAAGGGTATTACCGAAAGGTTTCAGTTTTAATCTTAACCTGGTTCATTTGCATCGCGGCAACTGCCCAGGTTCAGTTTACGGTTTATGATGCATTGCCTGGGATCCTGAAAAGCTACAAGCCATCTTATACGGAGGATTTTCCAATATGGGCAAAAATGCTATACCGGGAACCGGTCAATTTTAATGAGGTATGCAGTGCATATGATACTTATATTGGGATGCATCCCGATGAAGAAACGGCCATTAACCGGTATTTCCTGATCTGGCGCAGGGCAGTCGGGGCTTATGCTGCAGGCGACGGCACCATTGAATTGCCGAATCCCGCCAGGTACTACAATAACCTCCATGATGGGCAGTTGAATGCCGGCAACCACGCTTCCAACACCTCCAGCGGACCTGGCTGGACTTTCCTGGGGCCCAGGGAAACCTTCTGGCTCAATGAATCGGGCTCGGCCACCTCGCCGGGTTCATGCCCCTGGCAGGCGAATGTTTATTCATTCGACGTGGCTAATTCGGATAACAACGTGATCTTTTGCGGAACAGAAACCGGGTTCGTGAACAAGACCACCAACAAGGGGTTGACCTGGCAGCTTATAGGACAGAATTATCCATTTGGCGGCTCCGTCACTGCGGTGGCCATTCATCCGACGAATCCCAATCTGGTATACGTTGCCGCAGGGAACCAGGTGCATAAGACTACCGATGGCGGAACGACCTGGACACCACTGCTTCCCGCAGGCAACCTCTTTTATGCCGACCGGCTGAAGGTCGACCCGCAAAATCCCCAGAAATTACTGGCGGCATCCGGCAACGGGGTTTATATAAGTACTGACGGCGGTTCCACCTGGTTACAGAAATGGACCGCGGCGGCATATGATATAGAGATCAAGCCTAACGACGATATGCAGATTTTTGCGCTCACGCAGGCCAGCGGGAAATTCGCCGTCATCATGTCAACCGACGGCGGACAAACTTTCCAGGTTCAGTCGACCTTTCCAAATACCATCGTTCAATCGAGTGGCGGGCTGCTGGCCATGACGCCTGCCAACCCCGATATCATGCTGGCTGTGCTGCTCAGTGCCAACAACACACCATATCTCCTGAAAGGAGTAGCTGCAGGCGTTGCCTGGAACTGGTCGCTGCTGGCAACGGGGGGAACCAGTGCCTTCCCCATGGACAACGGTCAGGGCTATTTCGACCTGGCGATGGAAATATCCCCCGTAAACCAGAATATTATCCTCGTGGGAACTACCACCCTTTTCAAATCGCTGAACGGAGGCACCTCATTTACCCCGGTGGGGGGCTATTACGGAAATTTCAACATACACCCCGATATCCAGGATATCAAAATGCTGCCAAACGGCGAATCCTGGGTTTCGACCGATGGCGGGATGAACCTTACTACGGATAATTTCGGCACCCAGGCAAATTACTTTGTTCGGGTGAATGGGCTGGCCGGTTCCGACATGTGGGGATTTGACCAGGGATGGAACGAAGACATTGTGGTGGGGGGAAGGTACCATAACGGGAACACCACCATCGCTGATTTTTACCAACCCAAGGCGTTACGCATGGGCGGAGCCGAGTCGCCGACGGGGTGGGTGCTCCAGGGGAAAAGCCGCCATGTTGCCTTCGACGACCTGGGGAACGGGTGGATATTGCCTCAAACTGCCGAAGGAGCGCCGGAAGGGCGGTTCATCTTCAGTAAATATCCCAACATGGATGAGTATGGCGGGCGCAGGAGCAACCTGGTGCACCATCCGAATTACTATGGTACGCTTTACCTGGGCGAAGGCACTGGGTTCTGGAGAAGCACCGACATGGGCATTTCGTGGGACCTGCTGTATAACTTCCCTGCCAGGATGCGTTACCTTCAGGTCTGTTATAAAAATCCACTGGTGATCTATGCCGACCTCAACGGCGGTGGATTGGTTAAAAGTACCGACGGTGGAATGTCGTGGGTTTCAAAACCCTCGCTCACCAGCGCCCCTTACGGCAACTCAAACTGGAAGGGGAAACTCTTCCTGGCTATCTCTCCCTTTGATGAAAATTTGATCTACGCTTGTTTGCAGAACGGAACCTGGTCGGCCGATATCGGCAAGGTATTCAGGTCGGCCGATGGCGGCGATACCTGGGAAGACTGGACCGGCAGCCTTTCTGAATATATGAAATGCATGGTGATTCAGCCTGCCGCAGGCCAGGAGGACCTTGTTTACCTGTTTACCAACGCGATCAGCGGGAAATCGGCAAAAGTCTACTACCGCAAGACCGGGATGAACGACTGGGCCTTGTTTAGCACCAACTATCCTGCAGGTTTGAATACGAATATGGCACTGCCCTTTTTCAGGGACAGCAAACTGCGCGTTGGCGGTAACTGCGGTGTTTGGGAATCGCCCATGGCCGATACCACCTTCCTGCCCATCGTGAACCCGTGGATCGAAAAGGCGCATTACGACTGCATGCTGGATACCCTGTTTTTTGACGACCACTCCATCATCAACCACACCGGTACAACCTGGCACTGGAGTATCTCGCCTCAGCCGGCCTGGGTGGACAATGTCAACGTACGCAACCCAAGGGTGGTTCTCGGGGCTCCAGGTTCTTATGATGTGAGCCTTACTGTGACAAAAAACGGCCAGGCGTATACAAAAACGATGCCTGCCATGGTGACCGCTTCCACCTGTCCCTCGGTTTACGACTGCAACAACCCCGCCGAACTAGACAAGAGCGCGTGGTCGTTGCTATACGTCGACAGCGAGGAGACCAATTACCCGGGGCTGGCCACCATGAGTTTCGATAATGACCCGTCCACGATCTGGCATACACGGTGGAGTACCGGTAATGATCCCTACCCGCATGAAATCAGGGTAGGCCTGGGCGATAAATACAAGATCAGCAAATTTACCTACCTGACGCGCCAGGATGGGGAAAACGGAAGGATTAAGGATTACAGGCTCTACATCACGAAAGATACTGCCGATTGGGGAACCCCGGTGAAAACCGGGCAGTTTGCCAACACATCGGCACCACAGACCATCGTTTTTGACACTGCGAAGGCGGGGAGTTATTTCCGGCTTGTGGCCTTGTCGGAAGTCAATGGAAATGCCTGGGCCTCGGCAGCGGAGTTCAGCGTTACCGGTTGCCTCGACTGGCCTGCCGGAACCGGTACGAACAAAACCCGCGACGACCTCACTGCCTTCCCGGTTCCAACCGACGGAATTGTTGATGTCACCCTGCCATCGGGGAATCACTTTCTTTACAGGGTCATTTCATCTTCGGGTGTCTTGGTCAGCAGCGGAACCATCGACAACCCCTCAGGTTCAAAACAATTCAACCTCGGGAATTGCCAGGCCGGGATTTATATCATTCAGTTTACGGATGATCGCGGTGTGAACTACCGGGTAAAAGTGGTAAGGAGATAACGTATGAGAAAGTATTTCCTGATTTCAATGATATTTGTCCTTTGCGCATGGACAAATTTGATGCGGGCCCAGGAGATTACGTGCAAGATAAGGGGCACTGTTGTTGGCCGCGAAAGCAGCTCCATTTTCCTGTTGAAAGAAACGGAAGACATCCGTTTTACGGGGACAGAGATCCCTGTCACGGTGGGCAACCAGTTTGAATATGACCTGAAGGCACCTGTTTCAGAGCAATATACGTTGATTTTCAAGGATGAGATGGACAAGGGAATCATGCGCCCCATTTATTTTTTTCCTGAAAATGGCATCGTGGAACTGACACTTTTTTCCATCAGCGACTATAACAAAAATGTGATCTCCGGTGGGAAGCTAAACAAAGAAATGGGCGATTTTAACAAGGCGCAATCCGACCTTTTCAACCCCGTGTTCAAACCCTTTTACGACGCACTTGATTCACTCTATAAAGCTAACCAGTATTACAGTCATGAATACCTGGCAATACAGGATAAACTGGGAAAAACCGAGGATCAGGAGGAAGAAAATAAACTTTATAAAATGAGGGAAGACCTGTTGAAAGCCGGAAAAGGATATACTCCCGCGGTCAGCTTCCTTAATCACACGTGTGATTCCATCAACCGGTTAAAAACTTCATGGGTCAACGAATTTGTCAGGAACAACCAGGATGAATTTGGTTATTCCCTGATATTGAAACAGGTAAGGGAGTTCAAAGAGCATCCGGCCAATGTTGACCTTGCATTCATCAGGGAGATTTTGCCTGCATTCTCACGTTTATTTCCGTCGCATCCTTATACAGCCATGATCAGGGATATTTTCAACGCAACCGGCACGGTCGTCGTGGGAGGGAAATATGTCGACTTTACTGCCTCCACACTGGACGGGAAAGAGGTCAGGTTGTCGGACATCATTGCCGGGAAGGTGGCGCTTATTGACCTGTGGGCTTCCTGGTGCGGGCCATGCAGGGCCAGAAGCAAAAGCATGATCGCGGTTTATGAAAAATATAAAAGCAAAGGGTTTGTCGTTATCGGCATTGCCTGTGAATATGATAATACCGACGCTTTGAAAATTGCCCTGGCTTATGACAATTACCCTTGGCTCAACCTCGTGGAGCTCAATAATAAAAACGGTATCTGGAACAAATACAATGTAACCGGAGGCGGCGGCTCCACCTTCCTGGTGGATGCCACCGGGAAGATCCTGGCCATTCTTCCTGATAAGGAGGAGGCGGACAGGATTTTGGAAGGATTGCTAAAGTAGGCTGCGGGCCTGCTGCGCTTCTCAGATACGGTTCAAAGTCCCCGATTTTTTCTAAAAGGCGTGCAGATACTAAAAGGCTGCAGGCAACCGTTTTATATTAACTTGATGCATTTTACAGAGGAAAAGCATCGAACAAGGCAAATGCAGGCCCAGGAAACCCGAAAAAATCAATTTTCCTATGAAAACACTGATGGTCATCGTGATGTGTCTTGCAGGTACGGTGTACGGGCAAGAGACTGCCAGCGTAAAAAACACGCATGCCGGGGAAATCTCGTTTGGCGTCAGGACCACCGGGAGTTTATTCAGCTCGAGCGGGAACTACTTCGGCGTTGGCGCAGGGTGGCAGGTGCGGTACCGCATTGACGACAAACTTGGCAGCGAGTGGTTTGCCGACTGGATCACCACGGATATCGGGGGGTTTGGATACCGGTATGATGCCCACATCGGAGAATCGATGATCATTTACCTGCTTAAAAAACCCGGACAAAAGATGAGGTTTTCTCCCTATATCCTGGGAGGTTTCTGCGGCGACTATACCAAAATACAGACCAACCTGTACTTTGATGACGAACAGCAGATGTACCTGAAACAGTCGAAAGACCGGTGGAGTTTTGCCACGCAGCTGGGACTTGGTACCCATTTCAACTTTACAGAACGATTCGACCTGTCATTCAGTGGACAATATGTCCTTCATTTTGGCAAGGACATCGATTCTCACCACGCAACCAACAGTCATGGAGAAAAGTACCTGCAAATCGAAAAGCAGGGGAGCGCCCTGGAAGGACATTTCTTCTTTACGATCAGTGCGAATTTTGTGATCGCTGATCTGAGCAGGAAATAATCACGGGTCTTCGTAATCACTGAAACATGTACCAATGAAAAAAGCATTCATCGTTATCCTGTTCCTTCCTCTTTGCGCAATTGCACAGGATTCCCAGCGTTTCATCACAAAGGGCCTTTTCGCCGGGAAAGGAACCCTGGCCGCCGGGCAAATGACAGCCTTCAAGGCTACCAACATGTATATCAGCGGTAATCTTGAGTATTACCTTGAAGATAATATCTCGTTCAGGGGCGGTCTCTACATTTTCCTGGGATCGTCGGGCTCAAAACATCCGCTGTCAAAAAACAGTACATGTTTCACCGGGTTTTATTATCATTTCAAAACAAACAACCACCTCGATCCCTACATCGGGCTCGAACCCGGTATAAGCTGGACCCAGCTTAAAAGCCCCGATAAACCTCCAACTGAAACTTATCCGTACAATATTTCATCCTATCCCCAATCGATCAGTCCTGTTGCATCCATCACGGCCGGGATCAACTTTTTCGCCACCAAATGGACTCACCTCTTTATTGAAGCCAAATATCTTCATGGCGTTCTTGTGTCGGACATCCCGGCTATCCCGTTGAATGAATTCAGGTTTGCTTTCGGATTCGGCTTTAATATCAACACGTTAAAAAGGAGATCACCTCAGTAATTTCTCAGGCAAAGAAATGATCAAAGAAATGTATCTTTGACAGCCATAAAAGCATCCCGGGCTGTCATTCAGCTTCTGGATATCAAATCAATAGATTGATTGCCAGAATTAATCCATTATTAATCTTTAAATTTTATTGAACATGACTCAAAACAACGATCAATTACGGGCGAAAGTGGTCTTAATCACGGGTGCCTCTTCCGGTTTTGGTAAAAGCTGTGCTGAATTTCTCAGTGCGAAAGGATATAAAGTTTACGGTACCAGCCGGAAACCGGCAGGAGGATCAGCGCCTTGCGAAATGATCCGGATGGATGTCAATGATGATGCATCTGTGACACAGGGAATCAGGATGATCGTTGAAAAGGAGGGCCGTATCGATGTAGTGGTCAACAATGCCGGTTTTGGCATAGCCGGTTCGGTGGAAGATACCTCTGTAGAGGAGATGAAATCGCAATTCGAGACCAATTACTTTGGCGTTTTTCGTGTGTGCCGTGAAGTGCTTCCTGTGATGCGCAGGCAGCAGTCGGGCACAATCATCAATGTCGGCTCCATTGCCGGCTCCATCGGCGTGCCATTCCAGGGAGCTTACAGCGCCAGCAAGGCAGCCGTGCAAAGTATCACCGAAGTACTGCGCATGGAGGTGAAACCTTACGGGATTCGTGTGGCCCTGATCGATCCGGGCGATTTTAAAACCGGTTTTACCGACAGCCGGGTGAAAACAAAACAAGCTGTCGCCAACCCCGATTACACAGATCGTTTTACCAAGGCCCTGCAAACCATGGAGGTGGAGGAGCGAAAAGGCTGCGATCCCCTGAAACTGGCTGAACTGGTGTATAAGATCATCAACAGCAAATCCCCCCGGCTTCGTTACATGGCCGGCCCGGTGATGGAAATTTTCGCGGTGCACCTGAGAAAATTCCTGCCTTCAAAATTATTTGAAAGCATCATCATGGGAAATTATCATATCTGATTGCTGCAATTCCGTTTCATTCAATTCGGGCCGGATTATCCTGAATTACTAAAAATGCCTTTTATGAGTAAAATCCCAGTTGGATTACTTTTTATACTGCTCTGCTGTGCGGAGATGTCAACTTCTTTTGCATGCACCAACCTGATTGTGACCAAAGGCGCCAGCAGGGATGGCTCGGTGATGATCTCCTATGCAGCTGATTCGCATACCCGTTACGGGGCCATTGCCTTCTATCCGGCAGCAGACCATAAACCGGGTGACCTGTGCGACCTCTACCATTACGAAAGCGGGAAATTCCTGGGCAGCATTCCTGAGGTTTCCCACACATATACCGTGATACAGCTGATGAATGAACACCAGGTCGCGATCGGGGAGACCACTTTTGGCGGGCTGGATTCATTGAGCAGCCAGCCGGGAGCGTTGCTTGATTACGGTTCGCTTATGAAGATCGGGCTGCAACGTTCAAAAACCGCCAGGGAGCTGATCAGGGTGATCACTACCCTGGTGGAGGAGTATGGTTATGCGTCGGGCGGGGAGTCTTTTTCTATTTCCGATGCCAATGAGGCATGGATCATGGAGATCATCGGGAAAGGAAAGTATGAGAAGGGAGCCGTCTGGATAGCGCGGATGATCCCCGACGGGTATGTATGCGGTCATGCAAACCAGGCCCGGATTACCAATTTCCCGTTCATGAAAACCAACAACTGGGATGATCCAAAACAAACGGTCTACCATTCGCCCGATATCATCACCTTCGCACAGAAACACGGATTTTACAGGGGTCCTGATGCGGCATTCAGCTTCTCGGATGTTTACAACCCGGTGAATTTTGGCGGTGCCCGGTTTTGTGACGCAAGGGTATGGTCATTTTTCAGGAAGGTAAACCGCGGCGTGCGCGAAAATCCTGATTTTACAAAGTACGCGCAGGGAAACCTGTTCCGGTTGCCGCAATACACCGAAGAAAGTCCCAATCCCAACAAGTTTGTCACCAACCGGCTCCCGCTCTGGGTCAGAGTCGATTCGCCGGTGTCGCTCCAGGATGTTATGACCGCCATGCGCGACCATTTTGAAGATACACCGCTGGATATGCGGACTGATTTCGGGGCCGGGCCGTTCCATCTCCCTTACCGCTGGCGGCCGCTTGAATACACGGTCGACAGTATTGAATATTGCCATGAACGGGCCATCGCCACACAGCAAACCGGGTACAGTTTCGTGGCACAGTCGCGGAACGGCTTGCCTGATCCGATCGGCGGGATCTTTTGGTTCGGGGTGGACGATGCCGCCGGGTGCGTTTATGCACCCATGTATTGCGGGATCAGGGCAATTCCTGAAAACTATGCCCCTGGCAACGGCTCGATGATTTCCTGGTCGGAAACCTCCGCCTTTTGGACCTTCAACCAGGTGAACAACTGGGCTTATACCCGGTACGACCTGATCCATCCAGAAATAGCGGCATACCAGCAGGAACTTGAATCCCGTTTTTTCAGGGAAACAGCCATCGTTGACGCGAAAGAACTTGAAATGTACCGGGAAAATCCGGCTGCCGTCAGCAACTACCTTACCGACTACTCAGTTTACACAGGAAACCAGCTGGTAAGCAAATGGAAAAACTTTTACCATTACCTGTTCATGAAGTACATGGATGGCAATGTAAAACAAACCAGCGGGTTTGAGTTGCTTGAAAATGGGAATGGAAAGGGGGTTCCCAAAAAACCGGCCCAGCCGGGTTACGGGAAGGAGTGGGAGAGGAAAATGAGATCGGCCGACAGGGTGGTACGACCCTGAGTCGTGTCAGCCGATCAGGATTTTATCTTTGTGTTGCGGGACTTTCCAGTTGGGGAACCTGGGTATAATGGTTTGCTTTCAGATCCGCAGCTACTTTCTTAATGATATCCTTGCGCAGGAGTTTATTGGCCGTAGCCCTGACTTCCGTCACATAATAATAGGTAAAAGCCCCATGATAGGCACTTCCGATTTTGGCATCGGAACTCGTTTGATTCGCCTTGCATCCCGCCCAGAGGAATTGGTTTGGCTTTGCCTTATCGGCCAGCAGTTTTCGGGAAGTCCTGGGTTTCATTTGTTCAAGCTGTCTGAATCCCTTCGCAGTAGGAGGGGGGAGATACCTTGGTTTGCGGTATATCAGCATATCGATGGCTTTAAGCCCCGTGCCGCTGTGACACGTATCAAGATATACTTCCAGCACAACAGAATCAGGCAGTTGAATGAAGAGATCATGCAACTCATCGTCAACGATCACATGGTCTGTATCCCATTGATCGCCTTTCTGGGCAAGATCATAAGGACAGAACGCTTCGTCCTTTTTGTCAGCCTCATCTCCGTTCGTATCAGGTACCTGGGTGCCATGGCTTGACAGGCTGAACACAAGTTTTGAGTATTTGCCGCTGATTGCGTCATTTACCATCGCTGTCAGGGCTTGCATGATTTTTACCCTTGTGGCCTGTGCATCTGTCAGGATGGTAATATCACCCGATGAAAATCCCATAAAATCCTTTAACAGCGCGGCCATGTCATTGGCATCGTTCACGCAGCCCTGCAGGGCAGCCGAAGGATAATTCTTAAAATGGTTAATTCCCACACATAAAGCTTTTTGTGCCATAGCGACCTCCTTTTTCTTTATTGAAATTATTTTGATAATTTACTTCAGATGAATGATTTATAGTAGGGCCAGGTGGATTGGTATCAAACACTGAACGGGTCAGGATGAAAGGTATATGATCATCCAAGCCCCGGTTCAATATTGATCCCCGGAGTGGCGGAAGATCCCGGAGAATGAACCTTCTCGATGAGTCCGAACCCGCTGACAGTCTGCCGGATATGAATGATTTGGCTGCTCACTGAAAATTTCATTTTAACGGAAGAATCATTTCCTGCATAAACAGTCTGTCCGTCAACCCAGTTCAACCGTCCAAGCCGGTGTTCGGAGAGATAATCGGCGGTCGAATATTGGGTCGGATTGGTTGTGTTGAACCCCGCGATGAGTTCATCATAATTGGTAAACAGGATTGTGGATGCCAGTGACGCGATCTTCTCAACAACTTCCATATCGGGCCCAAGGGTCTCAATAAAAAAGTCCTGCTGAAAATCTTCCGAAAAAAAAGTTGCAGGAAAAGAATAGGTAACACGCAAAACCGAGGCTCCTTTTGCATCCACCAAAAGCGTAACCGATCCCCCTGAATAGTCAATGGTAAAATCCGCTTTTTCCAGGATAAGCCGGCTTCGCTCATTCAGACTTCCTTTATTATAAGTAAGTTGACCGATGGCGGTGCCTGTGAGGGGGATTTTCGACAAATTATAGGGCCCGGCGGGGGTGCCCTGATCTACAGGAAATTCTTCAGCTATTTCCCTTGGCCTTGGCTGGCTTGAGCTGAAATCGCCTGCCTTGGAAAGGATCTGAAAGTTCCCGCCATACACGGCGATCATCGGACGTGGTGTGTCGGCAGGCGGGCCGGATATAATGCTGGTATCAGGTGTCTTAATCACCCCCGCAAGCTTACTGCGAAACAGCGCTACAACCTGGTTTTGCAGATTGAAGATCATTTGCTTTTCGTTTTCGCTTCCGCTTTCTGAAGTTCTTCCTGGAGAACCTGCATGGCCCCGCTTATCCTCAGCAGCGTGTCGCGCAGCGAGGCGGCTTCCGCTTCCAGCTCCTGGAGACGTTTCTGGCCTTTTTCAAATTCCGCTTTGATCTCTGCCAATCTTGCTTCGAGTTGTGCTTTCATAGATATCATTTTACGAGCCATAATTCAACTTTGTCCGAAATATCAGAAATTTTTACCCAACCCGGGCCAGTGGGCTGACCTTTTTGCATGCGCAACTGACCCATGATTCCCACAGTTTGCCATTCAGGTCGTTCGCTTCTCAGTACAAATGACTTCTGTGGATCGTATTTTGGATTCAATTTCGGCCGGTCTACCTTCACCCTGGTGAGAAGTCTTTTTTTATCTTTCGCGGTGGGACTTTTACCGCTTTTTATCATCTCACCCCATTCTTCGGCAGCTTCCATCGAAATGGGAGCATCCTCCTCAAATTGTTCCATGACCTTGTTCCCAAAATCGTCGAGGAGGAATTTCTGCGGCCATTCCATCGGGTTATTTCCGAGAATGCCGGGTGTATTTGTAATTATTCCGATAGGAATTTCTTCTGCCAGCGCTGCATGGATCTTGCCATTTTTTCCAAATGTGACTGCTGTCCCTACAGGAATGGCACTCCCGGTCTCAGATTCGAAAAGTTCTGCATAATCGCAACTGCCATTCGTGAATGTTCCATGAGCATGAGCATTGCCATTTTGATCAACTATGAAAAGGGAAGTTTCTGATTGACTGTTGGTGAAATAATTGTAAAAAGTATTCAGAACCCTGAACTGATTTGAGGTGAAGAATGAAAATGTTGATGAATATAATGTAACATCCAACGACAACAGGGAGCCGAAACCCGCGTTTGTTGCGTAAGTGCTGATCGTTGGTGAAGAATTCGTGAAACCAATTTTTCCGGTGACTTTCAGGTCGCTGTCAACAACGGTCCCCCCTGCAAAATCATTCCCGAAGTTTACGTACAACTGGTCACTGTCAAAATTTACCAACGCACGGCATTGCTTTCCATTTGTTCCGTTTGGATTTGATCTTGCCGGAAGGATCAGGTCTCCGGCATAATTAACTCCCATCAACATGGTCCCGCCGACGCCGGGATCAAAAGTACCCTGGCTATGCTCCCCCCCCTTGAATATGGCAAAATTGTTCTCCGTTCTTGCATAGATTGCATTGTCCTGGATGCCAATGCCATAATCTGTATTGTACAAATTAATCATCTGCCGCGTGGTCGCCCCGAAGGACAAGTGCCCGGAAACAGACAGATCACCGTTTACATCAAGTGCGGTTTGAGGATTATTTGTCCCGATCCCTACTCTCTTTGGGATCAATACACTGCCGTCCTGATCAATGCTTAGTTTGGGAACAAAGGATCCTAAACTGCCACCTGGAGAGTTGGGATTCTCAATATGCCCTATACGAAACAAATACCTTGGCACGTCTGCGTCAACTATTGGAATGGGAATCGACTCCATTGACAGGTTCAGGTAATCGGTGTTCACATCATCTCCCGTTAAATGGTCAGTTGACAACATCGCCGGGTTCTCAAAACCAAATTTGGATGATTTCACCGTTCCGGCAACCTGTAAGGCTGTTTGAGGTGTTGAGGTGCCTATTCCGACATTCCCGGTCACGGATAGTTTTCCGGTAATGGCCACAGATCCGTCGGGTCCCTGGTCAAGTTTAACCTGGTTCAGCCTGAAAACCTCTGCCGAGAGATCGGTCATATCGGCTGCATGGATTATTTCTCCCTTATTGAATGTTTTTTGTGAATACGACATGGCATGATATTTTACGGTTAAAAAATAATTTCCCAAATCAAGGTAAGCGTGAAATCCGTCGTCTTGGTTACTTTCGGGAAAACAACCCGGTTATACATAACGCCGTTATTCATTAGTGCAGGATTCGGATCCGCGGGATTCACGCTGAAGAGCGCTGCCTCGGTTAGTTCACCATTTCCTTCGGCGCTTTTTAATTCTGTTTTCACGGTAACCTTTCTCCGGTTATCATCTGTAATGGTCAGGTCGACCGTTGCATCAACCGGGTTGATGGCTTTGCGGAAGATCTCATTCTTCAGCTTAATGTCGGAAGGGTCAACAGCATCAGTGCCGGTTCCTACGGCGATATGGCTTACCGGATCAGTTTTTATCCCCACAAACATGTTTGCAATCAAACTGTGTCCTGACAGGACTATGCTGTTCTTCGCCGTTATCCGCCGGATCTCTGCTCCTTCGCGGTCGTGCAGCTCCATTGTCAAAAATCCCCGGATATCCATGGTTTCAGTTGTTTTCATTTTAGGATTTATTTGGTGGAATTTCAGATTTTCTCGTTTCTTTTTTATGATAAATTACCTGTTGATTCATTCGGTTTATGCAAAAACATTAAGACTGTCGAAGCGGGTTGAATCAAAAACCCCGCAAAGGATAAGATTGTCGCTCATTTCGTGTTTCAGTCCGCCTGAGTCGGGATATTGAATACTTTTGATATCGAAATTCTGCTCCTGCATATCCTGTTCTTCCGTAAAGGGGTGCATTCTTCCTTTCATTATCAAAGAATCATCCACTGCCAGCGTTTCCGTCAGCCGTTTTTCGTACGTCACTTTGGCGTATATGCCGGCAGCTTTCACTTTCTCAAGAATATAGCGGATCTGCCTTCTTGGATCGATCGTCATTCCATCGAACATATCAGCCACAGGTTCTGCCTCCGAAACAATGATCTTAAATATGGAGGATTGCAGGCCGGAATCCAACCTGCTGATGGCTTTCATGAGATCCTGGGCATTGTCAAACACAGTGTTTGAATCTACGAATCCATTGACTATTTCCATCGCTGATTGAAGAGCGTCAAGTATATCCTGCTGACCCTGGTATTGATCAAGAAAGTCGTTCAGGCGGGCTTTGAGGGTTGACCTGAGGTGAAACTTCACTGTAAATCCAGGGCTGTCCCAGGGAATAACGACAGCAAAAGATCCGGGATACAACTGTTCAAATGCAATGGAAATATCTGCAACAGGATCATCAGTTACAAAGACCGAGTCATCAAAACAGGTTTCATCGAAAACTCCCAGGCCGGTAATTTCTTCTTTTTCGAACAAACAATAATCAAACCGGGTCTGGCCGAAGGTTCCCTGGCAATATCCCACATCCGCGTTGAGTGTAAATTCTGTGATTCCCGGATCAAACCTGAAAGCTTCGGGCGATTGTATCGTTGGCATCCTGACTCCGTTTACCAAACAATCCCCGCCAGGAAGAAAGATAAGTTGTTCATTTTTCAGGAGGGTGCCGGTGAACTGTATGCTCCTGCCCGTCCCGGGCTGGATGATCCTGGGATTGGTCAAAGAAAAGTTCAGGTTATCAGGAGTGTTGACGGTAATTGTAACCGTTGCCGCCTCCGGATTTGGGTTGGTAAAAAACAGGTTTCTTTGCAAAAGCAAAACCCCAGGGTACAAACAGGTTTGCCTTTCCGGCAAAAAATCATCGATCCTTATCTGGCTCAACGCGTCAACTGCAGCCAGGTCATCTCCGAATATTCCCAGGTTCGCAGCTACTATGGAAATCAGGTTTTCAGGCGTGGATGGTCCGTTAAGAATTACACGGATTAATTTTTTCATCCTTTCCCGATACCGGTCGTAGGCCTCTTTGCCGGCCTGGTCGGAAGAGGAGAATACCGGCCGGAGCAGGGACGTTCCGCCAAGATTCTGAATAAAAAGGTCAAGGATCTTATCAAGGTCGCCTTTCGCGTTGGACCCGGCTGTGGGGGATACATCATCGTCGGCCGTATTGATCCAATGGGTACGCATGATCCCCAGCAAATCTTCCTCTGCCTGGTCGATCTGAGAGAGGCAAAAACACTAACCAGCTGATACAGCTTACTGGCCGGATCCTCAGATTGGAAAAAATGAGGAAGCCTGTTGATAATGCCGGATGTTCTTGAAGAAATGGTCATGCCATTATTGCTGCGAAAAATGATTAATGCGTTTGATTATTGAATCCGTAAATTTTTCACCCTCACAATGGGAAGCGGGCCGGAATAAGGTACCATATAGGCTACTTCGACAGACCGGATATGGATGTTCCTTGGGCTGGTAAGTGTTGAAACCTGTTTTCGACCATCGTTCAGAGCGTCGGAGGAAGTGGCGGTCACCGTCATCGATCTGACTGTAGCCGGGGCATTGGGTAGTAAATTTTCAATGGATGCGCGTAAAGCATTGAAATTTACATCTTCTCCAGGTACTGCATTGTCAAGAAAATGATTGATCGTGTTCAGGATCAGGGTTTTCAGGTCCGATTTTTCCTTGTCGGTGATCTTCGCCTGAAGTTCATAACTTAGGTTTGAAACAACAATGTTGACCTGCTCGATCCGGTCGGAAACAATAAATGAATTCTTAGCCAGCCTGACTTTTTCAAAGGTCTTTACGACGATTGATTTTTTGTCTTTGAGCCGGTCTGGTTGCGCTGAAGAGCCCAGATTCACCAGGAAATCTTTAATATTCCATGATGCTGCGTCAACACCCGCCACTTTTTTTGCCGCACCGGCAAGATCGTCCAACATTACAGGCTGTTCCGGACCAAGGCAGCTCATATAGTCTTCAAGTGCAGGCAATACCTGTAAAAGGATCACTTCACGGGCAGGCTTGTCGAGCGTATTCCCGTTTATCAGTGTTAGATTCAGCGCTCCGGTAATGTCAAGAAAAGCAGAATATGCAAACAGTTTGCCCAACGCAGCCTGTTCAACAAAGCTTACATTCACCCCGGTAATCTTTAGTTTGTTGTCTGTAAGATATAAGTCTTTTCGCGGGGACCATGTGTGTGCAACAACCTTAATTGTTTCGGCATGAGGGGTAAATGATTTCAAAGCGGATGCAAGATCTTTTATTTTAAAAGGAGAGCCTTGTGAAAGGCCGGAGGCATATGCGGTTATTGCATTTTTCAGGTTCAGGAGGGCGGGGTTGGTCAGATTATCCACCTGGAGTTCCACATCCACCGGGCAGATTTTGTCGCACGATGCGACACAGATATCACCTGCTTTTAATCGTTCCAGATCCTTCACATTAATCTGCAGGCCGGGATCTGTCATGGAATAGGCGGTTTCCGTTCCATGCGCATCGATCGTCATGAGATGGTAATCAATAAGGTTTTCAACATCCTGCATGGAATAGATGGCCTTAAGGAGATTGGATTTCAGGATGGGTTCTCCGATCTTTATATGGTTAATAAAGTCCTCGATTAATACCTTGACATTTCCCTCCAGGTCTGTTTGAGCATATTGGTTGACCACCTGGTCGGAACCTGCTTCAAGACGGAAAACGCCATTCAGTGTGACCACTGCAGCAGCCTGCAGGCGCGGATAGATCCCGGCAGCTTTTACCTTATTTATCACCGTAAAAAGTTTGGCTTTTTCGGCATCATCAAAAGGAAAACCGTCCATCAGGTCAACGATGATATCTATAATGCCATAACCGGTTTGGTTGGTGAAATTTTCCAGCACTTTAACATCAAGCACCTCCGGAAGGCTGATAAGGGCATAAATAATTGAGAGTGTAGTTGCTTTTCCCGACGAAATCAACGCGTTTTTAGCCCTTTCCCTGAGTTGGTCATCTGTTTCGCGCTCTTTTCCGCTGAATTTCACCTCTGTACTATTCGTGACGGATTTTATCCCGGAAATTGGCCGGGGAATGACCGAAATGGTATTTTCCCCTGTTGCCTGCTCCGGCCCGGAGTCTTTAGCCTTTACTTTTACATCGATTGCCTGATCTGAGCCTTTCAGCGTCTTAACTTCGATGGTTTCATATACCTTTTTCGGATTTCCCGGCTTGTTATCTGTTGCTACCAGCGTGCCGATGGGGATAAGGATATCCTCCTTGCCTTTGTCGCGCGTGAAGGTTACGCTGCCGGTGGCATAATCAGGCATACCACGCTCAATCCCCAGAACGGCAACTACCTGTTCAAGGTTTGTCTCAGTAGCAGAACTAATAAAAGCTGACAGGTAAACAAGTTTCATTTTTTGGTAAAGCAAGCCCAGCTCGGAAGCAAACGACTCCATGAGCGTGCGTGTAACGCTGCCAACCTGGAAATCATCCAGGTCGTTGACAAGGCCCTGCATTCCGTCGACGATGTCGCTGAATTTTTTCGGATCAAACTCCATGGTCAGTTTCCTGTTTTAATGGGTAAAATAATGGTCATATTCTGCCCCTCCTTCCCGTCTGCCGGTTGTATAATGATCTCTGCCATCAGATCTCCGTATTGGCCGGGGTTGGCCGGGGGAGTGATTTGAATCCGCACGATTTTCGCAATGCGCTTTTCCTGGGACAAACACTCCCGGATGTAAATTTCCGCTTTGGCGCGAATCTTTATATTATTCAACTCTCCGATCAGGGTGTGCAAACGGGAACCATAGTCAGGGTGACCCAATGCGGTCAATTCTCCTTTTCGTGTAAGCAACCGGTTAATGATGGCCTGGGCCAGGTTGGCGCGTCCGGAAATAGTATCCAGATCGCCTGATCCCTTCAGTTCAAGATCAACGACTTCACGGTCGGATGTCCTCCAGTTAAAATCCCTGTGACTGATTTTTAAATCACTGTAATAAGGATCAGTACTCATTCAAGGCAGTTTTTCAGGTTATATCGTTTTCCCGTTGATGGTTCCGGTTGCATGCAGATTATTCACGTTCAGATCTCCGTTGATGGTGACTTTACCTGATGGCGGCGGCGTTATGGTCAGATTCCCCGAGGCATCAATATTCATCGAAAGGCCATTGATATTCAGGTTGAAAGCGCCATTTGCCACCGATAAGAAAGGATTCCCGCCAGCGTCCAGGATATTGAGCACTCCGTTTCTGATCTCTACATTCCCGGTCATAACCACTTTCCCGGTAGTTGCCGGGGTCATGTTAATATTGCCCGACTGATCGAGTTGCAAACAGTTATTGTTGTCGGTAACAAGGCGTAATCCATCGTTCTCGTGGAGCTGGACCAGGGCGTGGCCCGCACCATGAGCCGGACACGAAGTGTTCAGACCCTCGCACACAGAAGTGTCAGCTTCAAGCCGGTTTGGAATATTTTCCGGGCAGATGAACAGTTTTAGTTCAAGGGTTTTCCATTGTGGCGGCGGAGTCGGAGCCGGAGAAACCGGCGCAGGCATTGGAGAAGGCATGGGTGAAATGACACCCTTGATTCGCCCGTAATCGCTGTTTACCCCATTAATTCTTCCCATAATCTTATCCTACTTGTGTATTTCTTCCTTTTGCCTGGATGGAGTTTATTTTCTCCATGGGGATCAATATCGGGCAGGGTGCGCCAAGGTTGCCGAGGTGCGTATGGGTGGTAAGAATAATATCATCATTATCTCCCACGGCACCGGAAAGAATTCTTCCCCCGACCGATATTTTCGGAGTTGTCGCGTCGCCAATTTTGACCTCTCCCATGCTTTTGATCGTGACAGGGTTCGTGCCTGTGTCGATTGTCAGCCCTGAATCCTCAATTTTCAAAGTCACCTGTCCGTTTGCAGTACTAACTTTTAACGAACCGTCCTTTAGTTCTAGCATTGTTTTTTCCTGTGGGCTTGAAAGGGTAAGAACGCCCTGGTCGTCCATCTTCAAAATACTTCCGTCACTAAGACTGTGCCGCAGAATGAATTCTTTTTCCTTGTTAACTGGTGGTTGGTCTTCATTGTTGTAGAGCCGCCCGATGATAATTGGCGCGTTGATGTTGCCGCCTGCGAAAGAAAGCACGACCAGGTCGCCGACATTCGGGATATTCACCATGCCAATATGAGGGGTCATGACCGGGACTTTCCGGAGTTCAAAATCGCCCCCATCGGGTTTTTTCCTGTACTTTAATTTGACAGAGCATTGATAGTTGTCCGTGTCACTTTGAGAAGCGTGGGGAAAGACGGAGGTCACGATACCAATTTCCGTCGTAAATATCTTTTCTGCCTCCTGTTCGGCAATTTTTTTGATAATGGCGATGATGCTTTCCATCAAATTTCTTTTAATGTAAGCCTGGTAATAAAGCCCTTGATCCGGTTGATCCTGTGTTCCACGCCTGTTACTTTATATAGTCCGTTCTGCGAATTGACTGGCATATCGTCGATCTGCACGGCATCCCCGGGCTTAATATCCGGATCTCCCAGTATTGAAACGAACCCTTTTTTCTTCGCTTTCCAATAATCCAGGTAGCTTTGTGCAACTGTACTTGCCTGATCAACGGTCCTGATCGAGGGATTAAAAAAGGGTAAAGTCAGACCTGAACCTTTGGAAGCTGTACCGCTGACTTCTGTTTTTGTAAACCATGTTGATGCTGACGACCCTTGTCCAAAACTTGAAGGGCTCTCACCATAAAAATCCGTTTCAACGTATCCCTCTGCATGAATCCGGATAGATGCTTCCAGAATATTTACAGCATATTTCAAGGGATGGGGTGTCCCCGGTGATGAGGCAGCAAACACAACCTGGTCTTTCTCATCCGTGTGAGCCTCAAATCCGCATAAACGGGCCAGGTTTCGGATATGATCGGCTGCATCGCGATTATCGGCGATCGCGTAATAGTCAAACGTGATGCCATCATCCACCTGGCCGGCTGAAACAGAAGCCTCATTACAAATATCAGTCACGATCTGACCCGCGGAATATTTTTCAAAATACATGTTATACCGGGCCAGCGAAAGGAGCCGCGCGGAACTTGAAGCCGACACCCGTACCTCCTTTATGCGCCAGTCTGCCTCGAGGACCTTTCCTGTAAATACTATCCCACTGCTATTGCCATTTCCAAGTTCCACTTCAATATCGTCATCGGGTTCGATGGTCAAACCTGCAGGAGGAGCCATGATGAGACTGCAAACATTGACCAGGGTGTCCATACGTGAACTTTGGTCCAGGCTGATGAGCCGGCTGTGGGCCGGCGACGAATATTTGTCGGATCCTATGGTTATTGTGTGTGTGACCTGCAACATGGTTGAACCCGGTTATTTCCCGTTCCCTGAAACGTAATATTTGCCCGTCTCTGGCACGCCATTGCCTTCTATGTCATTGAAAACAAACGGGATCGAAGGAATAATCCCGTCTTTATCGGCAGATACCGTGACCTGCAGGTAATCTGTGGAGAGGAAACCATGTCGGCTTCCCAGTTTCATGATAATATCTCCTTGTTTGACCTTCGTATTCACCATGCAATTGATGCTTTCATTTTTTGCAACCTCATAACGGGCATAGGAACAGGGGAGGAGGTTCCCGTTTTCACCCAGGTCATGGGCAGGATCAGGATCATGCCTGATGAGGATATAGTTATGGTCTTCTTCCTTCTTTTCGAAGGTATCGATTGCTTTTTCGACTACGCCATCCCGCATGGCTAAAATATCCTGTCCGGGGAGCAGGAGAAAATCGACCGCGTAAATCTGGCCTTTCCTGTAATTATGTGAACTGAAACCCTGGTGTGATTGAAGACACAGGACGGGTTTGCTTTTCGGAAAAGGAAGCTTGTAAGGCGAGCTCGACTGTTCGGGGTACCCTTTGAATTTGATCTCCTGGCGGGTGATTTTCCCATCCTGGTCCTTGCTTACTTTTACCCCGAACGCCCCTTTATCTGTCTTTCCTGCCCAAAAATCCCCCCAGGTTGTAAAGAATTCCTTGTGGGAATTAAGGAGAATACCGCCGAAAGCATTCTTGTCTCCCAAAAATTCCGTTACCAGGCTAAATCCTTCTGATTCAAATTTCCAGTAGCGATCTGAAAAGCCCCTGGATACAGCTCCCGATAAAAGCCATCCTATGAATTCGAATGCATAGGTAATTGCACCGCCCGAAAGGATGGCCAGAACGGTTAGTCCGAAGTTATCGGAGAAAACCTGGTAATAAAGATCCTTACGGCCAAGAGCTAATGAAGCAATCCGGGTTCCTCCGTATCTTCCGAGGGCGGTAAAACCCTTGATCCGGTCTTTGTTCTTTGCTTCGCTGTTTATAAGGGTAAACAGGCTCAGGAATAAATCACAGACAAGGTCCGGGATTTCTGTCCCGTCCGATTGTCTTGATGAAGCGGCGGGTGCGATGTCGAGGAGCCATTCCCAGAATCCGCCGGGGTACTCTTCGAAAGATCCGCCAATGGCAAGGACTTTGGTAATGATTTTCTGGAAAGTATCGTCATTGATGAATTTGTAAAAATCAGCCAGGGTCTCACTTTCACCTGCCGAGGAAAACATCGATAAAATGGCCATGGTGATCTGCCAGCCCATGGTTAATGCCGGACTGACTTTACGGTCCTTATCAATCTGTAATCCATATATAATAGCCTTTGCAATGGAAGAAACTATCTTCGAAAATTGCGTCCAGACTTCAAGAAATCCTGTTCCAATGGGAAGCGTCTGACCTGAACCCAGTCCCATATCCTGCGCAAACGGTTCGTTTTCCAGGTTAAATGGATCGGCCACCGTTGTGCCCTCGTCAAGGAACCAGGAGGCATACCAGCTGTATCGCTTGCCCGGGCTGATATCGCGCGTGCCCTGCAGATCAAGCACCATTTTGATAACGGGGATCAGATCGGATATGATCTGTTTTGCCTTTTCAAGCTGGCCCTGAATGGCATCAAGCGATGTGTCCCATCCGTCCATTTCCAGCTGGCGCTGGAATTCAGCCACAAGCAACCTGACGTTAAATGCAGGCAGCGGATTCGCTTTCAGCAGATCTGTAAGGAGTTTTTCCAGCCTGCGGGCCTGCCTCGCCAGGGCAAACTGGTTTACGGCTTCGTCAGTTTGAACTCCCCCGAGGAAATCGGCTTCAAGCGCGTCGACTATCCGGTTGAAAAAGGAGAGGAACAACTGTTCAAAAGTGGCATACTTCAGCTCAAGGTCATTCTCGACAATATCGGCCAGGTTGTTTAAAAGAGCCGCGATTTTATCGCTTTTCAGATCACTGATGATCTTCGCAGCCAATTCGAAAATCTTGTCAATGACCTGGCCCATTTGGGAGGGATCACTGAAATCCTCATTTTTTATCCCGTCAATGATCGACAAGTAAGGATTCAGCCATGACATCATTGTTGCATTCGCACCTTCCAGTTTTGGCACCAGCGACTGAATTAGCGTATTCAGTTCATGCTGTTCATCCCCGATGGCTGCAATGATTTTCTTTGATGAATTTCCGCCAGCCGCAAAATCCTGCGACAGCTGCATCATCAGGCCAAAAAAGAGATCCATCGTCTGCGCATCAGCATCATTGTTCTGCCTGGCGAGCAACTGAGGACGGATGAGTATGTTCCCTATTGACATAAAATTATCAGGTTCACGGGTCAGGTTGTCGGCATTGAATATGAAGTTCCTACGTTTTCCTGCAATGAATCGGGAATGGCACCAATCATATCTCCATATGCCTTGACCACCTTGTCCAGTTCATCTTTCATCTGGGATTCAAGGTTGTCAATATTTTTAAGGAATGTATCAATATCACTTCCAATGTCCAGGAGTTCAACAAATCCAATGATCTTATCGAATTCGGGTTGTAGCCCTTTTTTTATTATTTCCTCGGGATTGCAATCGGCAAGAGCATTCCTGAGTTCCTGGTATTTCTTATCCAGGTCGGACAATCCAAAAAGTTTATCGGCGCTGATCGCGTTCAGGAAACCATCAAACGCGTCTTTGATCATTTTCCCGATATTCTTTGGATCAACAGCCTTCAACTGATCATCAATCGCGTTGAAAATATGTTGAATTTCTTTTCCTATAACAGTGAAATCAAGTTTATTCAGCAGGTCAACAACAGCTTTTATGCAGGCTTGTATTTCCTTTAGTGCATCGGTGATTTTTTGCAGTGATTTCAGCTTGTCTTTTATATTGCCAAGCAGACCCGATAATTCAGTAAGGATCGCACCGGTAAGCGCCTGGAACTGCCCTACGATTCTGAATACCGGGGCGAGCATCCCAGTCAGTTCCCCGGTGATCGTGTCGGAAATAAGCTTTTTGAGATCATCAAGTGTAATATTCTGTAAACGGTATTTTGA
Organism: uncultured Bacteroidales bacterium; assembly: GCA_903913885.1. Lineage (GTDB taxonomy): Bacteria > Bacteroidota > Bacteroidia > Bacteroidales > FEN-979 > CAIVAT01. The sequence goes on along the minus strand of CAIWMX010000040.1, from coordinate 89,955 downwards.
AAGGGGCCCGTTCGGCTGAAAATAATGATTATCCCAATAAGTGAAGAAACCGGAAGGAGGATATTTTGTGATATCATTCAGATTTTCAATGCAATTCTTATCAATATCATCAGCAATATCGCCTAATCCTCCAAAAGCTTCTATATACCTGGTACTCATCGGATCAAATGAGGCCAGGACGGACAACAGGCTCGTTTTCTCCACAGAATCCGGCAGCCCGGTTACCAGGGGTTCCAGCCGGTTTTTAGCCTGTGCAAGCGCTGAAAGGCTGTTTTTAGGATCAAGATCCGTTATCCCCGCAAGTAACACCTGGACCGGATCGATCAGGCGATGCTGCAATGCTGTACCGCCGATCTCAGTGAGGGTTGAGTTGATCGCCTGGAACGAAACCGATATTGCGCTGATGTCGCTGAGGGAATTAATCTTAGCTGTGACCTGGTCGCCCCATTGGCGGATCTGGTCATCGCATTTTGACAACCCCGACAACCGGGTATTCACGGAATTAAGGGCTATCTCGACCTGTTCTGCAATGGAAACGGCCTGGTTTATATAGGAGTTAATACTGTCAATGACTGCGAAAACAGCATCCGTTGCATCCAGGGGGAGGTTGCTTGTAACTGTCGAAATGCCGTCCTTTATTTTGTCATTCAGGGTGGTTATCAGCGAATCGGGATTCAATGAGTTGAAGGCATCATAAAGGGTTTGATAAGGTTCCTCAAGCACCCCGAAAATCGAGCCCGGATCAAATTCCTTCAGTTTCCCTGTGAAATTGTCCAGCTCATCCGTTACAGGAGCGAGAAGCTGCGAAGGTTTGACGGTGTCAAGTTTTGCAATAAAATCTGTGTAAGGAGCAAAAAACTGGTCGTTGAGGAAATTATCAGGAGCGAACTTTTCAATTTCCTTCTTTAATTCCGCAGGCTTATCTTTTATTTCAAGCAATACATCCTTTGGCCCATCATCAATAACTGAGGACAATCCATCTTCCAGCTTTCCTGCCAGACTTCCCATTTCCGAGGCGGACGGCAGAAGACCCAGCGCCGGTTTTACCTCGGAAACCACAGAATCGGGGAGGGGAAGCGCTGCAGCGATCGTAAACGCATCCTTTACCACACCGATACCCTTAACCACTTCATCGGTCACCGATTTGAAATCGACCTGGCTTAACGTTTTGTTCAGATCTCCAAGGGCAGTTTTAATGTCCTGAATTGTTTTCAATAATGCCTGGTTGCCCAGGATTCCAGTCAGGTTATCCAGCAGGCTGGTGACATCACCAACAATGGCCCCGGGGTCCAGATCCTTCACAAAACCGGTGATGGTAGAGAATGCGTCCAATAGCATTTTCTTAACCGGTTCGAAGATGTTGTTTATGCCGTTGACCACATCTTCCTCAAACCGGTTGAGGATGCCCTGGAGGTCATCAACCGCCGCTTTGACGCCTGAAGATTCGATGGTTTTCGCCACCCGGTTCAGCAGCATCGCGATATCCGTTGTGGTTTTGATCAGAGTGTCGGAGAAACCGGTAATCTTTTTCGACGCATCATCCAGTGCCGATTTTACTGACTCGCTGATTTGGGTGAGATCAAGGAGGTCAAGCAACCGTGAAACTGCATCACCCAGGCTTTTTATCCCGGAGATAAAAGATTCTATTCCCAGGTTATCAAAAAGTTGGTTCAGGGGGTTGACTGCAGATGCGATCAGGGACAGATCCGGAGATGGCATTCCCAGGACAAGCAATCCGGCCATTCCTTCTTCAAGGCTTATGTCCACAGTGGCCAGCATCCCGGTCAACTTTTTGCCCTCGTCGCTGTTCCAGTTGGCGTTTATTTTGTCAATGGTTGTATTAAATGTATTCACCCGTGCGTTGAGACCATTGATGATCGCAGTTTCCGTTGACAATGAGCCCAAAACAGCGGCATCCGATAATTTGTTCAGGTCCCCGATCAGTGCGCTGATATTCTGCTTTGTGTCGGTTAAACTACTGTTGTTCTGCAGATTCGTGATGATTCCGGTAACCGGCAGTATGGGATCCTCAATGATCTGTTTTCTTATATAGGCATTAAATGCGTCAAGGGTGGAAGCAATATCATTGCTCAGTGCTGACGGGTTTTCTGTCAGCCATTTCAGAACAGTTTCCAACTTGTCGCGTAAATCGTCAAGAATGGGCAAATTCCTGATCGGGATGTTTTCCCTGGGTATCGCGGCAAGGGTTGTATTGATAAACGTAAGCAAGTGCAGGGCGTCTAGCGGATCGGGAAGAATAGCCAGTAAACTGTTAGCAGCACTGGTAATCAGGGTTGGGTCAAAACCGTCGGATGGTGGCGGAGGCTTAACCTTCAGGCTAAGGTCTTTGTTGGAGGATCCCCCGTTTGTTCCGTTTCCTCCCGTGTCGGGCAATAATTTTTGTAATGCCTTGAAGTTGTCGATAAACCCGCCCATGGGATCGGAAAGGCTCGACTGAAGATCTGTAAAGAATTCCTCCATTTGTCCGTCCAACCCACCAAAAACCCCGGAAAGATCCTGGGGGAGCAGTGAACTTATGGCATCAAACCCCTTGTTAAACAAGGCTGTCTGGTCTAGATCCGGGATTGTTGTCCCGGATATCAGGTTCCTGACAACGTCGAATTTGCCGCCCGAACTCTGAAGATTGTCTGTCAGTTGTCCTCCCTCCAGCAATTTGTCAAGTTGTCCTTTAAGCAGATCGGTAATCGTGCCGGTATCAAGGCCGGATATTTGCTGGACAAGAGAAGTGTCGCCGATATCCTTGGCGCCGTTGCCGCCGCCAAATAGCCCGGCCAGGCCCGAAAAGTCACCGGCAGCGGCAAACGAGGATTTTACATTGTCCAGGATTCCTGTCAGCGGGGTGGTTGGATCGCCAAAACCCGGGAAGGACAGCAGATCGGGCAACTGGATCATGTCCATGAAATCGAGGGCATCGGATTCCAGTAAACTGTCAACATCCGGCAATCCGGCAGCCGATTCAGGCGCGGGAGGCGGGACGTATTCCGCCAGGATCATCCGGAAGCTGTATTGGTCAGGATCCCCGGAATGCTGGAGGACCTCAAAACGATCAATGATTACCTGTGAAAAGTATGCCTGGCCAATAATTTCGGCTATAAAATCGGATTCCTGCCTTTTTTTATATATATCGCGCAGCTTTTCAAGGTCATCCTGCCTGGTATCCCCGTAACAAATGCCTTCCACCAGCAATCTGACTGATTGCCGGCCGGTATCCTGGTACACCGTTCCCTCAAGTCCGGGGACCTGATGTTCGGCAAATTCAGCGCTTTCCAGCGTGGAAAGCCTGTGAATCCGGTCAATTGTTATCCCTGCTATTTCAATGGGCATACTTATTTCCCGTAATAGCGTTTATATTCCCTGTTAAACCGGAGCGTCAGTTCATCAAACCACTCCTCATACTGTGGCATATTGGCATCTTCACCATTATTATCCGGATTCCCGGTTACGAAAGTTTTGTCCGCGTCAGCAGCCTGGTAGCTGCTACTTTTACCGAGGTTCGGAGACTCCGGTAAAAATCCGCTGTCAGAGAACCCATCTGTGGAGTTCGCCAGGTTATTCGAAGCATTAACCATGTCAAAAACTGACTCATCGGTTTGGCCTGTCCGGGTTTCTTTGCCAGTGAAACCTGTCGCGTTAAAATTTTGTATGGTCTCGTACCCCGGAATTTTCTCTTCCCGTGTCACTGGTTCACCGTTATGTTCAGGTTCCAATACTGTTTGCATGGAAGTCATCCGCTCGGTGAACCGTGAAAAAGGGCGGAAACTTTCCAGGTTTAATATCCTATCGTCTGGCAACGGGGTTTTCGTGACTTTTTCTGTTTTGGCCGAACTTTCAGAAACGCCTGTGATCGTTTCATTTTCAGGAAGATAAAATGTTGGAACACCGGTTAATTTGGTGCCAGGATCGGAAAGGGGTGCCGGGCTTGAGAAATTTTCCGCAGGCACGGCAGCAGATCTTAACAATTCACCCAGTTGCCTGAAATTTTTGATTGGTTTGAACCCCGTTTTATCATCGGGCTCTTCCAGTCCCCGGGACAATGGATTATCAATTCCGGCAACAGGTTGCAGGTCATCATCAATGAAAGGATAGGAGTCTTTTCTATTAAAATTAGCTGTTGATGTTTGATTCTGCACGGAAGCACCCCTGTTATTTCCAGCAACTATTTTGTTATCTGCCTTATTTCCAGAACCTGATAAGTCGTTTTGAACGATTTTCTCAGGATCGTCATTTTCTGCCGGATGTACATCGTAGTCAACCTTTAATACTGGACCGGAGAGAGCATTTTCTGCATAGATTTTGTTTTGATCCTGGGTTGACGACGTAAAACTGCCGGTTTCATCAATTTTTGCCTGTTCCTGTTGTTTCACCGGTCCGGATATGGCAGAACCTGCACCTTCAGTGAAGCTATCGGAGAATGACTGTTTCTCGTGTTTTCCCGGTCCGGAGATGGCAGAAATTGAATCTTCAGTGAATTTTTCACGAACCCCTGGAGGAATGGATTCAAGGATCACATCTCCTGACCGATCCTTACCGGTGGTGACGGGAGCAAGGCCGGGTCCGACTGTTTTCCTGTCGGACGTTATTTCCAGAGGATCATCCGAAACCGGGTTTTCTTCAGAAAATAAGTTCCAGGAAAGCGAGCAAAGTCTGGAGTATAGGCGCTGAAACGACCTCGTATCCTCAAGAAACCTGGAATCCTCCCGGTCGCCGGAAAGTAAATCATAGGACGGATTGCTTAAAAAGGAATCCTGGAGATCAAGGTATGGCAGGTACATGGAAGACCATTGCCGGGTCAGGTCTTCCTTTATCCCGACACCAATCTGGACTAATTCCTCTTTTGAACTGTTCATGAACCGGTATGATGCTCTTTTTTGACCAGGGATGAGAAAACCTCCAATTGCCCGGGAGTCAGGTCATTGATTTGCGGAAGGGTCCAGCCAAATTGACTGGCAAGGAGATAAACAGCCTGGATCAGGGGATCAGACCCCAGGGAACTCAGTTCGTTTTTTTTTTTGACAATCCGCTGACTTCACGGATATGCTCCAGAATAAATTCAAGAAGACCGATGGGCATACTTCTTACCTGAACCAGGGAAACAGCAGGGGCAACCAATCCCTCTTTCACGATCAGCAAGGGAATCAGGCCGGGATCTTCCCGGGCGCTTTTCATAATGAGCTGAAAAGTCCCGATTGTGAGTGGTCTGATCTGGATCGTGTTCGGCTTGTCAGCAAAACCCTGCCCTGGTTTGACAAACTCCTCCGGAATGGTTATTTCAAAAATCGTTTCCGAGCCGGCAAGTAGTTCTTCTGCGGTCAGCATGAGCGTGTTTTTAAAAAGAAAAAACCGGCGGTAGCAAATGCTGCTGCACGGTTTTGTATTTCAATTTATTTTATTCCTTCACCTCTTCAACCGTAAGGCGGATTGCCTTGAAAGTGATCGATTCCATCACGAAATCGTCCTCGGGAAGTGAAAAGTTCCAACTGTCGAATTTAACGCCGAATACGGTTACTTTGTTTGTCACCGTCGGGAACGCCGGGTTTTTAAGGTTTAACACCATATTAAAAACCGGTTGGGGAATGGACTGTGTTGGAGGAGGGGATTGCGAGCCATCCCCGAGCAGCAGCCGGAGAAGCGCACCATTCACATGTGCCCTGTCAGCGCTTCCTGAAACGTTCAGGTTTCCCGGACGCAATTCCGTGGGGAAGCGTTTCCCTATCTCATGGTAGGGTTTAACATCATTGTCCAGATGGATCTGCACATTGGTCAGCCTTCCAACAATATTGGAAAAATCAAATTCGGTGATCAATGCGTTGGCAAGGCCGCCCTCCACCGTGGAACTGTCGTCCACCGCCAGCACAAGCGTGGCGTCGGAGCCTCTGAAAACATTTGTATTAGGCATGGGTTCTCTTTTTTATTGTCGTTTGAAAAATAGATTATCCAAGATACATGGTGACTTTAATAAAGTCGATGCTGAACGTTGGCTGGAGCGTCATCGTAACAGCTACCTCCCCGGCAATCTCCTGGGGCCGGGTCGCGGTAACCGAAAGTTTATAACCAATCAGCGCCTCATCATTGACCATCCGGGTCAGAAATGCGTCAAGGGTTGCTTTCATAGCTCCCCGTACACGGTCATTGTTCAACTTCCCGATATAGGGATTGCAGGCGGAGCGTACGCCATAAACCGCATAATCCACGATTCTGCGTGTGGTAACCTGGTGCCAGGCGGAATTCGTGGCGGTGGTAATTCCTTTTACAATCCTGAATCCATCGCGTTTTTCAACCGCCAGGACCTTGGCCTGGACCAATTTTTCAAGATTCGGGGTGTTGAATGCCTTAACCAGGCCGGGAACGTTCAAAACCTTGTTTGTCGGACTGGTCTGCACCTGGATTCCTGAAAGCAGACCTGCCACAGCGGCTGCCGTGTAAGCGCCCGTCATTACCTTCTTATCAGTTGTTGTGATACCCGGCCCGACAAATATGAGGCGATCGCTGTCAGTAGGCATCTGGGAAACGATCGTATCAGCACTGTTGGTGTTGCTGCAGCCTATCAGGCCAATCCTTTCACGCTTTCTCCCGGCAGTTGTATTGATGTGTCCCATCAGTGCGGTTTCCATACCTGCATCGGTAACATCCTGGCCTGCAAGAAGCACAATGTTGATAATTTCATTTTCAAGCAAATCCAGACCAGCCTGATAGTCCGTCGACGTCGGCGCCTTATCGTTGATTTTCTGCGGAATTGCAACAGCATATACAGCATTGCCACCATTAAAGTAGATCTGCTCCAACGCTCGTACCAGTGTAAGTTCATTTTTGGTGCCATCCACCCAATCGTCATATTTACCAAAGATTTCAACAGCTTCAGAGTATGAACCCAGGGTTACAATTTCATTGAAAGGCCCATTTGTCGCAGTGCCTACGATTCCGATATTACCGGTGGCAACCTGACCTGCGGTAATCAGACCTTCGTCACGAACAGTAATATATGTGCCAGGAAGAATAATTTCAGCCATTTTTCTCGATTTTTAAGTTAGCAAAATCCTGAATAAATAATTAAATATGAATAAAATACAATACAATTTCATTTCAAGGCGGAAATCAGCCAATTCGAAGAAGTTTTGCAAAAGCAAATTCTATGGGTTTCCCGGCATCACTGAATCAGAAAAATGCATGCACTTTTCATTAAGATTCAGCATGCCATTCATTACCTGCAGAATAATCGGGAATCTCTTTCTATTCGGTTTTGGATTTTACAGCTTCGCCACCTCAGCCACACTGGAATTAAAATTTTTCTTCCGGGAATGTGGCGAGTTGTTTTAAAATGAACAAGGTTTCTTGTCTTCTGATCAAAATACCCTCAAAAATACATAGCGAAAGTAGGCTATACTACTTCGCATGTCAATCCCAAAGAATTGGGAATTAAAAGTAAGTAATTACAATTAAGTAATTACATTCGCTGTGCTGTCTATGACAGGATGATCGTTTAACGCCCATATAACCAATTCGGTAAGTGAATGTGTGTTCGTCTTGAGGCGGATATGCCTGAGGTGGGTGTCTACAGTATGAATAGAGACATTTAACGTCGAGGCAATTGATTTCCTGCAATGAGCCTTGACAAGAAGCCGGATGATCGTTTTCTCCCTGTCGCTGAGATCTGTATGCGGATGAAATTTCTGAATATCCATTTACCATTAATTAACTTGATGAATATTAATCAGATAAAATAAGTCTGAATTACTGAATCAACAAAGAATTGTCTAACAACTGTGAAAAGTCATCGGAAAATATTGACCGTTAATTTATTAACACAAAAAAGTGATCATTGATTTTTTAAAATTATACGGGCAAAAATAATTAATTGCCCCGAAGGAAAAAAAATATTTTGTTGCAGGATGCCTGATTGTTTTAATTCGGACTTTTTTCGTCTCTGAGCCATTACAGGAAAAATCTATATCGCAAATAATCACTAAATTTGCAAACTTTCTAACATTCTGTAAATTCTGAATAATTTGACAAAGCAATCAACGGTTATTGTCGGTCTGAGCGGGGGCGTTGATTCTTCGGTGGCGGCTTACCTGCTTAAAGAGCTGGGCTACGACGTTATTGGCGTTACCATGGCCATCTGGGACGGGCAGTACAAATCGACAGGCAACCATGCCTGCTACGGTTCCGACGAAGAAGAGGAGATCGGTGAGGCGCGTGAAGTGGCCCGCAAACTCGGCATACCATACCATGTTTTTAATTGTTCTGTTGAATATAAACAGGCCGTGCTCGACTACTTCAAGTCAGAGTACCTGGCTGGACGCACCCCCAATCCCTGCATCCAATGCAACCAACTGATCAAATTCGGGATGCTGCCCGCCATGGCAAAAAAGAGCGGCATCAGTTTCAGCTTCTTTGCTACCGGACATTATGCCAGGGTTGAGTTCAGTGATAAATACCAGCGGTATGTGCTTAAAAAAGCCGCAGATGTGAAAAAAGATCAGACCTACTTTATTCACCGGTTGTCGCAGGATCAGCTTTCACAGGCCCTTTTGCCCATCGGTGGGTTTAACAAACCGGAGATCAAAGCCCTGGCCCGCAAGGTTGGAATCACGGTGGAAGACATCGAAGAGAGCCAGGACTTCTACAGCGGCGATTACAAGGACCTGCTGGAGGTGGAAGAAAATCCGGGTAATATTGTCGATTCGAAGGGCACGGTGCTTGGCCTTCACAAGGGTATCTGGAACTACACCATCGGTCAGCGCAAGGGACTTGGAATTGCCTATTCCGAACCGCTTTATGTGATCGGGCTGAACAAGGAGGAAAATACTGTGACCGTTGGTGTCAGGGAAGAAACGTACAATGGTACCTTTATCGTGAATGACATGAACTGGATCGCGTTGGAAAAACTGGAAGGTCCGATGGAATGTACAGCCAAGATCCGTTCCGCCCAGAAGGAACGCGAAGCCCGCATTGAGCCCATGGAAAACGGTGATGTGAAAGTGACCTTTTTTCATCCCAATGATGCCATCACGCCAGGCCAGTCGGCGGTGTTTTATGAGGATGATGTCGTTCTGGGGGGAGGAATCATTCAGACGGTAATGAAATAAATAAAAATTAAAAATTAAAAATTAAAAATTTTTTAAAAGCTGATTACAAGATAGTTATATTTTCAGCACTCATGCATTCCTGCATTCATAAAAAAAACAACCTATGAAAAGACTTCTTCTCCTTGTGTTGCTGGCCGGTACCATTTTTTCGGGATTTTCCCAGAAAACAAAAATAAGGGCAAAGGATCTTCATGATTATGTGGAGTTTCTTGCCTCTGATTCCCTTAAAGGACGCAAGCCGGGAACTGCGGAGATCAACGTTGCGGCCGGATTCATCCGGGATCACTTTAAGGCAGCCGGGTTGAAGATGATGGGAGAAGATGGTTTCCAGTGGTTTGAGATCGTAAAGGATGTAAACCTTACCGAAAAGAATTCCCTTTCTTTTCCCGGTGGTGAAGGAATCCTGAAAAAGAACTTCATTCCCCTCTCTTTTTCTGGCAGCGGGGAGTTAATTGCCCCGGTCGTTTTTGCCGGGTATGGGTTCGACCTCAACCTCGACAGCCTGAAATGGAGCGATTACAAGGGTATCGATGTTAAGGGGAAGTGGGTCATGGTGTTCAGGGCCGATCCGGAACTGGATAACTCCGACAGCAAGTTCATCCCTTTCAGTGATGTGAGAAGCAAAATATTAACGGCCAAGGACCAGGGCGCTGCAGGAATGCTGCTGGTCACTCCGAAGGGACAGGAAAAGGAAGATAAACTCATGCCCCTGGTGGTGGAGAACAACGAAGTTACTGCCGGAATTCCCGTGCTGAATATCAATCGTGAATTAGCCGATAAATTGTTGAAAACAACCGGATTTACCGTCGACAGCCTTGAACATACCATTGTCAATGGTAAAATGCCAAAGAGCTTTGCAACAGGGGTAACCGTCAAGGCAACGACCGATGTGGTTCAGAAGCGTGAAAGGACGGCCAATGTCATTGGCCTTCTCGAAGGAAGCGATCCGGCGCTTAAGGAGGAATACCTGGTCATTGGCGGCCATTACGATCACCTGGGTTTCGGGGGTGCAGGCTCAGGTTCGCGCCTGCCCGACACCAATGCAGTCCACAACGGCGCCGATGACAATGCCTCCGGCGCTGCCCTGGTGATGGGTCTTGCCAAAAGTCTTGCCCCGGAAAGGGGAAAGCTGAAAAGGAGCATCATCTTTGTCGATTTCAGCGCCGAGGAGATCGGCCTTATCGGCTCAAAGTATTTTGTAGACCATCCGCCGGTAGAGCTGAAAAAAATGAAAGCCATGTTCAATTTCGACATGGTGGGCCGTTTTGACAAGGAAAAAAAGTCCATCTCCGTGAGCGGTACCGGTACTTCGGTTGAAGCCGATTCAATCATGAAATTGCTGGAGACCAAACTGTCGTTCACGGTGGTCCACTCGCCCGACGGTTATGGCCCCTCAGATCATGCCTCCTTTTATTCCTCCAACATCCCGGTTTTCTTTTTCACTACCGGGGTACATATGGATTACCACACCCCGTTCGATGATACTGAAAAGTGCGATTTTAAAGCCGAAAAGCAGATCGGGGATTATGCAGCAAACCTCGTCATGACCATTGACAATTTGTCAAAGGATCTGACGTTCAGGGAGTCAGGAAAAAAGCAGAGTTCCGGTCGTTCAGGCCGCCAGTTGAAGGTTACGCTTGGGGTAATGCCCGATTTCGCCGGCTCTGAAAAGAAGGGACTGCGCATCGACGGCGTAACAAAAGACGGTCCCGCAGATAAGGGAGGGATGAAAAAGGGTGATATTATCACGGCCATCAACGGCATGCCGGTTGGCGACATTTATGAATATATGTCGAGGCTGAAAAAGCTCAAACATGGTATGACGGTGAATGTGGAGGTGATCAGGGATGGGAAGAACGAGATTTTGGTGATTCAGCTTTAGGAGACTATGTTGGTACAGTCATTTTTCACTGAGGCATTTTTGCTGAAGTTTATTAAGTTTTCACTGGTGGGTTTTTCCGGGGTGTTTGTTGATTTCGGCACCACATTTATCTGCAAGGAGATCCTGAAGATCCAAAAATATGTGGCGAATACCTGCGGGTTCACGCTTGCCGCAACGACCAATTATTTCATGAACCGTTTGTGGACTTTTCACAGCACCAACCCGAACATCATGCAGGAGTTCACCCGGTTTTTCATCATTGCCCTGATCGGGTTGGTTATGAACCTGCTCATCATCTGGGCGATGAGTGGTAAGTTCAAGGTAAACTTCTATGTATCAAAACTGATTGCCACCCTGGTGGTGACCCTGTGGAATTTTCTGATCAACGCCTATTACACGTTCGCCTGATCAATCATCGTCGTCATCGCCGCCGCTGTCGTTATCATCTTCATCCGCGTCCTGGTGTTTAACAGCGGTGTCGGCTTTCATCTTCACTTCCTTTGGTTTTTCTGTCATTTTTGACATCGTCGCAGGCGGCATCGTCATGGCGGGAGGGTCTGAAGGTTGTGTCTTTGTCATGGAGGAAGGAATCACGATGATGAAATCGGCCTTCGCGGCATCCCCGGCCGAGAGGGTGTCGATATTGTCCTGTTCAACGCAGGTAATGGTAAGCAGTTTAAGATCATAGCTTGTTTTACGGATCGCCTGTTTTACGTACCATACAATGCCCTGGTAGTTATCACTGTGATAAGACCCGTTGAAATGCAGGATGGTTTTGCCGTCGAACGCACCGCTTTTAATGATGAAGTGCGACATGGTGGCATCTTTCATGGCCTGGGCCTTGCCGAGGTTCATGGTCATATGGGCCGGCATCCCGCCGCCGATGTTCTTCGCAATGTTTGCGTAGCATTCAAGTGTATCAATGTATTTGATAGGTGGTGGTGCCATCAGTCCGCGCTCCATCGCATTGATGCTGTCGAGCCCTTCGAAACCGTTGAAATTAACGATTGCGGCATACCGGCGGGGAATGTTGGTGGCCATGAATTTCAGCCCTTTTTCTCTGGCAAAATCAACGAAAGGGGCATAATCTGTTTTATAATTTGGCCATAGCTTGGCTTCTGCCTCAAAATCTTTTTTCCGGATCATTTTCGACATGTACTCGTTGAGAAGCAATTGGTTGTCAACCTCAAACATCTCAGCACCCAACACCAGGTTTTTTCCTTTTTCGGCATAAAGATCTTTGGTCAGTTCCAGTTCCAGCCAGTGACAAATAGGGTTGTTGTGCATCTCGCCAAAAAAGATGATATCCGACTTTTTGGCAGCTTTAAGCAGGTCCTGGTAGTCAACCCGGTGCCCTTTGCCATTGTATACCTTGTAAGCCGGTTTGTCGCTCTTCATTGCTAAAAAGGGAAGCATCAGGATCAGCAGGAAAAATGGGGAAAATACTTTCATAAAATGAATATTGAATATCGAATATTGAATAATGAATAATGAATAATGAATATTGAATGCTGGATATGAAGTTTTAATCTTTAATTATTAATTTTTAATTATTTTGCCAGTCCCGCCTCGTGAAACGTCAGCGGCAGTAAGGTCTCCATGCCGTCGATGATATAGACTTTTCCGCTGTGGCCTCCGAGGATCACCCTTATTTTATTGCCGTGTTTCATTTCAAATTCAACGATGGCCTGCCTGCACATTCCGCAGGGGGGCACAGGTTCAGCAACTTCAAATGTGTCGGCGGTGGCGGTAATGGCCAGTGAAGCCAGCGGGACCCCCGGGTAATTTGAAACGGCAGCAAACACGGCCACCCTTTCTGCACACAATCCTGCAGGAAATGACATGTTCTCCTGGTTGCTCCCTGTAACTATGATGCCGTTGGCGAGCCGCACGGCCGCGCCGACATGATAGCGCGAGTAAGGGGCGTGCGATGTTGCAACCGCTTGTTTGGCCTTTTCAAGGAGTTCCTGGTCAGCCTCGGCAAGTTCGGATGCTGAATTGTAAACCTGGTAGTCGAAACTGCTGGTAATTGTTCTCATGGGCCTGGTATTATTCAACCGGATTTTCGTCCTCGTCGTCACTTTTTACAGGGATTACGGGTTTTGGCTGTACATATTTCCCTGAAAGGATGGCCATGTATTTGTCGGTGTCCCTGATGGTGGCAATGGCATCGGTCAGGTCGGGGTCATGTTTCAGTTCGGCTTCGATTTTACCCTTCTGATAATAGTACCTGGTAACGATCTCCATCTTCAGCAACTCCCTGATCTGGTCATTGTATTTTTTAAGATCTTCCTGTTTGTCTTTCTCCATGCGGCTTTTGAGGTGGCCATATTCTTCGGTAATTGCATCAAAGTAGTTTTCTTTCAGGGCTTCGCTCTTTAACTGTTCCAGCGCACGTTCGCTTTTCGTTTTATAGGAGTAATCTTTCCCCCTGATGAATTCAAGGAAACTGTTGTAAAGCGAATCGTCGATTTCAAACTTGCCGGCCGGGGGGATTACCAGGTGTTGCCTGGCATAGATGGTGGCAAAGTCAAAGATCAGGTATTTACTGTATAGTGCCAGCGAAATGCTGCTGTATGAATGAGGTTTGGTAAGTATATCGGGGTTGAGGCCCTTGCCGTCGTACACTGTACGGCCGTTTTTGGTTTTAAAGGCCCGGATCAGGGAGTCGGGAATGGTGCCGAAGGACCCGTCCTTGTTTTTGTGCTCGTAATCGATAGCCTGTATGCATCTCCCGCTGGGGATGTAATATTTTGCCACAGTCAGCTTCATCTGGGCGTTGTATGATAATGGGACAACATTCTGAACAAGTCCTTTCCCGAACGTGCGCTGTCCCAGGATGACACCGCGGTCGAGGTCCTGAATGGAGCCGGCAAGGATTTCACTGGCCGAGGCACTCGACCGGTCGACCAGGACGACAAGTGGGATTGACAGATCAACCGGGGGGTTCATGGTACGGTGGGTGGAGTTTTTATCGGCCATCTTCCCTTTGGTACTTACGATTTCCTGTCCGCGTTCAACAAACAGGTTGGCGATGTCGACTGCTTCATTGAGCAATCCGCCCCCGTTGCCCCGCAAATCGAGGATGATTCCCTTCAGATCGTTCCCTTCTTTAAGTTTGACAAAGGCCTGTCGCATCTCTTTCCCGGCATTTTGCGTGAATCCCGTAAGCTTGATGTAACCGGTATGCTCGTCAACCATGCCATAGTATGGGATATTATCAATCTTGATGATTTCCCGCATGATTGTTTTTTCGATAGGGCCGGGGTCCCCGTCACGCTGAATGACAAGGCGAACCGATGTCCCGGCCTGGCCCTTGAGGATGGCGCTGACATCCTCGTACGATTTCCCCTTTACTTGTTTTTCGTTGATCTCCAGTATTTTATCGCCGGCTTTCAGCCCCGATTTCTGGGCGGGAGAGCCTTCGTAAGGCTCGGAAATAATCACGTAATCAGCCTCCTGGTGAATCATCGACCCAATGCCTCCGTATTGTCCGGTCGTGATGAATTTATAATCTTCCACCTGCGATTCGGGAATATAGTTGGTGTAAGGATCAAGGGAAGCCAGCATGGCGTCGATCCCTTTCTGGGTCAACTCACCCGGATTGATCTCATCCACATAATCCTGGTTCAGCTCTTTGATCATGTTGGCGTAAATATCAAGGTTTTTCATGATCTCAAACCCCTGCTGATTCGGCGCCTGGGCAAAAACACCACCGCCAAATGCCGAAAACATCATCATTACAATTAATCCTGCAACTCTTTTCATCCTATCCTGTTAATTATTTGTAAACACTACAAAATTTCTCAATTTCACCATTTTGCAAACCAGGGCACAAAATTTTGTGCCCCTGCAATGTTGCATAATTTCGCTACCTCGCTACTCCGCTACCTCATGGCACAGGATCATACCCCATTCCCCCCCAGGGATGGCACCGACCCAGCCTTTTTAGTGTGAGCCAGCCTCCCCTGAGAGCGCCGTATTTGGTGATGGCTTCGATGCCGTATGCCGAGCAACTTGGCGTGTACCGGCACGATGGCATCAGGTAAGGCGATATGGCGCCCTGGTAAATACGAATCAGGAAAATGAAAAATCTACCTGGCAACCTTTTCATTTTCTTCAATTAAACGGTGTAAAAGTAAGATTATTTTTTCCTGAATCCTGTTGAACGGAAGTATTTCTTTGGTGGTATAGGTAATACACATATCCAATTGCCAACCATTGGCTGCAAATGAACTTCCAAAGATGTGTTTATTGAGCCGGTATGCCTCTTTCATCCTGCGGCGGATCAGGTTACGCTGTACCGCCCTGCGGAAATTATATTTGGGAACGCTCATCATCACCACGACAGGAACAGGTGTATCCGACAAGTGGCGCATCCATGTGATACGGAAAGGTTTAAGATAAAAGACTGAACCCTCTGCAAATAGTTTGCTGATCAGGCGATGGCTTCTCAGCCGTTCATCTTTTGAAAATGTTTGCCTCATCGGTTAAGGTAATATTCCCGGAGGCGTTTTCCGGGTCAGGGGAAAAGGAACAGGGGTGCTATTTTTTTTTGGCTTCGTTTTGAAGGAACTGCTCGATGGCTGTAGTCATGGAGGGTGCTGCCAGGGTAGGTGCCTCGATGTTGAGAACCAATCCATTATCGTTTACCGCTTTGTGAGTTGAATTGCCAAAGGCGCCAATGGCGATATCATGCTGTACAAAATCGGGGAAGTTTTTAAAGAGTGATTTGATCCCGGAGGGACTGAAGAACACCAGTAAATCGTAACTTTTGATGTCGATGTCGGAAAGATCGGCAGCCAGGGTTCGGTAGATGATCGCCTCCTTGTACTGGATCTTGTTTTCCTGCAGCATCTTGGGGATTTCCTGTTTATGAATGTCGGAACAGGGAAGCAGGAATTTCTCGGTTTTATGTTTCTTGATCAGTTCGATGAGGTTGGCATAATTTTCTTTGCTGTGAAAAATCTTACGTTTTCTGAACTGAACATATTTCTGAAGGTAATAGGCGGTAGATTCGGAAATGCTGAAATACTTCATGGTTTCGGGAACCTCGACGCGCATCTCCTTGCAGATTCTGAAATAATGGTCAACGGCATTCCTGGAAGTAAAAATGACTGCTGTATAATCAAGCATATTGACCCGGTCTTTACGGAAATCTTTGGCCGGGATACCCTCAATTTTGAAAAATTTCCGGAAAGTGATATTTACGTTGAATTTCCGTGCAATTTCGCCATAGGGTGATTTCTCAAAATCGAGGGGCTGAGGCTGGGAAACGAGGATATTCTTTACTTTCAAGGTCGTAGGGTATTTGCGTTCACATTCTCAGAATGCTTACCCGCCCGCGGCTTGCGCCTGATTTAGCAATAACTTGATAATGACCAGGAGGGGTAAAATTTCGAGGCTGCAAAGATAAACAAATAAAAATAAATACGAAAACTTGGTCAGGGTGATCCCGATAAAAAAGCTCCGTACAAACCTGAACAGGTAGAAAACTATGAAGAGGATCAGACAGATATGCAACAAAACGGGGAATTTCAGGTAGAGAATAAAAACCAAAAAGACCAGGATGAGCGGCCCCGACAACAAAGCGAAGATCAGGAGGTTCAACAGGTAATTATAGGTGGTTTCCCTGGTTTTAAAAACAATGCCAAGTAATTGTATCAGTGACACTTTGACAGCGGTCACGGCGACAATTGCCAGGGTGATAATCCCGTAAAGGGCAATCCCCCGGAACACCGGGATGGTAAGTTTCAGGATCTGTTCGTTAAATTCAAACAGCAGCAGGGAGAAGCCAAGGAAATAAACGGTGCCGAGTGCCAGCGAAATGCGTTCTTTAAAAAGATTCCCTTCACGGGTAAGCTGGCTGAGGAAGCGTTTTGAAAACGGTGCCATGAAGATCTGCCGGATGCGTTTATAGTAGAATACCTGCGACCATGCAAGCATCATGAAACAAAAGATCAGGATGCCGGTCACCCAGTCGGGCTCCATCTGCTTGATTTCATTCACCTTCATGTTTGCCGGGTGCAGCTGATGGGAGGTGAAAACTGACTTTCGGTACACCGGGTCAGGCGCGGCCATGCTCTGCATGGTCAGCGTGGTATCTGTGGATGAACCGATTCTGCTCATTGCCGGGGGGTATTGGCTTCCCTATTCTGTTGCGGTTTTGCTGGCGTAAGTTCGGAGTTGCCGGCTGCCTGGCAAAAATAGTTCCAAAGCTTATCATCCGGCGGATCGGCTGTAACTTTGAGCAATTCCTTTTTTACCGGGTGGGTAAATTCGATCTGCCGGGCATGAAGGTGGATGAATCCGCCCGGGTTGGACCTGGGGTAACCGTATTTCAAATCCCCTTTAACCGGGCAGCCCATGGCGGCAAGCTGTGCCCTGATCTGGTGGTGCCGTCCTGTCAGCAGGATGACTTCCAGTAAATAATAAACATCGCTCTTCCCAATCACCCGGTATGTCAGTTCAGCTTTTTGAGAGCCTGCCACGGCATGATTATGAACGAACGATTTGTTCTTTTCCTCGTTGCGCGACAGGTACTGGATGAGATGGCCTTCGGTTTCAGTCGGTTTGTTTTTGACCACAGCCCAATAGGTCTTATGCATTTCACCATCCCGAAGCATGATGTTGAGCCGCGACAAAGCTTTGGACGTACGGGCAAAAACAAGCACGCCGCTCACCGGACGGTCGAGGCGATGCACCACACCCAGGAAAACTTCACCCGGTTTGTTGAATTTATCCTTGATATATATTTTCAGGATGTCGCTCAGGGGAGTATCCCCGGTTTTGTCTCCCTGCACAATGTCAGAAGGACGTTTATTGAGGATGATCAGGTGGTTGTCTTCGTATAAAATATCCTGATCAATACTGTTCTTTCTCATTTGGAAAGTCAAGGGTTTTTACATCATCGATGTAGGTATTTACAGCGCCGCGGATCTCCTCTGAAAGGTTGTGATAGCGGCGCAGGAAACGGGGCGAAAATTCAAGGGTGATGCCCAGCATGTCATGCAGGACCAGCACCTGCCCGTCAACCTCTTTGCCGGCCCCAATCCCGATTATGGGGATTTTGAGCGCACTGGTTACAATGCCGCCCAGCCTGGCTGGGATTTTTTCGAGGACAATGGCAAAACAACCGGCTTTCTCAAGCAGGTGCGCATCTTCCAGTAATTTGGAAGCTTCTTCCTCACTGGTTGCACGTACCACATAGGTGCCAAACTTATGGATCGACTGGGGGGTGAGGCCAAGATGCCCCATCACCGGGATGCCGGCAGATAAAATACGGTCAACCGATTCGAGGATCTCACGTCCGCCTTCCAGTTTTACGGCATCAGCGCCGGCCTCCTTCATGATGCGGATAGCCGAATTCAATGCTTCCTTTGAGTTGCCCTGGTAGGTGCCAAAGGGCAGGTCAACCACGACAAGTGCGCGTTTTACCGCCCGCACTACGGATGACCCGTGATAGATCATTTCGTTAAGGGTAATGGGAAGCGTTGAAGTATGGCCGGCCATGACGTTCGAGGCTGAATCGCCAACAAGAATAACATCAATCCCTGTACTGTCGAGGATACGGGCAAAAGAATAATCGTATGCCGTGAGCATGGCAATTTTCTCACCTTTAATTTTCATCTCCTGAAGCACATGGGTCGTGACCTTGGTCACATCTCGGAAGGATTTTGGGGGTGTCATATTATTTATTTGAATAGCAAAATTACAATATTTTTATGTACTTTTGCCAAATACCAACATCAACCCGCATGCGCTTCGTTAAATTCATGCTGCCCCTGCTTCTCCTTCTCCCTGCTCTTTTTTCATGCAATAAGGAACTGAATGTCAACGCCGGCTGGAAAGATATCACCGTGGTTTACGGCCTGCTCGACCAATCGGCCGACACCACCTTCATCAAGATATCCAAGGCCTTCCTCGGACCGGGCGATGCCCTTACATTTTCCAAAATTGCTGATTCCAGCATTTACCCTGGAAAACTGGAAGTCAGGCTTGATGTTTATAACGCCACCGACTCTGTCGGCACAATACCCTGCGATACCATCACCATCCACAATAAACAAAAGGGAGATTCGATCTTTTATTATCCTGATCAGCTGATGTATTATACAAAGGCAAAGCTGAGTGAAAATTACACGTACAAATTATTTATCAGGAATAAGGTAACCGGAAAAGTTGTTACTTCCCAACCCGTAAAAACCCAGCTGATTCATGATTTTGAGGTAACACGGCCCCAGGTAACCGCCAGTTTTATCCCGGGTGAAATGTTTGAAGTAAGGTGGTCGCCTGCTGCAAATGCCAAAAGATACCAGGTGCTGGTGCGCTTTTACTACCAGGAATACCTGAAATCAGACCCGCTCAACAGGACGATGAAGTCGGTCGACTGGCTTGTGGATAACAAGATCATGGTCATTGATCCGCTCAGCACGCAGTTATTCGACCAGTATTTTCCGAGCGACGCTTTTTATGCCGTTGTTGGCGGGCAGATCAAGGTTGACTCCACCAACACCATCGCACGCTATGCCGATCATTGCGACTTTATATTTTCAGTGGCCGACGTCGTGTTGAACACGTATATGGAGGTGACGGAACCATCACAGACCATCGTCCAGGAAAAACCTGCCTACACCAACATCACCAATGGTCTGGGCATCTTCTCGGCCAGATACACCAAGCGCATGGATTCCCTGGGGATCAGCACCCAAACCCGTGCCGCCCTTCGCACCAACGAACACACCAAGGGCCGCGGCTTCTGATAGTCTCCCTCCCAACCCCATTTTACCATTTTGCCATTTTACCATTTTGCCATTTTACCATTTTACCATTTTACGATTTCACCATTTCACCATTTCACCATTTCGCCATTTCGCCACCTCCATTTCCTGTCTTTTTGTCACCCTCATGACAGTAAAATTGTTTTGGCACAATGATTGACTATTCAGGGTCACATTGTGATGAAATTATTGTATACTTATAAGGAGATTTATTATGGCAAAAATTATTGGCATCGATCTTGGAACCACCAACTCATGTGTGGCTGTCATGGAAGGGAACGAACCCGTTGTAATTCCAAACAGCGAAGGGAGACGTACGACACCGTCGGTTGTCGGCTTCATTGATAACGGTGAACGCAAAGTAGGGGATCCTGCCAAGAGGCAGGCGATCACCAACCCGAAAAATACCGTTTTTTCGATCAAGCGTTTTATGGGAGAAACCTGGGATCAGGTTCAGAAGGAAATTCTGCGGGTGCCTTACAAGGTAGCAAAAGGCGAAAACAATACGCCCCGCGTTGATATTTCCGGTAAACTATACACCCCGCAGGAAATTTCAGCCATGGTCCTGCAGAAAATGAAAAAAACTGCCGAAGATTACCTTGGACAGGAAGTTAAGGAAGCTGTTATTACCGTACCTGCCTATTTCAGTGATTCACAGCGCCAGGCAACCAAAGAGGCCGGAGAAATTGCCGGACTTACCGTGAAGCGTATCATCAACGAACCTACAGCTGCTGCTTTGGCTTACGGGCTCGACAAAAAACATAAAGACATCAAGGTAGCCGTTTTTGACCTTGGAGGCGGAACTTTCGACATCTCCATCCTGGAACTCGGTGAAGGCGTTTTTGAAGTCAAGTCAACCAATGGGAACACACACCTTGGCGGAGACGACTTTGACCACATGGTCATTGACTGGCTTGCCGACGAATTCCTGAAAGACGAAGGACTCGACCTGCGCAAGGACCCGATGGCCCTCCAGCGTTTAAAAGAGGCAGCCGAAAAGGCAAAAATCGAGCTGTCAAGTTCTATGGAAACCGAGATCAACCTGCCCTATATTATGCCGGTTGACGGTGTTCCCAAGCATCTTGTGAAAAAACTGACCCGCGCTAAATTTGAACAACTGATCGATTCGCTGATGCAGTCGACCATCGCTCCCTGCCAGAAAGCAATGCAGGATGCGGGTTTGAAAGCTTCTGAAGTTGATGAGGTGATCCTCGTTGGCGGCTCCACAAGAATCCCGGCTGTACAGAAACTGGTGCGCGATCTGTTCGGAAAAGAACCTTCTAAAGGGGTGAACCCCGACGAAGTGGTGGCCATTGGCGCTGCCATCCAGGGTGGCGTGCTCACAGGCGAAGTAAAAGATGTGTTGCTGCTTGACGTAACCCCGTTGTCGCTTGGAATCGAAACACTCGGAAGTGTTATGACGCGGCTTATCGAATCAAATACGACCATACCAACCCGTAAATCAGAAGTGTTTTCAACTGCCGCCGACAACCAAACCTCCGTTGAAATACATATTTTGCAGGGCGAACGTCCGATGGCCAATCAAAACAAGAGTATCGGGCGGTTCCATCTCGACGGTATCCCGCCTTCACCCCGCGGCATCCCGCAGGTCGAAGTAATCTTCGACATCGATGCCAACGGCATCCTGCATGTTACTGCCAAGGATAAGGCAACCGGCAAATCGCAACAGATCAGGATCGAAGCATCTTCGGGCCTTTCCGATGCCGACATCCGCCGCATGCGCGAAGAGGCCCAGGCCAATGCCGATACCGATAAAAAGGTCAAGGAGGAGGTAGATAAATTGAACCAGGCCGACACGCTCGTGTTCCAGACAGAAAAACAGCTGAAGGAGTTTGGTGACAAGATCCCTGCCGACAAGAAAGCACCGATTGAAAAAGCGGTTGAGGAACTGAAAACTGCGCACAAGAACCGTGACTTTGACGGTATTGACAAGGCTATGGCTAACCTGAATGCCGTTTGGCAGACAGCCAGCGAGGAGATGTACAAGAATGCCTCTCAGAACGGCGCAACGGGCGACCAGCCAGGCGGTCCTCACCAGGATCCCGGACAGGGCCAGCAAGGCCCGAAAGGCTCAGGAAACGATGAGGTAACCGATGTTGACTTCGAAGAGGTCAAGGAGAAGTAACAATATGTTGAACTGATTTTCCAAAGGGCTGATCCTGCAAAGGGTCAGCCCTTTTTTGCAATGACTGCTGCCGGTATTCCAACAGGCATGTCAGTGGTGGCACTGCCTGTTCGTTTGATTTAATCATTTGTTAATAACATTACAGCAAAAAATTCAAAAATTATTAGCAAATTTGTATATTATTTCTCCAAAGATGATTTTATGAAATATCAATTTACAAGATCAGGGTTCGCCCTGCTGATGCTGTTCTTTGTTGTTAATGGTTTTTCACAGACTGTCACGGAACTGGTAATTCCCAAGTATTTTGGAAGCAAAACAGCCGCAGCGACCAACAATGCCAGGACCGCTTTTGCGGTTTGCTTTAAAATTGACGGTCTCACCCCGGCCACCAGTTATGACCTCAAACCCGGCATTGGCCTGGTTGCTGATGCCGCATCCAGCTATGGAGCAGGCAATTTCTGGAATGTGACAGCATTCAGCGGAACAACCAACCTGTTAAATTACTTTATCACTGATGCAACCGGGAGCAGCGGCCCGGTTTGGGTGTTTTACCAACCCACTGGAAATGGCACCCGTTTTGATGCAGGACAACAGCACAACATCCGGCTTGGATGGGTGGTTGCAGGCGGTTCCATGCCAACCTCACCGCTATTTGTCGGGACCAAACTGATGACGGCGCTTGATATTGCTGCTACTCCCCGTACACCGGCAACAACCGACGATGGCTGTTTTGTGAAAGGAAGTTCCATGCCACCCTCCAACGGCAAATACATGCTGATGTACGACAATGTTGCAGGAACCGGCGACCCGCTCTTTGCCTACATGATCCGCCAGATGATACCTACCCAGGTTACCAATTCAGAATTGCCCACGGCGGTGAACGACGTGTACATGCAGGCAGGTACCAGCACTGCCGGCGATTATGTTGCCGTGATCCCCATCGGGGCGAACAACCCGAACGGTGTTCGCCGTGTTGAGTCGCGCAACGCCGACAACACCGTGTATGCTTTTAACACCAGTGCCAACGGTTCCTGGGGAAGCGGTGCAAATACTACGACAGCACTCCGCCGTGATGTGGTTATCCTGACCAATACCGACACCCCGTTAACCCCGGCAGGTCCATCGTCTCCTGCCGTAACTACGAATCCTGCAATTACCAATATCTCGTTTAATTCAGCAACCGGCGGAGGCAATGTCACCGGCGACGGCGGTGCCTCCATCACAGCACGCGGCCTTTGCTGGGCCCTTACTGCCAACCCTACCGTTACAAGTGCTCACACAACCGAACCCGGTACGCTGGGTCAGTTCACCAGCAATATGACCGGCTTGTCGCCCAATTCCACCTACCATGTCAGGGCCTATGCGACAAATGCTACTGCCACCGGCTATGGTGCCGATGTTACCTTCAGCACACTATGCGAAATTATGCCACCGCTGCCCAATTTTTCTGCCAGCAGTGTGAATATTTCAATAGGGCAGTCAATCAATTTCTTCGACTCAACCAAATATTGCCCTGATACCTGGGCATGGTCTTTTAACGGAGGCATCCCCAATACTTCGACCCTTATGAACCCAACCGGCATTACCTATAACTACACGGGCGATTATACCGTTTGCCTGACCGCTACAAATCAGTGGGGAACAGCAACAACCTGCAAGAATAACTATATTCATGTTACCGGGCCTACTAATGCACCCATCGTCATTACCGAGATCAATTACCGGTCGCCGATTATTGGCACCGATTCTCTCGAGTTTATTGAATTGTATAACAACGGTGCCCAACCGGTGAACATGCAGGGCTTTTATTTCAGCAAGGGTGTTGATTTTACCTTCCCGTCGATGACGCTCAACCCGCAGGGTTATGTAATGGTGGCAAAAAGTTCGGCTTACATCACCAATGCCTACAATGTTCCTTCCCTGCAATGGAACGCAGGAGGGGCGCTTACCAACCAGGGAGAAGCCATCGTACTGAAAGACCTTTACGGGTATGTGCTCGATTCTGTCTACTATTTACCGACCCTGCCCTGGGATACCCTGGCAAACGGCAAAGGTCCGTCACTGGAACTCTGCGACCCGAATTCAAACAATGCATTGGCATCCAACTGGCGCCATGCCATTGAATACCAGTCTAAAACAGCCCTTGGCGATTCTTTGTTTGCATCACCGCTGGCCGGATGTTCCTACATGCCTGTAGCCAACTTCCATGCAAGCGATTCAACCATCGTGATAGGGCAGTCAGTCACCTTTACAGATGCATCGTCTTCCAACGCCGCAACCTGGTTCTGGGAATTTGAAAGGGGGGTGCCTGATACGTTCAACGGACAAAATCCTCCCCCGGTATCCTACCATGTGCTGGGCAGTTATGATGTAACACTGACCGTGACCAACAATGCCGGTACCAGTAAAAAGTATAAACCGTTGTTCATCCAGGTGGGTCCGAGCGGAATCGCCGGACTGAACGGGAAGAGCAACTTTTCTGTCAGCCCGAATCCAACCACAGCCGGGTGCTTTAAACTGACCTTCGCGGGGAACTCTTCCTATGACATTGCAGTTTTATCCGGCACCGGAACAACCGTGTATTCCGCTAAAAGCAGTGCGCACACCCTCAATCTGAATCTGCCTGATCTCTCAAAAGGGCTCTATTTTATCCAGGTGACAGATGAGAAATCAGGCCTTATAAATACGCAAAAACTAATCAACCAATAATCATTTATTAATCCAAACAAAGATGAAAAAACAATTACTAACGCTGATAATTTTCCTGACCGCTTGTGTATGGGCATTTGGGCAGGGTAACGAACCTTTTACCAATTATCCCGAAACTGCAAATGCCTATCATGACGGTACCTTTTTAGGATTGGACGGCTCTACATGGACCTACAAACAATGCCGCGGCGATTCAGTTATAACCGCCCCGTCACCCACCCTGGGCAAGGCCAGAAATCCGATGTCAAAGATACTGACAGGCACGTTGCACAATGGGTGCGGTACGTTGCAGTTCGATTATAAACAACCTTTT
Source organism: uncultured Bacteroidales bacterium (assembly GCA_903913885.1). Taxonomy (GTDB): domain Bacteria; phylum Bacteroidota; class Bacteroidia; order Bacteroidales; family FEN-979; genus CAIVAT01. Next base: position 65,018 of record CAIWMX010000040.1, on the reverse strand, counting down.
ACAACCCACGTTAACCTGAATATTCTTGTTAATGGCCTTCTTGTTGGCAATGTGGTCAGTACAACCCAGGGAGCCTTGAACCATTCAGGTCCAATCACTGTTAATGCACCCGGGGACTTCACGATTCTTTTACAACAGGCTGACAGTTTAAATTCGGGCCAGGTAACTGTGGATAACGTGGTCTGGACAGCATATAGCGGTGGTCCTGTACCTGAACCCACCAATTACCCCACTGCCTTTACAGCCACTCCGTCACCATTCAATATCTCCCTTACCTGGACGGATGCTACAGGAGCTCAGCTGCCGATTGCCTACCTCATCCTGGCCAGCGATCAGAACAACATTACGGCCCCTGTCGACGGAACCCCGGTATCGGATGATCCAAACCTTGCCGATGGGCATGGTGCGCTTAACATTCTTAAGGGCGTTCAGCATGCTGCCTTTGGCAGTCTGCCTTCGAATAAAAAATACTACTTTAAAATCTTTCCCTATACCAACTCCGGTGCACTCATCAACTACAAAACCGATGGAACAGCCCCCTCGGCTTCAGCTACCACACCTCCGACCACGATTATCGACAGCATCCATTTTACCAACAAAACATTTTCAAACTGGATTGTTAAAAACGTAACTGGCGCACAGGTCTGGAGCATTGATTCCATCCACTTAGCCGGCAACCCGTTTACCAGCATGAGTGGTTATGCTGGCGGTGCGAACAATGTAAACGAAGACTGGCTTATTTCTCCTGCCATGAACTTCAACCTCTACAACAATGAGGCCCTTTCCTTTGTTTCAGCCTACAAATACACAGGAGCGCCATTGGAATGCCTTATTTCAAACGATTATGACGGGGTGACAAACCCGGGTGATTTTACATGGACTGCTTTGGCTCCTGCATGGTCAGCCGGGAATTTCGTATGGGCACCTTCAGGCAATGTGAATGTGAGCGGTACCAGCGGTACACATGTGTATATCGGGTTTAAATATACCTCCGATGCCACTGCCGCATCAACTTGGGAACTGGATGACATCGTAATTACAGGCGACCTTATCCAGGGTGTGAATGATCATACCGCCAGGGAAAACAGCTTTTCGGTGAGCCCCAACCCCGCTTCCGGGAAATGCTCGCTCATATTCAGCGATAACAATCGTAAGGAAGTAAAAGTACTTTCGATGCTTGGCGCCGTTGTCCTGGAGACTTCTACAGACCTGCAACGCTATTCGATGAATATCAGCTCAATGCCGGCTGGGATTTATTTTGTACAGGTTTATTCGCCTGCTACTAAAACAACCGAGGTAAAGAAACTGATCGTTCAGTAAATTGTTGCCTTGTCAAAGAAAAGGTTGCCTCTTGCGGGCAACCTTTTTTTTTAACTACTTTTGTCCCACTCAAGTAATGCTGCCATGCGACGAATCCTGTATATGCTGTTAATCCTGTCAGGGCTGCCTGCATTTTCATTAATGGCGCAGGGAACCACCGGTAAAGAAATCAGCGATAAACCGCTACGAATTGAAATCCCTGCCCGGTCGGTCAATGAAACGTACCGGATCATTCCCTGCGGCGCAAGGGGAATGATAGTCTTTTTCAGGAGCCAGGAAATGGCCGATGACGCAAGGGTAAAATGGTACTTTTCCCTCTACGATACAAACCTGCAGTTGGTATGGGTTAAGAGTGTTCCCGTTCTAAATGAACTTGATTTCAGGTTCCATCAGTTTACGGCCGATACCCTTGCCTTGCTTTTTGTACATACGGGAAAATCACGGGGGACCGAAAATGACTTTGAAATTCTTCGCATCGGCTTCAGTAAAGGCACCATGATTCTCAACTTCGCTAAAATCCAGGCGGATGCCGAGGTGGTCGGTTTTGGAATCAGGGAGGGCATGGGCTGGCTGGCCTTTAACGTCAAAGGCCAGGCAGGGAAACTGCTTAATATGAAACTGGTTTCAGGCGTTGTACGTACTTACCCCCTTGGACAGGGAAACCAGATCTCGGTCAGGTGGATGCAACCCGATTCAGCCTCTCATACGGTTTTAACGGTCGTGAGCCGCCAGATTTCAAAAAAATTACTCGAGCATTATCTTGTCCGTTACGATACGATTGGGGCAATAAAACGCGAAGTGCCGGTCGGTACCCAGGATATTAACCACAACCTGACCCATGTGAAATACTTAACAGGACAATCAGGGTCGGAACTTATCCTGGGAAGCTACGGACAGGAGGTAACAACACCCGGACAAAAGAACAAAGTGACGGATGAATCTGCCGGGTTCTTCGCAAGCCTTATCAGGAACGGGGTTCAGCAATCAGTTACCTATTATAACTTTCTTGAAATGGGCAGTGCGACCGCATTGCTGAATGAACATGATATGATCAGCCTCAAAAAGAAAGCACTGAAGAAAAACAAGCCGCTTGATGAATATTCGGTTGATTTTTCGCTCCTGTTGCATGATGTTTTCACTTGGCATGACCAGTATATTTTAGCGGCTGAAATTTATGCCCCCCAGTATCATACCGAAAGTTTTACCGATTTTGACTATTACGGCCGGCCATATACGAACAGTTTCTCAGTTTTTGACGGATACCGGTTTTTCAATACCCTCGTTACAGGGTTCGACAAAGACGGGAAATTGCTGTGGGACAACACGTTCGAGATAAGGAACGTCGTTTCAATGGACCTGTCGCAGAAAGTCGTTGTATTCCCGGCCGGAGATGATCTTGCACTTTGTTATATCACCGATGGAATGGCCGGAACCAAGATCATTCATGAAAATACCGTGGTGGAAAAACCCGATTTTGCCCCCATCGATCTTTTATACCCGGATGATAAAATTATTTCCGAGACAAAAAGCAAAATAGTTCCCTGGTATGGAAACTATTTTATCACGTATGGTTACCAGGAAATAAAAAATATTGTAATTCCCTCAAATAACAAGCGTCTTGTGTTTTATTTCAGCAAACTCAGTTTTGAAAAATAAGCGGCTTACTTTGTAACCACAAACAATTTATTATCGCAGAAAAGAACCATGAAAGTGGTATCCAGATGGTATTGGGGACCATCGATTGTTAATTTATAAGGTTGATTTCCAGCTAATAAAAAAGGGAGCGTGTAGTTCTTCTCAACGGTCATGGTGTTGTGGGTCTGCACAACTTTAACCGATATTGCGGAATCAAGTTTATTTTCGACATTTAAAACACCTTTCCCGCTGCAGGGATCTTCTGTCGTTTTTTTCACACAACCCGAAAGGATTGAAAATGAGGCTACAACGAGGACTGAGAGGGCAATGGCTAACTTTTTCATGAGATTTGGATTGGTAAGTGCAAAAATACAAGGATTCAAGCAAAAACAAAATTATTTCAACTCTTTTATATTCTGACAAAAATATTTGTGTTAGGGTTGTCTGTTGATGTCGATATTTATTAATAATTTGTTAATTTTGTTGATTCAGAGATTCTGTAGAAATTATATCCACAGGATTTTGACCTTACAGGCAACCTTTTGAGTGAAACTTTTGTCGTACATTTGAGTATAAAACAACAGAGCGTAACCGTCTACAAATTCCAAACTTATGTTCCATCGATTATTCCGCTGCATTCTCCTGTCCTTCTTGCTTGTTGCAGCAACACCCATGTTATGGGCACAGGACTGTCCGGACACACAGCCAACCATTACGGGCGCTGACATTGCCTGCGATCAGAATGCCTCCCTGGTCAATTACGTTTATTCAACGCCGGCCACCACCGGAACCCCGACCCATTCGTATCAATGGGTTGTGACTCCCGTGGCCGGAAGAACCATTGTTGGCGCCACCAACCAAAACCAGCTCCAGGTTAAATGGCTCTCCGTAGGGACCTATACCATTCAACTTACTGAATGGAACAACGATCCGACGTTTACGGGATGCGTGGGCAAAGTGACTTCGAAAACCATAACGGTACAGCCGTTGCTCCATGCCTATTTTTATTATGAATTTGACCCCACTGGCGGTTGCTATTACAATATTGTGAATTTCACGGGAAATGTTTCCGTTTCTGCCGATCCTTCTGTTACCTATAGCTGGAATTTCGGCGACGGATCACCTGTTGTAACCGGAATTGGAGTCGCCTACGGCGTTTTACAACATACCTTCCCGACCACAGCAGGCGTTACTTATACTGTCGTGCTCACAGTTACCAATTCAGCCGGTCAGTCTGACATGATCACCGATTACGTTTATGTAAACCCCGACCTGTTCAAACCGGTCGCCACCTTTACCAACACAGCACAACCGCAGCCAAACAACTGCCTTTACAACCCGATAGCGTTCGATGCCTCAGCTTCATTACCCAAACCCGTAACCAACCCCGATCCCAACATTCATATCCGCTATTATGAATGGGATTTCGATGATCCTTCCTCCGGATCAAGCAACATTGTCAACACCGGAACCGTTCCAACGGTATCCCATGTGTTCAGTACATTCGGCGTTCACCACGTAAAAGTTACCGTTGTCAACACACCATACTGTACATCTACTTTTACCAAAGACATTACTATTGATAATACCGTTCCTTCCGCATCCTTCACCAATACCGTTGCCTGTATCGGCAGCCCGTCATTTTTCACCAATACATCCGTTACCCCGGTTGGCACCATCACCCAACTGGAGTGGATCTACGGGGATGGTACTTCCTATGTCAGCACCAACCCTGCCGAGTTAATATCGCACCAGTACCTGGCCCTTGGCACCTACAGTGCAAAACTGAGGGTGACCAACTCGAACAATTGCGTTTCAGAATATTTTATCAAACCGGTTTCAGTGAACCCCGGTCCGATGGCCAGTTTCCTCGTTGGGAACGCCTGCCTTGGCGAAGCTGTTGCCTTTACCAACACCAGTACACTGAACGGTGGTACCCAGATTACCAACTTCCTCTGGAACTTCGGGGATCCGCTGTCAGGGTCAAACAGTTCACCCGACCCCAACCCAACCCATATGTTCAGCGCGCTCGGGTCCTATTCGGTGAGTCTGGCCGTTACCAATACCGACGGATGCATCAATACCTATACGATCAGTCCGCCTTTGGTGGTCAACCCGAAACCTGTTGTTGACTTTACCTATCAGAACGGAACACAGAACTGGGAGATCCTGTTTAATGAAACCATCATCAGCGGCAATGTCGGGAACAACCTCGTGTGGGATTATGGCGACGGAACCCACGGTTATGGTGTGAATCCTTCGCATGTATATCAGGGCCCCGGAAATTTCCAGGTCACCCTTACAGCGACCGATTACGTAAACGGATGTTCAAACAGCATTCAGAAACAGATTATTATCCTGGGCACCCAATCGGCTTTCTTTACCACAGATTCCCCCAAATGCGTGGCAGATACCATGCATTTTACACCCCAGGTTCCAGGTGGCAACATCGTTAAGGAAGTATGGGATTTCGGCGACGGGGTTGTTGTAACCTACCTGCCTCCCCTGGCATTCCCTATCTTTGCCACCCATCCGTATACCGCGGCCGGCACCTACACAGTGACCCGCACCGTAACTTATATTACTAATTTCTTTGAGTCGTTCAGCATCCAGGTCGTTGTTTATCCGCTGCCTACGGCCAATTTTACGTTTTCAAACAACGCCGCTTTCCCGAATACCTATGCCTGTGCAGACCAGGCCGTCTTTTTCACCGATCTTTCGTTCTCTACCTCAGGGAATATCATTGACTGGTTCTGGGACTTTAAAGATCCTGGTTCCGGCATCAACCAGACTTCTGTACTGCAGAATCCCTCGCACGTATTCACCAATTCAAATACACATTATCACGTTTTGTTGCGGGTAACCGACAATGTGAACAACTGTACAGATACCCTGTCAAAAGATGTGTGGATACATGCACCGGTGCCGGTTGACTACACGATGACCCAAAACAGCTGCCTCGACCAGGTTGTAAATTTCAATGCCAACCTCGTCGTGATGACCCCTGCGAATATTGCTACCTGGGATTGGGACTTTGGCGATGCCACTGCCCATTCAGGAAATCCGATATCAGCAGCCCACCTTTATGGCGCCGCCGGCACCTACACATCCAGGCTTACCGTTACCGATTTGAACGGTTGTACCAATTCTATAACTAAAACCGTCAATATCATGCCGCAGCCGGTTCCCGGCTTCTCATTCGCTTCGCCTACCTGCGACGGACTGCCTGTTCAGTTCACCGACCAGTCGTATGTGCCTGCCGGCTTCCCCGGCTACGACAGCACCTGGGTGTGGACCTGGGGCGATGGTACCTCCACAACCATACACTTACCTGCTTCAGCCAATGTAACGCATATTTTCCCAACCGGCGTTTATTCATTCCCTGTCAGGCTTACCGTGACGTCCAACTACGGATGCAAGGATTCAATTGTCCACGTAGTAAACCTTATTCCTTCACCTACTGCAGCCTTTGAAGTTCTGCCAGGCACTGCTACCTGTGCCACCCAGGTTGTACAATTTCATGATCTTTCGCAAACCAACGGCGGTGGAAATATCGTCGGATGGTTATGGGATTTCAGAGACCCCGGATCAGGTTTGAATAATACCTCCACATCACCCAGCCCGTCGCATACCTTCGCACTGGATGGCACATACAATGTGATTCTCAAGGTTACCAACGCCAACGGATGTTACAGCTACGACACCATTCCCATTGTAATTAACAAACTTCCGGTGGCTGATTTTACGGCTACAACCACCTGCGCCGGATCTTCCACCCAGTTTACCGATAATTCAACGGCTAACGCCGCTGCCATTACTTCCTATTCATGGACATTTGGTGATGGAGGAACTTCAACCCTTCAGTCGCCGCTGCATACTTATGCAACTTATGGAATTTACAATGTCACGCTGAATATCATCAACCTGAATGGTTGTATGAGCACTGTCACCAAGCAGGTAACAGTACATCCTAACCCGGTGGCCCAGTTCACGTTCTCCCCATCGGGATGTATCGGGAACCCGGTTACTTTTACGGATATGTCATTCATTCCTGCAGGATTCTCAGGCTATGTCAATAAATGGGTATGGGATTTCGGTGATGGTTCGGCCCGCCAGACCATCAACTTCCCGACCTCCCCTGACGTTACTTACACCTTTGCCGGAACCGCAACATCGCACGTTGTAAAACTGATCGTTACAACAACAACCGGATGTACCGATTCCATTACAAAAACGGTGAACAGCATCCCGTCGCCCATAGCCAACTTCAGCTACTCCAATACCACCTGTCTCGGCCAGATTGTCGCATTTACCGACCTCTCACAGACCAATGGCGGCGGCAGCATCCAAACCTGGAACTGGAATTTCGGCGATCCGTTATCGGGCGCCAACAATACCTCCACCCTGCAAAATCCGAATCACTCGTTTACTGCTGCAGGGACCTTTACGGTTGTCCTGAACATTATGAGTACCAACGGTTGTACCAGGGCCGATACTGTACAAGTCACCATCAACAGCCTGCCGGTTGCCAATTTTACCAACACCACTGCATGTGAAAACAACTCTACGGTCTTCACCGACGCTTCAACGGCCAATGCACCATCTATCATCTCATACGACTGGAATTTCGGCGACGGTGGAACATCCAACCTTCAGTCACCGGTTCATACCTATGCGTCCTATGGTACATATACCGTTACATTAACCATTGTCAACTCGAACGGATGTATCCATTCCATCAGCAAACAGGTTGTAGTATATCCCAAACCTGTGCCTGATTTTACCTATTCCCCCGCAAGTTGCATTGGGAACCCTGTAACTTTCACCAACCAGTCGTTTGTTCCGTCTGGATTCTCATCCTACATAAACCAGTGGGTTTGGGATTTTGGCGACGGAACAGCTTTGGTTACAGTTAATTTTCCGGGTAATCCAAACATGACACATACCTTCGCCGGAACTGCGATTTCTCATATTGTCAAACTGAAGGTAACCACCACCAATGGCTGTGTTGACTCCATCTCGAAGACAGTTACCAGTATTCCATCGCCCATTGCAAATTTCACATACTCAACCACTACCTGTCTCGGGCAGTTGGTAAACTTTACCGACCTGTCGCAAACCAACGGTGGCGGCAGCATCCAGAACTGGGCATGGAGTTTCAGCGACCCGGTGTCGGGAGCCAGCAACAACTCAACCTTGCAAAACCCCAGCCATGCATTTACCAGTGCAGGTTCATTCCTCGTGACCCTGACCATCACCAGCTCCAACGGTTGTGTCAACACCTATTCTACTACGGTGGTCATCAACGCACTACCTGCAGCGAATTTCACCAATACTGCCGCATGTGCAGGCACCGCGACAATCTTTACCAATACTTCCACCACCCCTGGTGGTACCTCGATCGTTTCCGATTCGTGGGATTTTGGCGACGGTCAATCATCTAATCTCCAGTCACCAACACATACTTACGGCTCTTTCGGAACCTATTCAGTGACACTTACGGTGGTCAATTCGAACGGGTGTATCCACACCATTACTAAACTCGTTTTGGTTAACCCCCTGCCGGTTCCCGATTTCACCTATTCACCGGCAAGTTGCGTGGGTAACCCTGTAAACTTCTATAACCAGTCATTCGTACCTACAGGATTTTCATCGTACATTGACCAGTGGATCTGGGATTTCAGCGATGGTTCAGCCCTTGTAACGATTAACTTCCCGGGCAACCCGAATATCACGCATACGTTTGCCGGCACAGCGGTCTCGCATGCAGTAAAACTGAAGGTAAGGACGACAAATGGATGTATTGACTCCATTACGAAAACAGTCACAAGCATTCCGTCGCCCATCGCCAACTTCTCTTATTCGAATACCACCTGCATAGGTCAGTCGGTATTGTTTACAGACTTGTCGCAGACGAACGGTGGTGGCATCATTCAGACATGGGCCTGGAACTTTAGCGACCCGCTGTCGGGAGCCAGCAACAACTCTACTTTGCAGAACCCAAGTCATTCATTCACCACGGTAGGTTCGTTTGTTGTTACCCTGACCATTACAAGTTCAAACGGATGTGTCAATACATACTCGACCACCGTAACGGTGAACGCGCTGCCCACGGCCAACTTCACCTTCTCAAGCGCATGCGAAGGCAGTCCGACCACCTTTACCGACGGCTCTTCCACCCCGGGAGCAACTACCATTGTTTCCTATGCGTGGAACTTCGGAGACGGAGGCACATCGACCGCCCAGTCACCGCAACACAACTATGCCACCTATGGAAATTTCAGTGTTACGCTTACAGTAACCAATTCAAACGGGTGTATCCATACCGTCACGAAACAGGTACTTGTTAACCCGAAACCAATTTCTGATTTCTCGTTCTCCCCGGCAAGTTGTGTTGGTACGCCAGTGAATTTTTATAACCAGGCATATGTACCCACCGGCTATTCAGCTTCAATACAAACCTGGGTATGGGATTTTGGCGACGGCCAGAATGCTACCATCACGTTCCCTGCCAACCCGAGTGTAACCCATACTTTCGTTGGAAATTCCACCTCGCACACAGTAACCCTCACGGTAACCACTACGACCGGGTGTATCGGCGTTGTTTCAAAAGTCGTTACCAGCGTTCCCAGGCCTATTGTCAACTTCTCGTATTCCAGCACCCTCTGCGACAACCAGCCGGTTCAGTTTACCGACCTGTCGCAAACCAACGGCGGTGGAAGCATACAGACATGGAACTGGAATTTCGGAGATGCAGCATCAGGTATGAACAACACAGCTACTGTACAAAATCCAATTCACCAGTTCTCAGCCGCCAGTCCTCCTTCATATGCTGTAAGGCTGATCGTAACCAACGGGAACGGTTGTAAGGATACCCTGATCCAAACAATTGCAATCAACGCCAGGCCGACTTCCAACTTTAAAGCCGACACGGTATGCCAGGGCAGTATGACTACCTTCACCGACCAGTCGAGTGCCAGCGCAGTTGCGCACCTGTGGGATTTTGGCGATGGCATCACCAGTACCGGCATCAGCCCGACGCACCTTTATGCCACGGCCAATACCTATACGGTTAAACTGACAGTTACCACGGCACTTGGTTGTATGAAAGATACCACCAAACAGGTTCTGGTTCTTGGCAAACCCGTTTCATCGTTCAGTTTCTCTTCACCAAACTGTGCGGGAGACTCTGTTCAGTTCAACGATCTGTCGACCACGCCTCACGGGTATATCAAGAAATGGGAATGGGATTTTGGCGACGGCACACCCGTTATTACGGTGAACTTCCCGGCGAGCCAGAATGTCAGGCATAAATTTACCAATGGTGGTAATTACAGTGTAAAACTTACCATTACAACTTCCGACAATTGTACGAACGAGAAAGTTAACCTTGTACAAGTCGGCTTCCATCCTATAGCCAATTTCTCTACTGGTCCGACACCATGTGCCGGTATCTCGCTACAGTTTACCGATCTTTCGCAAACCAATGGCGGACCTGCCATCACCATATGGCATTGGAATTTCGGCGACCCGGCTTCAGGTGTCAACAATACGTCGACCACCCAAAACCCGACGCATGCATTCACCGTAGGCGGCCCGTTCATTGTCAGGCTGGTGGTAACGAATGCCAATGGCTGTCTTGACAGTATTGTAGGCGGTAAAACAATCACGGTTAACCCTGCGCCTGCTGCCATTTTCTCGGCTGACACAGCTTGTATGGCCAGCCCAACCCAGTTCACCGATGCTTCAACCACGGCTTCAGGAACAATCGTTTCCTGGGACTGGGACTTCGGTGATCCATCAAGCGGGGCAAACAATACCTCCACGCTTCCGAACCCGACACATATCTATAATACCCAGGGAACATACAACGTCAAACTGACTGTGACAAACTCGCACCAGTGCACCAAGGACACCACCCTGCAGATCAATGTGAATCCTAAGCCAACGGCCATGTTCCAGTACGACCCGGCATGTATTAATGCAGGAACACAATTCACCGACCTTTCAACCGTGCCTGGCAGCAGTATACAGAGCTGGTTGTGGGATTTCGGCGACGGAACTCCTCCGGCTACCATTAAAAACCCGATTCACGTGTTTACAACTTCCGGAACATTCCAGGTCAAGCTGACGGTGAAGAACCTGTTCAACTGTTCCGATTCAGTTACCATACCTGTAATATCGCGTCCGAAACCGGTCAGCGCGTTCTCGTACCTCTCATTCAACTGCCCCAAAGGCAAAGTGGACTTTCAGGATCAGTCAACAGCAACCGGGTCGGCCATAACAACCCGTGAATGGATATTTACACCAGGTTACACCTCAAATATCCAGAACCCGTCATTTACCTTCCCGGTAACCGATACTACTTATTTGGTTACCCTGATCGTGACTGATACCTATGGATGCATCGATACCATCGTCGACAGCGTTCATGTGAAGCCCGGGTTCAGATTCACCTTCACGCATGATACTGTTTGCCAGGGATATCCGACCCATTTCTATCCTGTAAACAAGGCCCTGGGCGATTCACTCTATTCCGTATCCTGGAACTTTGGCGACCCTGCTTCCGGACCCAACAATAAATCATACTTGTACCGTCCATCCCATATTTTCACCGGACCCGGGATATATGCTGTAAGGATGAAGGCCTATAATTCAGATAACTGCGCCGACAGCGTTTACCAGGAGATTCAGGTATATGCAGCGCCTAAGCCTTTGTACAGGTTCGTTTCCACGCCATGCGACAGTTCTGTCCACGTCTTCGATTCCACGCAGTATTCGGGATCGGGATCCATTGCCAGCTGGCTGTGGAATTGGGGAGATGGTACATCCACGACCATCCTTGCCCCGGGACCGGGAGATACTGCCCACCTCTATGTTACCCCTGGCGTTTATCCGGTACAGCTGGTCATCACAAACACGCATGGCTGTATCGACAGTATTACAAGAAGTGTGCGGCGTTTCGCTTGCATCCAGGCTGTCTATACGAATAAAGATACGCTCTGTGCAAGATACAAGATCGCTTTTGCCGACAGTTCATTGCCTGTTTCCAAGATTACCCAGTGGCACTGGACTTGGGGCGATGGCAAGGATACAACCTATTCCAAGCATAAAACACCCATCTACCACACCTTTAGCGATACCGGAACCTACCATGTCAACCTGGCCATCCAGGCGTTGATTGACGGGGCAACCATTGTCGACAGCATGTCAACTTCGGTGAAGATCCATCCGACACCAAAGACCTATTTCTCCAATGTTCCTACCTGTCTGAAACAGATATCGCTTTTCAGGGACACTTCAAAAACATGGGGAGAAAAGAACATCACGTGGAACTGGACTTTCAGCCCGAAGGCAAACGATACGGCTCTCCGCAAGAACCCGTCGCATATGTTTGATACCGCCGGCATTTACAATGTCAAACTGGTGGTTATGAATAAATATGGCTGTAAGGATTCGCTGACCAAGCCGACACGGGTTTTCGGATTGCCTGCCGCACATTTTGAGAATACGACGGCCTGCAAGGGTGATCCGACCTTCTTTACAGATAAATCACTTGTTTCCGACACAACCATTGCAAAATGGCGCTGGTTCTTTGGCGACCCGACCACACTCAGGGATTCGGCCACCATCAAGGATCCGAGTTACAAGTACGATACCACCGGGCTGTGGACTGTCCGCATGATTGTAAAAGACCACTACGGTTGTATCGATACGGTTGATTCAGCGGTGAGGGTCAATATCACACCCGTCAGTTCATTTACCATCGTTAATGGGTATGACGGCAAACAGGGCCAGGTCAAACTGAATAACCTGACTGGCGGAACGAATACCTACAACTGGGAGTTCGGGAACGGCAAGGCATCAACGGAAACAAATCCTGTGGCCACGTTCACAGAAGATGGATCCTACGTTATCAAGTTGATCTCTCATAACGAGTTTGACTGCACCGATACCACATTCTATGAATATAAGCTGTTGTTCAAGGGGCTCTTTGTGCCCAACGCATTTGCTCCTGCAAGTACCAGCCTTGGAATCAGGTTATTCCAGCCAATCGGGGTGAACCTCAAGCAATATCATGTCACAGTATTTGACAACTGGGGCCACCTGATGTGGGAATCGACCAAACTTGACGACAAGGGTGTTCCGACCGAAGGATGGGACGGCACATTTGAAGGTAACCTGATGCCGCAGGGCAACTATATGTGGAGAATTAATGCCCTTTTTGTGGATGAATCTCCCTGGAACGGTTCTGATAATGGTGGTGCAAATTCCGGCAAGACCATGGGTACAGTGACTTTAATCCGATAATCGCTAACAACTTTCTAAATGAAAAAACGATTTATATTCCCGATCCTTGTAATACTGAGTATGCTTGGAATTGCTCCCGGCACTTATGCCCAGGACATGAATTACTCTCAGTATTTCAGCACGCCGATATACTATAACCCGGCATACACTGGGATCAACAGCGGATTACGTGCCCGTTTCCTGTTTCGCGATCAATGGCCCAGTTTGCCAAATCCCTTTAAGTCATACTATTTTTCTGCCGACCTGGGCGACCGGAATCTGCCGGGCTCAGGAGGAGTTGGGATCATGATCAACCAGGATACCCCTGGTGCAGGATTGATCAAGAACTTTGGCGCAGCACTCACTATTGGCGTTCGTATCCCGCTTACCAGTTTCATGGTAAGCCAGCTGGGGATCAAAGCTGGTATCATGCAGCGTACAGTAAACTGGGGCGACCTTGTTTTTGCTGATCAGCTGAGTGGCAAATACGGAAATATTTACCAGTCGTCATTTGTCCCCCCGGATGCCAACAAACGCGTTGTGCCTGACTTTGGCGTAGGAGGCGTATTGCAATTCATCAATCCGCAGGGAAATATAAGTGGAAATATCGGATTGGGGGTTGACCATATCTTCCAACCGGATGTGAGTTTCCTTTCATCTGGTTCTTCGCAGTATCCACGCAAGTGGGTTGGACAGTTTGATCTTATTGTCGTTTCCGGCCCCGGTGGCAGTTCTTCTTCTGCCATGAGTCGTGGCGGCGACGACCCGTTGAAATTCAACCTTGGCGGGATCTATCAGAGCCAGGCAAACCTGAATTCCCTGCAGATTGGCCTCAACTTGCTGAAATACAATATCTACGTAGGTGGCTGGTACAAATCAACCATGACCGGCGTTGTGAACAGTGCCGTTGCACTGGTTGCCGGATATCGGTACTCCTTTTATGAAGATATGAACCTCAAATTCATGTACAGTTATGATCTCCAGGTTTCTGGAGCACTGCAGGGTACCGGTGGCGCGCATGAAATCAGCCTGATCCTGGAATTTGATAAACTTTCGATCTTTGGCGGTGGTGGTGGCGGAGGATATTTGCCCGGTGGCGCTGGCCGCAGGGGCGGAGGTCCGATGGAATGTCCGTCATTCTACTAGGAACAAAAAATCAGGGGCGACCATTTTGGCCGCCCCGTTTTTTTTGATGATTGTTGGTTGTTTTTCAGGGCGGAGCGTTTTGCGGTCACCCTGGAAACTTTACATGTTGGCGATGATTTCCGTACCGAATTCAGAACATTTAAGTTTTGTCGCACCTTCCATCAGCCTTTCGAAATCGTAGGTTACCCGTTTGTTCCGGATGGCCCCTTCAAGACCTTTAACGATCATTGAAGCGGCTTCCATCCAGCCCATATATTCCAGCATCATCACACCCGACAGGATGACCGACCCCGGGTTCACCTGGTCTTTCCCCGCATATTTGGGAGCTGTGCCATGGGTCGCTTCAAAAACGGCGTGGCCCGTTATGTAGTTGATGTTGGCGCCCGGTGCGATTCCAATACCACCGACAATTGCTGCCAACGCATCAGAGATGTAATCACCGTTGAGGTTGAGTGTGGCGATTACTGAATATTCAGCCGGGCGGGTCAGGATCTGCTGTAGGAAAGCATCGGCAATTACATCCTTGACAATGATCTTACCCTGTGATATGGCTTCTTTCTGGAGTACTTCCGCAGCCGCTTCGCCGTCTTTGGCCTTCACTTTGTCGTACTGAAGCCAGGTGAAGACATTGTCGCCGAATTCACGTTCGGCAAGTTCATAGCCCCACTGTTTGAATTGCCCTTCGGTGAATTTCATGATGTTCCCTTTGTGAACCAGCGTTACGGAAGGTTTTTTATGCTCAATGGCATAAAGGATCGCTGCCCTCACAAGGCGTTCAGTACCCTCTTTCGATACCGGTTTGATCCCGATGGAGGATGACTCAGGGAAACGAATTTTTTTTACACCCATTTCATCGATCAGGAAACGGATGACCTTTTCAACTTCAGGGGTGCCCTGCATCCATTCGATGCCGGCATAGATGTCTTCTGAATTCTCACGGAAAATGACCATGTCGGTGGTCTCCGGACGCTTGACAGGGGAGGGAACTCCCTGGAAATAACGAACCGGCCTGACGCAGGTATACAGGTCGAGAATCTGCCGCAGGGCTACGTTCAGAGAACGAATCCCCCCGCCAACCGGCGTGGTGAGCGGTCCCTTGATGGCCACCAGGTATTCCCTGATCACATCAAGCGTTTCCTGTGGCAGCCATTCCCCGGTCTGGACGAAAGCTTTCTCGCCGGCCAGCACTTCTCTCCACACAATTTTACGTTTTCCCTGGTAGGCTTTTTCAACAGCGGCGTCTATAACGCGTACGCTGGCACTCCAGATGTCGGGTCCGGTACCGTCGCCTTCAATAAAAGGGATCACCGGGAAATCCGGAACTGAAATTTTGTCATTTATTAACGTAATCTTTTCTCCAGTCATAAAATTATTGTTTAATTAAAAAAAAATATCAAAAACTCAAAATTCCAAACCCTAAATTCAACTTTCCCCACGTCCCACGTCCTTCGTCCCACGTCCTTCGTCCTTCATCCTTCGTCCCACGTCCCACATCCTTCGTCCTTCGTCCTTCGTAATCCCTGCGCAAAATTACAACTTTTTCAGGGTTTTGATCAACGCCCCCCATTTCTTGTCCACTTCAAAGAAATGTTTCAGGTAATAATTGCCGAACAGGAAATGTGCTTTTACGAACTCCGCACCCCGGGCCGCCATGCTGGCAAAGAATTTTTCGATCATCCCGGATGCAATGCCATTGCCCTGGAGTGAGGAGGTTACCACGATCCCGTCGAGTAAAATGTTGTGATCTTCAATGTGCCTGAAGGTGATTCCGCCGACGATCTTTTCGTTTTCATCGGTCAGTACATACTGATGATCATGGTCTGAAATGTCCTTGGGATAGTTTTCACGGAAGAAAAGCTGGTAGAGCTGCCCGGTTTCGCGGGCTTCGATCGGCTCGCGCAGGATGTAGTGCCTGCCCGATTTATCCTGGATGGGGAACCTTACCACGAGATGCTCTTTCCTGTTTTCACCGATTTTCATGAAATCGATCCCCTGTTCCCCCTGTAACCTGGGAAACACCATCCTGCTGAAGATGTTGCGGTCGTCGTTATCGTGCAAGGCTGATTGCAGGTCTGAGAGTTCAACCAGCTGGATGGCTAGCCCGTCGGGATTTCCTTCCATTTTCTCAAGCAGCCGGTCGAAGGCTTCGTGAATCTCCTCCGCGGCATCTGCAAAGTAGGTGTGCCGGTAAAAGAAGTACCGGGCCAGTTCTGCGTACTGGTGGATCTTGTACAATTCCATCAGTTCGATGAGTGTTTGTTCCTTGGCTGCAGCCGTGGTAAGCGGGTTGATCTTGTACCAGTCCTGAAATTGGTCGACGGCGCTGTAGAGTGAAACTGGCAGGTAATATCGTTTGATGGTCACAGCCAGGTAATGGTCGAGGTGCGCCTGGAGATCCGTCGCATCAAAGCAGGTTACCGGCTTTGCTTTCAGGTCATGCTGCAACTGCTCCAGGAACAGCGTGGCTTCTTCCTTTCCGAGCGCTTCGATGCATGCGTCGAAGATCCAGTTGATATCAAGCAGCTTATGGCACAGTGGGTAGATCGAGGATATTTTGGCATAATAATCCTGCACCATGGGATAAACCAGGGAGAGGGTGTTTTTGTACACCGACCACCCGGCCAGCGACAAAACGACTGCGCTTCCCTTGAAATCCATCTCCGGGATGGCTACGTTGGCAGGCGATATCGCTCCCGGCACAATCTGGCGCCCGCTGTGGTGCCAGGCTTTAAAGGTGACCGCAAACGACCTGATAAATATTTTTTTCCAGGCATTGCCACCGACATATCCCGAAGAACGATGAATTTCAGATAATTCACGGATCTTGTCCCAGGCTGATAACCCGCCGATGTATTGCGTGGTAAGCACGCCAAGGTTTGGCCTGCTGCTGCCCAGGATCGGCGCGACGGCGGGGCCGTATGGGAACCCGGCAAGGGAGGCCAGCCAGTAGAAAGTGTCGGGATTTGGCTTGAATTGCGGGTTTTCGCTCATCACCATATGCAGGTCAAAATGCTTGCCTGCATTCGTATTGATGGACAGCCTGTAATGCTTGAACTCCTTGAAAGCCAGCAATCGTAATATCCAGATCCCTTTATCCGGCACGTCGCTGAGCTTGAAATCGGGTTCGCTGAAGGTGAGGATGATACTCTCCTTCAGGAACGTCGTGGATTGGAATATTTTGGTAACACGTTGTTTTTCAAGATCTGATATTCCGTGCTCAAAGACCAGTTTTGATTTCCAGTCGGAAATGGTACTGCGTGTTGATTTGCTGTCAATCTCCTTTTCGAAAACTGCGGCAAGCTTGTAGAAATAGGCCTCTGCTTTTTTTGAGAGATAGGGGTCCTCCCTGTGAAGGATCCATCTTGAAAGCTCAGCCCGCACAGGGACGTAATATTCAAGGTGCAGCACTGCGAAATTGTAAAGCAGTCCCAGCACGTCTTCAAAGGCCCGCCGGTGACGTTTTGAGGCTGGCCAGCTGAGGTGGGTCCGGTACCAGTAAAGCCGCTGTTTCAGGGCATCCAGCCTGTGTTTCCCGAAATTGCCGGATGCTATCTCGCGAATCGAATTTTCGTTGAGAAAGGAGAGGCCCGATTCGATGAAGGTAGGCATGAACTGAATCTCTTCCGGCTTTGGCGCTTTCAGCAGGATCAGGCGATAGGCAAGGCACCTGATCTCCTCCTCGGGATGCGTGGCAAGCGCTTCGAGCCTGTGCCTGATGGCGATGGCCAGCCTGGGTTCAGCGCTGATGAGGATTTTTCCGAGTTCGTCGGTAGCCTTGTATGCCTCCTCGAATCCGCGGAAATAGGTGCGGAAAAGCAGGTAGTTCGCCTGGATCAGCTGCTGGTCGCGTATGGTTTTGATGACCGGGAAGGCTTTTTCGTCGAGTTGCCTGAACCCGGCGATGGATATGCTGGAGGAAAAGGCGCCCATGGAGAGATCCCAGCCCTCCTTGACGGGGCAGAAGGCGATCAGGGCCGGGTTCCCGATCCATATCTTGGGTTGCCGGGTCAAGGTACCGAGGTCGATCTGGTTTGATTCGATGTGGTACTTGAGGTGCCCGATCCGGTACCAGTTCCCTTTAAGCCTGCTGAAACTCAGCTTTGATCCGTTGCGGCGATTGACCAGTTGCTGTCGTTCATACCGTATGTCGGTCTCAAGGATGCCCAGGTCGCGGAAAAACCATTTCGGGATGATGATCGAGAAATCTTTTGCTGCTATATTGATACTGTTACTCTGGTAAAGGGTTTCAACAACCTCCTTGAAATTTGTTTCGATTGCTTTCCGGTTGTACGAGTTCTTCGGGGTCAGTTCACCTTTCTCCGGGCTGAAGTCACGGTCGAGCACCGTGAAGTTGATGACCCGCTCATAGGGCGCCACATCGGTATTTGCGGCCATCACGATCTGGTGATAATATTCCGACAGGTTTTGTGCCTCAAGAGAATTAAACAGGGGATCCGTATGGTCCGGGACAATAAGCAGTACATTGTAAGGCCTGTTATCGCCGACGAGGAACACGTTTTTGATACCAGGCACTTTGTTGAATTTCTTTTCGATGACCTGCGGCGCAACAGTCTGGCCGCGATTATTCTTGTAAATATCCTTCACCCGGTCAACAATCTCAAAATAGCCGTCAGCGGCTTGTTTGAACACATCCCCTGTCGAAAGCCACCGATCGGCCGCAGGTGAAACAGGGTATGGGATTACCTCGCCCGGGGCGGCTGTTTCTAAGTAAGCACCTATGTAATGGCCACTTATTTCAAGTTCCGAGTCGGGGGTGAGCCTGGTTTGAACGCCCGGTAGGGGAACCCCCACTGAAAACTCCTTGTATTTGCCCGGAGGTGTCATGGTGATGCCGCCGGTGGCTTCCGTCATCCCGAAACCACTGTTGAGGTGTATACCATATTGATTAAAAAAACGGAATACTGCCGGGTCGAGGTAACCTGCGGCCGATAACCCCCAATGCAACCGGGAGCCTACGACATCGCGAACCGCCTGCTCCCTGAGTTCCTGGCTTTCAACGTTGCTGATTACCTCCTGGCAATGTTCATAAAGTTCCTGCCAGCGTAACGGAATGCTGATAAATCCTGTCGGGTGCATCTTCGGGAAGAGCGAACGCAGGGTTTCCGAAGAGGTGTTCCCGGCAAAAATGTAAGTCCCGCTCCAGAAGATGGAACCAGTCAGTTCCAGGTATCTTCCAAACGTATGAAATAAAGGCAGGTAGCAGAGGAATACTTCATCTCCCGCTTCCGGCACGGCAGCGGCGCGGGCGAACCGTTTTGATACAATATTATATATGGAAAAGGAAACTCCCTTGGGGAGCCCCGTACTGCCCGAGGTGAACATGGTGGTGGCGACCTGGTTGTTTATTCTCACCGGTTGCCTTGCAAGGATTACATCCATATCCCACCGGGAGATCTTCTTGCTCTCTTCAACGAGGTACCTGACATCACGCGTTTTGGCATTGACCGGCTGCAGGGAAAAGATTATGAATTTAATTTCAGCCTGTTCCCTGATCTTAAGCAGGACGGATAATCGTTCGTCGGTGTCGGCCAGGGCAATGTTGATTTTGAGTTCATTGAAAATCGGCAGCAGGATGTCCGCCTTGAAATGCGGACTGAGCGGCGTGTCATAAATATCGAACATCAGGCAGGCCAGGTCGGTACAGGCCCCTTCCAGGCAGTTTTCATTGTAAATGGCGACCCTGGGTGCCGTCGCTACCGATTTGTAAAACAGGCTGGCAATTTCCCGGAGATGGCGGTATATCTGATCGTATGTCCAGTCAATTGCGACAGCCGACGACATGTCCTTGAATAAAATATGGTTGGGATGCTCCGCAACACGCTGCTCCATCAGGTCGCGAAGGTCGTAATTCGTATGCTGAATGATTCTGAATACAACATCGGCCCATCTCGACCGTTCTACAGGGGTGTCAAGTGCGCTAAGGAAAAGGGATTTCCGGGTCAGATCGAGAAATTCGAACCAGAACGAATTCCGCACTGTGCCCTCAATGCCTGATGCGAAAATCTTTTCTGTCGTTTCAATAATTTTCAGTGCCTGGAGATGGCTGCTTTTATCCTTTTTTTTAACGATTTTCCATTCTTCAAGCAGAGATTCTAATTGTGGCATTGTAAAATTGGTTTGGGGATGAAATTTTTCATAAATTTAACACGTTATTTCCAATAATAGCATTTACATCTAAACTTCTAAAAATCTCATTTAGTCTACGTTAAATATAATTTTATTATGTTATTGAATATCAATTTAATACAAAACACTTACGAAAAAATTTCACAGGGTGTCGTCCTGGCGAAGACCCTGCTGAACAAGCCACTTACGCTTACGGAAAAGATACTTTATGGTCACTTGTTCGACACCCACACGTCAAATCCATACGCCAGGGGTGTCGATTATGTCAATTTCCTGCCTGATCGGGTGGCCATGCAGGATGCTACAGCCCAGATGGCGCTGCTTCAGTTTATGACAGCTGGCCGGGCAAGTGCTGCCGTTCCCTCAACCGTGCATTGCGATCATCTGATCCAGGCCCAGCTTGGGGTTAAGAGTGATCTGGCTACAGCCATGGTACAGAACAAGGAAGTATATGATTTTCTTGAAACAGTATCGGCAAAATATGGCATCGGGTTCTGGAAACCGGGAGCCGGGATCATACACCAGGTGATCTTTGAAAATTATGCATTCCCGGGCGGGATGATGATCGGTACCGATTCGCACACGCCTAATGCCGGTGGGCTGGGCATGGTTGCCATAGGCGTTGGCGGCGCCGATGCCGTGGATGTGATGTCGGGCATGCCGCTCGAGTTGAAAATGCCTAAAGTGCTTGGCGTCGAACTCACCGGGAAACTGAGTGGATGGGCTTCGGCCAAGGATGTTATCCTCAAGCTTGCCGGGATCCTTACCGTCAAGGGCGGCACTGGTTTTATCGTGGAGTATTTCGGCGAAGGTGCTGACTCGCTTTCCTGTACTGGAAAAGGGACCATCTGCAACATGGGGGCCGAAATTGGGGCAACCTGTTCGGTTTTCAGCTACGACCAGAAAATGAAGGCGTATCTCGACGCCACCGGGCGCAGTGAAGTATCGGCGCTGGCTGATCGCTATGCCGCTTATCTTGCGCCGGATGCAGAGGTTTGTCAGGACCCTGCTGCATATTACGACCAGTTCATCCGGATCAACCTCTCGGAGGTGGAGCCCTACATCAACGGGCCTTTCTCACCGGATGTGGCACACCCGATCTCTGAATTCAAGGCATTTGTAAAGGAGAACAGTTATCCTGAAACGCTTGAAGTCGGCCTGATCGGTTCCTGCACCAACTCTTCGTATGAGGATATCTCGAGGGCGGCTTCTGTTGCAAAGCAAGCGGGTGAAAAGCACCTGAAGGTAAAAGCAGAATTCGTGGTCACACCCGGTTCGGAACAAATTCGTTATACCTGCGAACGCGACGGATTGCTCGACGTGTTCAACAGCATCGGCGGTGTGGTCATGGCCAATGCCTGCGGACCGTGCATCGGTCAGTGGTCGCGGAAAATTGACAATCCCGACCGGAAAAATTCCATCCTGAATTCATTCAACCGGAATTTCGCCAAACGGAACGACGGCAATGCAGGCACGCACAGCTTTATCTCCTCGCCTGAGATCGTTACCGCCCTGACGCTGGCCGGCAGCCTCACATTCAATCCACTCACCGACTTTCTGGTCAATGAATCCGGACAGCAGGTGAAACTGGACGAACCGAGCGGCTGGGAACTTCCCGTCAACGGCTTCGACGTCAAAGATCCCGGGTACCTGGCACCTCCGGCCAATTCTTCGGAAATAAAGGTAAGTGTAAACCCGCTTTCCGACCGGTTGCAGCTGCTTGAGCCTTTTGATGCATGGGACGGCAAAGATATCACCGGGATGAAGCTGCTTATCAAGGCAAAGGGAAAATGCACCACCGACCATATTTCTATGGCCGGTCCCTGGCTGAAATTCCGCGGACACCTCGACAACATCTCCAACAACCTGCTGATGGGGGCGGTTAACTTCTTCAACGAGAAAACCAACGCGGTGAAGAACCCGGATACAGGAGAATACGGCGAAGTGTCGAAAACCGCGCGGTTTTACAAGGCACAGGGAATTCCCACGATGATCGTTGGCGATGAAAATTACGGTGAAGGTTCTTCACGCGAACATGCGGCCATGGAACCACGCCACCTCGGCGTTCGGGCTGTGCTCGTGAAATCGTTTGCGCGCATCCATGAAACCAACCTTAAAAAGCAGGGAATGCTCGCGCTCACCTTCGCGGATTCTGCCGATTACAACAAAATCAGGGAAGATGATGTGTTTGACCTGGAAGGGCTTGGCACCCTGAGCCCCGGGAAACAGCTGACCTTAAGACTTCGCCATGCCGACGGCAGCAGCGAAGAAATTTCAATTAACCATAGTTACAGCGACCTGCAGATCCACTGGTTCAAGTCGGGAAGCGCCTTAAATTACATGAAAACCCTAAAATAGATAAGCGTATGATCATAGACGATTTCCTGAAAGACCTTGCAGTACTGTCTGAAGACTCCTGCAAAATTGATGAAACCCTGTTTAAACAGTTCGATGTAAAGCGCGGATTGCGCAACGCTGACCATACCGGCGTGCTCGTCGGCCTCACGCGTGTGGGTAGTGTGGTTGGATATGATAAGATCGACGGTAAGCTGGAAGCCATCGACGGCAAACTGATTTACCGTGGTATTGATATCAAAGACCTCGTTCGCGGGTGCCAGGCGGCAAAACGCCCCGGCTTTGACGAAACCGTGTTTTTGCTGCTATTCGGCCGCCTTCCGCTGAAAGATGAGCTTGACCGGTTTTCTGCCGGCCTGGCCGAACAACGCGCCCTGCCTGAGAATTTCAACCGCGACATGATCCTCACCATGAAAGGCAAGGATATCATGAACATGCTGGCTCGGTCGATCCTGGCGCTTTACACCCTCGATGAAAAGGCAGATGACACTACCATCGAGAATATCCTGAGGCAATCGATCAGCCTGATCGCCAAGATCTCGACCATCGCGGTCTATTCGTACCATTCGATGCGCCACCTGATCTATTACGATACACTCACCGTGCGCTATCCCGACAAGAAGCTGAGCACAGCAGAGAACTTCCTGTATATGCTCAAGGGCAACGACTATACCTCCCTGGAGGCTGAGTTGCTTGACCTGTCGCTTGTGCTTCACGCAGAACACAGCGGGGGGAATAATTCAACCTTTACCACGCGCGTGGTCAGTTCGAGCGGCACCGACACCTATTCGGCCATCGTGGCAGCCATCGGCTCCCTCAAGGGACCATTGCACGGCGGGGCCAACATCCAGGTGATCGAGATGATGGAAAATATCAAGGCCAACGTAAAAAACTGGGCCAACGATGACGAGGTGGCAGAATACCTTCGCAAAATCACGCGCAAGGAGGTTCACGATAAATCAGGGAAAATCTACGGATTCGGGCATGCCGTGTACACTGTTTCCGATCCGAGGGCCATTTTGCTGAAGGAAAAAGCCCGCCTGCTCTCCATCGAAAAAGGCCGCCAGGATGAAATGGCGCTCTACGAATCGATCGAGCGTATCGGGCCCGAGATCTTCTATGAATTCAAAGGAACCCAGGATAAGCTGATCTCCCCCAACGTTGACTTCTATTCCGGCTTTGTATATGAGTGCCTGAAGATCCCAAAAGAACTCTACACCCCGTTGTTCGCCATCTCCCGCATCAGCGGATGGTGCGCCCACCGGCTTGAAGAGATGATCAGCGGACGCCGCATCATACGGCCGGCGTATAAAACCGTTGAGCCGCCAAGGAACTATATCCCGCTCGAAGAGAGGTAATGAATATCGAATATTGAGCAACGAATTTTGAAGTTTAAATGAAGGTCGCTGGCAGTAAATGACCTCTCCCCTGACCCTCCCCTTCAAGGGGAGGGGCGGGAGGGGTTCCAGAATGTTCCATATTCAATATTCATTTTTTTTAATGCATAACGGCTATCTTCCTGGTAAACGATTCTGAACCATTGCGAACCCTGATCATGTAAATCCCCGGCGAAAGCGCCGATACGGGAATGGTCAGGGTTATCTTTTTCCCACCTGTCCAGGAACCCACAATTTGTCCTGATGCGGTAAGCAGTTCACACAGGCCCAGCGGGACATTACTCTGAACCGTAATATAGTCGTTCGCAGGATTCGGAAAGACAGTAGTTTGTGGCTTGACTTTTGTGGGAATTCCCTGGGTAAGGTCAACATCAAGCGTGTCGCAAAACGCACCGCAGAGAAAAGAGTTGGTTAGCAGGTCAAAGTGCATCGCTTCGATCAAATATTTAAACTGCGTATATGGAAACCCTATGGGAATAACATCGTCGAAATAGTAACCTGTGACAAGGGGAGCATTGAGTTTGGTGTAGGTAACCCCGGGAAGATCCCTCCTGTAAACATTGTACCCCATCACCCCCTGCAGGCTGTCGCAGTCGGGATGCTGCCAGAAAAGGTGCACCGTGTTTCCTGATTTGGAATAACCGCATCCGGCAGGGCCCTTGCATAAAGCATATGCACGGATGTTATCAACCGACCAGCTGGCGATGTTGCCGCTGTTGAGGCCGGAAGCCCTGAACCCGACTTTAAACTGTTTCCCCACAGTTTGTGAAATATCGATCTTCTGATGAACCCAGCCGGTTGATCCCACATTCGTGATTTCGAACACCGGGTACCAGGTGTTATCGATAAAATATTCCGCCTCCAGTTTTTCCGTACCACTGGTTGTAAAATCCGCAAGTTTATAGTCGAACTCCAGGAACATGTTTGCACACAAATAGGGTTTCCCGTACAAACTGAAACTCTCGAGCCTTGACTCATAATTCGTTACGCCGGGACTGCCGTTGAACATTGCGGTGGGCGCGGGGTTTCCCTGGTTTGTGGCGACAACCCAGTTTAACTGCGATGGATGAAACTGCCAGGAATAGCCACTGAAATTGCCCATGTCCCATGATTCGTAAAATGGGAAAGGGAAGTCGCAATTCATAATTATGCTGACCGGCCCGGATGGCGGCGATTCACCGAACTGGCCAGGCGAACCATACGCTGCCAGGTCGTAACTGGCTGTGATGGTGTATGAATAGGTCCCAGTTGCCAGCGAATAATCATACCAATAGAGCGTTTCCCCGCTGCTGATGCCCTTAACCAGGCTGCCGTCCCTGTATATGTTGTACCCTGCCAGTCCGGCAGGGGTGCCTCCCCCGGGCAGCTGGGGTTTCTGCCAGGTGAGATAGCTGTTGCATTCGACAGGGGTGCCGTTGAAGTTAAGCGGGGCGTACAGCGTGTAGCGCTTGTTGCCGGGTGGCGCCGACTGCCCGTGCCAGGGCGTGAGAGCGCCGGCCAGCGCTGTCAATAACAGCAGGATGGCCAGTTTTTTGAATGGGTTCATGATGGATATGGTTTTATTTGTGAATAAGGAAGGAATGAAAAACATAGTAAAGATAAGGAACCGGGGCAGGAAAGTCAAGGGTTTTTTCAGTCAGACATGGGCTAATCAGCCTGTTGACCGACAGGTTAATTCCTTTCGCCCTTGCTATAAAGGTTCTTCTTATGCAGCCTCCCAGCTGTTGGGGGTTGCATCAGCCGGTAGATGACCTCCTGCTCCGAAACCCGGAAAAGCCGCTCGGGTTCTGTGCGTATGGCTTCCAGGAAGGGACGAAGCCTGAAAAACGGGATGAAATGTACTGTGGTATTATCAATCACCAGTTCGCCTGAATAGGTGAGGTTGATCACCCAGCCATCGGTGGGATGGTAATGATCGATGAAGCTGCGCAGCGAACGCGTTATTTCTGGCTTTTTCAGCGAGGAATATTTTACTTCGACAGGTAAAGGATTTTCATACCGTTCGATCACGAAATCGACTTCAGCCTTGTTGGTGGTGCGCCAGAAATGCAGGTCGTAGATATGACGCTGGAGTGTATCGAGAAGCAACGTGCAGACCAGGTTTTGAAAAACAAAGCCATGATCGCGGTGGTTATGGATGTTGCCGAACATCCTGATCGCGAAGTTTCGCATCCCGTGATCAACGAAGTAGACCACCGGCGATTTGGTGATCTCCTTGATCTTATTGCCATGCAACGGGGGGATCATCTTAAGGAAGAAAGTGCGTTCGGCGAACCACAGGTACTTTTGGATCGTTGGCAGCGCAGCCCTGGTTTCGTTGGAAAGCATCGAAAGGTTGATCATCCCGCCGGTTTGGGCGGCAAGCAGGCACATCATCCGGCCATACACTTCAGGGCCGTGGCCCTTCAGCAGCGTGTCGATGTCGCGTGTCATATACGACTGGTAAATTTCGTTGATGACATCCATCTTCTCATGAAGCGATGAGGCCATGATCACCCGCGGGTACCCGCCGAAGTTGAGGTATTCGTTGAGCAGGGCGAGCGCGCCGGGAAGATCGTTCATCAGGAATGAATCGAGGTAGGCGGAATGGTTGTATCCCGTGCGGAAATCGGCAAATTCAAAGAAACTGACCGGCATCACTTCGAACATGCGCTTTCGGCCGGCCATCGATTCCTGGATACTTGCCCGCAGTTCAAGGGAACCGGAACCGGAAAGGATGAATTTTACCGGGAGGTCCATATCATACAAACCCTTCATGAACAAACCAGCGTTTTCCTTCAGCTGGATTTCATCGATGAATACATAGGTTTTTCCGTTCGCGGACGGCGTTCCGATCAGGTTAAGCAGGGATGCCTGGGTTGCCATGACCAGGGCGTCGGCTTCGTTGTCGAGGTGCAGGAAAATAACCGGCAGGCCCTTGCCGGCAAGATGGCCGGCCATCTGCTGCATCAGCGTGGTTTTACCGACCTGGCGCGGGCCGGTGATCACGGTGATTTCAGGTGCCGGGAGGTGGTTTAAAAGGTCGGTGAGGATATTTCGCCGTATCATATTGTGTTTATAACCTGATATTCCCCACAAATATACGAAATTATCTGGTAAATTTATATCGACCCATACATTTTTTTCATCGCGTTGTTGACCAGCTGTCTTGCCAGCGAACGGGGGATCAGGTTCATCAGGAAGAAATATTGCAGGCGGTTAACCAGGCCGGGGATGCAGATGGTTTTTACCCCTAGCTGGCTCAGTGCATACCCGGCAACTGCTTCCGGTGTCATAAAGGATGGTTTCATTTTATCGAAACTGGGATTGCTTTCCCGGTAGGTCGGCGTCGAAACGGTGCCCGAGCAGCACACCGTGATGTCGATGCCATTGGACTTCAGCTCGTCGTGAAGTGCTTCAGCCAGCCGGATGCTGAACGATTTGGTGGCCGCGTAGGTTGCGACATACTGCGGGCCGAACAGGCCGGCCAGCGATGACACCAGCACAATACCACCGGGTTTGCCTGCAGCGATCAGCCGGTTCGAAAAACTGTGGACCAGGTAGAGCAGCGTCCTCATGTTGACCGACAGGAACCCATCGAGGTCGCGGCGGTCGAGGTCGGTAAAACGGCGAACCTTGCTGTACGCAGCAACATAGACCAATAGTCGGCAGTCGGCGGCCGAAGCAGCCTTCATGCATTGCGCTTCGGCATCGGCTGCAGCCAGGTCGAGGTGCAGCTCCACCGATTCCGTATGATAATCCCGTTTAATTTCCAGGGCAAGGTCATGCATCGCTTTTTCATCCCGGTCAGCGAGAATAATGTTAAACCCGGCGGCTGCAAGCGACCTGGTGAAACCTGCGCCGATCCCTTCGGCAGCGCCTGCCACGAGGGCCCATTTTCCATATTGTTCCAAAAGTGATGCCATGATTTTTCTATCTTTGCCGATTCTGCAATAATAGGTAATAATATTCAACATGAGAAAGCTCTTGTTTCTCTTTTTGGGCATGCTGAAGGCCTTCCGTCAATTCGGTTTAAAACTCCGGGGGAAAACGGAAGACGACATCCATGCGCAGCGCGTGGTAATCGGTAAATCATGGGATGAATTTTGCGATAACCTGAAATCGGCCGGCGCCTCGCTCATGTACCCGGGCACACCGCGGGACGCTTTCAACCAGGCCGAAGGGCTGCGTTACCTCACCCGGCTCACGCGCGGCGGACTGGAGGCATTCGTGGAGTACTGCGACCCGGCATTCCCGGTATTGCGCCGGCTGGCTCATGAAACAGTGAAAATGGGGGCAGATAACCCTGACAACTATTACTTCAATGCCCAGATCAGCGGGAAATACAGCTATCGCATCCGCGGGAAACGGAATTCGGTGCACTACATAGGGTTTTTTACTCAAAACGGCAATTATGGCACCACCGGGGGAATGTCGCCCTGTGGCGTGCTTGAACACACCGACCTGGTCATTGACGATGACGGCAGCTTTGAGATTATCCTGGGCCCCACGCCCACCGGCAAAAACTGGCTGAAAACTGAACCAGCAACCTCGATGGTGATGGTTCGACAGACCTTCCTGGACCGTTTTACTGAGACACCGTCGGAAATCACTATTGAAAACCTCGATGGCCGCACAGCACCCGAACCTATAACGCCTGCCATGATCGACGAAGGACTGAAAACCGCGTCGATGTTCGTGGCAGGGGCTTCTTTACTCTTTGCCAGGTGGGCCAACGGATTTCAGAAACATACCAACAAACTCCCCCTGTTTGACCCTGAGGTGTCAAATGCGGCAGGGGGCGATGCCAGCATTATTTATTACCACAGTTACTGGAAACTGGCGGACAATGAATCGCTCGTGATCACGGTTAAACCGCCTGACTGCGATTCATGGAACTTCCAGCTCAACAACTACTGGATGGAATCGCTCGATTACCGTTATTTCACCATCTGCATCAATAAAGCCACTGCCATATATGAACCCGACGGCTCCGTAAAGGTCGTCGTCGCCCACACCGACCCGGGAACACCTAATTGGATCAACACCTGCGGCCACAACGAAGGCACCATGTTGTGGAGGTGGTACAGGATCAAAGCAGGGGACAGGGCAGTAGTCGAGCCTTGTTGCGAAGTGAAAAGGGAGGAGAAATAATTAAAAATTAAAAATTAAAAATTAAAAATTACTAATTTCTGTTCATCTGTGCCCATGTCCACCTGTCCGCCTGTCCACCTGTCCGCCTGTCCGCCTGTCCACCTGTCCGCCTGTCCGCCTGTCCACCCGCCCACCAAACCCCATAACCCCCGATGACCTCCTCTAACCCCACCACCATTAAGCAATTCAGCCAAAGCCCGGCATGGTTCAGCGCGATCAACCGCATCTGGCAGGGAACCTATGCCGCAGGCACACGCATCAGCCTGGACAAAGACGGACTGATTCGCGCAGCCAGGAAGAGCACCGGGCTGACTGACCTGGGGAAGGATTTCATGGATGAGCCGCTCGACAGACTGTTACAAGCCGTGAATGAGGAGGCGAATCTACATCCGATCGGGCGGTTCATCACAGGCGAACGGTTTGTCAGTCTGCTCGGTATCCGGCTCCGGGCCGAGTATTTCTTCAAAAAGCACCCGGAGATCCTTGAGCAGGAGCTTTGCCCCGCCTGGATCATCGTCGGGCTGCAGCGAACCGGCACCACCAAGCTCCAGCGCCTGCTTGCCGTCGACCCCGACCACCGCGTCATCCCCAGTTGGGAGGTGATCAACCCCATGCCGATGAACCTGGACCTGTATGACCTGTCACCCTGTCACCCTATCACCCTGTCACCCGATCACCATTTACAACAACCATACCCCCACCCCCGCGACAAACGCCCCTCCGTCGCCAGCATCTCCGTGAAGGCCCTGAAACTCATGTCGCCCGGGTTTTTTGCGATCCATCCCATCGACGCCATGCAGCCGGAAGAGGACATCCTCATGCTCGACGTCAGCTTCCTGAGCACCACGCCGGAAGCCATGATGCATGTGCCTTCCTATTCGTCGTGGCTCGAAAACACCGACCAGTCGCCCGCCTATGCCTACGCCGCGAAGCTGCTGAAATTCCTTCAGTGGATAAAACCGGCCAAACGGTGGATCCTGAAAACCCCGCACCATCTCGAATTCCCGGGTTTGATAGAAAAAAACTTTGGGGAGGTGCATTTCGTGTGGCCCCACCGGAGCCTGTATGAATCGGTGCCATCGTTCCTGAGCATGGTTACCTGCAACCGGAGGATCTTCAGCAACGAGGTCGACGAGCGGCAGGTTGCCGCACACTGGGTGCGCAAAACGGGCTACATGCTTGAACAGGCGCTGGAATACCGGTTGAAGGACGGGAATGAGTCCAGGTTTACCGATATCTTTTACAAGGACCTTCTCAGCGATTCCGTAGATGCGTTATCCCTGATCTATAAGCAGAACGGGGGCATGACGCCGGAACTGGCTGAAAAATTC
This sequence comes from uncultured Bacteroidales bacterium, assembly GCA_903913885.1. Classification (GTDB taxonomy): domain Bacteria; phylum Bacteroidota; class Bacteroidia; order Bacteroidales; family FEN-979; genus CAIVAT01. Next base: position 34,264 of record CAIWMX010000040.1, on the reverse strand, counting down.
AGGCAGCATGAACTGGAACACCCGCACCGTAAAAACGGGATGCACCATTACGCGCTGGCAGATTTTGGACTGACCGAAGCCGATATCGACCAACACACCACCCGTTACCAGGAAATATTCAACAACCATTATGGCAGATAAAAAGCAGAAAAAATACAACAACCCCGTGTCGGCAACCCTCACAGGGATAAGCGACCTCTTCCGCAAACATGAACCGGCGGGAGAACTGAAACCGTCAGACCGTCTCGACGGCAAGACCGTGCTGGTCGACGGGGCAAGTTCAGGCCTGGGGTTTGCCGTGGCGGTTGATATGGCAAAAAGAGGAGCCAGTCTGATCATGGCCTGCCGCAGCGGCATCCCCGAAAAGGGCGAGCTGGTGAAAAAGCTTTCAGGGAACCAGGATGTTCATATGCTGCAGGTTGACTTCGCCGATACCCGCTCGATCAGGCAGTTGGTAGAGAATATCCGTAAAACTACCGGCACGGGAAGCGGGGGAGGAGGCGGAATCGACATCCTGGTGTGCAATGCCGGGATCGTTCCCAAACAAAGCCGGAAGACACCGCAGGGGCTGGAAGAGATGTTTATGGTGAATTACTTCTCGAAATTCATTTTTTTGAAGTTGCTTATTGAAAACCATTGTTTTGCAAACCGCGAAATCACTTGCCAGCCGCAGGTTCAGCAGAACCAGACCGCAGCTGTTGCTGACGGGTTGAATCCTGTTATTCCGCGGATCATTTTCGTGGCATCCGAAAGCCACCGCAATCCTGAAAAATTTGAATGGAACGATTTTGGGAAATACCGCGATTACCAGATCGGGAAGTCCATAGAACTTTACGGATATTACAAACTGCTGCTCACCACCTTTGCCGTGGAACTGTCGCGCCGGATAAATACGGGTGCAATGGTCAGTGCATCTGTGTTCGCCCTTTGTCCCGGGCCTGTCAATTCAAACATTGCACGTGAAGCCCCGAAGGTTTTCACACCGCTGCTCAGGCTGGTGTTCGGTATCTTCTTCAGGTCGCCGGCCAAAGCGGCTGTCCCGGTGAGCTACCTGGCTGCCTCCCCCGATGAGGAGGGAAAATCCTTCGACTACCTTTTCCTGATGAGCAGGAAAGAGGTGGATGAAAAGGCGGCCGATCAGGCGAACTGCAGGCAGTTATGGAAACTGTCGGAAGCTTTGCTTGAGCGCTTAGAGGCTGTATAACAGCTGGATTTCCTCCTTCCAGATGGTTTCATCGGGGGTTTCGAGGATCAGGGGAATATCGTCGAACCGGGGGTCGTGCATCAGCCTCCTGAATACCTCGAGTCCCAGCGTGCCTTTTCCAAGGCTGTCGTGGCGGTCGACCCGGCTTCCCAACCCCTTCTTCGAATCGTTGATGTGCATGCCCTTCAGGTATTGAAAACCAATGGCCTCTTCGAAATTCCTGAAGGTGGCGGTAAACGCCTCATCGGATGTGAGATCATACCCTGCGGCAAAGGAGTGGCAGGTATCAATGCAGACACCCACCCGGCTCTTGTCTTCCACCAGGCTGATGATAAACCCGATCTGCTCAAATTTGAACCCCAGGTTGCTGCCCTGGCCGGCCGTATTCTCGATCACCGCGATCACACCCCTGGTTTGGTCAAGCGTGATGTTGATTGATTCGGCAATACGCTTCAGGCACTCCTCGTCACTGATCTTCGCCAGCGATCCTCCCGGGTGGAAGTTCAGCCGGTCGAGGCCAAGCTCTTCGCACCGGCTCATCTCATCAAGGAATGCCTCCCGCGATTTATCCAGCCCTTCCTGCTCGGGGTGGCCCAGGTTGATCAGGTAGCTGTCGTGAGGAAGTATATGCAAGGGCTTAAAGCCGAATTTTTCGCAGTTCTCCTTAAAAAGGACGATGCTGCTCTTGGCAAGCGGCGCCGATTTCCACTGGCGTTGGTTCTTCGTGAACAGGGCGAAGGCTTTTGCCCCGATCTCATGCGCATTTACCGGTGCGTTTTCAACACCACCGGATGCGCTTACATGTGCTCCTATATATTTCATATCAAAGAGGTTTCGTTAAATTGCGGTAAAGATACCAAAATCACCGGCACCACAGGGAGTCCGGTGAATGAAATTGTTAAGCCACTTTTAGCAAAAATTTAACAAATTAAAATTCCAGCCCATGAAAAAATAGCTATTTTTGTAAAAAAATGATATCCTATGAAAAATATACGCTTTACCTCTATCTTATTATTGATGTCGCTGGGGATGTTCGCCCAGAACACCCTGACATACAGGAATAACAGCCTGGCGGCAGGCGATTCGTCCGCCTACCGGGAGATTCAGTTCGTTGAGCCGGGAAACGACGGCCCCAACCAGATCTGGGATTTCTCAAAAGTGCAGTATTCCGGGAAAAGCCTGCCGAGTGTGCTGCAGCCCGCCTCCAACCTGAAAACTGCCGGGGTTTCCGAATACAATGTGCTCCTTAAAGACAACGGTTACGACTATTTCATGAATTCAAACGTGAATATGCTCGAAGAACGCGGTTATGTCAACACGGAGAAAAAGATGACCCTGAATTATTCTGATCCTGTGATAAAAATGAAATACCCGTTTTCATACGGCGACCAGTTCACCGATCCTTTTACCGGCGTTGCCTTTTTTAACGGCGATTACCGGATCGATTTCAGCGGAACCAACACGGTAACAGCCGATGCCTATGGCACCCTCATCATGCCGGATATGGTCATTAAAAACGTTCTGCGGGTTAAATCCGTGAAAAAAGGACTGCAGATCAACAAATGCGGCACCACCGAGATCAACATCGTTAAATATTTCTGGTACGCCCCCGGTTTCAGGTACCCGGTGATGAATATCGGTATCGTTGAAAACCGCTATAGCGGCGGAGCTCCTGAGATCACTAAAACGGCTTACACCAATACCACACAGCATAACGACGGCAACACCACCGCCGGTGCGACTACCCCGGGAAGCCAGGTTGAAACCTCCGATGTTTCGGTGATCGTGTTCCCGAACCCTTTCCGCGAAAAACTTACCTACAACTATTTCCTGAGAAAACAGCTGCCGGTTTCCATCGACGTGTATGACATGTCGGGCAAATACAGCGTGCGTCTTGTTAAAAACCAGATCCAGACCGAAGGTCTTCATACCGGCGAACTCGATGCCCTTACACATGTTCTTGCCCCGGGTGTCTATTACATCCGCTTCACCTTCGACAAGCAGGTTGTGGTCAACAAAATTGTAAAGATCTAACAACGATTTGTTGTAACGAGATGGCTTCCGTTATCGCGGAGGCCATTTTTTTTGCCTGTTACGGAGTTCCATTTTTAGAATGGTCGTTTGATAACAGCAATTTTTTGCTCGAGTCCGGGGACTTTATGCCGGAGGCATCATATGTTGGTAGAATATTGGATGGCATGACCCTCATTTCGTCCCGTACGGGACGAGATTGTATTACCCGGGACCATGCTACCAACATATGGCCCCTATGGGGCCAGCTTTGCCGGGATATTTGTAATTCGCCCAGAAACCTAGATTAAATTCTTTATCCTCTTTATGGTAACAATATCTGCACCGGGTATTTTCCAGGTTATTTGCAGATTTCCGGATATGACCGTGATCAATCAGAATTCCAATCTGGTTAATTTTATCAGGTACCATGATAACAGGTCAAATTTTTATATTTTTACCCCGTTCAAAGCAATAACAGTAACCATGGCAAAGAGCAACATCCCAGCCGCACAAACACGGGTGCCGGTTGAAAAATCTCCTGAAATGCTGACAGTCCTGCCTGAAAACTGGAGACAATTTTTCACCTCCAGGACATTCTATTATGGCCTCGTGATTGCGGTTGTCACGTTTATCTCCTTTTTCCCCGCGCTCAAAGGCGGGTTCATGCCAACCTGGGATGACGAAAAATATGTGACAGCCAACCCGCTGGTGAAGGAACCCACCGGGGAGCATGTGCGCCAGATGTTCACCCGGCCCGTGAACGGCAGTTATGTCCCGCTGCCGTTGCTTACCTTCGCCATCGAATACCGGCTCTTTGGCGAGAACCCGCTGCCGTTCCATGTAACGAACCTGCTCCTGCACATCCTGTGCACGCTGCTCGTTTTCAGGATCCTGCAGATGCTTGGGATCGACCTGGTGTATGCGGTATTCGGCGCGCTGCTCTTCGGGATCCATCCCATGCGCGTTGAATCGGTAGCCTGGATCACCGAACGGAAAGATGTGCTTTATGGCGTGTTCTACATGGCTTCCATCATCATGTACATCCGCTATGTCACCGGTCCTGTCCGTAATTCCAGGCTCCTGCTTTACAGTATCCTGTTATTCCTTGGATCGCTACTCTCAAAAATTGAAGCTGTTACCCTGCCGCTGACCCTGCTCCTTATCGATTTCCTGCTGCAACGGCCTTTCCGGGTGAAGCTCATTACGGAGAAGATACCCTATTTCGTGCTCTCCCTGATCTTCGGACTGGCGGGAATACTGATTCTCTACAGGGTCGGGCTGAAGCTGCCCGAGTTTTTGCAGGCCGACAAAATGTTGTCGCTTTCCGACCGGGTTTTTTATGCGCTGTATGCCTTCAGCGGCTACCTGGTCAAATTCGTGGTTCCCTATGCCCAGAGCGCCATCTATCCCTACCCGGTGATGACAGGCTTCACCATGGTATGGATACGGTTTATTAACCCGGTATTGCTTTTGGCCCTTATCTTCGCGGTGTACCGGTCGGCAAAGAAGGGCAGGGTGATTGCCTTCGGCATGATGTTCTTCCTCGTCAACATTTTCTTCCTGCTGCAGATCTTTGCCGTGGGGATAACCTTTTTTTCCGACAGGTATTCCTACATCCCTTACTTCGGGCTGATCTTCATCGTGGTGTGGTGTGCCCAATCGCTGGTGAAAAAAGACGAAAGAAAAAGGATCGTGGTCCTCTCCGTGCTGTCGCTTCTCGCTCTTGTTTGCGTGCCTGTGACCTTTTCACGCAGCCACGTTTGGGAAGATGGCGTGTCGCTTTGGAGCAATGTGATTGACCAGTATCCCGGACGGAGTTTTGAGCCATACGTGAATCGGGGGATATCCTACACGCTCCGTCAGGAGTGGAGGCCGGCAATCGAAGATTACACCACGGCCCTGGCCATCGGTCCGGCATCAGCCGGGGTATACGCCGACCGCGGCATGGTTTACGGCTTTACGGGCCAGCCGGAAAAGGCGGTCGCCGATTTTTCGGAGGCGGTGAGGCTCGATCCGAAGAACGCGAAGGCGCTATTCAACCGGGGCGTCACCTATGGCAACATGGGGCAGGCCGGGCAGGCTGTTGCGGATTTTAAAAAAGTCCTTGAAATTGAACCCGAAAATGTGACCGCCTGCACCGGGCTGAGCATCATGCTGATGAGTGAAATGAAATTTGATTCCTGCGCCCTGTATGCCGAAAAGGGCATCAGGCTCGATCCGTACCGGCCCGAACTGTACACCGTGCTTGGGAACTGCCAACTGGAGGGCGGGCAAACCGCCAAGGCCATCGACAATTTCAGGCACTGCCTGCGCATCGACAATGGCAGCCTCGAGGCCTTCCTTGGCCTTGCCGCGGCTTTCGTGATGAACGGCGACTTCGACCAGGCTTCACGAAACCTTGACTTCGCTCGGCAAACGGCACAGCAGAAGAACATCCCGCTGGGGGATATCGCCGACATCGAACGGGCCGGAATATCGCTACCGGGAAAGACAAAAGAGGCCCTGTCGAACTTGTTGGCCCATAAACGCTAGCTCTTTTGAGAAAACCGGTTTTACCGTGCCTGGGTCTTGATGCAGCGCACCGACTCGCCGGCGGTTTTAACGTCCCTGTATTTCAACACATCGGCGTGGTTGTAGTTCAGGGTGCGGGCCAGGGCCGTATCCGCAGTTACTGCGCTTGAGCTCCACAGGGAATTCGTGTAATTCATGCCGAAAAACGTCCAGCTGCCCGAAAGGTCAAACCGCATCCCGGCCGGTTGCGCCGTGAAGCCGCTTTCATTCGTGGCGCCGGTGTTCGGGCTCGCCCAGGATAACAGGTCTTTCATCTTGCCGCCGGCAACCGCATCGCCGCCCAGGAATGTCATCAGGGTGGCCCAGTCGGCATCTGCAGGCACATGCCAGCCGGAGGGGCAGAGTTTGCGCGCGTCGGCTACGGCATAGAAATTATAGAGCCTTCCGAAATCGGAGACGATGTTGAAGTAGTCGCACCAGGCCCCTTCCGTCTGGATGCTCCATTCGTAATCATCGACGACATTGTTTACCGGGTCGCCGTTGCAGTAATGGGTTACCAGCAGGTTTTCGACCAGCCAGAGCTGGTTGCCGATCCCGATGGTGTGGTACACATTGCCGTCGAAGTCGGTTACGGTGCCGTATTTGGTTTTGAACGACATCGTGCTGCCATAGGCGGTGCCCAGGCTGTTGGTGGCGTAGGCGCGCACGAAATAGGTCGTGTTGGGGGTAAGTCCCGGCATGGTGCTGATAAAACTGCCTGCGCCGGCGCCATCCAGCGTTTTGGTGTCGGCCACCGTCGGGGTGGTTCCCGTTCCCCAGCAAACGCCCCGGGCTGTGATGGTAGAGCCGCCGTCGCTGGCAATAAGCCCGCCGCAGGTGGCCGAAACATCGGTGACGCCCGAAACCTGGATGGTCTCCATGACGATGTTGGGAACGGTTGGTGTTGTAGTGTCTGACTTTTTGCAGCCATCAATCAGGCTGGCCGTGACGGCTGATACGATGCAAAAGATGAGCAGGATCCGGGTTTTCATAACAAGGCTGTTTTATGAACCAACGCCGAACTTTCGCCGTGCAGGTTGTGTTATTGAATTTACAGGTAAAGATAGGGATGGATTTCGGAATCAGCAAAAAAATCTGACAGATCACTGTGATTGAAGGAGCCAGGCCGGAATACATCACGTCCTGACTCCGCTCTGGCATAAATTACCCCCCTGACCCCCTCTCCGGGCGGCGTCTCGCTCTGGCATACCTCCCCCCCCTGATCCCCTCTCCGAGTGGCGTCTCGCTCTGGCATACCTCACCCCCCTGACCCCCTCTCCGCCCGGAGAGGGGGAGAATTGTTTATTTTCATGGAATCAAATGTTGGTGCCGTGGATTCTCGGATTGGTGAGGTTTGCAGGTATTTTGCTTCAAACTGATAAATGATTCAACAACTTTCCTCCCCCTCTCCGGGCGGAGAGGGGGTCAGGGGGGTGAGGTATTCTGGCGAGGGGGCCGGGGGTTGAGGCAGCCATTTTATTCAGCTTGCTTCCCGCCATTTTCCGGCCCACCGGCTTTGGCATGTTTTGCCTTTTTCGCGGCCATCCAGCGGTATACGAAGGGGAACACGGCCATCCACATGACGGACATCGGTTTCAGTTCCGGTTTGGTGATCAGCAGCGAGGTGAGGGTGATCAGCACGTAGGTGGAGGCGAAGCTGACCAGGGATATCTTTTGTTTCCGCAGTTCCTGCATATGTTTCGCGATCCCGGTGCTGATGCGGAGCCCGGGACGCTCCACCAGGATGTAGCGGTACAAAAAATATTGTGCGGCGACGGAAAGCAGGATGATACCCAGGTAGAAGAACATGGCGGTCATGCCTCCCTGTTCGTGCGTGATCACGGAGGAGCTGAAGGGGAAGAGGCTTACGAAGAAGAGCAGCACCAGGTTGCGCACGATCAACCCGCGGTCGTAATCCTTCAGCAGGCTGAACATCCGCAGGTGCTGGTACCAGATGGCCCCGATAAACACAAAGCTGATGCAGTAGGAAACGATGACGGGCAGCAGGTGCTCCAGGGCCTGCGCCAGCGGCAGCGCGCCCTCCTTGCCGCCCGTTTCGGGCAGCCTGATCTCGATGGCCATCAGGGTGATGACGATGGCGAATACCGCGTCGCTGAACAGGATCATCCGTTCAACCTGGAACTCCTTTTTGATCTCGTCGCCGGTGATCTCTTTCTCCTCGTGTTTTGACATGGGGGTGGGTTTGGGTGAGGCAAAAATAGGAAAATGGGGGGAATCTGAATATTAACCGACCTTTCGAAATTTATCAAATCGCATTTCAAGACGCTCCTTATCTGGATAGTCCTGTTTTCTTGCAGGTAAGATTATTTTATGTTTATCAAGAGACTGGATGCCATGTTTCAACATCGGGCCATCAATCTCCTGAAGAATGTCTTCACGAATATGAATATTGTAATCCGGTGAAATTCCAAGGATATTAACATCAAACGCCGAATGATGAATTTTACATAAGGTTAATCCATTGGGAACGATTGGGTCACCTTTAGGTTCATTATCCGGGATTATATGTGCTGCGTCAAGTAGTTCTGTATGATTTAGTTTACAAAGACAACATTGCGACTTGTACGCAGCGAAAACCCGTAAACGAAATGAATGTTGATGGGCTCTTTGCTCAACTAAGGTGGTTATATACTTCCTTCGATAAAACTCCGCAGGCTCGTTTACCTGGTTCGTTTCAATCGGAACCCCAATGTATTTTTCTTCATCCAGCGCAACAGTAAATTCATGTAATGCACGATTTTCATTGATAATATAGGCCGGGAAATTTGCCATATACTTGCTTGGTGAAAGATTGACGAAGTAAATCAATGGTGTTTTTGTTTCCATCGCTAACCTCAGCCCAACATTGTCCCTATGGTTAGGATCGGTTCCACGATACTTGTATGAAAGGAAGCCATCCGACATCTTATCCGGGTATGGACCATTCAATATTGTTGTAATTGAAATTGGTCTGCTCTTAAATTGTCGTGGTTTCCAAATGCCAGATGCCCCAATTAACGTTACTCGCTCCCCTTGAAATTCGAAACCCGACTCCAGGATTCTCCGTGGAAGAACATCTTCATAAATTTCGGATTGATTTCTAAGCCAATTAAAAGCGGCAAGTCTTATTTGGTCTTCCATAACCATTGTTGATATCAAACAAAAATAGCAACTTTCTATAGCAATAACTTCAATTAATGCTTACGGGGCGATAAAAAGGTCGGCTTTTACAATATTTCAATCAAACGGTTCTAATAAGTGGTTAAATAGGATTATGTTTAATTACTGAATTATGGTTTAAATCGTTCCAGATTATGATAATGTAAGAATTCAGTATCTGGTAGAAATCGGGAAGGCAATGTCATTTTACTACCATGGTATTTGACAAAATAGTTATTTATGATCTCGTTATTATTTTGTTTAAGCAAAATGGAGGAAATATTAATTTGAAAATCTGGTGTTATTGTTAAAAGTCCGTTTTCAAAAGCCTTATCATGAAGTGCATTGATTGCAATTCCATTTCTTGGATTCAATCGGTTTTTTTCATCCAATCCCCAAGGTCTGATATGGCTGGCAATTAAGAGTTCAGATTGCTTGATTCCGGTGATACAGCAAGTGAAATTATATGAAGCAAGAATACTCTGTCTGAAAAAATATTGATTAACCCGGGCTTTAACAATTTGTTCACGCTCTTTCCCTTCTCTGGGTAATTCGTTTTCATCAATCAAACACTCTTTTTCAATTGATGTGTGGTATTTAAAGGCTTTAAGTTTTTCACTTTCATATGGCAAAATCTCCCAATTGTTATAAAACTCATGCCAAATTTCCTTATCTAATTTACTCGCATTTGAGGCACCTTTAATTCCCCGAGCTTTTAAACTCGGGTCTAAACTTGCGAAATTAACCAATTTGTATGTTACGGAACTTGCTGTCCTGCCTATTAACTGAGATAATTTTAGTATCTCCTGATTGGTTCTGTGAAGTTTACCAAATGGCAGTTTACAATACAAATTTATAGCGAGGATCAGTTCTTCTCTTGTCCAAAGTCGTTGTCCATCTTTCATAGTTTCTTATCAAATTGGTTGCGATTTTTTTTGTATAAAAAATCGATTGCCTTTTGGATACCAACTCCAGAAGAGCGAATTTTTACAATTATTTTTTGACCTTTAAGAACTGATCTTATTGTCTTTTAACTATACAGTTCAATTTTCAAAAACCAGAATCCAGTAATTGAATTTATCCTATGGTCCTCGATTTCCTAAGTTTCTTGTGGAAGTTTTTTTTCTTTCAGAAAAATCAAATTTAAGTCACTTCCTGGTATGGCACTAAATACTTCGTAAAAATATAATAATTTCTGAATCATAGTTATGGTGAAGAAAGAGCATCTATTGATTCTGAAGGATAAGGCCATCGTCCAACTATTAAAACTTCATTATATCCAAATTCATAAAAAACATAACACGTCAAAACAGATTATAGTGGTCGTTAAACATTTTTCATTATGGTTAAATGGAACTATACCATAACATATAAAATCTTATTAAATGAAAATTTAACTGATTGAGACGGTTTCAGGTTAATTGGTAACAGCAAAATATCATTTACTATAATGCTTATCAACGATTTAAATTATCTGCAACAATGTTTTTGAAATATTTCTCCAATTTGAATTTAGGTTAATGGTCCGTATTTGAATTAGATGTTGCTGAAATCGAAACTGAAAGTTGTATTCATTTTCAATCGTTGGATAAAGTAAAATACCGGTCGCCTGCTGTGTTTTTGATGTACCATCCTCCTGATTTAACAAGTAACTGAACAGCTGGTATAAGTTGGCCGATTTTATCTTCTCTTTATTATAATTTAAAACCATGGTTTCCCTGTAGAACTTGGCATCGATGATGATCTTTTCCTTGTCATTTTCCAGAGTTATATCGGTTTCCATTCGTGGCAGATAATGAAGACTTACCGTATCTTCGATTTCGAATTTCCATAGGATGGTCTCTTTTTTCACGGCAGGAAACCTCTTCTGTTCAATGCGGTAAAAATTTCGTATAAACGCTTCAAAGAGCTGGTTCATCTTGCGGTCATCGCGGGTAAAATCTGAGAATTTGTAAACACCAGGTTTCTCTGTAGGAAGTGTGTTTTCGAGGATAATCTGACATACATTCATGATGTAGCCATAAAACCGATTATTCCTGTTGAGCCGGATTTGTTTGAAAAGGTTTACGGTCAATTCAATCTGCTGAATGTGTGACAGCATTCTCTGCAAGGCGACGAGGTCGGTCTTTAACTTTTTATCAAGATCTTTGGTACGCGTCAGCCTGTAGATGGTTGTCACCAGGATCCTATTGGAAAGGATGTTTGATGAAAAATGGTCGAAGGTGCAGATGGTTCGTTGCTTGAAGAGTAAATTGCGTTTCAGGGTCTGGCTGAGTTGGAGTTTCCCCTTTACCCCGGCCAGTTCTTCGGTATGATCGATGTAGTTCTTGTCAATCCCTCGTTTCAGCAAGGACCGTGTGGCATTGATCAGGATTTTGGCAAACAGGTCAAGGAGTTCGGTCTTGTCATCTATGGAAACGTTTACGCGCTCCTTCTCATCGAGCTTGTTCCATGCGTAGCAAAGCAGGTAATAGATATTTTCGATAGGGATCTGCATGGTCTACCTGGAGAGTAAGTTGAAGGTCTCATCAACGCTTTTCGCGTCATCAAACCAAATTTCCTCCAGCAGGGGTTTCAGCTCAAACCCAAGAATTTCGTTCCACCATATTCGTTCATCTTCTCCGGTTTTGAAGGTGCAAAAATAGCTGTGTCCAATCTGAAACCCATCGCCAAGATTCGGATCATCCTTTATTTTGTTGTTAACGTTCCTGATGGAGGCACAAATATGTTCTGTCATAGCTTCAGAAAGCCCCCTGGATGTAAGGAACGAACGAAAATTTTCCCCATAGTCTGGTTGAAGGGTTACGAAGGAGAACCGACGCCGAAGGGCATAGTCCACAATGGCCAGGGAACGGTCGGCCGTGTTCATGGTGCCGATGATGTAAAGGTTTTCCGGCACATAAAAACGATCCTCTTCATCCTCTGCATAGGTCAGTTTCAGGGCAAATTTTTCCTGCCGCTTATCAGCCTCCATCAACATCATCAACTCCCCAAAAATCTTACTTAGATTACCCCTGTTTATTTCATCAATGATAAAAAAGAATGGCCGATCAGGGTGTGCCAGGGCTTTCTGACAAAATGAATAAAAGATGCCGTCTTTCAGCTCAAAACCCCCTTTTTGAGTGGGACGCAATCCCTGGATAAAATCTTCGTAGCTGTATGATTGGTGAAACTGTACCATCTCAATGTTTACGTCGTTCACCTCCTGCATTATCTCATAGGCAATTTTACGGGCAATGAAGGTCTTCCCCACCCCCGGCGGGCCCTGAAGGATAATGTTCTTTTTCCGTTTGAGGAGTGCAACGGTTTGGAGAAAGTCAGTTTCGCTGATAAAGGGTTTGTCCGCATCTTCAGCAAACCGGTATTGCCTGATATTGCTTTTTTGCAACAGTATTTCGGTGATGATATTCTTGTTATCAATAATCTCACGAATGATATCAAACTCCGGCTCGGTGAGTTTAAAAAGACTCCCCTGATTGTTAATAAAGACCTCGCAGTCCTGAAGGGCCGGATTGTTTTTCAAGTCGTTCCAATGAACTGGAATTTCAAGCTTTTCAACTAACTGAAATTCTATCTCTTCTCCTTCTTCTGCTAAATGTATCCCTTTGGTAACTTCGTAAATTGCTTTGATCTGCTTGGTTGGTGTGCTTTCATACCCGATGATCAGGTCTCCCGGCCTGGCTTCTTCAAAGTGTTTATAGATTCTGCGCTTATTCCCCTTTTCATTGTGTGTTGTATAGGATTGGCATTGCCCTTCGCTATTATCGCTGATTCGCCAGATTTTCGGATTGGCATTCAGCCACCAGAAATTTAATGGTTCTTTTTCTTCCGCTTCCGGATCTGATGCCTCTTCAGGTTCATTAACAGTAGAGGTCACAGCCGAGGTTGTTTTGAATTTCAGGTTGTGTTTCTCAAACAAGTCAGCCAGCTCAGGGAATAACCGGACATATTCTCCAAGCAAAAATTCCCATACCTTGGTTGGACTGAATGTATCTGGCCGGAACAGTGTTTTGTAAGTCTTTAACGTGTCAGATTTATACTGGTATACTTTATCGGTTATCCAGTTTATCTTCCGCCGGTGCTGATAATCATTCTCTGATGCGTCATAATAGTATCCGCCTTCGATGATTCCAATGCCAATGGAAGTATTGACCCCCTTTGTGGCAAAAATCACATCGCCAATATTGGCATTTTTAAAAAGCCAAAGGTTCCAGGTATTGTTGGACCAATTGTCTGGTTCCAACCCGGCTGCAATATTTATTTCTTCTCGTGATTTGAAGGGTGTTAGATCCTGCAGATTTACATTGTTATAACTTATTGCCGCAATACCTTCCTCATGAAATTTCCTCCATTCGCTTGCCTGACTGCCTGGGGCAAACTTGAAATAGCTCCTGCTTTCCTTATTCAGCTGGACAATTTCATGTTTTAGCTCTTTCAAATATTCCAGTGACTCATTATAAGAATTTACTTTCTTTAATTTATTCGGCTTTGGCTCCCGGATCGAAAAACCAGCAACCATGCCTGCTTCCGGGTCAGCACTTAACATTAGGAAAAACTGATAACTATCTTTATGTGATTCTTTTGTCACGGGATATAACGCGATCCAGCAATGACTACTACCGAAGTTAGATGCCCCCTGGAAATCAACTTTGTGAAACGTGTAATCCTTTAAATCAAGTTGAACCAATAGGTCCCTGGCAATTTGTTCCAGGTAGGTTTGAACAGTTTCTTTTTCCTTTCCCCATGCAAGCCTGTAGAAAAACGTATGAAATATACTCCATGGTTTTTGCCAGTTGGCAAACAAATCCCTTTTAAACAACTCATATTCTGTAAGTTGTTTAAGATAATTTTCATTGTAATGGCTAAAAAAAGCAGTGTCCTTTATCCTTATTTTTTCTTTGATTTCATTTACAAGTGCTTCAGTAACAGGCTCACCTTGCAATAGTCTGCGGGCAACTTCCGCCCGCACAAGGTTAACCGGTTTAAAATCCCGTTCCGGATCACCGTATTCCTTAAATACATCTTCAATGATGTTTTGCGGCAAGTTATTAACGGCCTGGTACAAAATATCCTGATGGTCTGAATATTCCTTGTATTGCCTGGCAAGATCAGTGATATATTGAAATTGTGTCTGCATACTAATATACTTTATCAGTAATAAATACTTTTGTTTTGCGTATTCCAATGTTCACGCTTGTCTCTCTTTTACTCATTTTTGGCAGCTCATGTATGAAATAGTTTAGTCATTTTGAGGGCAGTGTAAAGATATCAAAGTTTAGTATGGTATTAAATGCCTTCATTGATTATTCCGGTCCAATCAAGGACAGCAGCTTTGAGACATTCCCGGTATGGAGTATTATTGATTCCTGAAGCTGGCGGTAATTTCCACAAAGGTTTTCAGGTTATTGATACCTTTGACAAAATCTTTTATCCGTTCCTATTTTATGAAGCTAATCAAGCCGAACCAGATTTCTGGGGATATTATGACATTGATAGATGAGGCAGATAAATTTGTCATCATCGTGTCCCCTTACTGTGATTTCACGAACTGGAAGAAAATCCAAAAGTGCTTTAATAATCTCAAGGAGCGGAAGATTCCTGTGGATTTTTATATTCGAGCCGATCAGAAAACCACATTAGAGCAAGTCAAATCATTAGGGTATAATCCAGTTTTGGTAACTGGCTTACATACAAAACTTTACATCAATGAGCGTTATGCGATAGTTTCTTCAATGAATCTGCTCTATTCTTCTGATAGTCAATCGTTGGACATTGCTTACCAAACCGAAAGCCAGGAAGAGTATGCTGATGTGATGCAATATTATGAACGGTATTTAGAACCTAATAAAACCAAGCCCACAAAAGGTGAAACCGTTACCCCCATTAAGAACAACGTCAAATGGCAGGATACTGTCTGTGCCGAGATTGGGGACATATTAGCTGCAAAGATATATTTCTCAAGGGCGGAGGGGAAAGTGGTGTTCAGAACCCCTAAGCTTAATTATGACTGTTTTATATGGAACAGCAAATCAAATTTTTTAAGGTTAACTTGTCTTATAACGAGGAAACAATATGAGTATTTGAGTCAAAATATTGACGCATTAACTCATGCAGTTGAATCGAAGTTAGAGTTAGTTGATGGCAGGGGTAGATACGATGACAGTCTTTGGGGTACTTTAAAAACACCATTATTAAGTCAAGACATCCAGAATATTGCCCAACCAGATCAAGAAATGATATCAAAATATTTGGTTTCGTTTATAACAAATGTTGACAAGGTTTTAAAGAACATCGATTAAAGTCGGATGTCAGTCATAATACCCTCATTAATTCATTGGATTATTATTTATCCGTACACAGTTAGCTGTATTTTCTGCAAGCATGAAGCTTATCACCTGGAACTGTAACATGGCGTTCCGCCGCAAGGCACACCGTCTTGCGATTGAACCTGACATTGCCATCATCCAAGAGTGTGAATGTCCTGAACGACTTAAATTCGGGCTGCTTGATCCAAAACTCACAGATATCTTATGTTACGGAGACAATCCAAACAAGGGACTCGGCATTTTTTCCTACACTGATTATCGATTTCAACTCCACGACTGGCACAACCTGATCAAGCGCGCAAGATGCTCGTAGCCGGAGCTTACCTTTGAAAGGCGATACTAAAATTCCTTACTGTTAAATCAAAGGGTAAAAGTTATATTGAAGTTGTATGCAAATAAAAAACCACTTACTTGATGTTATCTCTGTAAGTGGTTTATTTTCAAGTCGGGGTGAGAAGACTCGAACTTCCGACCCCTTGCACCCCATGCAAGTACGCTAGCCAACTGCGCCACACCCCGATTGATCACCGGAACGTTCTCCGGTTTGAGGCTGCAAATTTAAGCAATTTTTTCATCTTTGCAACAAATCGGTGAATAGATTCTTTAACCGGTGAGGCAAAGGTGCCCGGTTCCCTTTTTTTGCCTAATTTTGTGGCATAAAACTATTTTATGAGCGAAAATACAGAAACCGCCCGCTGCCTGATCATTGGCTCAGGCCCGGCGGGTTATACGGCTGCCATCTATGCTGCCAGGGCCGACCTCAAACCGGTGATGTACCAGGGCATGCAGCCCGGCGGACAACTTACCATCACCACCGAGGTGGAGAACTTCCCGGGTTACCCGAAAGGGATCACCGGCCCTGAGATGATGGAAGAGTTTAAGGAACAGGCTGAACGGTTTGGCACCCAGGTGCGCGGCGGCGTGGTGACAGAGGTCGACTTCTCCAAACGCCCGTTCACGGCCAAAGCCGACGATGGAAGGACCATCGTCGCCGAATCGGTGATCATCGCCACCGGCGCCTCAGCCAAATGGCTGGGACTCGAATCGGAGAAGAAATTCATGGGCATGGGCGTTTCGGGATGCGCCACGTGCGACGGCTTCTTTTACCGCGGGCAGGATGTGGCCATCGTGGGCGGTGGGGATACGGCAGCCGAGGAGGCTACCTACCTTGCCAAGCTCTGCAGGAAGGTTTACATGGTGCACCGCCGCAGTGAACTGCGCGCCTCCAAGGCGATGCAGCACAAGGTGCTCAACACCCCAAATATCGAGATGATTTGGGACAGCGCCCCTGAAGAGGTGCTCGGCGATGAAAGCGGGGTGACCGGCCTGCGCGTGCGCAACGTGAAGACGGGAGAAGCGCGCGACCTTGCACTCATGGGCTTTTTTGTCGCCATCGGCCACAAACCCAACACCGATATCTTCACCGGACAGGTGGAACTCGACGACCAGGCATACATCAAAACCAAACCGGGCACCACCCAGACCAGCATCGACGGGGTGTTCGCGTGCGGCGACGTGCAGGACCACCATTACCGCCAGGCAGTGACCGCGGCCGGTACCGGCTGCATGGCAGCTATCGAAGCTGAAAGGTTTCTCGGTGCCTGATAAATGAATGCAAACAATGCAAGCAATGCAGACAATGCAGACAATGCAGACAATGCAAACAATGCAGACAATGAGGGGCACCTTTTTAGTTTCTGACTAATGCCTAATGTCTGTTGCGTATTGCCTTTTTTCCTTTTTTCAGACCTTTGACCGTTAACTTATGATAACATTTTTCAAAAATCCCGAAAGTTACTATGCTGTTGAAAGCAGCCAGGGGCTCAGCGGGCAGGATGTTCAGAAACTGGTTTGGTTGTTCGGCGAGGCGGTATGCATCGCCGAACCTGTTTTACAGGGAACCTTTATCGGCCCGCGCCGTGAAATGGTCACACCATGGAGCACGAATGCGGTGGAGATTACGCAGAATATGGGAATCGGCGGGATTAAAAGGATTGAGGAATTTTCGATTTACGATTTTCGATCTACGATTGACGATTTAGGATTTACAATTGAGGGGGACAGGCAGCCGTTTGACCCGATGCTGCAGCATGTGTATGAGGTGCTGGACCAGGAGATTTTTCATATTCTGCATGATCCGGAGCCGGTGCAGTTTATTGAGGATATTGCAGGATATAACAGTCAGCAGGGGCTGGCGCTGAGCGGGGAGGAGATTGAATACCTCATCGGGTTGAGCCACAAGCTTGGCCGGGGGCTCACCGACAGCGAGGTGTTTGGCTTTTCGCAGGTTAATTCGGAACATTGCCGGCATAAGATCTTCAACGGCACTTTCATCATCGACGGGAAGGAGATGGATGATTCGCTCTTTGCCATGATCAAAAAAACGGCCAAAGAACATCCCGATTTCCTGGTCTCGGCATACAAGGACAACGTCGCCTTCATCCTCGGGCCCGACATCGAGCAGTTCGCACCCGTGCGCCAGGATGTGGCCGATTATTTCGTGATCAGCGACATTCACTCCGTCATCTCGCTGAAGGCGGAAACCCATAATTTCCCGACCACCGTAGAACCCTTCAACGGGGCAGCCACCGGCAGCGGCGGCGAGATCCGCGACCGCATGGCAGGAGGGAAGGGGAGCATTCCCATGGCCGGCACGGCCGTTTACATGACCTCATACCCGCGTACCGAAGGCGCCCGTTCGTGGGAAAAAAGCGTCGAAGCGCGTCCCTGGCTCTACAAGACCCCGGAGGAGATCCTGATCAAGGCCTCCAACGGCGCCAGCGATTTCGGCAACAAGTTCGGCCAGGCGCTGATCTGCGGATCGCTGCTTACCTTCGAACATGCCGCCGGGGACCGGGTTTACGGGTACGACAAGGTGATCATGCAGGCAGGAGGCATCGGGTTCGCCAAACAACACGACAGCCTGAAGGAAGAACCTGCAGCCGGACAGCAGATCGTGGTGCTGGGGGGCGACAACTACCGCATCGGGATGGGCGGCGGCGCCGTTTCGTCGGTGGCTACCGGCGAATTTGCCAATGCCATCGAACTCAACGCGGTGCAACGGTCCAATCCCGAGATGCAGAAGCGGGTGTTCAACGCCATCAGGGCTATGACGGAGATGGAGCAGAACCCCATTGTCTCCATCCACGACCACGGAGCCGGCGGCCATCTCAATGCCTTGTCGGAGCTGGTGGAAGCAACCGGCGGGACCATAAACATCGACAGCCTGCCCATCGGAGATCCGACTTTGTCGGCAAAGGAGATCGTGAGCAATGAATCGCAGGAGCGCATGGGGCTGATCCTGGCCGATGTCGATGTCGCGCTGATGCGCGGGATCGCCGAACGGGAGCGGGCACCCATGTATCTTGTCGGAAAAACCACCGGCGATCACCAGCTGGTGTTCGAAGATCACAAGGAAGGGGTACATCCCATCGACCTTAAACTGGCCGACTTCTTCGGAAAACCGCCTAAAACCATCATGGTTGACTTGTCACATGTCACATGTCACTTGTCACTCGCATACGATCAAACCCTTGTCTCTGAATACCTTGACCAGATTCTCCAGCTCGAAGCCGTTGCCTGCAAGGATTGGCTGACCAACAAAGTCGACCGGGCCGTAAGCGGGAAGATCGCCAAACAGCAGACGTGCGGCGCCATCCAGCTCCCGCTGAACAACGTGGGCGTTACGGCGCTCGACTACCAGGGGCTAAAGGGCATTGCCACTTCCCTGGGACATGCGCCTGTAGCGGGGTTGATCGATCCCGCGGCCGGTTCACGCTTATCCATTGCAAGGGCGTTGTCGAACCTGGTCTGGGCGCCGCTTACCCACGGTCTGTCTGGCGTTTCGCTGAGCGCCAACTGGATGTGGCCCTGTAGGAACCCCGGGGAAGACGCCCGGTTGTATACTGCCGTGAAGTCAGTGAGCGATTTTGCCATCGCCCTGGGGATCAACATTCCCACTGGGAAGGATTCGCTGTCGATGACCCAGAAATACCCTGACGGGAAAATTGTTTATTCGCCGGGAACGGTGATCATTTCTGCCGTTGGCGAGGTGTCGGATGTGAAGAAGGTGGTGAGTCCGTGCCTTGTGCCGGACGAGGATTCTGTACTGGTATACATTCCTTTTTCAACGTGTGATTTTGAGTTGGGCGGAAGTAGTTTTGCCCAGTCCATCAGCCAGCTGGGAGATCAGGTGCCCGATGTGGCCGATGCCTCTTATTTTGCCGCCGTTTTTGAATTCCTCCAGGACCTTGTCAGCCGGGGCGCCATTCTGGCAGGCCATGATGTGGCTGCCGGGGGCTTGATCACCACGCTGCTCGAGATGACATTCTCGACTCCGGGTACCGGGCTCGCACTGGAACTGGATAACCTGGACCCCGTCAGGGTGGGGGACCCTGACAGGGTGGGAGACCCTGACAGGGTGGGGGACCCTGACAGGGTGGGGGACCCTGACAGGGTGGGGGACCCCGTCAGGGTGCTGTTCAGCGAGAAGCCGGGAGTGGTGGTACAAGTAAGAGTTAGCGAAGTAGCGAGGTGGCGAGGTAGCGAAATCCCGGTAAACTTTAAAGTTAAAAATAAAAAATCGGATTTTATTGATTTTGATGTTTTCCCAATCGGAAAAATAACCAAAAACCGGTCTGTCAAAATTAAATACGCAGAACAGGAATATCTATTCGACATCGATGCCCTGCGCGATACATGGTTCAAAACATCTTATCTCTTCGACCGGAAACAGTCGGGTGAGAAACTGGCGCTGGAACGGTACAATAACTACAGGCAGCAACCGCTGAAATTTTTATTTCCGGATCATTTTCAAGGAACTTTCGGACAGTTCGGAACCAATCCAAAACGCAGGAAACCTTCGGGCGTGAAAGCTGCCATCATCCGTGAAAAAGGCGTGAACCGCGACCGTGACATGGCATGGGCGCTATACCTTGCAGGTTTCGACGTGAAGGACGTACACATGACCGACCTGATCGCCGGACGCGAAAACCTCGAAGATGTCAACATGATCGCCTTCGTTGGCGGTTTCTCCAACTCCGACGTGCTGGGTTCGGCCAAAGGCTGGGCCGGTGCATTCCTTTACAATGACAAGGCCAGGCTGGCGCTCGACAACTTCTACAAACGCGACGATACCCTCAGCCTGGGCGTGTGCAACGGCTGCCAGCTGATGGTCGCCCTCGGCCTGATCTATCCTGAACACCAAAAGCACCCCTGGATGTCGTGGAACGACTCCCACAAATATGAATGCACCTTCGTCGGCCTCGACGTGATGGAAAACAACTCGGTGATGCTGAAATCGCTGGCAGGCTCAAAACTGGGTATCTGGGTCGCCCATGGCGAGGGAAAATTCAACTTCCCCGACGAGGAACACAACTACCATATTCCGGCAAAATTCAGCTACCACGGCTATCCCGGCAACCCCAATGGCTCCCAGTTCGACGCCGCCTGCATCGCATCCGCCGACGGCCGCCACCTCGCCATCATGCCCCACCTCGAAGATTCCGTCCTGCCCTGGCAATGGCCCCACTATCCCGGTGAACGTCACTCCGACGAAGTAACTCCCTGGATAACTGCGTTCGTAAACGCCCGGGAATGGATCAGGGAAAAATTAAAAATTTAAAATTAAAAATTAAAAAGCGGCTAAATGTTTCCCCATTTTACCATTTTACCATTTTGCCATTTTACCATTTTGCCATTTTACCATTTTACCATTTTGCCATTTCACCATTTCGCTACCTCGCTACCTCACCATTTCGCTACCTTAATTTATCCCAACCATGACCAAACTCATCTTCATCACCGGCACCACCTCCGGCTTTGGCAGGGCAATCGCCACTAAATTTGCCCAAAACGGGCACAACCTGATCATCACCGGCCGCAGGCAAAAACTGCTCGATGAACTCGCCGATGACCTGCGAAAAACCTACGGAGTGGAAGTCCTTCCGCTGTGTTTTGACGTCAGGAACCTGTCGGAGGTTGAACAAGCCGTTGCATCGCTGACCGGCCCCTGGCGTGAGATCGACGTCCTGGTCAACAACGCCGGGCTGGCCGTGGGGATGAACCCCGTTCATGAAGGGGTGGTCGACGACTGGGAGCGGATGATCGATACCAACGTCAAGGGCCTGCTATATATGACCCGGATGGTTTCGCCCCTCATGGTGGCCCGCAAACAGGGTCATATCATCAACATCGGTTCGGTCGCCGGGAAAGAGGTTTACCCGATGGGCAATGTTTACTGCGGTTCAAAATTTGCTGTCGACGCGATTACCAAGGGAACACGGATCGACCTGGTTACCCATAACATCAAAGTGACGCAAATCGCCCCGGGGGCAGCCGAAACCGAATTCTCGCTCGTGCGCTTTAAGGGCGATGAAACCCGGGCCGGAAACGTCTACAAGGGGTTTTCCCCGCTTTCGGCCGAAGATATTGCCGATGCCGTTTACTATGTGACCACCCTTCCCGCCCATGTGAACGTGAACGACATGGTGCTGATGCCCACGGCGCAGGCCAGCGCAGTGAATTTTCATAAAATTTAGTGCAACACGAAGAACGGCAAAGAAGAACTAGATGTTCCAGATGCTAAACCAGTTATTAAGAAAATTGGTTCAGGGATTTTTGGAACCTTGTTTTTTGGAGCAATATAGGTCCTCATAGGTTTTTCTAAACTTGTTCCGTAGGAACAAAATATGGGTAGAAAAGAAGAGCATTTTGTACGGAATTTCGTCCCGTACGGGACGATACCTTGCAGTTCAACCTTTTTTCTACCCATATTAAATCCCTGACGGGATTTTAAAACGAAAATTAAACAGCCTCTAATGGTGAGAATCATATGTGTATATTTTCTCTCATGCTTCTTTTTAATGTCTTACGGACAACTATGTAATCATCATGAACTTTCAAAAACATCTGATATCAAAATAGAAATCAAAAGAATTAACAGGAACCCTCAAATGGATTCGTGTGTGATCAAGGTTGCAATATTTGTCAAATCGTCTTCAAAGCTAATTCAGGAGATTCAATACTGTTCTGAATATATTTTTGGTGATGCGTTCAGCGACTGCGGCAATGTCAGGTCGTTTAGTACCCATGTTAATCAGGATTCAGTTGCACTGGATAATGACTATGGAGATATTGTTATAGCGGATTTTAATTTCGACAGGAAAGATGATTTTGCCATAAAAAATAATTCCGGGGGAAATGGAGGGCCCGAGTATCGGTTTTATATTCGGGATGCCAATGGCGAATTCATTTTCGATAAATTCCTAAGTGAAAAAATGATTTATTTCCCTGTTCGTATCAATAACGCAAATCGAACGCTTACAACCTTGGTCCATGCAAATGCCAGGCAGTTGACTGAAACTAAATACAAACTGAACCCCGAAACGCGTAAATGGAAAATGGTAAAATCAAGATTACTTTCTGCAAATCTATAGCTGTACTTAACGAACCATCAACTGCCAATATTTGTTAACTTTGTCGAAACACAGCTGACGATGAACTGGGAAACATTACTGTCTTTCGGCGACAGCATTACTTTTGGTGCCAGGAGCTACCTGGGTTACCCGGAGCTCTGCGGCGATATCCTCGGAAAAAAACTGGAAAAAAGCTGGCATGTGATCAATCATGCGGTTAACGGCTACACCACCATTGACCTGGTCAGGTCGATCGATCCGAACCTGGATAATTTCAGAAACTGCTACCCGAGCATCATCACCGTGATGATCGGCACCAACGATATCAAAAATGGCGTCAGCACAGAGAATTTCATGATTGCTTACCGGCAGCTGATCGTTAAGCTGAGACTGCTTTCTGTCGGCAACAACATCCTCCTGCTGAAGATCCCCCGGTTTACGCGCCAGGTGTTTTACCCCTACAACTACGCCATGAACGACCGGGTAAGCGAGTTCAACCAATGCATCAAGGAACTGGCAGCAGCGAATAGCCTGAGAACCTTTGAATTCGGGTTTGAGGACGATGATTTTTTCGACGGGGTTCACCTGAATGAAAAGGGGTGCCAAACGGCGGCAATCCAGCTGGCCGGGCTGATCCTTAAAGACAAGGGCGTTGAAAGTTCTGCAGGTTTGTCATAAGATGCCGTACCCCCCTGCCGACGGGGGCGCCCAGGTGATGCATTATACCACCCTGGGGCTGATGGCAAATCATATCGAAGTAAAAACCCTGGCGATCAACCCGACCCGCAATTTTATCGATGCCGCCACCCTGCCCGAAGATTACAAAAGGCTCACCGGTTTTGAATGCGTCACCGTCGATACACGGATCAACCCTTTATCCATCCTGATTAACCTTTTCGGCAGCGAATCCTATTTTACGCGCCGGTTCATATCCACGGATTTTTCTGCAAAACTTAGGTCTGTCCTTTCCTCCGGGCATTATGACATCGTGCAGCTCGAACATCTCTATCTCTGCAATTATATCGACACCATCAGGGAATCAACCGGGGCGAAGATCATCCTGCGGCCGCAGAATGTTGAATACGTCATCTGGGAGAGATACCTGGAAGGGGTCGGGAACCCGTTCAAAAAGTGTTTCCTCGGGATTGCCACGTCACGGCTTAAAAAGTTTGAACAGGGCATTGCCGGCAGGCTTGACGGAATCATGGCACTGACGAAGGAAGATGCCGCTCTTTTTACATCTTTCTCCACGAAAACACCCGTCAGGATCATCCCCATGGGATACGATTACTGCCTTCTCCGCGGCTATGATTTTCAAAGGCAATACCACGGTCCCCCGGTGGTTTATCACCTCGGATCGATGAACTGGCTGCCCAATGCCGAGGCCATTGAATGGTTTTTTAACTTTGTCTACCCGATCCTGGTGCAGCAGGGGATGCCCATGAAACTCTCCATCGCCGGCAACGACATGCCAGCGTGGGTTTATAAATACAGGTCGGAGCAGGTTGAAGTGCTCGGGGCCATTCATACACCGCTTCAATACCAGGAGGAGAAGCAGATCATGATGGTGCCGCTGTGGTCGGGAAGCGGGATCAGGGCGAAGATCATCGAGGGGCTGGCCCTTGGAAAAACCATCATTTCCACCTCGATCGGGGCGCAGGGCATTGAATATGAGCATGGAAAAAACATCCTGATCGCCGACACCCCGGAGGATTTTGCCGGCCAGCTGATCAGGTGCTGCCAATCGCCCGAACTGTGCCGGGAATTCGGCGACAATGCAAGGAAACTCAGTGAATCATGTTATCATTCAGAAATCACGGCAAAAAAAATGGTTGAATTTTACAAGCAGATAACAGGAACCAATGGATAAAAATCTCGTCATTTTCGGGACCCGTCCTGAATTTATCAAATTGCTTCCGGTCATGGTTGAAATTAAAAAGCAAAATCTGGAAACGCAGTTTGTCTATGTTTTCACGGGGCAACACCACGAAATGACCAGGGACCTGCTTTTAACGTTCAACTTTTCTCCAGATATCTCCCTGGAGGAAAAAAACCACCATAATTCCCTTAGCCGCTCCTATGCCGGCATCCTGGCAGGGCTGCAGGAGGCCATCGATGATCTGCGGAAAACACACACGATCAAAATGATCATCGGGCAGGGCGACACCTCCAGCTGTGCATGCGCCGCCATGAGCGCTTTCTTCAATGAAATCCCCTTTGCGCATATCGAAGCCGGGCTGAGGACCCACAACATGGAGAATCCTTTTCCCGAAGAATATTTCCGCAGGATGATCTCGCTTACCACTGCCATGCACTTCGTCCCGACCGCTGTTGCAGCTGAAAACCTGCTCCGGGAAGGCATTACTGAAGAGCGGATCGTTATCACCGGGAACACCATCGCCGATGTGATTGAGTACCTGAAACCTCTGGATTTACAGCCCCGGGATCCCATGCAGGACACCGGTTTCCCTGCTACGGCCACAAACGTCATGATCACCTGCCACCGCAGGGAAAACCAGAACGGCAATTTTCATATCCTTGTTGAAACGGTGAAAACGCTGGCGGAGGAATATCCCTCGCTGAACTTTACATGGATTTCTCATAAAACCCCGTTTATTCAGCACGAACTGCAAAGTGAGTTGTTCGGGAATCATCCGAATGTCAGGGTGATTCCGCCCCTGGGGCTGATAGAGATGTACAGGTTGTATGAAACCACCCGGCTGATCATCACCGATTCGGGAGGGGTACAGGAAGAGGCCCCGGGATTTAACATCCCCGTGATCGTTATCCGCGATGTTACTGAACGCAGCGAATCGGTCGACCTGGGCTATTCGGTCCTCACCGGGATGAACAGGGAGAAGATCCTGGATGCGTTCAGACATTTCATGGGCAGGGAGCGGACAACGATGATCAACCCATACGGGGATGCGCATGCAGCAAAGAAAATTGTGGATTGCCTGAGCAGGCTGGTCTGATCACGCCAGCGTTTGGACGACGCTTTTCCAGAAAGCAGCTGCCGACACATCCCAGGAAAACCGTTTCAGATTCCGTGCTCCTTTCAGAACCAGGGATCTCCGCAGGTCATCATCCCGGCGGATGACGGCCATGGCATCGGCAATTTCTTCCACCGAGCCCGGATCAACCAGCAGGGCGGCATCACCGGCCACTTCGGGGATGGCTGACCGGTTGGAGGCAATGACGGGCACGTTGCAGCTCATCGCCTCCAGCACCGGTA
The DNA here is from genome assembly GCA_903913885.1 of uncultured Bacteroidales bacterium. GTDB lineage: Bacteria > Bacteroidota > Bacteroidia > Bacteroidales > FEN-979 > CAIVAT01. Next base: position 8,362 of record CAIWMX010000040.1, on the reverse strand, counting down.
TGCCAAACCCTTCGTAAAATGACACATAGAGCAGGGAAAGAGCGGCCCCGGTGACTTTCCGGAGCTCCTCATCCTGCAGGTAGCCGGTGAACATGATATCCTGCAGGATGCCCGGTTCGCTGACCGTTACCATTCCGCCGAAATTCCGCCACATGGCAGCGCCTGTCACCAACAGTTTTGCTTTGTCGCCTGATTCCTTTTTATATTTGACGAACGCGCTGACTGCGTTCACCAGGTTTTTCCGCGGGTGGACCGGCCCGATAAAGAGGAAATAGGGCACCCCGCCTGAATATTGTTGCCGGGTGTCGTCAATTTCATCGGGCGTAAGCGGGCCATATTCTTCCCGTGTGCTGTTATACACCACATCGATCAGGTTTCTGTCGAGGCGGTACCGGGAAGCGATCTCATTTTTACAGAAATCGGACACGGTGACGATCCGGGTTGCTTTACGGACAAACTTTGGGAAAAAATAGCGGTAGTATTTTCTTACGAGCCAGGGCAGGAACTCCGGGTGATTTTCATAATGCAGGTCGTGCAGCACCTGGAGGGTTTTCACGGGGGTGCGGGTTGAGAGCCAGCCGTCGGTGGTGATGAAGATGTCGGCTTTGTACTTTTTCAGTGCCGCCGTAACCGAAAATTCAAAATACCAGTACCACAAAAAAGGGTGACGTGACTGCGGGAAAAGGACAACCGGTATGATATTCTCCGAAAAGATGAACTGAGGGTCCCAGGGCCGGTCGAAGAAAAAGATGAAGGTGTGTTCGGGGTGGCCCATGGTGATGCGCCTGAGGATTTCAAAGGAAAATCGCCCGATCCCTTCCAGCCTGTTCTTCAGCAGCAGCCGGGTATTTACAGCAATGATCATCAGTGTGCCCCGAAATTGTTAAACATCGAGTGCGGGGTTCAGGCCGGGGAAGAATGCGGCGTTTCTGTCGATGTTTTCCCGGTTTTTGTGGAACCATGCGATCGTCAGATCAAGCCCGGTATCAAGCATGGCTGCCGGGGCGAATTGCAGGATCCGACGGCATTTTTCATTGTTCCCGATGATTTTTTCGCGGGTGTCCCATTTCCGTTGCTGCAGGATCCGTGTGCCGGCCGGGTTCGAGGTTTTCAGGTTGATCAGTTCGGCAAGTTCGTAAATGAAGGTTTCCTGCCCGGTCGCAATGTTGATGGGCGTGCCGGTCGCTTCGGGGAAAAATCCGGATCTCAGAATCCCTTCGACGATATCGTTCACAAAAACGAAATCACGGGAAATGGTTTTGTTACCAGTAAGGGGGAGGGGTTGTCCTTTCATCGCCCACCATATAAAATTCGGAATAACATTCCTGTACTGCCCGGGCACCTCGCCGGGGCCATAGGAGTTAAAAAGCCTGACAACGCTAACCGGCAGGCTGTAGTGGTTATGATAAAACCAGCAGTAGGCTTCACCGGCCATTTTTGAGACGTAGTAGGGTGAACCCAGCCTCAGGGAGGTCTCTTCCTCGCGATAGGGCATCGTGCAATCGCTTCCGTAAGCCCCGCCTTCAGTATTTGTATAGACAAACCTTTCAATATTTCCGGAAATCACGCAATACTCAAGCAACTTCAGCATACCCCGGCTGTTGACATCCTCGCTAACCAGGGGATAATCAACAGAATTCTGGTTGGCAAAAAAGGCAGCCAGGTGAAAAACCACGGTCGGACGATGATGGAAAACCCGTTTCAGATCGTTCTCATCCCGGATATCCCCGTTGAAAAACAGGACGTTCTGATAATCGGGGATATTCCAGATGCAGGAGGAGGATAAGTTATCCAGGATGATGATTTTACCGGCTCGCAACCGGGCTAACTTCTCCACGAGATTCCGGCCTATGGCACCTGCACCTCCGGTGACCAGGATTGTTTTATCCTTATAGAATTGGCTGTATGGCATGGTTTGACAATAAACAACCAAAAATAGCAAATCCCGTGGAACCCCGGGGGATTTTCTCAACCCGGAGTTCCATGAAACCGCATGTAATTTTTTTTCATTATCATTGCACACATTTTCTGATTTTCAATTAAGTTAACCCCGATTGTTATGGAAGTAACCCGCATTTTCGATCTGTTGCCCTATCATGAGGCTGCCTTCAAACCCAAACCCGATGTTGTCGCATCCAAGGAAAACGGAGAGTGGGTAAAATACAGCATCCGCCAGTACCGTGAAATCGTGGATAACATCAGCTTTGGTTTCCTGGCCATGGGTGTTCAGCCGGGTGATAAGATAGCGCAGATCAGTTCGAACCGGGCCGAATGGAATTTCGTCGACATGGCCATCCTCCAGGTGGGGGCGGTTCATGTTCCCATATACGCCACCATCAGTGAATCGGATTACAAATACATCCTCAACCACGCGGAGGTCAAATATGTGTTCATTTCAGGGCAGGAGCTGTTGCGCAAGATCCAGCACATCCTGCCGGAGATTGCACATATCAACGGGGTTTTTACCTACAAGGCCCATGATGAGCATAAACATCTCAATGACCTGATCGAGCTTGGTAAACAGAATACCAACACCAGCTTGCTCGATGCGCGGAAAGCCTCGGTAATGCCTGAAGATGTTGCCACGATCATTTATACTTCCGGAACTACTGGCAATCCAAAGGGCGTAATGCTGACGCACAACAACATCATTTCAAATTTCAAAGTATGCGCTTACATCCCGCCATTTGGCGAGGAGGCAAAGGCCGTGAGTTACCTTCCCCTGTGCCATGTTTATGAACGGATGCTGAACTACCTGTATCATTACCTTGGATTTTCCATTTATTACGCCGAAAACCTGGGGACCATTACCGACAACATGAAAGAGGTCCAGCCGGATATCCTCTCAACGGTGCCCCGGTTGCTCGAGAAGATTTACGATAAACTCTTTTCGACCGGGCATAAACTGACAGGTGCAAAACGCTGGTTCTTTTTCTGGGCCATGCACCTGGCCCTGCGTTATGAACTCGACGGCGCCAATGGGTGGTTTTATGAGTTGAAACGGAAACTGTACGATAAGCTGGTCTATTCGAAATGGCGGGCTGCCCTGGGGGGTAAACACCTCCTGGTTGTTTCCGGGGGGGCCGCACTGCAACCCAGGTTGGCCAGGATGTTCACCTGTGCAGGAATCAATGTCCTGGAGGGATACGGTCTTACCGAAACATCCCCTGTTATTGCCGTAAACGACCTGACCGAAAACGGGACCAAATTTGCAACCGTCGGGAGGCTCCTGAAGGGTGTGGAGGTGAAGATCGCGGAGGATGGCGAGATCCTCTGCAAGGGCCCCAACGTGATGAAGGGCTATTACAAGGAGCCGGAGATGACTGCCAGTGCCATTGATTCCGACGGCTGGTTTCACACCGGCGACCTGGGGCGGTTTGAGCCTGAAGGGCATCTGAAGATCACCGGCCGTAAAAAGGAGCTTTTTAAAACCTCTTTTGGAAAGTATATCAGCCCGCAACCCATCGAAGACACCTTCAAGGAATCGCTGTTCATCGACCAGATGGTGGTGGTGGGCGAACACCAGAAGTTTGCCGGAGCGCTCATTGTCCCCGATTTCATTTTTCTCAGGTCCTACTGCACCGTTAAGGAGATTCCTTACACCACCAATGCGGAGATGATCAACCTCCCGCGCATCAGGAAGCGTTTTCAAACCGAGGTCAACAAGTATAACAAATGCCTGGGAGATACTGAAAAAATTAAAAGTTGGGACCTCATGGATACCGAATGGACCTTCGACACCGGGGAGATAACCCCGACAATGAAACTGAAGAGAAACGTCATAGCCCAGAAATATGAGGATAAAATTGCGAAACTCTTTGTATAAACAAACCGAAATTTCGTTTTAACCGGATGAAGCCCATTACCCGGATATTTGACCTGCTGGAGTTGTTCAAAGATGAGTACAGCTCCGTCCCTGACCTGTTCAATGTGAAAAAGGAGGGGGTGTGGATGCATTATTCGGCAGAAGATTATGTCAACTACAGTCAATGGGTGAGCCTGGGCCTGCTTGCTCTGGGCATCACCAGGGGAACAAGGATCGCCACCCTGATGGTCAATTGCCCGGAATGGAACTTTTTCGATATGGGGATCCTGCAGGTCGGGGCGGTACAGGTTCCTATCTATCCCACGATCAGCGAAGAAAATTATCGCTACATTTTTAATGACGCAGACATCGAGTACCTGGTTTTTTCCGATGCTGAAATTTATCAGCGAATCAAAAATGTACTTCCTGAACTTAAGAGGTTGAAGGCCGTTTTTTCGATCGAGCCTGTTGAGGGGATCAGGAACTGGAAAGAGATCGTGGAACTGGGTAGAAACTACCCGGAACCCTACGAACTTGAAGCGATCAAACGAACGATTCTGCCGGGTGACATGGCCACGGTGATCTATACCTCAGGCACCACTGGCCGCCCCAAGGGAGTGATGTCGTCGCACAACAATTTTGTTACCAATTACCAGGCGCTGGCCGAAATTCCCCCCCTGAAGATGCACGACCGCGTGGTCAGTTTCCTGCCGCTATGCCATGTGTACGAACGCACCGCCGGGTATACCTACCAGTCATTCGGCGTTTCGATTTATTATATACAGGACATTGATGAACTCGCCGATTACCTGCGTGAGGTTAAGCCGCATGGATTTGCCGCAGTTCCCCGGGTGTTCGAAAAAATTTACAACCGGATCGTATCCAAAGGAAGGAGCCTGCCCCTGCCCATGAAGGTACTGTTCTTCTGGGCTTTGCGGCAGGGGCACAAGTTTGAGCTGAACCATGAACGTGGTTTCTTTTATGACATAAAACTCTTCATCGCCAACCTGCTGGTGTTCAGCAAATGGCGGGCTGCTTTGGGCGGCGAGCTTAAATTCATCGTATCGGGCAGTGCCTCCCTCCACCCGCGTCTTGCACGTGTATTCTGGGCAGCAAAAATACCCATCATTGAAGCCTATGGGCTCACTGAGACGTCGCCCGGCGTTACTTGTTTCCGTTTTGAACCCGGTGGCATGAAATTCGGGACGGTAGGCCCCCTGCTTGCCGGCAACCAGATGAAGATTGCCGACGACGGCGAGATCCTTTGCAAAGGACCGAACATCATGATGGGTTACCTGAACCGGCCGGAGAAAACGGCGGAAGTCATCGATGCCGATGGATGGTTTCATACCGGCGATATCGGGGTAATCGAGGATGGAAAGTTCCTGAAGATCACCGACCGGAAAAAGGAGATCTTCAAAACATCCGGGGGCAAGTACATTGCCCCGCAACCCATCGAGCAGCGCATCAACGAGTCGCCCTTCATCGAACACATCATGGTGGTGGGAGAGAACCGGAAATTCCCGGCAGCGCTGATCGTGCCGAATTTTGAATACCTGAAAAGCTGGTGCGAGGTGAAGCACATCGCCTTTGGCTCGAGGGAAAAAGCAGTGCAGAACCCCAACATCATCCGCCGGATCAGGCAGGAGATCGAACGCTTTAACCTGGACCTCGACCAGTCAAGCAAAATCAAGAAATTCAGGCTTCTCGACAGTGTATGGTCGACCGAAACCGGTGAAATATCGCCAACGCTGAAACCCCGCCGGAAATTTATCGTGGAGAAATACAGCAGGATCATCGAGGAGACCTACCGTTCAGCCGAATACAACTACCGCGTCGAATAAGGGTCAGTGGAGGATTTTGAAGATCAGCTCCTTCATCAGGTCGCCGTCGGAGGCGGATGCATTTTCAACGCCTTTTGCTTTGAGATCGTATTCCCTGATGTACGAAATAATTGAAAGGAGTTTCCCAACCGGGTAGTTCCTGGCAGCAAACTGGTAGTCGGCTACGAAATAGGGGTTCACCGAGAGGGCCGCGGCAGCCGCGTTTCGCGATTTGTCGGGCAGGAAATGATACAGGAGTAGTTTTGAAAAATAGGAATAGAGGCTGGGAATGGTTTTTACCAGCGGGTTCTCACGGGGGTTTGCAGCAAAATAAAGAATGATCTGGTTTGCTTTTACCACCTCCTTCTTCCCAAGTGCTTTCTGAAGCTCAAAAACATTGAAATCCTTGCTGATGCCGATGTTCTTCTCCACGTATTCCTCGTTGATCTCCGACCCGGCAGGGATGTTGATCAGCAGTTTCTGGATCTCGTTTACGATCTTGCCAAGGTCGGCGCCCAGGAATTCGGTCAGCAGGGCCGCTGCCTTGGGGGTGATGGCATATTTCCGCTTCCGCAGGTAATCGCTTATCCAGTCGGGGATCTTGTTATCATAAAGTTTGGCCGACTCAAATGCAACCCCATGCTTCTCGACAGCCTTGAAAAACAGTTTCCGCCGGTCGAACTTGCTGTATTTGTAGCACAGCACCAGGATCGTTGAACTGAGCGGGTGTTCGAGGTAGGGGAGGAAGTCTTCAATTTTATCCAGGTCCTGCGCCTCCTTGACGATCAGTACCTGGTAATTCGCCATCATCGGGAAACGCTTGGCATAACTGATCAGGGTGCGCACATCGGAATCCTTGCCATAAACGATGGTCTGGTTGAACTCCTTTTCCAGATCGCTCAGAACGTTCTGTTCAATGTAATCGGATATGATGTCGATGAAATAGGGTTCCTCCCCGTGGAGCAGGTATACAGGGCTGTAGATGTGATTTTTCAGCTCCCCGAGAAGATTGTCGAAACTTACGTCGTTTTTGTCTGCCATATACCGGGTTGTATCCTAGTCGAACCGGAGATGTTTCACCAGTAATTTTTTTTCAATAAGGTCTTTCATGGTCTCCACGCCGATTTTCAGGTGCTCTTCGGCAAACTTCTGGGTCACCCTTTTATCGCTGGCTTGGGTTTTGATGCCCCGTCCCACCATGGGCTGGTCGGAAACGAGGAGCACGGCTCCCGTGGGGATTTCATTGGCAAACCCAACCATGAACAGGGTGGCCGATTCCATGTCAATGGCAATGGCGCGGGTTTCGCGCAACTGCTCTTTGAATTGTTCATCATATTCCCACACCCGGCGGTTGGTGGTGTACACCGTCCCGGTCCAGTAGTCTTTCCGGTGGTTGTGTATCACGGTCGACATGATCTTCTGGAGGTTGAACGCCGGGAGGGCGGGAACACGCTCGTGGAAATAGTCGTCGGAGGTTCCGTCGCCGCGGATGGCGGCAATCGGCACGATCATATCGCCTACCTTGCATTTCTTTTTCAGTCCGCCGCATTTCCCCAGGAACAGTGCGGCTTTTGGCCCGATGGCGCTGAGCAGGTCCATGATAGTTGCCGCATTGGGACTGCCCATCCCGAAATTGATGAGGGTGATGCGTTCATGGGTCACGCTGGGCATGGCCTTGTCCTTACCCTTGATCTCCACGCCGAACCATTTGGAAAAGAGATCGAGGTAACTGTTGAAATTTGTCAGGAGGATGAAATCGCCGAATTCTTCAAGGGTTGTGCCGGTATATCGCGGCAGCCAGTCGTCGACAATCTCTTTTTTGGTTTTCATGATGGAAAAGATGTATATAGGAGCCGGTTTTTTTTAAAAAAGTGTTGCAATCAGTGATCTGACCTGTAGTTCAGGATAATGTCACCTGCAAAGATAGGGTAAAATTTTATTTTAAAAACCGCTCATGCTTTCTGGTTAGCCACATGCCATTTTATTGTTAATAGGATGCAATGTTCGGCAGGCGCATACGAATTGTTGATATCTGGTCGGGAGGAAAGCCGGTTCCTTGCTGATAAACCAACAGATTCGCATCACATTCCCGGTGCATCATGTTTTACTGGAATTTTAACCCAAAATGTAGAACCCTGCCCAAGAATACTTTCAAGCCAAATCTTCCCATTTAATAGTTTTACCAGGCCTTTAACAATACTCAGGCCAATCCCGGTGCCTCCATACATTCTGTATCTCGAAGAGTCGGATTGTCTGAAACTCTCAAAAATCAAGTTAAAGTGTTCTTTATCAATACCAATCCCCTGGTCCTTTACCATGAATTGAATATAATCCTGTTCAAGTTCATACTTAATCTCAATTGTTCCGTTTTCTGAAAATTTAATAGCATTGTCGATCAGATTTGACAAAATTTGTTTAAGCCTCAATTCATCCGAAAATAAAGGGACATCATGTGTCAAGTCATTACTAAAAATAAGTTCTAAACCATTTGTTCGCGTATTTATCCTTTCAGTAAAAAATTGATGTAAATCTTCAAGTGTTTTGCTCAGGTTAAAATAATTAAAATTGAGGACGACCTGATCAGATTCTATCTGTGATATTTCAATAATATCATTTACTATATTTTGTAATCGGGCAGCTGTGCTTAAAATTATTTTCTTAAATTCATTTTTATCAGTAGGATCTATATCTTCTTCACAGAGCAATTGAGTAAAGCCCACAATACCGTTAAGGG
>CAIWMX010000039.1 GCA_903913885.1 uncultured Bacteroidales bacterium | reverse complement strand
CGCATTATTGAGTGTATTTGCATCACCGGAGATTGGAGAGGATAAAGCAAGGATCACGATTTTAAAAAATATAAGCAGCATAAACGCAAATTTAGAAAAACTAAATCCTAATTTAATAAGTGATCAAGTGTTTATTGACCAATTGAGTGCTCTAGCAAAAACAATTGAAAAAATACTCGAAAGCATTGACTAGGAGCAAAATGAATCTAATCAGGAACATTGTGGAATATATATTATGTGGCAAATACAAGAGTAAGCTACTGAAATGTCAGGGTTTTCAAAGTAATAGTATTTCTGAATGGAAAGAACAGTTAGGACTATCATGGAGGACAACAATCAAATTGCTTGATGAATTGGTTGTGATAGTGTTGAAGTTCAGGGCTTCTTGGAGAAAGTGCTAATTTAGCAGGTAAAGGGTCTTAAGGCTGTGCTTCGAAGGAAAGCAGTAAAAATCGATACCAAAGGAGCATGACAATGACAGACTCAGTATTGGAACGGAATGTAGAAGAGCAGGCAACCCCCGGCAGTGGCGACAAATTGCTCAGGAAAATCAGGAAATATACCAACCGGAAATACACCTCAGAAGACAAAATCCGAGTCGTCCTTGAAGGCTTCAGAAGGGAAATATCCGTTGCAGACCTTTGCCGTAGAGAAAACCTCCACGCTGCGATATACTATAAGTGGCTAAAAGATTTCATGGAGGCCGGGAAAAATCGCTTAAAAGGAGACTTTGTGCGTGAAGCAAATAGCAGTGAGGTAAAAGATCTCAGAAAAGAAAATGAGAAGCTAAAGGCAGTGATCGGAGATCAGGCCTTACAAAATTATCTCTTAAAAAAAAGTGTGACAGATTAGCGGATACCTGGCACATATATATGAAACCACAAGAGATAGCGGGGCTGATTGAAAAAATAGAGTTGTCCGGGACAAATCGCACCAAGATGCTGGAAAGTCTAGGCATACCGGAATCGACATATTATCACTGGAGAGATGTGTTTTGGAGAAAAGGAATTAACGGGTTAATAAAAATGTCAACGCGTCCTGGAAGAATATGGAACAAGATCATGCCGGATGAAGTAGCTGTAATTCTGCAGGAAGCGAAACTGCATCCAGAGCTTACACCGAGGCTAATAGCGGTCAAAATCACTGATAATAAAGGGTTTTACGTAGGTGAGAAGACTGTGTATCGGCTGTTAAAGAAATTTAACTTGGTAACGCCCAGGCCGCTGGAAGAAATGCCGGCAAAGAAAGAGTACCGTGTAAAGACCACAAGAGTGGACCAGATGTGGCAATGCGACGGGACGAATATGTTTGTGAGCGGCTGGGGTTTTTACAAGTATATTCCGGTGCTGGATGATTACTCCAGGTACGCGCTGACGGATGAATTGAAACTTGATGAAACAGGGTTTTCGATAAGCGATGCGATGGAGGCAGCCATGGAAAAGGCAAAGAGCTTGGGCCATACGCTTGATCCAAAACCGCTATTGCTATCGGATAACGGTTCTGCTTTCATAGGAGAGGTCCTTGCAAATTATCTTGGAGCGCATGGGATCAGCCACATCTTCGGGAGGCCATTTCATCCTCAAACTCAGGGTAAGGTTGAAAGATTCAACAGGACGACAAAAAGCAAAACAGTAAATCTGATAGTTTACTGCTCGCCGGACGAACTGCAGGCAGCGCTGAGCGAAGCAATCAGAGTGTACAACAACACTCCTCACACGTCTCTGCATAACGTCAGCCCGGCAGATGTTTATGCTGGAAGAATGCAGGAGATTCTAGAACGAAGGGCAAAACTGAAAAAGTTGACTTTGGAAAGGAGGAAGGCGTATAATTTGAAAGGTAAGGAGGTGTCCGGAAATGACTAAGCACACCTTAAACCCGATACTTGCTTATGAGCCAATATCTCCAAAAAGTCCTGAACCGTTACATTAACAATTCAACATCAGTAACCGATTTTAAACTATCAAGTGTCTTTTTAAATATTTTAGGATCTGCCGATCGACTAAACACCCAATATAATTCAGTTTCAGATAATACTTCGGATTTTTCCATCAAAGCTTTTTCGGTTTCGTATAATTCACCATGATCAAGTCTGATTAACTCTATCATGATATCGCTGTTTGAATGTTTTTTTATGACCTCAATTTCACCATCAGTAAATGCTACGG
>CAIWMX010000038.1 GCA_903913885.1 uncultured Bacteroidales bacterium | reverse complement strand
ATGACGAAGATCTTGACCAGGTTGTTACAGAGTCAGTTACACTGCCGCTGATGAAGACTGAGAAGTTGAAGAACTACATCGAGGATCCGCACCAGAAGATGATTTATGAGTTCATTGGTCGAGATATCTTCTCATTTCACCTTGAATTGTTTAAAATCTTCCCGGCGGATGAGACATCCTCGTACCCGAAATGCATCAAGCGTATTGCCGAATTACCCAAAAAGGCCGAACAGCCTGTTTTGGCAGTTGCGGCACCAGTGGTGCAGAGGGTGGTCGTCCCTAAAGTCCCGCTTCCTAAATTAGAACAACTTGTGAAATTCGACGATATTGTTGAAGATGAACATGAGTTGGCAGCCATTGAAAATGAGTTGGGCGGACTGATTGAAGAAGTGGACGAAGAACCGGCTTTTGAAACTAACCGGGCCGGCGACAATGAAAGCGACGATTTTTTATTTGGGGAACAGGAAGATTCTGAGGAAGATGAAAAACTTGATCATATAGAAGATTACGAAGATATTGAAAACCTGGATAAACGCTTGTCAGGTTTTGACCACGATTCAGATGACTATTGATGACCGGTTACTGGTCGTAATTGCCGGACCGACCGCAGTCGGTAAAACCGCTTTAGGCATCGCCCTGGCCGGGCATTACAATACGGATATTATCTCTGCCGACTCCCGGCAGTTTTTTCGGGAGATGAGAATTGGCACAGCCGCTCCTTCTGAGCAGGAATTGTCGCTTGTACCTCACCACTTTGTCCACCATCTGTCGATTCTGGACCCTTATAATGTTTCCCGGTTTGAATCTGATGCCCTTGCACTGCTCGGGAAGCTTTTTACAGCGCATCAGGTGGTATGCATGGTAGGTGGTTCAGGATTGTACATCAATGCAGTTTGTCATGGGATTGATCTTTTACCTGATCCCGACCCGGAGATCCGGCGTGAGTTGAAAGAAACGCTGGCTGATGCAGGAATTGCCGCCCTGCAGGATGAACTGGCCCTCCTCGATCCGGGTTACGCCGCCCAGGTTGATCACATGAACCCTGCCAGGATCATCCGGGCACTGGAAATTTGCCGCGCCACGGGCGTTCCCTATTCCATGCTGCGAACCAATAGACCCAAACAAAGAGCTTTCAGGATTTTAAAGGTGGGGCTAGAACTGCCCCGCGAGCTGTTATATCAGCGGATAAACAAACGGGTTGATGAAATGTTTACTGCGGGCCTGTTTGAAGAGGCTCTTGCACTTTATCCATACAGGCACCTTAATGCGCTTAACACCGTAGGTTATAAGGAACTTTTCGATCATTTCGAGGGTCTCACCTCTCTTGAACATGCCATTGATAAGATCAAAATACACAGCAGGCGTTATGCAAAACGGCAATTGACCTGGTTTAAGAAAGATACGGGTTATAAATGGTTTCAGCCCGGTGATTTAGAGCGGATAATTGCCCTGCCTGAAATGCAGGGAGTCTGATTAATGACCGGGCAGCCTAAAAAATCCCCACCCTGATGTTTTCGCTGTTCTCCTTCGTGT
>CAIWMX010000037.1 GCA_903913885.1 uncultured Bacteroidales bacterium | reverse complement strand
CCAGCCGGCACAGGTGCCATCTTTGGCCATTCGCCGGTACCAGGTGGATGCAGTAAGACCTGGCGGAGGATCATAGGAGGATGCATTGTTTACGATGTCGGTCGGCGAACTGAATCCATCATCTGCACTGCTTTGCCACTTATAGCTGATCGTTCCGTCGCCGCCGCCCGCCGCGGAGCTGTTCCCGATGATTCCGGGGTTGCCGTTGTAACTGATGGTTTCACCTGTGGTGGCAGTGGCCCCGGCTGCGAAATTGCCATACACCGTGACGGTAATGGTATTGCCGGTCACCTGCCCGCAGGAAGGCGTTCCGGCGTCGGTGAACTGGAGCCGGTACTGGGTGGTGGATGCCAGGGCACCCGGGGTGTAACTCAGGGTCGTTGCACCGGTTATGGCACTCCAGCTTCCGTTGTTTATCTGCCACAGGTAAGTATAGGGTCCCGATCCGCCAGTTGCATCGCTGGAGGTTAACACCGAAGGAACCGTGTTGTAGCAGATGGTTTGGGTTCCTGCAGCCGTTCCCGCGGTCAGGGCTGATTGCATGGCAATGACGGCATTCCCTGACATCCAGCTGGAATTTCCTGACAAGGTGGCCTGGATGGTGTAAGTCCCGGCCGGCAAAGAGGTCCACGATAAAGCAGAACCGGTGCCGTCAACGGGTGAACCGTAGGCAACGGCATCCTGGAACAGCTGGTAGGAGGCGCCTGTTTGCGAACCGCTGAGCCCGACGGACATTCCCGTTCCCCCGGCACAATAGGTTCCCCCACCCGTTACATTGAAAACAAGGGTCGATTGCGCGATGCCGCCGAACTCATCCGCCCCGATATCGGGGGCGGAAGCGGTAAAACCTGCATTCTGCGGGTAGCCTGCATTCGGGTACCTGGCATCCCCGTCAAAATCGGTGGTGATGGCAACCGGTGTTGAAACAACGGTCCCGCCGCTTTCACACTTCGTGGGTACGTTCGTTTTCAGGTGCAGATCGTAGGGTGTGGTGGCAACATTGACAAATGGCGGTAACTCCGTAACAGATGCTGCATCTCTCGTTGGCCCAACCCGGCTTTGGAAGTCCGCCAGGGTTTGATCGCTGTTGGTGCCATCGGAGTAAATGAGGTTATTTGCCGAAGGGGTTCCGGCATAAAAAAGGTTGTTGTTCGAAGTGGATGCATAGTTGGTCAGATCTGTGGTACCCAGCCGAAAAGCCACGGATTTTCCTGTTCCCGTCGGGGTTGCCAGGTTTATCAGGATGTTGTTTCTCAGATCGCACGGGGCTGATGCCCAAATGGCAGCCGACCCGAAGCCGCTCCCGGAACTGGTTCCGCTAAGGTAGACGGTGTTGAAAAAAACACTGTTTGTCGTTCCGGCTGTAATATAGATTCCCCGTACATTTAAATAGGTTGATACAGGGTTTCTGAGGTCGCTGATAAAGTTGTTGTCTAAATAATGCGTGGTTCCGTGATTTATAGTAATCCCGTATATATTGCAGGTGGCAATGCTGCTGGCAAGATTGTAAATGGCATTGTGTGAAATGGTAGTGACTGTGCCATAGTAAGTAGTAATACCGATAATTTGCCCCGCACCGGAACTACTCAACCCGCTAATGATATTGTTTGCCGCTGTAATGGACACGGGTGCCACGCCATTTCCCAGAGAAATACCGAGAAGCGCACTAGAGTTGGTAAAATTCGATATGCTGTTGCCACTCACGGTTGAACCGGCTGCTCCGCCTCCCTGTGATATTCCTGCAATACCGGCTGTCCCGCCTGAAATATTCTTAACCGTGTTGTTGTTGATCAGTTCAAGCTGTAAATTGGTGGCAAGATGATAAATCCCGGAAAAGGCAGATGCCCCCGTCAGGCTAATGTTTGAAAAAGTATTGTTGCTGATGCTGGCTGTTCCGCCATTTGAAAGTGCGTTGTTGAAATAGCCATAAAAATTGCCGGCCCCGGTTTTATTGATCGTTCCTGTTGTCTGGTTTCCGGTTACCGTGACGTTGTTTGTGGCCGCGTTCAGGTTTATGCAATACGATTCTGCAGTTGAGCCAAAGGTCCCGTAACTGAAGGTATTGTTGCTGACGGTGGCAGAAGTACCGGGTTGCCTGTTCACAATAGCGGATGCCTCACTGGGGCTGAATTGGCCCAGTGTGATGGCATTGTTGTTTGCAACGAAATCGCCTCCGGCTGAGGAGGTGCTTATGTAAATACCAAAAACAGGGCCAATGGCATCCCCGTTACCAGAGCCGGGCATGATATCGCCGCCCCCGGCGGCATTGTTGATGGTATTGTAGCTTATGGCAGGACTGGTATGATAGATCGCGTAAACGCCATAGGCGGAATCGGAAGCGTTGCCTGCAAAATTTTGTATCACATTGCCGGCACCGGAAGCGCCAACCACGAAGTTCTGATCGTAGTAATCATATGGTGAAGAGGTGTGATGATACCCGATTAACAGGATGCCTGAAAAAACATTGCTTATCGTATTGCCCGTCAGGGTTATGTTTTCATGCCGGCCTCCCGTGGATGTAAGGGTGATGCCCGCTCTTGACGATACAAGGGATGCCGCATCATTGTTGGAAACATAAATGCCGGCAACATCCGGGTTGGTTCCCCTGGTCATGGTGATGGTACTGTTGGTAATGGTCACGTTTTTACAGCCATCGGTGGAGCTTGCTTTCCGGAGATAATAACCGTATTCAATTCTCATGTCGGTGGCGGCAACATCGATCCCGTTGAAGGTGACATAATCAGAACCCTGGATGATGATCACGCCATCGCCCTGGCCCCCGGGAACCATCGTGTAGTAGCTGCCGGCATCGGTGCGTGTGACTTTAGGATTTGCCCCGCCACCGCTTTTCTGGAACTCGATGGGATTGGATAAGGTGCCTGTGGCCGTCAGCAGAATCGGGGTGGTGATTGTTTCGGTATACCCGGCAGCCACGTTGAAGGTGACGCCTCCGGGACCTGGTCCGCAATTGTTCAGCATCGCTACTGCACTGGCAAGTGTTGCAAAATCACCGGGGATCGTTTTAATCCCGGTCATATTGCCGTAAACCGTGATGGTTGTTGTGGTGGAATTGACAGATCCGCACGAACCGCTCGTTACAGCACAGTAATAGCCCGTGGTTGCCGTGAGATTCCCCGGTGCATAGGCAGCATCCGTTGCACCGCTGATAATCCCATCGGTTGTGTACCACTGGAAGGTGTAGGAGCCTGTGCCGCCGCTGCCGGATGCAGTCATTGTTCCGGGTGCGGTGTTGTAGCATATTGGCGAAGTACCGCCGCTGATACCGGCTGTTAAATTGCCATAAACGGTGATTGTAACCGTATTGCCGGCCACCTGCCCGCAGGAAGGCGTACCGGTGTCGGTGAACTGCAGCAGGTACTGGGTGGTGGCTGTCAGGGCACCCGGGGTGTAACTCAGGGTAGTCGCCCCGGATATATCACTCCAGCTGCCGTTGTTTACCTGCCACTGATACGTATAAGGTCCCGATCCGCCGGTAGCATCGGCGGAGGTTAATGCCGAAGGAGCCGTATTGAAGCAGACGGACTGGGTTCCAGTGGCAGTTCCCGCCGTAAAAGCCGGCAGCATGGTGATCACCGCGTTGCCGGTCATCCAGGCCTGGGTCAGGTACGTTGCCTTGATGGTGTAGGTTCCTGCCGGCAGCGAGGTCCACGATAAGGCAGAACCGGTGCCGCTAACGGAAGAACCGTATGCAACGGCATCCTTGTACAGTTGGTATGAAGCGCCTGCTTGCGAACCGCTGAGCCCGGCGGTCATTCCTGTCCCGCCGGCACAATAAGTGCCACCGCCGGTTACATTGAAAACCATGGCTGCACCGGAGAGTCCGCCAAACTCATCAGCGCCGATATCGGGGGCCGTAGCTGAAAAACCGGCATTCTGCGGGTAGCCTGCATTCGGGTACCTGGCATCCCCGTCCTTGTCGGTTGTGATCGCAACCGGTGTTGAAACAACCTTCCCCCCGCTTTCGCATCGGGTTGCAACGTTCGTCTTTAAATGCAGATCGTAAGGCTTGGTCGCAACATTCACAAATGGCGGCAGCTCTGTGACAGAGGCGGCATCCCTCGTTGGTCCTGCAAGGTTTTGGAATGCCGCCAGGGTTTGATAGCTGTTGGAACCATCGTAATAGATGAGGTGGGCCGATGACGGCGTCCCGGCATAAAACAGGTTGTTGTTCGAGGTGGCCGCGTAATTGGTCAGGTCTGTAACAGTCCGCTTAAAAGCCACGGCTTTTCCGGTTCCTGTCGGGGTTGTCATGTTGACTAGGATGTTGTTTCTCAGATCACACGGGCCCCAGGTATATATTGCAGCCGATCCGAAGCCACTCCCGGAACTGGTTCCATCAAGATAAATGGTGTTGAAAAAAACATTATTTGTCGTTCCACCAATAAAATATATCCCAGATACCCCCACCATTGTTGATGCAGGTGCTCGGAGGTCGGAGATGAAGTTGTTCGCAATGGTATTCGTAGTTCCGGCAGGTATATAAATGCCCATTACCTGGCTGCTGGCATTGCTGCCGGCAAGATTGTAAATGGCATTGTTCGAAAAAGTCATGGCCGTGCCGTTTTGACAGTAAATGCCGGTTAACGGGTTCGAACCAGTGTTGCTTAACCCGCTGATGATATTATTCGACACTGTCAGGGCCACTGGCGCGGTAACTCCCACATAAATACCGCTATTATACTGGCCGCTGCTGAAATTTGAAATGCTGTTGCCATTCACGGTGGAACCGGCTGCTCCGCCTCCCTGCATTATTCCGTAAACAGACCCTGTCCCTGCTGAAATATTCGAAACCGTGTTGTTGTTGATCAGTTCTGTTTGGGAAGTGCTTGCATTATGATAAAAACCATAAAAATTAGACGATCCCGTTAGGGTAATGTTCGAAAAAGTATTGTTGCTGAGGTTGGCAGTTCCGCTAGTGGAAGGTGTAAAAAAGAAATAGCAGTAAAAATCTCCCGCACCGGTTTTATTGATTGTTCCGGTCGTCTGATTTCCGGTTACCGTGATGTTATTCGTGCTACCACCGAGAGCGATTAAGTAAGATGATGACGTTGAGGCAAAGGCTCCATAACCAAAGGTATTGTTATTGATGGTGACCGAAGTACAGGTTTGAAAGTTTACTATACAGGATGCTTGATATGTGCTTGATTGGCCCAGGGTGATGGCATTGTTGTTTGCAACAAAATCACCACCGGCAGAGGAGGTGCTCATGTAAATGCCATAAAGAGTGTAGGTTGCATTGCTCCCTCCCCCGGCGGTATTGTTGATCGTGTTATAGCTGACATTCGGATTCGTGTGATATATCAGGTATACGCCATAAGAATTGCTGGCCACACCCCCTCCAAAGTTTTGAATGGTGTTTCCGGCTCCTGAGGCGCCTATTACGAAATTCTGATCATAATAATTATAGGGAGATGATGTGTGATTATAACCGATTAACAGGATGCCCGTTGCAACATTGCTGATCGTGTTGCCGGTCAGGGTTACGTTTTCATGACGGCCTCCTGTTGAGGTCAGGGTGATGCCCGCACTTGACCCGGTCGCTGAACCTGCATCATTGTTTGAGGCATAAATGCCGGCAACATAGGCGCTGGATCCCTTGGTCATGGTGACGGCACAATTTGTGATCATGACATTTTTGCAGCCATCGGCCGGGCCGGCCTTGAGCAGGTAATAACCGTATTCGATCCCCTGGTCGCTGGCGGCAACATCGATCCCGTTGAAGGTGACATAATCAGACCCCTGGATGATGATCACGGCATCACCCTGGCCTCCGAAAGCGGAGGTGGCGTAGCTGCCGGCATCGGTGCGCGTTACAACCGGGTTGGCCCCGCTCCCGCTTTTCTGGAATACAATGGGATTGACGGCGGTACCGGTCGCCATTAATGGGATCACCGCTGTGATATTTTCAGTATATCCTGCAGCCACATTAAAGGTGACGCCTCCGCTCCCCACGCCCCTGGTATTCAAGGCGTAAACCGCTGCAGCAATGGTGGGATAGCCTTCCGGAATGGTTATAACTCCCGCAAGCGGTGCATATCCTGATCCTCCAAACTCATCCGCCCCGATGTCGGGTGCAGAAGCTGTAAAACCCACATTCTGCGGATAGCCAGTGTTCGGGTACCTTGCATCCCCGTCGAGGTCGGTGGTGATGGCAACCGGGGTTGAAACAACCTTTCCGCCGCTTTCACATTGGGTTGGTATGTTCGTTTGTAAATGCAGATCGTAAGGCCTGGTCGCCACATTTACAAAAGGTGGCAGTTCGGTTACTGAGGCGGCATCCCTGAAAGGCCCTACACGGCTCTGGTATGAGGCCAGGGTTTGATCGCTGTTGGTGCCGTCGTAATAGATAAGGTTCACCGATGATGGCGTTCCGGCATAAAAAAGGTTGTTGTTGGAGGTGGGCGCGTAATTGGCCAGGCTTGCTACAGGCCGCTGAAAAGCCACCGCTTTTCCTGTTCCCGTTGGGGTTGTAAGGTTGATGAGGATGTTGTTTCTCAGATCAACCACCTGGATTGAACTGGCCCAGATTGCAGCCGATCCGAAGTTACTTCCCGAACTGGTTCCGTCAAGATAGACAGTGTTGAAAAAAACATTATTTGTTGTTCCATATTGAAGAACTATCCCTAAAGCCCCCAATGATGATGTTGAAAAAGGCGTTCTGAGGTCGCTTATAAAGTTGTTGTAAAGGTAATTAGTAGTTCCACCATTTATGAAAATGCCGTAAACCACGCTGTTGGCATTGCTTCCGGAAAGATCGAAAATGGTATTGTGTGAAATAGTGGTGGTTGTGCCAAGTAAAATATTAATACCTGAAACAGTTCCCGAACCCGCCGAATTTAACCCGCTGATGATATTGTTTGACACCGTCATGGATACTGGCCCAGTGCTGCTTCCGATAAGAATACCTTGAATACCATTGCTGTTACTGATATTCGAAATGCTGTTTCCGCTCACAGTAGAACCGGCTGCGCCGCCTCCCTGCTGTATTCCGCCAATCAAGCCTATCCCTGTTGAAATATTCGCAACTGTGTTGTTGTTGATCTGTTCAATTTGGGGAGTCTTGCCAGAATGATAAATACCATTAAAATTGGATGACCCCGCCAGGGTAATGTTTGAAAAAGTATTGTTGCTGATGTTGGCAGTCCCGCCAGTGGGAGATCCGGCAAAGTAATAGCCGTAAAAATCTCCCACACCGGTTTTATTGATCGTTCCGGTGGTATGGTTTCCGGTAACCGTGATGTTATTCGTGTTCCCGCCAACCTTTATGCAATACGAGGTTGTAGTTGCGGTAAAGGTCCCATAAACGAAGGTGTTGTTGTTGATGGTGACCGAAGTACAGGTAGGACCGGTTACGATACAGGATGCTGTATTTGGGCCTGACAGGCCCAGGGTAATGACATTGTTGTTTGCAACAAAATCACCCCCGGCATTGGAGTTATTCACTAAAATACCATAAAGATTGTAGGTTGAATTGCTCCCTCCGCCGGCGGTATTGTTGATCGTGTTGTAACTGATAGTCGGACTGGTAATGCATTGCAGGAAAATGCCTAAGGAAGTACTGGTGTTGTTCACGCCAAAGTTTTGAATCGTGTTCCCGGCTCCTGACGCGCCTATTACGAAGTTCTGATCATAAAAAGTATAGGGAGAAGAATGATTATACCCGATTAACACGATACCCGCGGTAACATTGCTGATCGTGTTGCCGGTCAGGGTCACGTTCTCGTGCCGGCCTCCTGTTGATGTGAGGGTAATCCCGTCACTTGTCGATACCGCTGATGTTGCATCATTGTTTGAGGAATAAATTCCTGCTACATAAGCACTGGTACCCTTGGTCATGGTGATGGCACAGTTGGTGATCGTGACATTTTTACAGCCATCGGCCGGGCCGGCCTTGAGCAGGTAATAACCGTATTCGATCCCCTGGTCGCTGGCGGCAACATCGATCCCGTTGAAGGTGACATTATCTGACCCCTGGATGATGATCACGGCATCACCCTGGCCTCCCAGCAGGGTGGTGGCAATGCTGCCGGCATCGGTACGCGTAACAATGGGGTTGGCCCCGTTGCCGCTCTTCTGGAAGACAACAGGATTGGCAGCGGTACCGGTAGCCATTAACGGAATTGCGTTGGTGATGTTTTCAGTATAACCGGCAGCCACGTTAAAGGTGACGCCCCCGCTCCCCACGCCCCTGGTATTCAAGGCGTAAACCGCTGCAGCAATGGTGGGATAGCCTCCCGGAATGGTTATAACTCCTGCAAGCGGTGCGTAACCTGTTCCTCCAAACTCATCCGCCCCGATATCGGGGGCAGTAGCTGAAAAACCGCCATTCTGCGGGTAGCCCGTGTTTGGGTACCGGGCATCCACGTCAAAATCGGTGATGATGGCAACCGGGGTTGAAACAACCTTTCCGCCGCTTTCACATTGGGTTGGTACGTTTGGCTGCAGGTGTAAATCATACGGGGTGGTGGAAACATTGACAAATGGCGGTAGCTCCGTTACAGAGGCGGCATCCCTGAACGGTCCAACCCTGGCCTTGTATGAGGCCAGGGTTGGATCACTGTTGGTGCCGTCGTAAAAGATGAGGTTCGCTGATGTTGGAGTGCCGGCATAAAAAAGATTGTTGTTCGAGGTGGCTGCATAGTTGGTCAGGTCTGTGGCAGCCCGCTGAAAAGCCACGGCTTTTCCGGTTCCTGTCGGGGTTGACATGTTTACGAAGATGTTGTTTCTCAGATCACATTGGGCCGCTGCACTGATCGCAGCCGATCCGAAGTTACTTCCTGAACTGGTTCCGCCAAGGTAGATAGTGTTAAAATAAACCCTGTTTGACGTTCCGGCTTGAAGATTTATTCCCGTTACACCCAATGATGTTGAGGCAGGCGTTCTGAGGTCGCTGATAAAATTGTTGTATAAATAATTCGCAGTTCCACCATTTATGCAAATACCGTTAACCACGCCGGCGAAATGGCTGCCGGTAAGATCGTAAATGGTATTGTATGAAAGGGTGGTGGCTGTGCCAAGACTACTATACAAACCGTAAACTGTTCCCGATCCCGACATACTGAACCCGCTGATGATATTGGTTGCCGCAGTTATGGCTGTCGGCCCGGCGCCGGACCCCAGACAGATACCGTAAATACTCTGGCTGTTGCTGAAATTCGAAATTCTGTTGCCGCTCACGGTAGAACCGGATCCTCCGCCTCCTTGCTGGATTCCGTATATAACACCTGTCCCCCCTGAAATATTCGCGATCGTGTTGTTGTTGATCACTTCAGTTTGGGTAGTGGTGCTGGCAAAATGATAAATACCAACAAAAGTAGAAGTCCCCGTTAAGGAAATATTGGAAAAATTATTGTTGCTGATGTTGGCGGTACCACCGCTGGGAGAGCTGTAAGACCAATATCCGTAAAAATCTCCAACCCCGGTTTTATTGATCGTTCCGGTTGTCTGGTTTCCCGTTACTGTGATATTGTTGGTATTCCCACCGAGATATACGCAATACGAGGTTGTAGTTGAGTTAAAGTTCCCATAACTGAAGGTATTGTTGTTGATGGTGACCGACGTGTTGAGTTGATTGTTAAAAATAAATGTTGCATCGGCTCCGTAGGACTCGCCTAAGGTGATGGCATTGTTATTGGCAACAAAATCACCGCCGGAAAAGGAAGAACCAATGAATATGCCATAAATAGAACCGTGTGCATTGTACCCTCCGCCGGAGGTATTACTGATGTTATTATAGCAGATGGAGGGACTGTGATGATAAAGCAGGTAAATACCAGCAGAACTACGTGTAGTGTTTCCTGCAAAATTTTGGATCACATTTCCTGCTCCTGAAGCGCCCACCACGAAATTCTGGTCATAAAAATTATAGGGGGAGGAGGGGTGATCATACCCGATTAACAGGATGCCCGTGAAAACATCGCTGATGGTGTTGCCGGTCAGGGTCACGTTTTCATGGCGGCCTCCTGAGGAAGTGATGGTGATGCCGGCACTTGACGACACTGTTGAATTTACATCATTGTTTGAGGCATAAATGCCGACTACATAAGGGCTGTTCCCTTTGGTCATGGTGATGTTGCAATTGGTAATGGTTACATTTTTGCAACCATCAGTTGGACTCGCTTTGCACAGGTAATACCCGTATTCGATTCCGTCGAAAACGGTGGTAACATCGATCCCGTTGAAGGTAACATAATCAGATCCCTGGATGATGATCAAGGCATCTCCCTGGCCTCCCAGGATGGAGGTGGCGTTGCTGCCGGGATTGGTACGCGTAACAACGGGGTTGGCCCCGTTTCCGCTTTTCTGGAATACAATGGGGTTGGCAGCGGTACCGGTAGCCATTAACGTAATTGCGTTGGAGATGTATTCAGCATAACCGGCAGCCACGTTAAAGGTGACACCCCCGCTTCCCACGCCCCTGGTGTTCAGGGCGTATACGGCAGCGGCAATGGTGGAGTAAGTTCCCGGAATGGTCATAACTCCCGAAAGCGGTGCATATCCCGTTCCTCCAAACTCATCAGCCCCGATATCGGGGGCGGAAGCTGTAAAGCCGCCATTCTGCGGGTAGCCCGCGTTCGGGTACCTGGCATCCCCGTCGCGGTCGGTGGTGATGGCAACCGGGGTTGAAACAATCTTTCCCCCGCTTTCACACTGGGTTGGCACGTTCGTTTGTAAATGCAGGTTGTAGGGTTTTGTAGCAACATTCACAAATGGCGGCAGCTCCGTTACAGAGGCGGCCTCCCTGAATGGCCCCACCATGGCCTGGAATGCCGCCAGTGTCTGGATATTGCTGTTGCCGTCGTAATAGATAAGGTTGCTGGCTGAAGGGGTTCCGGCATAAAACAGGTTGTTGTTCGAATTGCCCGAGTAGTTGGTCAGGTCTGTAGCAGACCGTCGGAAAGCCACGGCTTTTCCGGTTCCCGTCGGGATCGTAAGGTTGACGAGGATGTTGTTTCTCAGATCAACCGGGACTGTTGCCATGATTGCAGCCGACCCGAAGCCACTTCCGGAACTGGTTCCGCTAAGATAAACGGTGTTGAAAAAAACATTGTTCGTTGTCGATGAATATTGAAGACATATCCCTGTTACCCCCAACGTTGTTGATACCGGCGTTCTGAGGTCGCTGATAAAGTTATTGTCCACATAATTCGTTGTTCCACCGGATACATTAATGCCGTTAACCGCGCCGCCGGCAAAAGTGCAGGCAAGATCGTAAATGGTATTGTGTGATATGGTATTGGCAGTGCCATTGTTACAATCAATCCCGTACACAATGCCCAAACCAGCCGAACTTAACCCGCTGACGATATTATTTGCTGCGGTTATGGCCACCGAAGCACTACCTGCTCCCAGCCAGATGCCGTATAGATCTATGCCGTTGCTTAAATTCGTAATAGTGTTGCCACTCACGATAGACCCTGCAGCGCCGCCCGCCTGCAGTATCCCGCAACAATAGGCCGACCCTGTTGAAACATTCGTCACCGTGTTGTTATTGATCAATTCGGTTTGGGAAGTTGTGGCACTATGATAAATACCATAAAAATAGGAATCCCCTGTTAAGGAGATATTGGAAAAAGTATTGTTGCTGATATTTGCGGTGCCACCGGTGGGTGATCCGGTGTAGTAATACCCGTAAAAATATCCAACTCCGGTTTTATTGATCGATCCGGATGTCGTGTTCCCGGTTACCGTAATGCTATTCGTGTTCCCGCCGAGTTTTATGCAATATGATGCTACAGTTGAGGCAAAGGTTCCATAACTGAAAATATTGTTGTTGATGGTGACCGACGTGCTGGTTTGACCGTTAGAAATAGCTGTTGCCGGGTATATGCCTGACTCGCCCAGGGTGATGGTATTGTTATTGGCCACAAAATCACCCCCGGAACCGGAGGTGTTCATGAATATCCCATAAATCTGGCCTGTAGCATCAGCGCCGCCCCCTGCGGTATTGCTGATGTTATTGTAGCTGATGGATGGACTGGTATGGTATAGCAGGTAAACTCCATAAGACATGTTTGTGCTGTTTCCTGCAAAGTTTTGGATCACATTTCCTGCTCCTGAAGCCCCTATCACAAAATTCTGGTCATAAAAATTATAGGGAGAAGAGGTGTGATTATACCCGATTAACAGGATGCCTGTAAAAACGTTGCTGATCGTGTTGCCGGTCAGGGTCACGTTTTCATGACGGCCTCCTGTTGAAGTGACAGTGATGCCCGCACTTGACGAAACCAAAGAACTTCCATCATTGTTGGAGGCATAAATTCCGGCTACATAAGCACTCGTACCCTTGGTCATGGTGATGGCACAGTTTGTAATTGTAACATTTTTGCAGCCATCGGTCGGACCTGCCTTAAGCAGATAATAACCGTATTCGATTCCCTCGTCGCCGGCTGCTGCATCAATACCGTTGAAGGTAATGTAATCGGATCCCTGGATGATGATCACGGCATCACCCTGGCCGCCGAGAACGGAGGTGGTGTTGCCGCCGGCATCGGTACGCGTAATGGCCGGATTAGCCCCGCTCCCGCTTTTCTTGAAGACAATGGGATTTGCAGCAGTACCGGTTGCTGTGACCAGGATGGGGGTGGTGACGGATTCGGTATACCCGGCGGCCACGTTAAAGGTGACCCCCCCGGCACCCACACCGGAGGAGTTTAAGTCAGTCACCGCTGCCGAAATGGTTGCATAATCGCCGGGGATCGTTTTAACGCCCGTTAATTGCCCGAATGATACCTGGAACAGGATGAGGGATAGCGTGAGGAAGGTGATTTTTTTCATAGGAATGGGGTTTGTTTTCGTAAAAACAGAGGGCGATTTTTGCCGCCCTTTTTCCGGGGAAAGGAAATGTAAAATATTTAGCAATTGATAAGGTGATTATTTTATGCCTGGAATTTGAAAATCATTCCTAAAATAAAAACATCCTATTTCATAAGCAAGAGAAAAGTTGTCCGAAGTTTAAAAATACTGAATTTCGGAATTTTTTTAAAGCATTGAAATACAAAAATATAAAACATGATATTTCCTAATCGGGAGATGATTGCATTTTTTCGGCAGAAAACCTGCAGCAGTTTTTGATGACTCCTGTGAATTTGGTAACAGATCGATATGTAAAAATACGTTACATCTTCGGTATGCCAGCATGCATGTTTACCCGTTCAGGGTACAGAATTCGCAGGTAGTTTTCATCAAAAAACCCCTGTTATTCCCGACCTTAATCGGGTTTTTCAGGAAATACGGGAGTGAGATCAGGATAAAATTGCGGTTTTTTCAAACGTGGCGGGGCTTTTTCCGGTAACCTTTCGAAAGGCGCAGTAAAAGGTTGACTTGGAGTTAAAACCGGACCTTTCGGAAAGATGTTCAATGCTGATCGTACAGCTATTGTCGCTTTGCAGCAGCCGGCAAGCCTCCTTCACGCGGAATTCATTGATGAAATCATTGAACTTTAACCCATATTGCTGGTGTATGACCTGCGAAAGATAGGTCTGGTTGGTGTTCAGTATTTTAGCCAGGTGGGCCAGGGTGATGCTCTTATTGAGATAAGGTTTCTGATGGATCATCAGTGCTTCAAGGTCGGCTGTCAGCCGCACGAAGGTTTCATGGCCGGCCAGATGGGGCATGTCATCCGAACGATCCTCGATGTCAATGTCAGACGGGAGGTCCGCTGCATGGGAATAGGCCGGAAGGTTTGATTTTCTTTTCCGCAGGGCAAAAAGATGGATGGAAGGAATAACCAGGAAAAAGAAGAGAAAAAAGGAGATGAGGATGATGTTTTGCTGCCTTACCGATTTGCCGTTGTTTACCCGCAAATCGTCCAGGTTATGAAATGCCTGTTCTGTGGCAACAGAAGATAACAGCATTACACTTTCGGCAAGTTCACCCGATGCCTTCATCCGGTAGATGCTGTCGGCCAATTGCAGCGACAGGTGGTTGTATTTGTCATGCAGGGCCTGCATCTTGTTCCTGGAGAAGTACGCGCTGAGCGAATCGGAAAAACTTTTTGCCAGCATGGGGTCCCGCAACTTCCATGCCTGGCTCATGGCCGAGTCGGCATAGGCACCGGCATGCTTCTTGTGTTCCTCACGTCCGCAAATAACACGCTGTAAAAACAGGTCGGCCTTCAGGGAGATTGACCGGGCAGTGCCGGCTCCGGTTAAAGCCTTTTCAAAGCGGGCAAGACTGCTGTCGGGCTGGTTCCGGCAGGCAAAATAACCGGACAGCACCTCGTTTGCCTTTGCCGCGGTTTCATGCCACGACAGGAAAAACCTGACCTCCTGGCCCGGTGGCTGGTCCGGCCGGGATGCCCTGCTCTGGTCAAGAATGGCAAGCGATTTAAAGGCAAGGCTTGCTGCCGAATCATACCGGCCGCACTGAAGGAACAGGGCCGCCTTGTCCGCGTCATTTTGCGCCATCATAAGATGGTGCCGGTCTGAAATAACACCATCGGCACGGTTGAAATAAGTCAGTGCTGAATCATATTTTCCCTGGTCCTGGAAACAAAGGGCAATATTCTGCAAGGCCAGGGCACGGGCATGAAAATCAATATCCCGGAGGGTCGTATGAAATGAGATTTGATAAAAATTCTGTGCCTGGCGATAAAACCTTGAGCGGTAGAAGATGTTCCCGATATCGATAAAAAAATAGGGATTGGTTTCGTATTGTCCCGGGGATTCTGTAAAGATCCTGACTGCTGCCAAAAGGTTCCTGATGGCCTTCAGGTAATCAGGTTTCCGGTATTGATAGAATTCGGCCAGCCGCATGGTGGCATCCAGCTTCAGCTGCGGCTGCTTTACCGAATCAAGGAAACGGATGGTGCTGCAAAGGATGATTTCGGAGGAGTCAGGTTTGTCGGGGTAATAGTGCCATGCCAGGGTTTCAAGCGAGTCGGCCTTGCCCGAAAAATCCTGCTGCTGCCAAGCAACAGTGCCACCGGGGTGATCGCGGTGGCAGGATGTAAGGCACATGAAGATCCAGAGCCCGATACCAAGGGAAAAAGATAATTGTAATGTATTTGATAGCTTCACGACATTGATGAATATCATGGCTCTTTTTGTGAAACCATTAACAGAAAACAAAGGTATTTATTTTTTTGAATTCATCGACAGGAAGACCCTGGTTATACCTGAACCGGCAAACCCGGTTCGGTGTTTTTACGCTTGTCGGGAAGGTTGCCTGGAAACGGGTCCGTAACTTTTTTCAGCGGACCAGCAGTTTAACCACCGCGACGGGGTCGCCGTTTCCGGGTACAAAACGGAGGTAATAAACACCCCGGACGAGGTTCCGGACGGGGATAACCTCACGGTCGCTGTTTTCAACATGCTTTTGCAGCCAGGATTTGCCTAGATTATCTGAAAGCTCCAGGGTACCGGTGACCTGCTTATTGAATAATATGTTGGTATACCCCGATAAGGAGACAGGATTTGGGTATATGACCATGGAACCGTTCCCGGCATGATCATCAATGGCTGTCATGAAGACCATGGGAGTGAATTCGGAGGTGTTGCCGAACGTCCCGTAAGAATAGCCCGGTGTGGCAACCAGCCGGGTTGCCGTGCAGATAAGGGAGTCGGTGAGGTTCACCGACACGGTGTCGATCCAGGTTCCCGAGGCATTTGCCCGGGTTTGCCCGGCAAGTTCCCTGCCCTGGGCGATCCCCGAACTTCCTGATCCGGTCAGAAAAACTTCAATCGCGACCTGGCCGGGATCCCAGGTGTCGATAAACCCTGACAAAACAATTTTTCCGGTGCCCGGCAAGGCAGTGCGCCCCGTAATCACCGGGTAGTTCTGGCCGCCGTTTGGCCCCCCGGCCAGATTGCCGGGATCATTCAAGGTGATGCCTTCAGGGAAAAGATCAATTCCCATCAACGCGTTGCCGTAGATCCGGTTGCATGAGATCCGGTTATAAAGGGATTTATCAGATTCGACGGCCACACCGCTTTTACGGTTCCAGGCAATGGTGTTTGCGTCACGCACGCTTCCGCCAACCAGGTTTGACGAGGGTCCCATGGCGATGAGGATCCCGTCGAGGCCGTTTCCCAGGGGATGCTGCCCGGTGATGTCGGTCCCGATGAGGTTCCGGGTGATAATATTGTATTTCGTGAAGGTGGCCACGATGGTGATGCCGTAACCTGAATTCCCTGAAACAACATTGCTGTCGACCATGTTGCCGTATGCCGCCCCGTCGATCCAGACCCCGGTTTCGTTGGGAATGGCCAGGGTTCCGGTGATATCGGTCCCCACCAGGTTCCCGAGCAGGTAATTGGTATTTGTGCCGTTGTTATAGAAATAGGCGCCGAAAGCGGTATTCCCGGAGATCAGGTTGCCCGAGCCCGGCGTCGACCCGCCGATGATGTTGTTGTTCGACCGGTCGTCGAACAACACGCCATAGGTGTTTGGTATGGCAAACGAACCGGATTTGTCGGTGCCGACGAAATTCCCCAGGATGGTGTTTCCTGTGCATCCCGCGCCAAAGATGTCGATCCCGTAGGCCGAGTTCCCCGAAGCGATGTTGCGTTCGGCGATTGTGGTTCCGCCGATACGGTTGCCCCAGGCGTTCCCCTCTGCGGTAATGCCGTCGTAATTTGGCACGGCGGCGCTTCCGGTGCGGTCAATCCCCACGTAGTTGCCCGTGATGATGTTCCGGTTTGCATCGGCCATCCTGAGCCCCGCGTAAAGGTTGCCGCTGATGATGTTCCGGTCGGCCGGCGTTGAACCCCCAATCAGGTTGTGCCAGGCCCCGCTCAGCAATTCGATGCCGTTGTAGTTTCCTTTCCCTGAAATGCCGGTTTCATTGGAGCCGATGTAATTCCCGGCAATCACGTTGTCATGCGAACCCTGCCCGAACACCTGGATCCCGTAAAGGAAGCCGGAAACGGCAAATCCCCTGATCACCGTGCCCGAACAGTTATACAGCACGAAACCTGTCTCCGTTTGATTGTTGTTGCCGTCAAGAACAATTTCCGGGCCAAGAGGATTGGTATTGCCGGCAAAGGATGTTTGCGTGGTGGCGTCGATCGTGATATTTCCCGCCATGATGGATGGCAAAGAAGCCACGGGCCTGATCGTCCAGGTACCGCGTACCGCGTCGTAGCCCGGGTCGCTCGCGGGGATGCGGAAGCTGATCTTATGTGAAACGGAAGGTGCGGCGTTGCACGACGATATGGCGCCGCGCAGCGATCCGGGGCCGGCATCGCCGGTGGTGGTCACGGTAAAATCCTGTCCGTAAAAGGAACAGGAGAAAACCATTGACAATATGACCAGGCAGGCGTGCTTCATGGTTGACTGTTAGTTAATGATCACTTTCCTGGTTGCTGCCAGCCGTTGGCCAGCTGAAATTGCCACAACCACCATACCCGGCGTTCCATGGCTGCTTGCAACGCGGGTTGCCGGGATGCACTCATTCACTTCCGTTTCCTGCCCCGGGTAGGTTTTCGAAAAAAGTTCTTTCCCCTCCAGGCTGTAAACGCAGATACCTGAACTTTCATGGTAAAGGTTTATCCATGAATAACAAAACATTCCCGTAATATTATCAAAACAGATGGTAATTCCGGATAATTCGAGGCTGGCTAATCCCGTTACCACCGACTGGTTTTTTGAGAACTCGGAGGTATTCCCGGCCTGGTCGGTCAGGGTTGCCGTAACCACCGATCCGATCACCGCGCCGCCGGCAACGAGGGTAAATGTTCCATCGGCCGCGGGATGCGCCGAACCCAGGAACCGGGCGCCCTGCCCGAAACCGCTGCTTTCGGGTGCGGCAATGAAAACCTCCACCCGTGTGGCGGCCGGGTTGGTACAGAACACGTTTCCTTCCAGGGTGGTCAGGCCCGTTGCGCCGTCGTAAGCAGCAGAACGGATCAGCGGAATGTTGACGCACTGGTTGGGGCAGGCCTGGTTTCCGGAGGTATCGATCACGGGAGGCCCGGGAGGCAGCAGTTCAATGCCGCGCAACACGTTGTCATGGATGCTGTTAGCCGACAGGGTATTGCGGATGGAGGCCGGGTCGGTGACCAGGATGCCGTTTTGCCCATTGAAGGCAATGGTATTCCCGCGGGCTTCGGCTCCCACGAGGTTATCGGTGGATGATTGGTCGATGGCCACGCCATTTCCGCCGTTTGCCATAGGGGAATTACCCGTAATGCCGGTCCCGATGCGGTTCCGGATGAGGGTGTTGCTGTCGGCATGTTCGTAGATCATCACCCCTTCATGGGTATTTCCTGAAACCAGGTTGCTGTCGGCCAGGTTGTTCGACGAAAAAGTGGCCAGCGTGATGCCGAAGTCATTTCCCAGGGCCGTGGTGCCGGTAATATCTGTCCCGATTTTATTTCCGCGGATAATGTTGTTTTTCGTGAGATGGTCGGCTACCAGGATCCCGCTGTTGGTGTTTCCCGAGATGATATTGCCTTCGCCCGGGTTATGGCCCCCGACCAGGTTGTCCGACGATCCGGTGGCAATCACCAGTCCGATGTCGTTGGATAGTTTTCCGGAACCTGTCGTCTCCAGCCCGATGATGTTGCCCTGACAAATGTTGTTTGCCGTGCCGCGGGTCACGAAGAAGATCCCGTAATTCTGGTTGCCGGAGATCAGGTTGTTCCTGATCGTGCTGTGGTTGGATCCGCCATCCAGGCAGACACCGGTGGCGTTCGGCAATGCTTTTGTCCCATCGGCCGTGGTGCCGATATAATTCCCTATGGTTGAATTATCGTGGCAATGCCCATAATAAACCACGCCATATACTCTGTGACCCGAGATCACGTTTCGCTGCCCGGGAAGCATCCCGCCAAGGATGTTATGGGCCGCCAGGGTGTTGAATTCGATCCCGTTTCCCTGGTACAGGCTGTCGCCCGTGTGTACGGCCGCATTCCCGGTAATGTCCGTTCCCAGGTAGTTGCCGTAGATTTCGTTGCTGTCGGAAGCTTCAATATAAATACCGATCTCGGGGTTGGAAGAGATCACGTTCCGCCCGGATGCCTGGGCGCTGCCTATCCTGTTCCTGTTTGCCAGGCTTTTCAGCACGATCCCCTTGTTGTTGCAAAGCGGGAGCATACCGGTTCTGTCGGTGCCGATGAGGTTCCCTGTAATGAAGTTGTTGTCGGTTCCTTTCCCGAGGAGAACGATCCCGGTGTCGTCATTTCCCGACACCAGGTTGTCGCGGATCATATTGCCGGCGGCGTTGTTCAGCACAACCCCGTATGTGTTGGGCGCACGCGCCGTTCCGGAGGGGCCGGCGCCCACATAGCACTTTTCAACGGTATTCTGAACCGCGTAACTTCCATAGAGCAGGATGCCGTTCTGGAAGCCGGAAATGACCATCCCCCGGATGGTGTTGCCCGGGGAGCCGACGGCGAGACCATACAGTAGGTTGAGGCTCGTGGTGAGCTGGATCTCGGGCCCGTCGGGATTGGTATTTCCCGCGAACCTCGTTTGCGCGGTACCGTCGATGAACACATACCCGCCATACAGGTAAGGCAGCAGGCTTGCCAGGCCGATCTTCCACACGCTCCCGTTAAACCCCGGATCGCTGGCCGGTATGTGGAAGAGGATGGAATCGGGACCGAAAGCCAGGTTCGTCTGGTCAATGGCCCACGACAGGGACCCGTTTCCTGCAGCAAGCGTATTCGTCACATAATAGTTGGCTGCAAAAATGCTGTTCCCCGGAACCAGGGAAGAGATAAGAAAAATCATAACGATCAGGCGCCGCAGGGCAGCGCGTTTAACGGGAGGAAAGTTTTTATCGGGGTTCCTGTCCAATGGCAGCATCTGTAAGGAAAACAAATGTATAAAATTTTCCTGTCGCAGCTGGCTCAGTCATGTTTTTTCAACAGCCCTGCATCCTTGATTTCTCAACAAAACGATTGATCAGGATCCCGGTTCGGCCGGTACGATGATCCAGGCAATGATATAACCCAGTAATCCCATGAACCCTGCAAAAAATAAGGCGACGGCCGCCACCCGGATGATCACCGGGTCTAGGTTGAAATAGTTTCCCAGCCCCCCGCAAACACCCCCGATTACACGATCTCTTCTTGAACGGAATAAACGTTTTGGTTCCATAATGTTGTGTTTTCGTGATTAGATGATGATTTCCTTTCCCCGTTACAAATATATTTTATTTTTCACAATTTCGCTACCTCGTAATACCTCATCCCCCTGACCCCTTCTCCCCCGGGAGAAGGGGAGAAATGTTTTCGTGGCTAGTTATCAATTATTTTTTTATTTTTTCAATTTCCAGAAAGATTAGCGGATCCTATTTTCACCTTGTCACCTTGTCACCTTATCACCTTGTCACCTTATCACCTTGTCACCTTGTCACCTTGTCACCATTTATTCTTACTTTTACCCAAAATCTTAACCATGGAATGGATTGAAAAACTCGATGGCAACGTGATCGTGAGCGACGCAGACGGTAAGATCATATACATGAATGAACGGGCCCTGGCTGCCTATGAGAAGGACGGGGGCAGGGATCTCATCGGCAGGGACCTGCTGGAGTGCCATTCGGAAGCCTCGCGGAAAAAGATCATGGAGATTATGACCAGCGGAAAGAAGAATGTTTATACCATAGAAAAACGGGGAAAGAAGAAAATTATCTATCAGTCCCCGTGGTTTGCCGATGGCATTTTCAGGGGAATCACCGAACTCTCGCTCGAGATCCCCTTTGAAATGCCTCATTTTATAAGAGAATAGCTGTTATTTTGCCGCCTTCTTCTCGTCGGCGATCTTCTTCAGCACTTCTTCCTGCAGGAGTTTGGGCAGCGGGGTGTACTTGAAGAATTCCATGGAATAGTTGGCCCTGCCGCTTGATATATTGCGAAGCTGGGTAGCGTATCCGAACATCTCCATCAGGGGCACGAAGGCATTGACCTTCTGCGATCCTTTACGGTAGCGGCGCATGGCTTCGATCTTCCCGCGGCGGCGGTTGAGGTTGCCAACCACGTCGCCGATATATTCGTCGGGGGTGTTCACTTCCACCTTCATCATAGGCTCGAGCAGCACGGGGTCTGCTTTCATGAAGCCCTGTTTGAAGCCGATCGAGGCGCAGGTCTGGAAGGCCATGTCGGAGCTGTCGACCGGGTGGAAACTGCCGTCGAGCAGCACCACTTTGACGTCGACTACCGGGTAGCCTGCAAGTACGCCGCGTTCGAGGGTTTTAAGAATACCCTTGTTGACCGACGGGATATATTCGGCGGGGATGTTGCCGCCCTTGATCTTTTCGATGAATTCGTAACCTTTGCCTTCGTTGGGTTCCATGCGCATAAGCACGTGGGCGAATTGTCCCTTGCCCCCGGTCTGCTTCGAATGCTTGTAGTTCGATTCGACTTCGCTGGTGATGGTTTCGCGGAAAGCAACGGCAGGTTCGCCTACGATGGCGTCGACTTTGAATTCCGTTTTCAGGCGGTCGACGATGATTTCCAGGTGAAGTTCGCCCATGCCGGCAATGACCGTCTCCTCGGTTTCGTCGTCAAACCTGACGTTGAAGGAGGGATCTTCCATGGCCAGTTTGTGCAGTGCTTCTCCGAGTTTCGACTGGTCGGCGCGTTTCACCGGGTTTATCTTCAATTCGATCACACTGGGCGGAACGTGGATGGTCTCGAGCAGGAAACGGTGTTCGTCGCTGCAGAGGGTGTCGCCGGTTTTGGTGACTTTCATCCCGATGAGGGCCACGATATCGCCGGGGCCTGCTTCCGAGATCTCCTCGCGGTCTTTGGCGTGGATCCTGAAGATACGTCCAACCCGTTCATGTTTGCCCTTGGTGGAGTTGAATACCTGCATGCCGCTTTTAATGGTACCCGAAAAAATACGGGTGAATGTTTGCTGGCCCACGAACGGGTCATGGATCAGTTTAAAAGCCAGGGCTGAAAAGTTTTCTTTCGGCGAAGGGTGGCACGTATGGAGTTTTTCAGGATCGTCGAGGTCGGTACCGGTTACCGCACCCACATCGATCGGGGAGGGGAGGTAATCGACCACGGCGTCGAGCAGCATCTGGACACCCTTGTTTTTATAGGCTGCACCGCAGAATACCGGCGTGATCAGCAATTTGAGCGTTGAATCGCGCAGTGCTTTTTTCATCAGTTCGGGGGAGACTTCCTTGTCTTCCATGAACAGGTCCATGATCTCATCATTGAACTCGGCCAGTTTTTCAACAGCCCAGGAACGGGCTTCCTCGGTCTTCTGTTTGTATTCTTCCGGGATGGCGGTTTCGATCTGTTCCATCTCCTGGAAGATCCATGCCTTGCGCTCGATGATGTCGATAATTCCTGAAAAATGTTCTTCCGCGCCCATGGGAACGTGGAAAGGAACGGCATTGGCGTCGAGGTACTTGTTCATTTGGGCGACTACGGCGCCGAAATCGGCCCCGGTGCGGTCCATCTTGTTAATAAAAGCAAAACGGGGCACGCGGTAGCGGTCGGCCTGGTTCCACACAGTTTCGCTCTGGGGCTCCACGCCGCCTACGGCGCAGAAAACGGCGACCATGCCGTCGATCACGCGAAGGGAACGCTCTACCTCGATGGTAAAGTCAACGTGGCCCGGGGTGTCGATCAGGTTGATCTGGTGACCCTTCCAGGCACAGGTGATGGCAGCGGAGGCGATGGTGATTCCGCGCTCCTGTTCCTGCTTCATGAAGTCCATGGTGGCAGCTCCGTCGTGAACTTCTCCCATCTTCCGGTTGGTGCCTGAAAAGAAGAGGATCCTCTCGGTTACCGTGGTTTTTCCGGCATCGATATGTGCCGCGATTCCAATATTTCTGAGTTTGTTTAATGGCATAGTAATAACTTTTTTTTGGGGGTGCAAAGTTACATTAATTTTCTGATATACAGCGGGAAGAGCAATATTAAATAATTATTAAGTTGCGAGGTAGCGAGGTAGCGAAATATAAAAACCCCATCCTGACCGATTTTTTTGTTACTTTGTTACCTTATTACCCTGTCACCCTGTTACCTTGTCACCCTGTT
>CAIWMX010000036.1 GCA_903913885.1 uncultured Bacteroidales bacterium | reverse complement strand
GCCCCGTAAAGAGGGGGTCAATTTGAAGCGTAATCAGGGGGTCAACTTAAAACGTACGGAGGGGGTCAATATGGGCGTATTTTCCACTCTGGCATCTAATCCGCCTTTACTATGACTTACAATATCTAATTCAGATGCGTAAGGATTCATACTATATATTTTCTCAAATGCCTTTCCAATATCATACCCATTTCTAATTATTGAATTAGCATTACCTTGAGCAATATACCAAACGTCAAATCCGGAATTTTTTAATGAAATCAGAATTGAAAATGAATCTTCATTAATACATGAATTGTTACTGTTGCAAGTTCTTAAATTAACTGCATCGTTTTCAATTCCATTTAAAATCCCGCCAATAACAACAACTACTTTATTATTATAGAACCCACTTTGAAAAATACTACCATATTTCGTTAAATCAAAATAAATTGTTTCTGCTGGGAAAAACCCTGGATTTATAGGCCATACAACAACTTTAAAATCACCTGCAAACACATCAGTTAAATTTGAATTTGTTTGTGATATTGTGACATAACCATCACTTCCTACTTGAAAACTGTATAAGCCAACATTATTTTTAAACCCGGCTGGAGGATTGAGAGAGGGCAACTCAATAGACACATTGCCATCTCTAAAAATAGTTACATAATCAGCAAGATTTGTTAAATCATATTTTATAGGTACTTTAATTGAGCCAGTTCCATTGGGGTCATTATAAAAAAGCAGATTTTTATGGTCCCATTTTTTTTCTATAATTGTAGTTTTTCCATATGGATTTAAAGAACCGGAAGCCCCAGTTGCACTGACAACAGAATATTCAATTTGCTGCGGTTCTGTCGGATTAGGATAAAATGATTGTTGCAAGGTTAAAGTCGCAGTTGTTCCACTTGCATAATAATCAGAAAACGCCGTTCCTCCACTGGGATGGGTTGCTTTTATTCTCCATAGCGATCCATCATTTGTGCTGCAGTTAGCAGTAACAATTACAGTTGCTTCATTTGCGCGTTGCCAGGGTTGTACAAAAGGCACAGGTACTGGATTAATGGTAATAGCTGGATTAACACAAGCATTAAGCGTTACAGCGATGTAATTTGAGTTACCTCCATAACCACAACTATTATAAGCCCTAACATGGTAGTAATAAGTTGTGTTACAAGTGAGCCCGGTAACATTAAAGTATAAGTTTCCAGTATTTTGATTGTAGACAACTAAATTAGTGAAGGAGGCATCGGTTGCAACATCAAGATAATAGCTGCTTGCACCAGCAGAGCTGAACCAGTTTGCCTGAAACGACGTGCTTGTTTTGTTGGTTGCGGAGGTTGCTGTTGGTGGATTTGGTAAAGTGCAACATGTACTTGTTTGTAAGCTTATCGTTGAAGAGTTCCCACTTGTTCCGCAACTGTTGTATGCTCTGACACGGTAATAATACCATGTGTTGCAATTCAATGAGTAAAAATTGTACGAAGTTGTATTACCAACATTAGTATTATTATATACCAGGTTTGAAAAAGATGAATTTGTTGAAACATCGACATAATATCCTGAAGCGCCAGAGGAATAATACCAATTTGCAGTGAAGGAGTTGTTCGTTATATTATTTGCTGCGGTTACTATTGGCGGATTTGGCGCGCTGCAACAAATATTGGTTTGTAAAAAAATTGAGGAAGAATTTCCGCTTGTACCACAACTGTTGTATGCCCGAACGCGATAATAATACAGTGTGTTACAATTTAATCCTGAAAAATTATATGAGGTAGTGTTGCCAACGTTGGTGTTATTGTATATGAGATTTGAAAAAGATGAATTTGTTGAAACGTCAACATAATATCCGGATGCCCCTGTTGAGAAGTACCAATTGGCTGTAAAAGAATTTGTTGTAATATTAGTTGCTGCATTTGCTCCCGGTGGATATGGCGCAGTGCAGCATACATTTGTTTGCACACTTATCGTTGAAGAATTCCCACTTGTCCCGCAACTACACCCAGCCCTTACTCGATAATAATATGGTGTATTGCAACTCAAACCAGTAAAATTGTAAGAAGTGGTATTTCCTACATTTGTATTATTATATATTAAACTTGAAAAAGAGGAATTGCTTGAGACATCAACGAAATAACCTGTAGCGCCCGATGACAAAGACCAGTTTGCAGTAAAAGAAATTGCTGTAATATTAGTTGCTGAACTTGGTGTTGGCGCAGAAGGAAGAACACAAACAGGGTAAGGCAGGGAATACCCATTTGCCGCAACATTTGATATACATGAAGTTGATTTAGTACCACAAGCAGGACAAGACCCATTGATAATATTACAAGCAATAATATTAATATTATAATTTCCGGGAGGGGAAAAAATCGGAGTGGCATCAATTGATGCTGCATTAAATGTAAGGCTAATTGTTCCATTAACTGGAATATAGTAACCAGAAAAGTTGTTGCATTGTTTTCCGATCACGCTTAATGTTACCCCAGAAGTTGAAGTAAAATCACATTCAAAATCAAAAGGGCCAGTTGTAGGGCCATTGTTTTTTAAAACTGCACTTACTGTAAAATATGAGCCCTGAGTAATGTTAGGACTTGGGGTTACCGTAATCGCTGAATTTAACTTAAATGATGGACCACCATTGGCTATATGAAAAATGCAGAGACAAAAAATAATGGTCGTGTAAATTTTTTTCATAACGGTAAAGTTTTATAAAGAGTGTGAAGAATCAGGCACTTTCAACCGACATGTTTTTGAATAATATTTCAAAAACACAACCCAAAAAAGAAAGAACAAAAACAAGAGAAAACCAACCTGCAATATACCAAATAATTAGGTTATTTATACGTTTCTGGATATTTCCCAAATAAATATTTATTAACCTCTCTTAACCTTGTTATATCTCATTTTATTGACAATAACTCCTG
Source organism: uncultured Bacteroidales bacterium (assembly GCA_903913885.1). Taxonomy (GTDB): domain Bacteria; phylum Bacteroidota; class Bacteroidia; order Bacteroidales; family FEN-979; genus CAIVAT01. The sequence goes on along the minus strand of CAIWMX010000036.1, from coordinate 25,120 downwards.
GCTTTTATCAAAATTTCGTAGTCCACCCAATCAAATTTCCTTCCAAATCCCATAAAAACATTAAATTTGTTACACGACTTTTTGAGCACCTTGCGACTTCCTGCTCGTCAATTTGCTCATTTAGCAGTACATGAATGAATTTCTATAGGTCTATTCACGCTATAGGGAATTCGAAGCAGCCTATGAATTTATCATCAACTACTTGCTACTGAACCTCCAATATTGCACCATGGACAAACCCGCACTCATTAAAAAAATAAAAGCCATCGAATCTCTTACCAATGCCGAAAAATCCGACCTCATCGAATTGCTCAACAACACAAAAAAGTATGGACTGGTATGGGAAGATAAACCCGAAGACGTTGAACGCGACCTTCTGACAATGCTCCCTGTCCTGCAGGAAGTTCCCGAACGCCGCATATTGGCGAAGGACCTTGTTCAGATTCCTTCCCAAACTGAAAAATCCAAACCCGGGGATCCAACTCTTTTTAACCAAACCGAATCTGCTTTAGCAGCAAAAGCCCCCTTTCCTGGGGGAGAGGAGGTTGGGGGTGAGGCATTTACAGCCAAACCACCAAACCATATCCTGATAGAAGGTGACAATTTGCACGCCCTTACAGCACTTTCATTTACACATGAAGGCAAGATTGATGTGATATATATTGATCCACCTTACAATACTGGTAATAAAGACTTCAAATACAACGACAATTTTGTGGACCGCGAAGATGCTTATCGTCATAGTAAATGGTTGAGCTTTTTACATAAACGTTTGTTAATTGCAAAAAGGCTACTAAGTGAAAAAGGTGTGATTTTTATTTCAATTGATGATAATGAGCAAGCTCAATTGAAATTACTTTGTGATGAAATATTTGATTCGAATAATTTTATAGACACAATAATCTGGGAAAAGAATGACAGTCCTAAGATGGATTCAAAACTATTTTCTACAAAACATGATTACATTCTATGTTATGGAAAAAATATTTTGACCTTACCTATTAAGCCGTTGATAATAAATTCAGAAGAAATAGTGCATTACAACAAAGTTGACAAGGATGGGAATAGATACTATATAAAACCATTACGAGCAATGGGTGGACAAGGAGAGACACGAGAGGCAAGGCCAAATCTCTATTATGCAATGATTGCACCTGATGGGACTGAAGTATACCCAAAAAGAAAAGATGGGACAGATGGGGCTTGGCGATGGTCAAAAGAAAAAACACTTATTGAGGATGAAAGGATCGAATGGACGAAGGGGAAAAAGGGATATTCACCAAATTTTAAAATATTTGCAGAAAAATATTCCGGTAGACCTCCGGAAACAATATGGTATCATCATGAAGTTGGAAGCAATAGAACATCAAAATCAGAACTAAACCTAATTCTAGAAGAAACAAATTTATTTAATAGTCCAAAGCCTATTGCATTAATCAAAAAAATAATGAAAATATCGGGTAATAAGAATTCAATTGTTTTTGATTTCTTTGCTGGTTCAGGGACCACCCTTCATGCAACAATATTGAGTAATGCAGAAGATAGGGGTAGCCGCCAATGCATCCTGGTAACCAACAACGAAAACAACATTTGCGAGGAAGTTACTTATGAGCGAAACAAACGGGTAATTGCAGGCTACACTAATGCTAAAGGAGTTCAGGTACCTGGATTGGCCAACAATAATTTGCGTTATTATAAAACCGGCTTTGTCCCCAGCGCCAAAACCGAAGTAAACCGCAGACTTCTAACAAGCGCCAGTACTGAACTGTTGCAGATAAAAGAAGATTGTTATATCGATATTACAACTTTAAATGGCTTTGATGCTACAAAATGCGGCATCTACTCCAACGAAAAAGGAAAGTACCTGATTGTCGTTTACCATAGCAGGCAACAGAATGAAGTAGCTGAGCACCTTTGCGATTTTATCCGGAGCATTTCTGATCTGTCTGAAAAGGTCAGAGTTTATGCCTTCAGCCCCGAAACGGAAACACTGGCCGAAGATTTTTATCCGGTAGCCGACAAAGTAAATGCGGTTCCATTGCCCGACGCCATCTACAATGCCTACCGGGCTACTTTTAAAACATTGAAGTTGGAGAAGAAAGTATTCAGTGCAACATCAACGGAGTCTGAGGATGAACATGTTGCCGAATCGGAATCCTCCAGTCAGTCCGGCCTGTTTGAAAAAGAAGAAGAATAGTCATGATTATACTCAAAGGATACCAGGAAAAAGCGGTTGAGCGGCTGATTGAATACACCTGCGATGCATTGCAGGCGCCCAACCGGCGCATCCAGTTGCTTCTAAAAGCCCCTACCGGAGCAGGCAAAACAGTTACCATGGCTGCCTTCATTTCACAGTTGGTTCAGGAGGTGATATTGCGCCCCAATCTGCCACGTGATCTTGCTTTTATATGGATAGCTCCCAATACGCTCCATCTGCAAAGCTACGAGTCGTTAAAAGGGTTCTATAGCGAGCTGAACGAACTGAGAACCATTCAGCTTGATGAATTGGGAGGCAATACGCTATTGCAGCCTAAAGATTTGCTTTTCGTTAACTGGAGCAGTGTCGACAAAGAAAAAAACACCTTCCGTCAGGAAAATGAAAAGGGCTTTAACCTGGAAACCCTGATTGAAAATACCTACCTCCAGGGCACCGAAATCATCGTGGTTATCGACGAAGCTCACTTATCGGCCTTTACAGGAGAGCAGGCTAAGAAGGTATTGAAGCTTGTTGATGCGAAAATTGAAATATCGGTTACGGCAACCCCGCGCATAACACCGGACATGAATGTCGTCATTCCCCGGCAAAAAGTTGTGGCTGCGCAAATGATTAAAAAAGGCGTCAAGCTGAACAGCGATCTTTCGGAAGAAGAACAAAAGGGAGAAATGCTTGATCTGCATCTGTTGCGCAAAGCCATGCAGAAGCGTGACCTGATTGCCCGGGAATATCAAAAAGCCGGTATTGATATCAATCCATTACTGTTAATCCAGTTGCCTTCCGAAATAGCAACTCTTACAGAAGAGGATAAAAGCAAACGCCTGGTCATGGAAAATTACCTGGCAGGCGATTTTGGTATCACCACTCAGAATCATGAATTGGCCGTATGGTTATCCGATAGCAAAGACAAGGTTAATCTCGAAGGGATAGAAAAGCCAAATGCCATACAAAAGGTCCTGATTTTCAAGCAGGCTATTTCGCAGGGTTGGGACTGTCCGAGAGCTGCGGTTCTGATCATTTTCAGGGAGATCGGAAATCCGACCTTCGGTGTGCAGACGGTCGGACGTATCCTTCGAATGCCGCAGCAAAGGCACTATGAAAATGATGACCTTGATTTCGGTTATGTGTATACCAATATTCAAAACAAAGTGATCCAGGTCGTGGCCGACGATCTCGATTATTTCAGCCTCCAGGTTGCCAAACGTAAAACAGGGTTGACCTACAACGAATTGAAGGCCTCATTCATCATCAACGACAGGGCGAATCCCGGGTACCTGTTAAGCGATTTTGAACGGATCTTTTATAAACTCGTTGAGGAGCAATATAACGTTGTTCAGGTTCCGGAAAGGAACCTGCTTACTCCCGAAGAAGAAACTGAGATACACCGCATAGAAGAAAACAACAGGAATGCCTTTATCTCAAGGATGTGGGATTTGAATGTGGATGAAATTGAAATTACCATTCCTACCAATATCATGGCTGATGTATATGAAGCCAATACATTGATCGATGCACACGACCACATGGGCCATTTCTCAAAGACCCAGGCCGAATTGAGCGACATGGTCGACCGGTTTTGTTATGATTCCATTACACGCCTGAATAAGTCAAAGAGTTGGAAGGTCCTTCGCCAGACACTCATTCAGTTTGTTGAATATTATCTTTCGTTCGATGAATTCAAGGCCAGGAAAATTCTGTTGTGCGGGATGAATCAACCCCGGTTGATTGAACTTATTACAAATGCCCTTGAACATTACGATACCTGGCAGAAGGAAAAGGGAAATAAAAACAAACGGGTCGAAGATAAGAATTGGCAGGTCCCCGAAGAGCGATATTATCCTGAAATCTACCAAAAGCAGGAATTTGTAGAAGGCCATGTGTTGGAACCATTTTACGAATACAAATCTGTTTCCACACCCGAAAAAGCCTTTGCCGAGTTACTCGAAAAAAACAAACAATATATTGAGTGGTGGTACAAAAACGGGGATAAAGGGAAGGAACACTTTTCGATTTCCTATACAAATTCAGCCGGAGAACTGGCATTGTTCTATGTTGACTTTATCATCAGGTTTAAAATGGCGCCACAGGCCTCTTTGATACAAAGACTAAGAAATCAGATTCCGAAGCTCCAAAAAAGCACAACGCTCTTATCACCTATTTGGAGAGTGAGAATAATTCGAATCCTGATGCTAAATTTGTCGGCGGGGTTATCATTCCTGAAACTATCGGTAATGTCGTAACTTTCAGATACTGCCGAAACAGGATTGAGGGGACTAATGATTTAACAGGATGGGATTTTTTCGATCCTGCAACAATAATATAGAATATGGCACTCCCTGTCAACATAAATGAATTGGTTCACGGAAAGGTGGTTGAATGGGAACGGTTGGAATTTAAAGCCGGCTGGAATCCCGAGGCCATCCTGCATTCAATTTGTGCTTTTGCCAACGACCTGAACAATTGGGGTGGTGGCTATATCATTGTAGGGGTCGAAGCAGTTAACGGGGTACCGCAGTTTCCGCCCAGGGGCTTGCCACTTGCAACCATTGATGACATTCAGGGTGAGTTGATAAATATTTGTTATAAAATTCAGCCTAACTATCTGCCAATTACCCAGCCATGTATAATTGACGGTCGGCATATCCTTGTAATATGGGCTCCGGCAGGTGATATGCGCCCCTATTCCGGTCCTTCTACACTGGGAAATGATGCCCGGAGACAGTATTATATCCGCACAGGTTCACGCAGTATTGTTGCACAGGGTGCAAATCACGCAAGGCTTATTGAACTTACAGCAAAAGTACCATTCGATGATCGGATCAATCAGCAAGCCCAGCTCAACGATTTGGATTTGGGGCTTATTCGTGAGTTTTTGCAGGAAGTCAGAAGTGAATTGTTTGACGAAAGTGTAAGTATTCCTTTTCCGGAACTATGTCGCCAGATGCAAATTGCCCGAGGCCCGGTTGAGTATTTGCGACCTGTAAATGCAGGTCTCATGTTTTTTAACCGTGAACCACATAAGTTTTTTAACCGGGCCTGGATCGAATTGGCCATCCATCCGGATGATACCGGCCGGAATTTTATTACAGAAACATTTAAAGGACCGCTGCATCATCAAATCCGCAACTGCCTGGCCTATCTGAAAACCAATGTTATCCAAACAGAAGTCCGGAAGATTACCGGACAGGCACAAAGCAGGACCTTCAGCAATTATCCTTTTAATGCATTGGAAGAGGTTATAAGTAATGCGGTTTATCATAAAAGTTATGCTGAAGAAGCCCCGATCGAAATTCAGGTATTCCCCGACAAAATAACAGTGTTGAGCTATCCTGGTCCCATGCCACCTATCACCAACGTTGATTTGCAGCAGCGCAGGGTTGTTTCGCGGGCTTATCGGAACCGCCGTATTGGTGATTTCCTGAAAGAGCTTGCCCTTACGGAAGGTAAATCAACCGGGTTTCCGATTATTCGTGATGCAATGGTTGAAAATGGTAATCCGGAACCGGTATTCTATACCGATCATGAGATGGTGTTATTTATGGTAACGATTCCCTGTCATCCCGATTTGCAAGGGACTAAGTCAATAACTAAGCTTTTAACTATGACAGGGACTAAATTAACTAAGGATGTTATTGATCAGATATTCAAAAAAGGTGTTGATATGCAGGCAATAAGTGATCTTTTTGATATGGATACCGGTGAGTTCAACAATGAAATAAGGGAGAGGTTACGAGCTGGCAAACTAACTAAGTCATTAACTAAGATGCCCGACATTATTGATTATTTGGAAAAGGAGAAATCAAGAACTGAGTTAATGGGATTTCTTGGCTTAGAAAATCAAACTTTAAACTTCAACAACAACATAAAACCATTAATTAATTATGGTTTTATCGAAATGACTTTACCTGATAAACGTAAAAGTGGCTATCAGCAATATCGCCTGACCGAAAAAGGGAAAAAACTGCTAAAACAATGACCAGATGGGAAAAAAGGGATTAGATACGACATTCCTGCACTATGGAATTCGGAAGGAGGACATTAGCCTTATAGAAGCCTTATGTACTGAACATCAATTAGACTTTGATTGGGTGAAGGAGGATTTACTCAAGGAATACCATGAGAAAAAGATAAGGAACCAGGAAATGGATGAGAAAGCTGTCGAGAAGGTAATTGAAAAAGCACTCCTAAAAATAAACAGGCCATGATCATCAAACGTATTAAAGCCCGGAATTTCAAAACATACCTTGATCTCGACCTTGACCTTTCGGTCCAAATCGACAGGCCAATCATTCTTATTGGCGGAGCCAACGGTGGGGGTAAAACCACGCTGTTTGAGGCTATATATGGTGCGTTGTATGGTTTGCATATCATTTCGGCAAAACATTTCAACGAACTGCTGAACGCTGGCGCCATAGGCCGGGAGGATAAAAAAATTGTGCTCGAATTGTACTTTTCAGGCATGGTAATCAATGAGGAGCAACAATATGTGCTAACCCGTACCTATCTGTTAAATCCATCGGGCAACCCTGTGGAGAGTGTGAAATTAAACCTGAATGGGACCATTTTCCAATATGGTACTGCAACACCGCCGGCGCAACGTGCAGTTCAGGAAGCAGAGGTAAGCAAGATCATTAAAGCCAACCTTCCCCAGGAATTGAGCAGGTACTTTCTCTTTGATGCAATGGAGGCAGGGACTTTGTTGAAAGAAGACCAGTTGAACCGAGTGATCAAGGAAAATATTGAAAATGTAATGGGGTTCAATAAATACATGGCCATGGCAAAAAGTGCCGAAAACCTTTACCGGGTATACACAGCGCAGCGATTGCAGGTCGAGAACGAAAAGCAGGAATATCTTGGATTGGTAGAAGAAAGAAATAAACTTGTTAAGGAACTCGACGAAAACAATCTGGTTTTACAAGATGCTTTACAATACTCTGTAGCCAATAAAGAACTATATGATGGTTTGAAAGGAGGCTTGAACCAGGAAGCTACGATTAAAAGCAAGATTGATCAGATTACCGGACAAATCCTTGCAATTGAGAAGAAGGAAGATAGTTATCTGGACACTACTGAAGCATTTGTTAAAGATATTGAGATCAACGTTTGCCTGCCCAAATTGATCGAAACAATTAAATCGGAAATTATACTAATTGTCAGGGAAAGGCATCAAAAAGAGCAACAGGATAACACAAACATAGGTCCCGACAAGATTATGGCCATTAGTGAAGCGATCCTCAGATATCTTAAGGATAAAAAACTCCTGGTGAATGATGTCACTCTTTCCGAATTGGTTGATTATGTGATTTCCTTTGCAAATACATCTGATTCCTCAGATGTTTACAGCTTTCTTGAACATTCTGAAGTAAGCGCATTGGAAGCTTTGCTGAACCAAAGGCCGGTTAATAATTTTCCGGCTATTTATCAGCAGCAGGTCGAATTGAACCTTTCACTCGCCCAAATTCCCGGTATGCAGGCTCAGATTGAGCAAATGAAAGGCCAGACAAACAGCCGGGATTATACATTGCTTAAAGTATATGAAGCAAATGAGGCGAACATCATCAAATTTGAAATTCGTAAAAACGAAATCACCGCAGAAATTGGCAAAGTGGATAAACGACTGCACCAGTTTGACATTCAAACCAACCAGGAGCCCGACCCCAGGTATGAGGCATTAGGTAAACTCAACAGTTTCTTTTTAGATGTCGCCAATAAGCTGTTAAAGGTTAAAAAGCAACAGATTGAGTTGAAAATGAAACAGGATCTGAATATCAATCTTGCAGCCTACCGTGATGTAATTGAACGGGTTGAATTGTCGGAGAACCTTGCTAATCTTACCTTCAAAATTTTTCACACTTCAGGGAATGAGGTTTATCTGAATCAGCTTAATACAGCTTCAAAACAGGTGGTTGTTCAGGTGCTTTTAAAAGCGCTGCATGAATATGGAGATTACGATCCGCCGGTCATGATAGACACGGTGATGGGCGTTCTCGATGAAGAAAGCAGGTTAACCGTCCTTGAAAATTATTTCCCGTCGTTATCTGACCAGACAATCCTGCTAAGTTCCGACAGCGAAATCCGGAAAGGGAAAGATTATGAGCGCATCGAGCCTTTCGTTTCGAAAACCTATACGCTAATCCGCGACCGGGAAAAGCAACTCACAACCATTTCACAAGGCTATTTTGGGAGTGCATTAAAAAATTAAATATGGCTACGATAAATCTTCAAAACATACGACAATCAGAGGGGCTATTCGATGAACTGCAGGGGATCCGGCTTAAACTTGAACAATATTTAAACCTTCAAAAAAACTCGTCTGCAAAGAAACCTGTGCTGTTAAACGGGAATAAAATATTGCGTATTTGCCTCCTGGCAGGATTGTCAAGTAAAGAGACCCGTACTCTTGAGGGGATAGAGAAAATACAGATATCAAAATCCGGTATTCGTATTTTTGAAACCATTTTCACCTTGCATAACCTTGTCCCTGTTTATTCTGCTTTATTGAAACTGCGATACAATGGCTTACAGGTTGATTGGGAGAATACAGTATTAAAAAGTAAGATTATCAATGCTGAAATTTTAAGGGGGAGGTTGGTACTTGAAAAGGAAGGTGTGTTGGATGAATGGTTAATGTACACGGCAGATGCAGGAACCGGGTATTCTTCTGGCTCCATACCCTCATTGAATTTGAATATTGGTTATTATGAGGATGAAATTACTGCGCTGCTTAACCTGAATGGTCGCAACATCCCAAATACGCAGATTTTAGTTGCCGGTACCACCGGATCCGGGAAATCCAATCTTCTTGCGGTTATTATCAATGAAGTTCGTCAACTTTCAATTGAAACCGCCTATCCAGTGAATTTTTTCCTTTTCGATTACAAAGGCGAATTCTCTGATCCGGCAAATAATGACTGGCTTAATTTATTCGAAGTAGACCGCACTGCTATTCTTGATCCCATCGTTTCACCATTGCCTTTTACTCCATTCAAGGATTTTACAGGCCGGCCACAGAATGAGATAAATCTCTATTCCACTGAAATGGCCAACGCACTATGTGCCATTGATAATACACGTATCAGTGCAAATATGAGCAATCGTCTGTCAGAAGCTATTATAAATTCATACAAGCGAACGGTTAACAAACCAATCACGTTCGATTTGATGCTTAAAGAATATACCGCTCTTCAGCCGGAACGTGAACGGGATAAAAACGACAGCATCAAATCGGTACTGATGCAATTAGTCCGCAACAAACTATTCGAACAGGAGGACAAAGTTGACCTGGTAAAAGAAAGTTTCATCGTGAAGATGAATGCTTTCCCAAAGGATGGCCCGATTGCCAAAGCAATTGTGTATTTCATTGTTTCGAAACTCAATATTATTTACGAGCAGTTATCAAAACAGGCAGTTGACAGCGATTGCGTTGAAATCAGACATTTTACGATCATTGATGAAGCCCATTACATGCTTGGATTTGACAACAAACCACTTCGTGATCTGATCGCAGTGGGCCGTAACAAAGGCTTAAGTATTATTCTTGCAACGCAGAATATGGATAGCTACAAGAGTGAATACTTTGATTTTTATGCCAATGCACAATACCCGCTCATCATGAAGCAGCAATCCATCAATGATGGGGTAATCAAAGATCTGTTTGGCGTCTCCGGCAATGAGTTCAATGAAATAAAACAAGCCATCGCCGGTCTTCAGTTAGGCGAACTCATCATTAAAAACCCCACAGCCCTGGCTTTAGGGATGGGGAAAAAGTATAAGAAAATAAAAGTCAGACATTTGATCTGATATTGTACATTCAGCCTTCTTCTTTGAGATTTTTGTCGGTTCAAAGTAATACCCTGTTTTTGATATCCACAATGCACTTACTGCAATTAATTTTTTTACAATGAAAGCATCTTCAGCGAATTTTCTGACAGTTATAAAGGGACCCAAACAATTTGTAATACCAATTTATCAAAGGACTTACAGTTGGCAGATACCGCAATGCAATAAATTGTTAAGCGATATTCTGCGCATTAGCAAAGATCCTTCGGTTCCCGGACATTTTATTGGTTCAGTTGTTTATTTGCAGGAGAGTATTCATACAGTTTCGGATGTGCCAAAATATTTAGTGATAGACGGGCAACAACGACTTACCACAATTTCTTTGCTCATTGCAGCATTAGCAGAGTTTATTAAGGATCATCCAGTTGGTATAGACACCAACTATACAAAATTACAAAACTATTATTTACTCAATGTTGAAGAAGATAGTGAGCTGCGGTATAAACTTCTTCTCACCAGAAGAGATAAGGACACCTTGATTAATATCATTAAAGGAATTCACCCAAGTGGTGATTATTCATTACGGGTTGTGGAAAATTTCAAGTTTTTCAAAGAAAACATCAATATTGAGAATATTGCTGACATTTATAATGGAATTTTAAGATTATTCATTGTGGATGTGGCCTTGGAAAAGGATAAAGACAACCCTCAACTGATTTTCGAAAGTTTAAATAGTACCGGTGTGGATCTTTCCCAGGCTGACCTGATCCGAAACTATATTCTGATGGGTCAGGAAATAAAATTACAAACTGACCTGTATGAAAAGTATTGGTTCCCAATGGAACAAAGTTATGGTAACGAATACAATGCCTCCTTCGACTGGTTTATGCGGGATTATTTATCGGTAAAAACCGGTTCAATTCCAAGAATCGACAAGGTGTACGATGAGTTCAAAAATTATGTTCAAAATAGCAATGCCCCGTCAACGATTACAGAAGTAGTTCAGGACATTCATAGGTTTTCCGGTTATTATGTAAATATGGTGCTGCACAAAGAACCTGATGCGGACCTACAAAAGGGATTCAGGAGCATTTCCAAATTGAAAGTGGATGTAAGCTATCCTTTTTTTCTTCCTGTTTACAACGATTATGCAACAGAATGTCTAAGAAAAGAAGAATTTTGTGAAATTATTAATCTAGTTGAAAATTATGTATTCCGCAGGGCCATTTGTGGCATACCAACCAATAGCTTGAATAAAACTTTTGCCACTCTCTATAAATCAATTCAGAAAGAAAGTTACTTGGAAAGTGTTAAAGCTGCCTTCCAAATAATGGATAGTTACAAACGTTTCCCTACAGATGCTGAGTTTGAAAAAGAAATCGTTTCAAAGGATGTTTACAATTTCAGGAGCAGAAACTATTTGCTTACCAGGTTAGAAAACTTTAAACGTAAGGAACCTGTCAATGTCGAAGATTATACGATTGAACATATTTTGCCTCAAAATCTGGACTTGTCAAAAGAATGGCAACGAATGCTTGGTGAGAATTGGAAAGAAATACAGGCACAATATCTTCACTCATTGGGCAATTTAACCCTTACTGGCTATAATTCGGAGCTCAGTGACCGGTCATTCAATCAAAAGAAACTTATTGAAGGCGGGTTTAATGATTCACCCATTCGATTGAATGAATTTCTGCGCAAATCAGATGTTTGGGATGAAGAACAGATTCAAATACGTGCCAGGGAATTAGCCATTAAAGCCAGGCAAATTTGGTTTGCCCCAAACCTTTCAGAAGAAATTTTAAAAAAATACAGACAAGAAGAAAAAGAATCAACTGTTTATACTATTGAAACTTACGAATATTTAAAAGGTGAAATGCTACACCTTTATTATGCGTTGGAAAAGAGGATACTAAACATTGATTCCTCCGTAAAAGAAGAATACAAAAAGCTTTATATCGCTTTTAAATCATCAACAAATTTTGTTGATATCGTCCCACAAAAAGCTCGTCTTCGCCTTTCGCTAAATGTAGAATTTCCGGACATCATCGACCCCAAAGGACTTTGCAAAGACGTTTCTGGTTTGGGCAGATGGGGAAACGGAGATGTCGAAGTTGGAATCTCAAATATAAATGACTTAGACGATGCTATGGAATTAATTCAACAGGCATTTGATAAACAGTTGGAGTATTTGTAAATGCCAATGGGATAGAGTGGATAAACATATTCTTTATTTTCACAATGACCGTGAAAAAAAACGACATAAAAATGAGTTTGTAGAATAAAAATAGAATAAACAAAAAGTATATATCAAATTATCAGATACTTATATTTTATTTTTCTTGAACAAAAACCGTGGCTTTTTTGTTGATCCAGAAAATGAAAATCACATCCTCACTTTTTGGCTGGGTTGACTTTTCTCACTTTTGCAGTAGATTTTGTTTCGGCACCCACTTTAGCTGAGGTGTCTTTTAAATCCTTCCGGACTTGTTTGGCTTTTACCTTCTGCATTTCAACATCCGATTTGTTCCAGCGATCCATGTACGCAATTTTTGCACTATCAACCACTTTGGCATAAATCATCGTGTTTTTAAGGTTTGTGTGCCCGAGCAGTTTGGAAATAACCTCAATTGGGATACCCAGCGTGATTGAGTTAGTGGCAAATGTATGACGGGAAACATGAAATGTGATTGTCTTGTGAATTTCAGCTGCAGTTGCAATCTCTTTCAGGAACCTGTTTGCCACCTGGTTACTTGGAACCCGGAATACTTTTTGAGCTCCGTATCCTTGACCAATCAAGTTAACGGCTTTGTCAATTAACGGAATACTCACCGGATCTTTGGTTTTGTGCATGGTAATCCTGATGATAAACCCTTTCTTGCCATTGTGGACCTCTTCTTTAATATCATCAAACCTTAAATTTTTTGTGTCCTGGAAACGTAATCCTGTATAGCAGGAGAATAAGAATGATTTGCAAGTATTGGCCTGATAGCCTTTCATGGTCCCTTCTGCATATTTCTTCTCCAGTACCTCCAGTTCATGGATTGTAAGAAATTCGCGAACCCCGGCCTTTTTCTGCAAAGGATAGTACTCAAACGGATTACCCTCCATGAGGCCGTCCCGTTGGGCCCGTTTGATCATGGTACGCATGAAGGATAGTGACTTATGAACAGTATTAACCTGGTTTTTTAGTTTTGATACCATATATGTATGGTATCTGGTTACGAAATCTCTTGTAATTTCATGGAAGGATAGGGTTGGGGTAAACGTCTTTAACTTACTAATGTAAGAGTTATATCCGCGGATAGTTTCCCTGGAGGCATTCTTTTTTTTTAGTATTTCAACTTCATTTGTCGCGAATGCATAGAAGGACGTCGATGTCGCTAATTTATTGGTGAATTCAAGGTCAAAATCATCTATGGAAAAGGGCTCGTCCATTTTGGCACCCCAGGTGTGTTTGTATATAATATCCCTGGCCAGTTTGTCGGCAGCAGATACAACCTGGTTGATTTCCTTGACTTTTTGCTTGTCACACTTCTTCATTTGATTGGCTTCCGGATCCCAGTATTTTTCCGGTTCCAAAATCGACACCCCCAGGGAGTAGTCCTTTTTTTTGTTCTCAACCCTTGCACGAAGGTAAACCGGGATGCTTTTATTTTTTCGGGGAGATTCGGTACGCAGAAAAATCTTATAGCTTGCCATAGTAAATTATGTGACGAAATTGTGACGCAAATGTACACATTTTGCCCGAAAACCGGGTAAATGTGACATGTTATTTTTTTAGGAAAGCCTTGGGAATCGCCTGATTTCAGTGAACAAACAGAAGGAATGCTTCTGTTTTTTTATACTTGGGAGTGGAGTATACCGGAGTCGAACCGGTGACCTCTGCATTGCGAACGCAGCGCTCTGGCCAACTGAGCTAATACCCCCAAAGGAACTTGTTGTCCTGGTGCAAAGATATTACAATTTACGATTTGGGATTTACGATTTACGATTTATGAGGACATAAACTTTCTATTTTTGCAGGGAGGTCCTGAAACAACCCCTATTTTTTCGGATCAAGGCCATTTTTCTCCCATCATTCGTAATTTTTAATTTTTAATTCGTAATTACCAAACCGTCTCTGCCTCGAATGTCTTCACCCAATTTGATAAGGATCACCCGAGCCTCTGAACACAACCTCCGGGATGTTAGCCTTGAGTTCCCAAAAAACAAGCTGATCGTGGTCACCGGCGTCTCCGGGTCGGGGAAGTCGTCGCTGATCTTCGACGTGCTTTACCGGGAGGCCGAAAGCTGCTACCTTGGGTCGTTCTCGGCATTTGCCAGGCAGTTCATGGGCAAACTGAAAAAGCCGGATGTGGAGAAGGTGGAAGGACTTTCCCCGGCTGTCGCCCTGAACCAGAAATCGGTGGTCTCCAATCCGCGGTCGACCGTTGGAACCATCACCGGGATCTATGACCTGCTGAGGCTGCTGTTCGCCAGGGCCGGGAAGATCCCCGAAGGGATGGAACCCTTCCCGGTAAATCGGAGCTTATTCTCTTTCAATTCCCCTGAAGGTGCCTGCCCCGCCTGCAAAGGACTTGGTGTTGAAGATTTCCTCGACCCCGAACTGCTGATCGCTGACGCAGGCAGGACCCTGCGAGAGGGAGCGCTCGTGATCACCACCCCCAATGGCTATATTATCTATTCGCAGGTCACCATGGAGGTGCTCGACCAGGTTTGCCGGTCAGAAGGCTTTCACGTGGATATTCCCTGGAAAGACCTGACTCCGGAACAAAAACACATCGTTCTTTACGGGAGCGACAAAATTGAAATTCCTTACGGAAAGCACCCGCTCGAATCGCGGATGAAGTGGAGCGGGATCACCGCAAAGCCCCGTGAGATGGGCTATTACAAAGGCATCCTGCCGGTGATGGAAGCCATCCTGCAGCGCGACCGGAATAAGAACATCCTGCGGTTCGTGCGCAGCGGTAAATGCCGGGTGTGCCAGGGCAGGCGGCTGAATGAACAGGCCCTTGCGGTTAAATTCAACGGACATTCCATCGCGGACCTTGCTGCGCTTCAACTCGATGAATTGCTGGATATGATTATTGCACCGGACTTTATTGCCGATGCTGAATCGATCGCCGGCCCGGTCGTCGCGCAGATTTCAAAGCAGGTCGGCCTGCTGCAGCGGCTGGGGCTGGGTTACCTTTCGGCCGGCCGCGAATCGACCACCCTGTCGGGCGGCGAATCGCAGCGCCTGCGGCTGGCAACCCAGGCTGGCATCGGGCTGAGCGGGATGATCTGCATCTTCGACGAACCCTCCATCGGCCTGCACCCGCGTGACGTGGGTCAGTTGATTGAGGTACTTAAGGAGCTCCGTGACAGGGGCAACACGGTGATCGTGGTGGAGCACGAGGAGGAGTTTTTGCGCCATGCCGACTGGCTGATCGACATCGGCCCGGGTCCCGGAAAACACGGGGGTGAGGTGCTGTTTAACGGAACCATGGCGCAGGCAGCTGGTCTGACGGATACTGAAATCAGGAAGAGCCGTACGCTTTCCTTCCTTTACGGGTTCGAGCGGATCGAAATCCCGGCAGCCCGGCGTGGGGGAAGCGGTTTCCTAACCGTGGAGGGTGCCGCCGCTTTCAACCTGAAAGAGATTGATGTAAAATTCATGCTCCGGGCACTGAATGTCGTGACCGGCGTGTCCGGTGCCGGGAAATCGACCCTGGTAAACCACATCCTCGGGAACTATTTGAAGAATAAGCTGCAGGGTGTAAACGAAATTATTGGCAGTTACCGTGAGGTCAGGGGTTGGGAAAGCATCGGGAAACTGATCTCGGTCGATCAGTCGCCCATCGGCCGCACGCCCCGCAGCAACCCTGCCACTTACACCGGGATGTTTGATCCTATCCGCGACCTGTTTACCAGCCAGCCCGAATCGGTAATCCGCGGGTATGATAAAAGCCGTTTCTCTTTCAACACCGCAGGCGGCCGCTGTGAAGCATGCCAGGGAGCCGGGTACCAGCTCGTTGGGATGCACTTCATGGGCAACGTGGAGGTGTTGTGCGAGGCATGCGAAGGCCGCCGTTTTGACGACGAAACCCTGGCGGTCACCCTCCGCGGAAAAAATATTTCAGAGGTTCTCGGCATGACTGTAAACGAAGCGAGCCTCTTTTTCACCGGGGAGACGAAAATCCTGCGCTACCTCGAAACCCTCGAAAACCTTGGGCTCGGATACATCACCCTCGGCCAGCGGTCATCGACCCTGAGCGGCGGAGAAGCCCAGCGGATCAAACTGGCCACGGAACTCGCCCGATCGCAGTCGGCGCAAACTCTCTACATCCTCGACGAGCCCACCACCGGGTTGCACCAGGCTGATGTCGGCGTCCTGCTTGCCGCCCTCAACCAGCTCGTCACCCAGGGTCATACCGTGATCCTGATCGAGCACCACACCGGCATGATCGCCGCGGCCGACCATATCATCGACCTTGGTCCCGGCAGTGGGAAGGAGGGAGGGTCGTTGGTTTTCTCGGGCACGCCGGAGGAGATGGTTCATTGTGAGGGTTCATATACTGCTAAAGCCCTGAATGAATATCGAATATTGAACAATGAATTCCGAATGATGAATAATGCGCGTCGAAGACAACCATTCAAACTTCAAAGTTCGTTGTTCAATATTCAATATTCCAATTTATCCCTGACTGGCGTCTCCACGCATAACCTCAAAAACCTCAGCGTAAAGATCCCCCACAACAAAATAACGGTGATCACGGGTGTTTCGGGAAGCGGGAAATCTTCGCTTGCGTTTGATACGATCTTCGCGGAGGGACAAAACCGGTTTCTGGAGAGTTTTTCACCCTACGTGCGTAGCCGGGTCGGAATCAAGGAAAAAGCAGATTTTGAGGAGGTTTCCGGGCTTACCCCGACCTTCGCCGTCAACCAGGGAAGCATCGGCCAGAACCCCCGCTCCACTGTAGGCACGATGACCGGGATCTACGATCATTACCGGTTGCTTTACGCCAGGATCGGGAGGTTGGAGCATAACGGGGAATCCCGGGTACCGGCAATCGGTTCAAGCCTGTTCTCTTTCAACCACCAGCATGGCGCATGTCCCGCGTGCGACGGATTGGGTTCGCAAACCGTGTGTGATCCTGCCAGGCTCATTACAGATCCGGCAAAATCCCTGCCCGGGGGAGCATTAGATGGCACGAAGACCGGGAAATTTTATGGCGATCCGTTTGGCCAGTACATGGCTACCCTTCAGGCAGCCGGAACAAGGCGCGGCATCGATTTTATGCAGCCTTGGTCTGAACTTACTCCTGCCGCGCAGGAAATCGCCATGTCGGGAACCGGTGAGGAGCTTTATGAGGTTAACTGGCAGTTCAGGCGGGATAACCGCACCGGCGAGCACCATTTCACTGGTCCCTGGCCTGGATTAATCAACCTGGTGAATGAAGAGTACACCCGCAAGCATGCCGATCACCGGGGCGAGAGCATGATGCACCTGATGAAAACCGCACCCTGCGCATACTGCGGGGGATCCAGATTGCGGCCTGAAGCGCTGGCTTACCGCATCCTTGGAAAAAATATTGCTGAATTATCCTCACTCCCGGTTTCCGGCGCCGTGGAATTTTTCAGGAACCTGGAACCGCGTTTATCTAATCATGACGACGTTGAAATCGCGGCCTCCCTTGCTGCAGAAATCCTGCGCAAACTTGAATTTATCTCCGGTCTTGGGTTATCCTACCTTGCGATTGACCGCCTCTCATCTACTCTTTCGGGCGGTGAAGCGCAGCGGATCAGGCTGGCCGGCCAGCTCGGGTCAGGGCTCACGGGTATCACCTATGTGCTGGATGAGCCTACCATCGGCCTCCACCCGCGCGACACACATAACCTGATGAAGCTCATCAGGTCGCTGCAGGCGGCAGGCAACACGGTGGTGATCGTTGAACATGACCGCGACGTCATCCTGGCGGCCGACCATGTGATCGACATGGGGCCTGGTGCGGGTAAAGACGGGGGAATGATCCTGGCCGAAGGATCGCCACAGGAGATCATGCTCAATCCGGCTTCTGTGACCGGGCCTTACCTGGCAGAACCAGCATTCACCGATAAGGACGAACAGGGAAGCCGGGTTTCACAATCAAAATCAAGGCATCGCAACCTAAGTCCCGGCATAACTATAATCAACGCGTATGCCAACAACCTGAAGGGGTTTGACCTAAGCATCCCCTCGGCCGGGATCATCGCCATCACCGGGGTGTCGGGAAGCGGCAAATCCACCCTGATCAACGAAGTGATCAGGGCTTCGTGGGAAACCGGACGTCCGGTGGGTTGCTCCTCGATTACCGGTTTTGACCGTTTCCAGCGGATCGTTTCCGTGAACCAGCGAACCGGGTTTTCCTCCCCGCTTGCCACCCCCGCCACCTTCACCGGGATCTCCGACCGCATCAGGGACCTTTTTGCAGGCACGGAAGATGCGCGCATGGCCGGATTCACAAAAAATCACTTCTCTTACCTGAACAAGGCCGGGCAATGCAGCGCCTGCGAAGGTGCCGGCCGCATCCGCATTTCCATGGATTTTCTATCGGATGTGACGACGACCTGCGGGCAGTGTCACGGACAGCGTTTCCGGGATGAAATCCAGGACTGCAGGTACAAAGGAAGCAACATCGGGGAGGTACTTGGGATGACAGCGGCAGAGGCTTCCCACTTCTTCGAAGATCAGAAAAATCTTTCAACCCAGTTGCAGATGCTCGAAAAGGTAGGATTGGGCTACCTTCAGCTAGGCCAGCCGCTCGACACCCTCTCGGGGGGCGAGGCTCAGCGGCTGGTACTTGCAACCGAACTGATGAAACCCGGGAAAGGAACAGTGTTGTACCTCTTTGAGGAACCGTCAACCGGGCTCCATTTCCGCGATATCGCTTACCTGCTGACCCTGTTTCACCAATTGGCCGACCAGGGACATACCTTGCTGGTTATCGAACACGACCCCGACATCATCGCCCATGCCGACCATGTAATAGAGCTGGGGCCGGAGGGGGGCATCACAGGTGGTTATCTGGCTGTTAGCAGGTCAAATTGCTGAAAAGCCTACTGCTGCTTAAGGTTTCTCTGTGTTCGGGTATCAAGTAACGTGGTGAACCTTTCAGGCTCAGCGAATCAGGTGGCATTTATTAAGGAAATTTGCCTTGCACGATATTGCAGTGAAAATAGCAGGCGATCGAATCCATCATCATCATACAACCTGTTATAGTGAATATGTTCAAGTTTCTTTGGAATTGGACACTGCTCCAGCATTGTTGGGATTATATATGCGGAATCTTTTGGCTGCTCTGCTAAATTTTCCAATGCAAATTTGACCTCTTTCTGAAAAAATCCCGCTTTTGAAATCGCGTTCTGTGATAAGCAAACAATTATTGCATGTGATTTTGCCATCTGGTCAATAATTTGCTGTTTCCATGGCAGCCCGGCGAGCATATCCTTTTCATCAAACCAAACACTGACCCCTAATTGTTTGAGATTTTCATAAAGATTTCTTACATATTCATTGTCTTCCGATGCATGACATAAAAAAACACTCAGTTTCCTGATCAGTCTCATATCCTTTGTATTCTTTGAGGTTCCCGGCATTCCGTAAGGCAAACCGATTACATCGTACAGATTGGTCAGCTTATTGTGGAGATCTTCGTATTCAAACTTGTTACTGACATTATAGTACCTTTTTTCCTTCAACACAGGCGGAATACACATAATGCCTGTTTGGTCAAGCCCGATCGGAATAAATTTCTTGTCCAGATCAATTTGGTCCTTATAAAATAACCTGGCGAAAGTTTCATCGGATGACAGTCTTTCCGGGAAATCACAGGATAAAATTCTGGCATGCTCATCCGGGGAAAATAGCAGGTGATACAAAATCGGCGCACATATCAACAACACCTGGTCTGAGCTTTCAATTTGATTTATCAACCAGTTTTCCCATCCTGATTCTGGGGTCATATGGAATTGGTCAAGGTCAACGAATACGCCATCAGCCAGTAGATTGTCGGAAAACTGCATAACTCTGTTGACATGCTCCTGGGAGTCATGACTAAATAAGATCAATACTTTAGGATATAGCATGGGAGCAAGAGTTGGTGAATGGTTGCTTGAAGAAAAACCTCCAGAAGCGATTTTACGATATTAGCATTGATATGTGTTTTAAGAATCCTGTGAAAATGCCTGATCCAATTCTTGTGGTTTGATCCCCATTTCCCTGCAACGTAAAACAGGAATCAGGAAATATAATTTGAAAGGTCCTTCACTGTCGTTGGGTGCGAGTCTCGGTTCCTCATTTTCAGGAGTGTTAACAATAGGATTGTGCAGCAGGTATTTTTGAATGCCGGCGAATAGCTGATTCCCAGCATTAGCAGCCCATCGTAATGGAAGAGGTGTTCCGCTTCCAACTTCTGGGGTGAAAGTCGCCTCATCGCCTTTTATGGTCCAGTTACTGCAAAGACCTGTTGATTCGAGAAAAACGCATTGTTTCATGCTCCTGTATGTCCCTTCGGAAATTAATCCGAAAAATACGTGTCCCGGTTTTATTACTACGAGGCATTCATATCCTAACCTTTCCATGCAACTTGCCAGCAACATGGTGCCATCAATACAATTTATCCGGTTATGTCTGAAAATAGTCCGGATTAACCGGATACGCTGATAATTGGTATAAGCTCTGAAGTCAGTGTTTATCATGTCCATATCATAGCTGAAATTCCTTTCTGAAAGTCCATTCCAGACTCTTTCCAGGTCATTTTGAGGGTTGCCGGATGAACGGTTCAGGCCGATCTTAGCCAGGAAGTGCGTTATCTCCGGTGTGTCAGGAGTGATCCAGCGGGCAATCAAATCATGGCAACGCTTTTTGTTATAATCATTACGGTTTGTTATATTCCATACCATAAAATCGGGGGGAAGGGCACTGAGATTATACTTCCTTGAAAGGATTTCGCGCCTGATTTTCGAATCATATGGATCTGTAACTTCGACAACGACATTTATCTTAACAGTGGCAATTTCCAGACTCTCATCGGAGAATTTAAGGAAACCCTGCCTGAATAAGGGAACCGGATATTCCAGGTCAGGGATGTACGGAATGGTTTGTACTACTCCCGGTAGCACCGTGATTACCTGTTCATTTTCGATTCCCAACTCTTTTGAGGATGTAATAAGGTGAAAATCACAGGGCGTAACATGGCGATTCTCCAGAACAACAGTAAAAAGGGGCACACGCATGGGAGAGGGATCAAAATTATATGACTGTCCCCCCGGATTGCGAATTGATTTTAGAAAGAAACTATTGAATATCCCTGTTGGTATTACTTCAAGGTTTGGTGAGATTGTCGCAATTATATCGTTTTTGATATGGGGTCGCAGGCTAACTCTTAACATGTCGGAACTTGAAAGATGTGTCGGGCAAATTCTACAATCTTCTTTCTGAAGTTTTAAAATCCTGCCTGTCTTTGGGTTTTCAGGCGGGACGGACATTGCCAGAAGCTTGTCGGGATAGAAACCTTCGCGGGTTTCCAAAAACCCGGCCAATTCAATGGAATAGTCGTCGCCAAACTCTCCACCCTCAAAATCTCCGGTTCTGACTTCTATACTTTTGAACAGGGTATTATTGTATGGCAGTAACAGGTTCACAACATAGTTTTTAGCTGCCATTGCTTTCTGGTCGTCAGTCGGAAACTTGATTTCAGTTGTAAGTTTTATTTTGACGTTTGGTGGAATGTGTTTTTGGAAGCGGAGGATAGCGGCATCACCTTCGATGTATTTATAGGACTTTCCTACCGGGATGGGGTGGGGGCCATGTTTTGGGTAGGATTCCTGGAGAAAGAGGGTAATATATTGATTCTGAATAATGAAATCATAGTTTCCTGAAAACATGGCACCATTAACATCAAGAATGCAAGTATCGGGTGAAATCCCGGCGCCTCTGGGCAGGAGAAAGACTAATACATAAGGCAATCTGTTGATCATTTGCCCGAAATCCTCCTCGATTGGTTCGATTTCATGTTCATTGTCAAGGGTAAATTCTATTTCGACGCCAACGTGTAAAAGATCCCGGGGGACTATTTTAAAGGTATCTACAGTGCATGCGATGTTGTTATATTCCCTTGGGATAACCATTGGGATATCTGACGGATAAGAGGATTCAGAATCGATACTGAAACCGCCTATCATCATTTTAGGTGCGATGTGTTTGTTGTCTGCGATCACTGAAAACTCGCGGTAATCTTCTTTCAGTGTTTTTATCAGGCCAGCATGATCAGGATTTGCCGGACTCAATTCCTGCTCCAGTGCCATCAATTGGTGGAATGCCTCTCCAATATTTCCGGTCCTGCTATTGATGAGCGCCAGCGTCCTCTTTGCCTGATACTGACTAACATTGGCAGGTGATTTGTGACTGTCCATGATCCTGCATGCTCCAACCACTCTTTCCTTTGCTTCCGCGAATTCAGAAAGATGATATTCACAAAAGCCAATATAGCTTTGAAACCTCGCTTTTTCCACCAGGGAGAATCCCTTCCAGATTTGGCGGAAGTCTTCTTTTTTGAGGGCATCCAGCATAAGTTGCTTTGCCTCCATGAAGTTACTTTTATTCTCGGCATTGGGAGTATTTATTAAACTACTGACCCTTGCAAATACCAGGTTAAATTCTTCAGCGACGCTATTGGCATTCATAATTTGTCCTCCAGATGGTTATAAAGGAAAAGTATAAGAAAAATTTTGCTGTTTTTTCGTGCTCGATGGCATTGTATATTCCAACGGGCAATAGAAAGGCCTGTTGACTGGTAGGAGGAATCTGGTATGGTGTTTGGTTTCCATCTTTCAAACAGCATCTTCAATAATATGACAAACTGCAATCAGATTCGATTTATCCTAACCCGGTGTGCCGGGAGGATCAAAAGAAATGGAAAGATACCAGCTAATTCCACATCAAAAATGATTTTTCCAGGTTAAGTGAATCAAAAATATAAATAAATTCTGTAATTCAATCCTAACAGCAGATTTTTTTTATCATTTAACTGGTTAGTTCTTACGACTAATTACCCATTACTGATTGATCCTTGAAGAGCACATTCCACCGGTGCCCGTCAGGGTCGGAAAAGATGCAACCATACATAAAACCCGTCATATTATGAGGCTTGTGATTGCTTTTTCCACCGGCGTCAATGGCTTTTTGAGCCAGCACATCCACCTCCTCCTTACTTTGAACCCCGATCGAGAGCAATACCTCATCAGTACGCGTTGAGCTTTGAATTTTACTTTGGATGAATCCGTTGAACGTTGGTTCATCGAAGAGCATCAAAACTACGTTTTTTTCACCCACAAGAAGGCAGGCCGAACTGGCGCTGTTGCCGTGAACCGTGTTGAACTTAAAGCCCAGTGCGGTAAAAAATTCTTTTGACCTACCAAGGTCTTTCACCGGCAGGTTTATCCAGAAATCCTGTATCATAATAAGTTGTTATCAGAGAACTACAAATAATAAAAAAAAACCGCCCCAATATCTGGGGCGGTCTCGCATCTGCGATTTGATTTATCCGTCAATCATTACGATTTTGGATCGGCCTTGGCCTAAAAACATGTTCCGGTTAAGCGAAACACGCCATAAATCTATTATGATTTTTTGTTTCTTGTTGTTTTTATGAAGTATTAATTGGTTAGTACAAATATAACCCAAAGAAACCGGATGTCAAGCAATTTAACGTTTCTTAACACTGTTTTATACTTCGCTATAGACCGGATAATCGGTATATCCTTCTGATCCAGGAGTATAAAAAGAGTTATAATCATAGTTGGTGTTGAGCGGCCAGTCATTACGCATCCGTTTTACAAGATCCGGGTTGGTAATGAAGGGCCTTCCAAAGGCGATCAGGTCGGCCAGGCCGCTCTGGAGGTCGCGTTCGGCGGTCTCCTTTGAATATCCTCCTGCAAGGATCAGGGTTTTATCCAGTTTTTCGCGGATATTTTGCTTGATGGCCATGGGAACCTCGGGAGCACCCATCGCGCTGTGATCAACAAGGTGGATATACAGGATACCCAGGGCCTCCAGTTGTGTTGCCAGGTAGGAATATGTTTCATCGATCTCAGGGTAGGCCAGCATGCCTCCGTTTGCGCCATAGGGCGAAAGGCGGATGGCGGTTTTATCCATACCGATCGCTTTGCCAACCGCTTCAACCACTTCAAGCACAAAACGGCAGCGGTTCTCCACGGTGCCGCCATATTCATCGGTGCGCTGGTTGCTCACCGGGGAGATGAACTGTTCAAGGAGATAGCCGTTGGCCCCGTGCAGCTCAACACCGTCGAACCCGGCGGTGATGGCATTGATGGCCCCTTTCATAAACTCCTTTTTGGTAAGGAGGATTTCCTCCGCTGTCATAGCACGGGGAACCGGCATATCCTGCATCCCCTGGCTGTCGGTGTACATTTGCCCCGGAGCAGCGATGGCCGATGGGGCAATTATTTCAGCACCCTGCGGGAGATTAAGCGCATGCCCCATTCTGCCCGTATGCATGAACTGAATAAATATCTTTCCTCCTTTGTTATGGACTGCATCGGTTGTTTTCTTCCACCCGGCAACCTGGGCTTCACTGAATATACCCGGAATTCTTGAATATCCCAACCCGTTCGGGGAGGGGGAGACCCCTTCGGTGATGATCAGGCCGGCACCGGCACGTTGCTCGTAATAGGCGGCAATGAGATCATTCGGGATGTTCCCGATGGCACGGCTGCGGGTCATGGGCGCCATAACCACCCTGTTTTTTAGCTCAAGTGACGCGAGCTTGTAAGGACTGAACAATTTTAGCATTTTATTGATTTAATGAGATTAAACGATATTTTTTTGCAAAATTATTGTTTTTATTTAGAATTAATATAAATTTGTTGAACAAAACTTTTGGATTTACGCTTTACGATTGACGATTGACGATTTGGGTTCTGCTTAAGTCTGTTCTTTTCATTTTAGTGCCGGCCTGCCATCCCTAAAATCGTAAATCTAAAATCGTAAATCGTAAATCGTAAATCAATGTCGTTTAGTTAACAAAAATAAGATAAAAATCGTTCTTTGACATAGTAATAGTTTCGGAGGTTTTATTAACT
>CAIWMX010000035.1 GCA_903913885.1 uncultured Bacteroidales bacterium | reverse complement strand
CCTGCCGGGACGACCTATAGCTGGTCGATACCAGCGGGTGGAGGTTATACCGGTGGAGTTGCCGCGGCGGGTCAGGCTTCGATCTCGGGCACGTTGACCAATACGACCAATGTTCTTCAAACAGCGGTTTATTCAGTCACCTCGACCTCGGGGAGTTCGGGTAATTGCGTGGGTTCTGCATTCACGGTGACAGTCACGATTAATCCCAAACCAGTGATA
Source organism: uncultured Bacteroidales bacterium (assembly GCA_903913885.1). Taxonomy (GTDB): domain Bacteria; phylum Bacteroidota; class Bacteroidia; order Bacteroidales; family FEN-979; genus CAIVAT01. The sequence continues at coordinate 239,429 of CAIWMX010000035.1, read as the reverse complement.
CCAGCTCAAACCCAGGCAACCTGCAGCGGGGTGCAGTTCACGGTAACCCCTTCCAACGGTCCACCCACTACCATAGTCCCAACCGGGACGACCTATAGCTGGGCAACCCCCTCGGGCAGTGGTTTTACAGGCGGTTCACCAGGAGCGGCCCAGTCAGACATAACCGGAACGTTAACCAATCTCACCAATACCCTTCAAACGGCCGTTTACATGGTAACCCCAACCTCGGGTGCTTCAGGAAATTGCCCTGGATCACCGTTCACGTTGACGGTAACCCTCAACCCGAAGCCCGTGGTGCCAAACGAGGCAGCCACGATCTGCAGCGGAGGGACCTTCACGATCATACCCAATAACAACCCTCCGGATACCATCGTTCCGGCGGGGACCACCTACAGTTGGTCATCCCCATCGGGTAGCGGGTTTACAGGTGGAGCGGCCGGGGCCGGGATGTTCTCTATCAGCGGCACGCTTGTCAACACGACCAACATGACCCAGACTGCCACTTACACGGTCACACCTTCCATTGGCATGTGTGCTGGCACCAGTTTTACAGTCAATGTTTCAATTTTTCCGACACCGGATGTACTCTTTTTACCTGCGACTTTAGAAACATGCAGTCAATCCCTTATTAATGTCCAACTATCGTCAAATGTCAGCGGCACTACATTTAGTTGGCCTATGCCATCCTTCACTGGTTTTGTTACAGGGCAGTCAGCTAGTAACGGATCAACTATTCAGCAAACTCTTACAAATGGAGGCAACTCAAATGCTACTGTTACATACACAGTTACTCCATATGCAAACGGATGCTCGGGTACCCCAACAAATTATATCGTGACAGTTTATCCTAAACCCGATGTTACAAACCAAATAACTTCGTTAAGTGTTTGTAGTAATGAAGCGGCTATAATTTTGCTTTCTTCAAATGTAACTAATCTCGTGCCGACTTTCACTTGGCAGGCTATGCCCTCAAGTAGTACAATTTTTGGATTTTCTGATTGTCAGGGAAATAGTTGTTTGAACCCTATTAACCAGGTTTTAACAAATATAGGAAATACGGATGGAATTGTTGAGTACAAAGTATTTGCTCATGCAAATGGTTGTATTGGTGATTCCACAATCTTTCAGGTAACAGTACATCCTGTTCCACATGTAAACTGGACGCCTTCTTCACCACAAGTAATCTGTTCACAACAACAAAATCCAGGTATTGTACTAAACTCAGATGTGACAGGTACAACGTTTACCTGGTTTCCCAATTCTGCATTTGTCACTGGAGCGTCTCCTTGCAACTTCTCATGTCCGAATACAATACCACAGGAAACACTCATTAATGGCACTAATAACCCAGACACTGTCTTTTATCATATTACGCCAATATACGCAACCTGCCCTGGGCCTGATAGTATTTACAAGGTGGCTGTAAATCCTTTGCCATTATATGAAACAATTTCAGGCGGTGGCGCCTTCTGTGAGGGTGGCCCCGGAGTGCCTGTATTAGTTGATAATACTGAAACCGGTATCGAATACACGCTCTACAATTATGGAGCGCTGGTATCAGGTGCACCTGTACTAACTGGTGACGGTACAACCAAATCTTTCGGTAACCAAACTGTTATCGGGATTTATACTGTTTTAGCAACAAACCCGGTTACCAATTGTTCAAGGTTTATGAATGGCACGGCTATCATAACCGTATTGCCGTTACCGACGATATATGGTATTACCGGTGGCGGTGTTTTTACCTTTGGCGGTCTTGGTGTACAAATTGGTCTGGCAAATTCAGATATTGGCATATCTTATGACCTCTATCTCGGATCAACCTGGAAGGGAACCCATCTGGGAGTGGCTGGACCGTTTGATTTTGGATTACAAACAGATCCCGGATTTTATTATGTTGTAGCCACAAATACAATTACCGGTTGTCAGATCACGTTTCCTGGTGGCGTTACCGTTGTGGTCAATTATTATCCCAACATTTTCAAAGTTGTTGGAGGAGGAACTATCTGTGAAGGGGATACTGGCAAAATTATCGGTATGGATGGCTCTGAAGTCGGGGTAAAATATACGCTGTTTATTAATGGCAACTTTAATAGAGACTTCTATGCTGCCACTTCTCAGGGACCGATTACTATCGGAACATTTCACACTGCAGGGGTATATCGGGTAAAAGGAACAAACATAGCTTCCGGGTTAATAAAAATGATGGCTGACAGCGCCGTCATCATCGTCAACCCGTTGCCCATTCCTTTCCTGTTGGTTCCACCAGGCGATACATGCCCGGGAACCGAAGTGTATGCCAATGGCTCTCAACCTAACTGCAGGTATTACCTCATCCGAGATACTTATGATACTGTGAGAATTGTAGATGGTACCGGAATTACAGGACTACTGAGTTTTGGATTTATCAGCACGTCTGGTGTTTACCGGGGCAGGGTTCAGGATACCATTACTAAATGCGAGAATGACCTGGTCGGAACAATTATTGTCCACGATCCGCCTGTAGCCTATTTTTTGAGCCCTCCGGGCATCGTATGCCCCGGAACCCATGCAACCCTTGATTCAACGCAGGTTGGTATGATCTACCAACTGCGCCGTGATGACCTTTATAACCAGGGCCCCGCAGTCGTTGCACCCGATAATCACGGCATCGACTTCGGACCGCTGTACACCCCAGGAACCTACCGGGTGATCTGTACAGACTCAATCACACACTGCTATACATGGATGAACGGCGTGGTAATGATCATGCCCGGACCAACTCCCTATGTCATGATGCCACATGGTGATACCTGCGCGGGAGCGCTTATCCGGCTGAACGGTTCACAGTCAAACATAACATATCGTCTCATAAGGAACACCACCCCGGTCGATACTGTTATTGGAACGGGCGGCCCCATTTCATTCGGAACATGGTCTACATCCGGGGTATATCATATTGTCGGGATCGATAGTACCACTTTGTGTGAAACCGTGATGACCGACTCTTTAACGATTACTGATGCACCGCAACCCTACCAGGTAACACCCCAGGGGATAGGTTGCGCGAACATGCCTGTCGGCTTGGTTAATTCACAAACAGGTGTGATTTATGAACTAATCCAGAACGGGGTAAATATAATTTCTCCGGCTCAGGCAGGAACAAATGGTTTGCCGGTTACTTTTGGTCCACAACCAGAGGGAACCTACACGGTCGTGGCCCACTTTGCTGGCAGTAACTGTCATGCCTACATGACCGGTCAGGCTGTTTTGCAGCCCACCCCGATCCGTTACTCGATAAACCCCTCAGGGCCCCATTGCCCGGGAACCGATATATTTCTGAACGGGTCACAAACCGGTGTCAGGTATGAACTGAGACGGAACGGGATCCCGGTTTTGCCACACCTGGATGGCAATAGTGCAGTCCCAATCCTGCATTTCGGACCACAATACCTCGCTGGTACTTATACTGTTTTTGCCTGGTTCGTGAACACAAGCTGTTCCGACAACATGCTTGACTCTGTCATTATCAACCCCGGACCAGTGATATACAATGCCACCCGCGCAGGTGTCAACTGCGAGCCAAGTAATGTCGGACTCGACAGTTCAGAGGTGAATGTAAACTACCAGTTGTTGTTAAATGGGGTGCCATTCGGAACTTCCAAGCCTGGTACCGGTTACCCGCTCGATTTCGGATCGATGCTCGCAGGCCATTACAGGATTGTAGCCATGAATAGTTTTACTATGTGCTCCGATACCATGAACAATACCGTGATCATCAACCCGATGCCGGTGGTCAATGCTGGGGCTGATACCTCAGTTTGCAGTGGTCATACCATTCAGATGAATCCGGTTGCAAGTTTTTATTCCAGCCTGAAATGGTCGACCTGGGGCGGGGATGGGCTGTTTGATCACGATACTTTTTTACAGCCGGTTTACACGCCAGGCAATGGGGACAGGGCAGCAGGATATGTTTACCTGGTACTCGAAGCCAAAGCTACCTGGGAATGTTTATACCAGCCCATGTACGACACGTTACTCCTCACAATAGATCCCCAGCCTGTAGCCAACGCCGGACCCGACGACACCATTTGTGCCGGTCAGAAAGTCAATCTGTATGGATCAGGTCTGCATTTTTCATCCATCAACTGGAAAACCAGTGGCGACGGTACGTTCGACAACCGACATTTTGCGGATCCGGTGTACACGCCCGGCCCGCTTGATACCATCCAGGGTTTTGTGAACATTTCCATGACCATGTACGGAAACCTGACCTGTTCGGGCGACAGCGTGACGGACCAGCTCAGGCTTACCATTCAGCAGTTCCCCGTGGCACTGGCCGGCCAGGATGATACCATTTGCGAAAACCATGATTATCATCTCGCGGGAATTGCCATGCATCAATCTTCGGTTTGGTGGAAAACCACCGGGGATGGCTTCTTCAGCAACTCCACGGCTACAACTCCCTGGTACAACCCGGGTACATCGGATATTGCCATCGGGAGTGTCAGGTTGATCCTGACTGCCTACGGCCAGGGGAAATGCTCCGCCGATTCCATTTCTGACACGGTGAAATTATTTATTCACCACCTGCCCGTTGTCAATGCAGGGCCGGATGATACCATTTGCAGCTCCGAAACAATGGCACTCCAGGGTACAATTACTAATTTTACCTCCTCCCTCTGGATGACCACCGGCGACGGAACCTTCAGCAACACGGCGATCGTGAACCCGGTTTACACGCCGGGTGCGGCCGATATCGCAACCGGAAGCGTGATGCTTATCCTGAAAGCCCAGGGAACACAACATTGTATCGCGGAATACCAGAAAGATACCATGGTACTTCACATTCACCACAAACCATGGGTTGATGCCGGTAACGATACGGTACTCTGCAGAAATACCTTTTTAAGCCTGCAAGCCCAGGCCACCAATTACCAGCAGGTACAATGGTCGACCTCGGGGAGTGGTATCTTCAGTAATCTGCATGCACTGAACCCGGATTATACGCCAAGTCCTTCCGATTATACCGCCGGCAATGTCACGCTGACAGTCGTTGTTAACGGGACTCAACAGTGTCTTACCGCCACAGCAAAAGATTCGGTGAAGATATCCTTCTTTACGGTCCCCACAGCCTTTTTCTCGGGAGATACGACAATCTGTGCCGGAAGTACGGCCGGATTGACCGTGCATATGACCGGGATGCCTCCCTGGAGGATCATTTATTCCAATGGCGTGTCCAATGACACGTTATTCAACCTCATCAGCTCCCCGTTCACCTTTTTTGTCAATCCTTCCTCCAATACTACCTACACGTTACAAGAGGTCAGGGATCTGCATTGTACGGGTACACTGGGAAATACCACTGCATTGGTGCATGTGAACCCGTTGCCCGTTGATTTCGGCATGACCCCATCGTTGAATGTCTCTTTCTGCCAGGGTTTACCAGGTGTTCCCATCGGCATGCTTCAGACCCAATACGGGATAAGTTACCAGCTTTTCTGGGGCAGTACCGCGCTTAACCCCACAGTACTGGGGAATGGGGTTCCATTTACCTTTGGCACGTTCAGCGACCCCGGCATTTACAAGGTTTCTGCCACCAACCCCGCCACCGGCTGTTCACGATGGATGAGCGATAGTGTAATATTGGTGGTCTACCCGGCCCCGGCTGTTGATTTCAACGACAACCCGGTTTGCCTGGGGACCCCCACCCAGTTCCATTTGTCGGGACCTGATAAATTGAAGGTGACGGAATGGCACTGGGATTTTGATGATGGTTCGGGCATGACTTTTACGTCTCCTGTAGAACCCATCCATCTCTACCAGGCTCCCGGAATTTATCATCCCGTGCTTCTTGTCACGGATAGTCTCGGATGTCACAAATCGGTCACGCATGAAGCAATCGTACGCGATCTTCCCACGGCCCTGTTCATTACCAGCACGCTTGATTGCTCGGGCACGACGGTGACATTTACTGACCAGTCATCCACGACAGGCGGGGGATATATCCAATCATGGCACTGGCAATTTGGCGACGGTAAAGATAGTACCGTTGTTTTCCCGGCGTCATCGATCATGACCCATGTATACCCGGGCACGGGTGTTTACCCGGTCACGCTGACTGTCACCTCCAGTTTTGGCTGTACTGCATCCATAGTTCATGATGTCACGATAACACCCGTTCCTGCCGCGAATTTCAACTACTCGGCACCCTGTGCCACGGAGGTTGTTTATTTCACGGATGCCACGCTAACGTTTGGCGGTAACACGCTCCAAAGCTGGAGCTGGGATTTCGGTGATCCGGGATCGGGCGTGGGCAACTACTCTTCATTGCAGAACCCTTCCCACACTTTTGCCCAGCCCGGCCAATATACGGTGAGACTGATCGTTTTGAGTTTCAACGGGTGTTCTGATACAATTCAGAAACCGGTGGATATCATCCATGGCCCCCAGGCCATGTTCACGCCCGGCGTTACCTGCCTGGGAAATTCAACACTTTTCACGGATCAGTCTGTCGCCAATGCAATTTCCATCATTTCCTGGGATTGGAATTTCGGGGACGGGAGTACCCATTCACCAGCGCAAAATCCGATCTACACCTACTCGCAAGCCGGAACATTTAATGTGACCCTCACTGTTGTCAACTCCAACAATTGCACCGGCTCGATTACAATTCCGGTGGATGTGGTACCGCTTCCGGTTGCCGATTTTTTTAGCAACGCACCGCAGTGTTTGAATCTCCCCGCGACATTCGTGAGTACCTCGACCACCGCCCATGGCCTGATCAAAAGATGGGTTTGGGACTTCGGGGATGGCACCCCACCCATGACCACATTTAGCGGGAACATGCAGGTCACACACGCTTTCGTCGGATCGGCCTTGCAACATACGGTCAGGCTTACTGTTAAAACATCCGACAGTTGTGAGGCTTTCACGGAGAAGGTAATCCAGAGCCTGGCTGTCCCGGCGGCAGATTTCTCCTTCTCGGCGCCATGTACAGGACAGGAGGTGCAATTCACCGACCTGACGCAGACTATGGGAGGAACTGGTCTTCAAAACTGGAACTGGAACTTCGCTGACCCGATCTCCGGAACATCCAACACCTCCACGCTCCAGAACCCGTCGCACATTTTCAACTCGCAAAATGGGTACCCGGTCAAACTGATCGTGAAGAACCTTGATAATTGCCTTGACACGGTGAGTAAACTTGTAAACATCATCAAGGGGCCTGAGCCCATGTTTACAGCAGGGATCACCTGCTTCGGCACTGCAACCCAGTTCACCGATCAAACCATACCCAATGCAGCATCCATCGTATCCTGGAATTGGGATTTCGGCGACAACAACTACAATACCCAGCAAAACCCGTTCCATGCATTCACAACACTGGGTATTCACATGGTAAAACTTACGGTGGTCAATTCAAACGGATGCACGGCGTCTGTTACGCTGCCTGTCGAAGTAGTGGCTTTACCCGTAGCTGATTTTATCAGTAACGCACCACAATGTATCACCTCACCCGTACAGTACACCAACACATCGACCACCCAGCACGGGCAAATCGTTCAGTGGATCTGGGACTTCGGCGACGGATCCGTAAACACGGTCACCACCAACGGCAACACGATCATTTCCCATATTTTCCAGGGATTACCGCAGTCTGTTCATTACGTTACACTTACGACGGTGACCTCCGACGGTTGCACTGCCACAAAAGTGCGGGCCATCAGCAGTATCATCAGCCCGGTGGCTAATTATCAATATTCGGCTCCATGCGCGGGCGACACCGTTCAGTTTACCGATCTTTCGCAGGCTTCCGGAGGTTCTCCCATCCTGGCCTGGGCCTGGAATTTCGCCGATCCTGTGACAGGCACGCTGAATACCTCAAACCTGCAGAACCCGTTCCATATCTTCTCGCAAGCAGGTGTTTACCAGGTTACCCTGGTAGCAATCAACCTGGAGGGTTGTACGGATACCGTGAAAAAAACGATCAATATCCTCCAGGCGCCTGTGGCGCTCTTCACGGCGAACATAACATGCTTTGGCAGCCCGACCAATTTCACCGATCAAACGGTCCCCAATGCCTCGTCAATTTCAACCTGGGATTGGGATTTTGGTGACGGAACCCCGCATATGATGCTCCAAAACCCATCGTATACTTACACCGCGACTGGTACTTACCAGGTAACCCTGAAGGTAGTTAATTCCAATGGCTGCAGCGCTTCGGTCACCCTGCCTGTGCAGGTAATCGCGTTGCCTGTTGCAGATTTTACAAGCGATGCGCCGCAATGCCTGACAAGCCTTGTTACCTTTACCAACATGTCGACCACCCAGCACGGGCAGATTTTAACTTGGTTCTGGGATTTTGATGACGGGACGACACTGACGGTGGTTAACAACGGTAACACGCAGGTTACCCATGTTTTTGCAGGAACGGATACCCAGCATCACGTGAAACTGACAGTCACAACCTCCGACAACTGCCAGGCAACCAGGGAGCGCCTGATAAACAGCCTGGTAAGTCCAGTTGCCAACTACCAATATTCAGCCCCTTGTTCGGGCGATACCGTCCATTTCAACGATGCATCACAAACCCAGGGCGGTTCGGCTATCCAAAACTGGTACTGGAATTTTGGCGATCCCATTACAGGGACGTTGAATACTTCGGCAAGCCAGAACCCATACCACGTGTATTCGCTGCCCGGCAATTACCATGTAATACTGGTGGTTCATAACATCGAAGGATGTGCAGATACGGTGGATAAAATTGTTCCCATACAGCAGGGGCCACAGGTGATGTTCTCTGCCAGCGCGGCCTGCTTCGACAGCCTCACCTTGTTCACCGATCAAACGATTGCCAATGCCCCTTCCATTAAGACCTGGGCCTGGGATTTCGGAGATGGCGGCACCAGTGGGGTTCAAAATCCGGCACACATGTACCCCGCCCCCGGGACTTACATGGTCCGGCTGACGGTAACCAACTCCAACAACTGTACGAGCTCCATCGTGTTGCCTGTGCAGGTGATTGCGCTGCCGGTTGTGGATTTTACGACCAATGCTCCAAAGTGCTTAAATGAACCGGTAACCTACACGAGTCTTGCCACCACACAGCATGGTCAGATTGTAAGCTGGTTCTGGCAATTTGGCGATGGGTATCAAATACTGCTCACCTCCAATACCCCGGTGACCCATGTATTTCTGCCCGGGGCGACCCAGCATTATGTCACGCTCACGGTAACGACCTCCGACGGTTGTAAGGCGTCCAGGGTTCACCTGGTTAACAGCCTGGCCAGCCCGATTGCCGATTACGCGTTCTCATCCATCCGGTGTGAAGGAGATCCGGTTCAGTTCAACGATCTCTCACAGACAAACAGTGGCGGGAGCTTAGTTACCTGGAACTGGAATTTCGGAGATCCAACCTCCGGTACTTCCAATACATCTGCCGCGCAAAATCCCGGTCATACCTTTAATACCCATAATACATACAGTGTTACGCTTGTAACCACGAACGTGGAGGGTTGTTCGTCAACGAAAACAAAACTCGTATCAGTAGGGGCCAGGCCAACAGCCGACTTCCTTGCAGATACCGTTTGCAAGGGAACGCCGACGCATTTCAATGACAATTCTGTCGCGAATTCCGGTATCCTCACCTCGTGGGATTGGTATTTCGGGGATAATACCCCGCATTCATTTGCCAAGGATACGATGCACACGTATGTGGCTTCCGGAATCTACCAGGTCACGCTGAAAGTTAAAAATTCGAACGGCTGTGAAGAAACCATAACCAAAAATGTGCTGGTTTTACCAGGACCCCAGGCGGCGTTTTTAAACACCACGGCCAATTGTGCCGGTTCCGTCGTATTCTTCGATGACCAGTCGTCTACCTCCCAGGGTTACCTTACACAATGGATCTGGAATTTTGGTGATGGCAACAGCGTTACCATCAACTTCCCAACGCCGCAGAATGTGTCCCATACCTATGTCAATGCCGGGAGTTATAATGTAATCCTTACTGTGCATACTTCTGAGGGATGTATCAATTCAACAACAAAACTGGTGGTGGTCGAGGCTAATCCGATTGCCAATTTCGAATTCCCGTATGAAAATTGTAAAGGGAAGGCTGTTCAGTTTCATGATCTTTCCCAACAGAACAGCGGAGGGCAGATCACTTCCTGGGATTGGAATTTCGACGATCCAACAACAGGGATTCTCAACTTCTCAACCGCTCAGAACCCTGCGCACATCTTCTCCGGCGCGGCCAATTTCAATGTCCGGCTGGTTACAACAAACATCCATGGCTGCAGGGATACCATTGTAAAACCCGTCACAATCAGCCCAGCTCCATTTGTGAATTTTAATGCAGATACGGTTTGTCTTGGAGCATTCACTCAATTTACTGATCTGTCAACCATTTCGTCAGGATCACTCATCAGTTGGTCCTGGAACTTTGGAGATGGTGGTACTTCAACATTGAAAAACCCGACCCATCTTTATTCATCGGCCGGGGTTAAAACGGTTAAATTAACAGTGACCAGTGTAATGCAATGCCAGCACGACACCACGTTGCACGTGCTTGTACATCAAACACCGGTAGCGATTTTTCAGGCAGCTAATAATTGTCTGGGACTTGCAACTCATTTTACCGACCAATCTATAACTACGGCAGGAGTAATAACAAAATGGCTTTGGAAATTTGGCGATGGTGCGACAGATACGGTTCAGAATCCGGTACATACCTATAATGCGGCGGGTATTTACACGGTATGGCTGGTTATTGACAATTCTTATGGATGTAAGGATTCCGTATCTGAAACCCTGAATATCTACCCGGTTCCCCTGGCTAAATTTACCTATGAAAATAGCTATTGCCCGGCTGGCAAGGTCTATTTTACTGATGAATCCGTCACCCAGGGTGCAAATATTGTAAACCGGACCTGGTACTTCGGGCCCGGTATGCCGGGTTCGACATTGCCGGATCCTGTGGTGACTTACCCTGCTACCAATACTCATTACAGCGTTCAATTGATGGTAATGGATCAACAAGGATGTAAAGATACCATTGTTGATTCCGTGTTTGTTAAGCCTGGCTTTAAGTTTACGTTTACAACCGATGCGGAATGTACCGGTCAGGCTACGCTATTCACCCCGGTAAATTTGGCTACGGGTGATGAGTTGCATTCTGTTAGCTGGAAATTTGGGGATCCAGCCTCCGGTCCCAACAATAGTTCTGGATTATATTCCCCAACACACTTGTTTGTCATTCCAGGAATATATATGGTTAAAATGAAAGCTGCTAATTCAGATAATTGTGTTGATAGCACCTTTAAAATCGTCACAATAAAAAATGGATCAATCGCAGATTTCAAAACCGATTCTCTTACGCATTGCCCTGATACGACAATGACTTTTACCAGCCTTTGCAAACCAAATGGAGTTTCCATTGACTTTCTCGTCTGGGATTTTGGAGATTCCTCACTGCCTGAACAAGTACTTCCGGTGCCGCCTTCAATCAGCCATCATTTTCCTGCATTCGGCAATTATACTGTTTCAGTAAAAACGATAAGCAGTAACGGATGTGAAAGCAAAATAACTAAAAATGTCGAGGTGTCGTGTCTTTCTGCAGGTTTTACCTTCAATAGTTTACTCAAATGCACATTGGACTCGGTTACTTTTACCGACAACTCTTCACCCGTTAAATTAATTAAAAAATGGACTTGGATTTTTGGTGATGGGAGTAATCCTGTTGTATATTATAATTATAAAAAATATCAGAAACACATTTATAATACTGCAGGAACTTTTAAGGTTTACCTGATCGTTTCGTCGTCAGTTGGTGCTGATTCGGTATTGGATACTTTCATGAGGGTTGTTGAAGTGAGAGCTTCATCCAGAGCCGGTTTTTCGTGTAATGCAGTATGTTTTGGTGAACCTTCAGGGTTTAAAAATACCACCAGCACCGACCCTTACGCAATAATCCACCAGCAATGGGTTTTTGGGGACCCGTCAACTGGTAATGCCAACAAGAGCACCCTGTCGGACCCTGTCCATTTGTTTAGTAAAGAGGGTCTGTTCAGTGTTTCTCTTTCGATCGAAAATGAACTCGGGTGTAAAGACACAGTGAAAAAACAGGTAATTGTTCATAAGATACCAGTTGCTGGATTCTCTACGCCTTTGGCATGTTCACATGATCCGTTGATATTCACAGATGTTACGGTTGCTGGCGATGTCCCAGTTTCAAGATGGTCATGGCATTTTGGTGATAGCTCAAACCCTGTTGATACTTCTGATCTGAAGAATCCGGTCTATCGTTATCCAAGTCCTGGAAAGTACTCTGTATCCCAGGAGGTTTTCGACGGTTTTGGATGTCGTGAAACGATACAAAAGACAATTGATGTTTTCATATCACCAATAAGTTCCTTTACTTTTGATGACACCATTGGAGGGAAACTTGGGAATCTAAAGTTTAAAAATCAGTCAAAATTTGCAAAATTCTATGAATGGAATTTTGGCGACAATGTGATTAACAATGATTCAAACCCAGTGCATCTCTATACAAATGATGGAAGCTACATTATCCGGCTGGTAAGTTATGGCAGTAATGACTGCACAGATACAACTTTCTATGAATATAAACTGTTGTTTAAAGGTCTTTATGTCCCAAATGCATTTACTCCGACGAGCACTAACCTAGGTATCAGGTTATTTCAGCCAATTGGTGTTAACCTTAAAACATACCATGTCTCAGTATTTGATATTTGGGGCCACCTGATGTGGCAGTCTGACCAACTTGACGACAATGGGGTTCCGACTGAAGGATGGGATGGCACATTTGAGGGCAATATGATGCCACAGGGGAACTATATATGGATTATCAAAGCAACCTTTGTGGATGAATCACCATGGAACGGATCCGACAACAAAAATGGGAAATCCCCTCAAACCAAGGGCAGTCTCATGTTGATTCGATAAAAATAAATGCATTTGGAATGAAAAAAAGAATTATATTTATGCTCATAATGGCCCATAAAATCTATTTAATCCATGAAATTAACAGAAAGAATATTGTCGGGGGAAGTTCCGCCCGGTCAGGATCGTCATCAGGCAGGGAACGTGGGGGACACTTAGAAGGGAGTACTCCCTGGGAGTGTCCGGAATTCTGGTGATTTTCCGGTACTTTAAGTTAAATATTTTCTAATGAACCTAAAATTTCCCGTTTTCTTTTTGTTCATGTTTCTTACGTTCCCAACTTTCAGCCAGGATTCGCTTAACCAGGCCATGTTGAAAGCCGTAAACGAACTCAGGGCATCCGGGTGCTCATGCGGGAGTGTGCGTATGCGGGCTGTTTCACCCCTCAAATGGAATCCGAAACTGGAGTCGGCTGCCAGGAAGCATGTTAAGGATATGGCCGGAAATAATTTCTTATCTCATTCAGGGTCCGACAAATCGACGGCTGAAACCAGGCTGAGCCAGGCTGGCTATAATTGGTCGGCCTATGGTGAAAACATCGCCATGGGAGCCGAGAGCGTTGGTGAAGTCATGGCGATGTGGAAAAAAAGTCCGGGCCATTGCAGGAACATGATGAACCCCGATTTCAAGGAAATGGGGAGTGCTTTTAAAGACAACTATTGGGTGCAGGATTTTGGAAAAAGCATATAAAACAAAGGCCGTAATTCTATGAAAATAGGCGCTCAAAGTTGCTGGTACAACAGTTTTAATATTTCCAGATCATGGTAAAAACGTTCAAAATGCCTGCTAAGTGGATCGTGTTTTTCGTGCTCGTTCATGGGGCGATAGCGGTTACCGCTCAAAAACCAGTTATTGAGTGGGTAGATATTCCGGGAGGCACCTTTACCATGGGCAGCCCAAGGAATGAAGCAAATCGTAAAGATGACGAACATCAGCACAAGGTAACACTCAGCGCTTTTAAGATGAGCAAGTTCGAAATAACCGTGGCGCAATTTAAGGTTTTCGTTGACTCAACCGGTTATATTACAGATGCGGAAAAAGGCACGGGTGGGCGTAAAGGTAGCGCCCTTTGGTCGGGGGAAAAGTGGAAGAGTAATGCGAAAGTGAACTGGAGATACGATGAACTGGGACACCTGCTTCCACCTGGTGAATATAACCATCCTGTTGTTCATATGAGCTGGAACGATGCAAAAGCCTTTGCTGACTGGCTTGGATGCTCCCTGCCCACGGAGGCTCAATGGGAATATGCCGCAAGGGCAGGCACCACGACGGCTTTCTGGTCAGGTAAATGCCTAAATACATCTCAGGGGAATTTTAATGGAGATTACCCATACCTTAATTGTAGTAAGGGACCCTTTCCTGGACGCATCATGCCTGTTGGAAGTTACGATGCCAACCCATGGGGTTTGTATGACATGGAAGGTAATGTAAGGGAATGGTGTAGCGATTGTTATGACCTTTATCCCGGGGAATCCCAGGTGAATCCGGCAGGTCCGGAATCAGGAGGCCATCGGGTTTTCCGCGGGGGCGCCTGGTGCATTCCGGCATCAGCATGCAGGTCCGCTTTACGGTCCTGCAGTAAGCCGGATGGCCGTTATGATTATTTGGGATTCCGTGTTGTTTCGTTCCTGTAATAGGGAAGTTGTAAAATAGGTTACTTCTCCAGCGTCTAATCCAAATCCGAATTTAATCTGAAGAACCATGTTCTCCCCGCAATTGTCACATTTCTTAGTGCAATCAGCATTGAAACTCAATGCCTCGTATTCAATCCCTGCCCCAATAGTATGGTAACATGAGAGCCACCCTGTATGCAGTCGCTCATTTAAAAATGAGCTGATTAATAGCAATTATTCTAATTCATCAAGCAACGCCCGTGCTTTTTTTTGATAAAAATCAGAAGACACAATCATTATCTTGAGGTTTTTTTCGCGCAATTTTGACATTATGCGTTTTCAGGAACGCAAGTGCCAGATACCATCTTGAGGCAGTGTTAATGAAATTAACAAAAATCATGGTGAACAATGTTTCATATCAAATTTTCAATCTGTTATGGTTTGGTAATCATAGAAGTACAGTAATTGCTGATATGTTGATAATTAACCTTATTAATTCTCAAAATAAATATATTATAAACTTGATTTTTTAATAAAAAAAGTATACGGAAAAGATATTTTATGTATTAAATTTGTTATGATTAAATGTGCAAATATTTGAGAATGAAACGGATGATGCGTACCCATATTAACACCCCCTTTATGAAAAAGCACTTTTTATTTCTTTTGTTGATATCAGTTGGGTTTTCAATCAAAGCAAGCGGTCAGACGACATACTATTGGGTTGATGGATCTGGTGATTTCACGGATCCAGCTCATTGGGCGGCAACAAGCGGCGGGCTGGGTGGAGCTGGCATTCCCAATTTAAATACTCATGTTGTATTTGATAATGGATCGTTCACCGCAAACAATCAACAAGTGAACCTTAATGGCGGATCCATTGATTGTAATAATATGGATTGGTCTAATGTGACGTTATGGACACCTGACTTAACAGGTTCTGCATCGTTACAGATTTATGGAGATCTGACATTTTGTTCAAATCTATTGGTTACATATACTGGTATAACGTATTTTAGAGCATCAAATAAAATTGCTACAATTAACACAGCCAATCACTCCTTCCCAAATGCAGTTGTTTTTGAAGGGAATATGGGACAATGGAATTTTCTAAGCAACTTTAATGCAGCAGGAAATATAATGTTGAACAGGGGGCATGTGGTCACAAATGGCCATGAAGTTGAATGTTACCGGTTTTATTCAAACCCGGTAAATTTGTCGTATTCCCGAATTTTAGATATGACAGGAACATTACTCAAAATTGATTTGGAGAATGACCAGTATGATTCTACTATCGTTAGTTGTAATATCAATAATAACCTGAATTCATTAACTATTCTTTCTAGTTCAACATCAAAAATATTTTTACTGGGGGGACCCATGGGATCGAATTTGTCAACAATGTTATCTGGGATAAATTTGCAGTACCCGGATATCGAATTTAGTCAAAATGGAAAGTTCATGGGGAAACATAATCTGTATAATAATTTATTGTTTAAAGCCAATGCAAGACTTTACGTTGATACTTGTAGATTTGATTCTGTAGAAATATACAAAAATGGATTAGCATATTCTGATTCTTGCAGATTTACAAGGTTCTTTTTTTCGACCCACCCGAGTACTTGTGTGTGTGGCGATTGCAGAAATATTGATTATGGTCTGTTACAGGGAAATAATAACCAGATAGACAAAATCATTGATTTTAACCGCAACGGAACCATTGATGGCAATAATAATTACGCTGATTCATGCAGATTTAATGCCAACGGATACTTGCTATCAGGCTCAAATGAATTTAACAAGATGATGATGAGGCGCATCTGGCCTTATGGATGTTCTTGCAACGTGTATGCAAAAGACAGTCTGACGTTAGAGAAAAATAAGACGCAGACCGTTCATGATACGATCATCCTTTTTGGAAATTATTATTGTGAACATACCCGTATCCGAAGCGCTGATAATGTCCTGCAGGCTACGATTGCAACTAATCATCCGCAGCTTCTTGATTATGTTGAACTAAAAGGCATTAATGGCAGTTTTCTGTTACCATCTGCTGGTACAGATACTGCAAAACGTTCCATTGACCTGGGAAATAACTTAAATTGGTACTTTAAAAACAATTATATCCCACTGACAGACTCTTCTAAAACAGTTGCCGATGTAAGCCCATGCAGTTACAGTACAAACGGTACAGTGACCATTTGGGGAAAAGGAGGGGAGAAACCTTATACATATTGGATAAAAACCTCAACAGGAGGCTGTACAGGAGGCTACACGGAGAATACACCATCTACAAATAACACCTTCACAGGTCTTGGGAAAGGGATTCACGACTTTAAAATTGTTGACGCATACGGGTGTGAAAGCGTTGCTGTTAGTGCAACTGTTGGAGGACCTGATCCTTTTGTTATTGACAGTGTCAGAATCATCCCTGTTAAATGTAATGGGCAAATCCCACCGGATGGAAAGGTCACTGTTTTTGCCAAAGGGGGGACACCGCCATTGAAATATAAATTGAACAATGGCCCCTGGGTGTCAGGTAATACCTTTACCGGTTTAAGTGCAGGGTCTTATATTATTTCTGTCTCTGACATTTACACATGCACACCCGATACTGTTCATGTAACGATGACTGAGCCGCCAGCACTTATTTTGAGTGTTTCAACCCCGCCGAACACCATAAAATGCAATTGTGACAGTACCGGGAAAATTATTGTTAAAGTTGGCGGAGGCGTGGCCCCATACGCTGTTTTTATCAATCCGATTGTCTCATATTGCCTGCAAAATTCGATTCGGGACACCATCCATAATGCGAATCTTTCGGGTACAGGCATCACCTATCTCGTAAGAGGAGGAGATTATGATATAACAATTACAGATGGTAACGGGTGTGTCATCGAGGATCTAAGCAGGCATATAAGCGAACCCCCTCCGCTTGTTTACAGCTATTCAATTCAAGCCGTTAGTGGAATTCCAACGACGTATTGCATCACGGTCACGCCATCAGGTGGTGTTGGGCCATATACCCACCATTGGCAGACAAGCGCTACTACTGCTACCGTTTGCGGTCTTTCACCGGGAGAGTATTGCGATACGATACGTGACTCAAAGGGATGCACGAAATTAGCTTGTATCTTAATCGTCCCGTTATCAATCACTGTCACACACAATGACTCAATATGTTATGGTATGAACGCCGGATGGGGGTGTGTAATTGCGTCAGGAGGCAGCCCTTCATACGGGTATACCTGGAGTTCTATTTCTCCCACCCCGGGGCTACCTCCAAGTGTGATACATAATCCCTGCATTTTCAACATCCCTCATGGTAGTTACACTATATGCGTTACTGATGACAATGGAAGCGGGATTAATGTTTGCGATACGATAACCATTAATGAAAGCCCGCAGATCACAGCAACATTTACCATTGATACCGTATTATGTAATGGGGGGAACAGTGGTGCGATCACCATTAATGCCTCAGGTGGAACGCCATTTTCTTACGCACCTGCTTATCATTATATGTGGTCAAATGGAAGTACATCAAGCGTTACTTCTGGTTTGATCGCTGGTAATTATTCGGTAACAGTGAGTGACTCTAAAAGTTGTCAGAGGACATTTCTGATTACCATGCCACAGCCAACTTCAATAAATATAGGCTTTAAAACCTCCTCTGATTGCTCCACATACGCTGCTCAGGCCATTGTTACCGGAGGTTCAGCTTCATATTCCTATGTATGGTCTCCGGGTGGACAAACAACAGCCATTGCAACCGGATTATCGACGGGGATATATACCGTGACAGTCACAGATAAAAATGGCTGTAAAAAATCTGCTTCAGTTATAATATCTGCACTTACCGTCACGGCGACCCAACAGGATGTAAAATGCTATGGTGATTGCACCGGATCAGCCAATGCGACCGCATCAGGCGGCAATAAACAATACAGTTATAGCTGGGTGAAAATGCCGGGAAGTATTCCTGTTGGGGGAAATCCGATCATAAATCTTTGTCCTGGTAGTTATGTCGTAACTGTCATTGACTCTAACAATTGCAGTGTCTCAAAATCAATAACCATCAACCAGCCTGCTGCTCCTCTTACGATTGCCAATATAGATTATACGTCTATGCTAAATTGTTACAATGACTGTAATGGAACTGCAACTGTTTATGCAACAGGAGGAACTCCTCAATATTCATTTGCATGGTCCAAAGTAGCTACCCCAGGCATCATTATAGGGAATCAACAAATTATTTCCGGTTTGTGTGCCGGAACCTATTGTGTAACAGTCACTGATATTAATTCCTGCAAGGTGAATTCCTGTTTTACAATTTCGCAGCCTGAGCAGTTGTTGTTTAACTACGATAAAACCGATATCAATTGTTACACGGACGGAGATGTCGGACAAATAACCATCAAGAACGTAACAGGCGGAACTCCAACCTATCAATATACATTACATTGTCCTGCATCCGGTTATGGTTCTTCCCCGTTATTCTCGGGGCTGCCGCCCGGACCCTACATGTTAGGCGTGATGGACCTGAAGGGTTGCAAGTCAACCTGTACAACAGTAACTATTATCCGTCCGCCGGCAATTACCCTTGCTCCGGTAAACATTGTTAACCCGAGTGGATTTGGGCTGACCAATGGCTCGATTACCATGGTAGCAGGGGGAGGATCACCTCCCTATACTCATCACTGGTACAAATTTCCTGACCCGACAACACTGCTTGTTCAGACCGGAGTTACCTCTACCCTTGCAAATCTCGGCTTAGGAATCTATTGTGATACTATAACTGATGCACATGGATGTAAAAAATCCAATTGTGTTACCTTGATCGAACCTTCGGCCCTGTTTGTTCAGGTCGACTCATCCAATATCAGCTGTTTCGGCGAACAGGATGGATGGATTAAACTCACTGTTTCTGGCAGTGTATCACCATATACAGTTCTTTATAACAATATAACCACGCCTCTTTCAAACTCTCCGTTTACCTATCTCCTGACGAACCTCGCTGCCGGCAATTATACCTTTGTAATTAAGGATGCTAATCTGAATCAGGTAGTCCGGACTGTAACAATCATTGAACCGGCTCCGATTATAATTAATTTCCAGGCCCCGGTTGTTTGTTATGGGCAAAACAACGGGACCGTCACAGCCACGCCTTCTCAGGGAACACCTCCTTACCATTATCAATGGAGTAATGGAGGAACAACAAACCAGATTTCCGGTCTCCTTGCAAGTCAATGGTATTTAGTTACTGTAACCGATACTAGAAGTTGCCCTGTACATGACAGTGTGTTTCTTCCGCAAAACCCAAATTTGATAGTACACATCAACAACCTTGACTCCACGGTGTGCAAAGGCAGCAGCATCCAAATGAATGTGGACGGTTACGGGGGAACCTATCCTTACACTTTTGCCTGGTTACCGGTCGCGGGAGTCATCAATCCAAATCAACTTGAGCCATTGATAACTCCCACTTTTTCCGATACCTATGTGATTACAATGACAGATGTTAATCACTGTACAGCCACCGACAGTATTACTATTCTCATTGATTCGGTACCTCATGCCGCGTTTTCCTACAGCAATGTCTGCCAAAGCCGGACCGTTATTTTTACTAACTTATCAATAGGGTATCCAACATCAGGGTTGGATTATGTTTGGGATTTTGGAGATGGCAATCAGTCTACGCAAATCAGTCCAACGCATACCTACACGGGATTGACCGGAACCTACAATGTTTCACTGACCGTCACAACCGGGGCAGGGTGCGTTGCCGATACCATGCGTTTAGTCACGATCAACCCGGTCATACAGGTTGATTTTGAAGCAGATACTGCCTGTTTTGGGATAAAAACGAAGTTTACAGGTTATTCCCTGAACCTGTCGACCACGATTGACCATGGGAATTGGTATTTTGATGACCTGGGGCCCTATACAGTCCATCCATGGGTTCCCTCGATGGAATACCAGTTTACCTATGCTGGTTTGCACAGTGTGCGCCTGACCCTCTTTGACAATACAGGTTGCGCCGACAGTATAACCAAACCGGTACTTGTAAAATCATTGCCGCAGGTTGATTTTACATATACCTGGGGATGTACCAGCGATACGGTGAAATTTACGGGTATTTCCTCCGGAGCAGGCGGTGTGAAAAGCTGGAAATGGATTTTCGGCGATCCTGCTTCGGGGTCTGCTAATTATGCCTATACTCAGAATGCTGCTCATGTTTATAATTCACCGGGGCTTTACCATACGACCCTCATTGTGACAGGAAACAACAATTGTGTCGATTCTGTAACCAAACAGTTTTACTACGATAAATCGCCCAATGCTGAATTTGCATGGTCGTCGCCTTGTTTTGGAACAGCTACCCATTTTACTGACCAGTCATATGCATCCACGGGAAATGTGATTGTTTGGCAATGGAACTTCGGAGATAACCCGCTCGACCCCCAGAATGTTTCAGGGTTGCAAAATCCGACGCACACCTATTCTGCTCCCGGAACCTACCAGGTAAAGCTAAAGGTATACGATAATGGATATTGCTATGATTCAATCACACACCAGGTTGTAATTTTCTCTAAACCTCTTGCCAATTTTAATGTAATCGAAAATTGCGTTGGCGATTTTACCGTATTCCATGACATTTCAACCGCCCCCGGATCGGCCATAAGCCACTGGCACTGGAATTTCGGAGACAGCCATACCATGGATTACGGCATTTATACAGATCCGGTTATGCACCTGTATGCACTTCAGGGGCAATACACCGTGGTCCTTACGGTGACAGACACCAATGGATGTTCAAGCACCTTTACAAGGTATGTAAATGTTCACGCGTTACCGACGGCAATGTTCCAGTTCAACTCGCCCTGTGCAAACCAGCTAACCTTTTTTACCGACTTTTCAAACGGGTCGGGGAGTCAGATTACTTCGTGGCACTGGAATTTTGGGGATTTTTCCACCCCCTCAACCGTGCAAAATCCTTCGCATACCTATATAAACCCCGGGTTGTACGATGTGATCCTTTGTGTCACGAATGCCAATGGCTGTGTTGCATGCGATACGCAGGCCGTCAGCGTCTATCCCAGTCCAGTGGCCGATTTTACGGCTGATACTGTTTGTAAAAACGCACAGACCCATTTTCACAATCTTTCCTCCTGCATGGGTGATAACATCGTTTCATGGCAATGGGATTTTGGAGACTTCACAGGCCCTTCAAATGTACAGGATCCATTCCATACTTTTACCTCGGCAGGAACTTTCAATGTTTCTCTGACGGTGACCACACTGCATGGCTGTGTCGCAACGGTCGTTAAACAGGTCGTTGTTCACGAACCTCCGGTTGCTGATTTTTCATGGAGTCAGCCAGGTGGCCAAAATTGCTTTATACCCGGCATCCCCACGCAATTTAACGATATGTCAACCATCACTGGCGGGAACCTGCTGAATACCTGGGTGTGGGATTTTGGCGATGGGGTTACGGGAAATACACAAAATCCTGTCCATCAATATACCCATTCAGGGACCTTCTATGTGACCCTGACGGTTTTTGACATAAACGGGTGCCAGAACTCCACCACGAAACCGGTCATTCTTGGCGATAAGCCTGTGGCCAGTTTCAGCTATTCAATCACCGATTGTGACTTGGTTTGCTTCACCAATACGTCAATAGGATCAGGGGTGCCGGTTATATCCTGGTATTGGGATTTCGGAGACCCTGCCGCAGGTGTTTCAAATTTTTCACTATTGCAAAATCCCTGCCATAATTATTTCACCCCTGTCACCAAAACCTATACGGTCAGGTTGATTGTTACGAATGCAAATGGGTGCTCCGATACCCTGGATCTGCCTGTTACGGTAAGCAAGCCTGTGCCGGATTTTACAACTTTAAACCCGCCCTGCCAGGGGATGTCGACACAATTTCATGACCTGTCCGTTTCAACCGGGAACTTTATCGCTGCCTGGAGTTGGGACTTTGGGGAGCCACCCCCATCTGCCATGCAGGACCCGATTCATGTTTTCAATTTCGTGGGGAGTCATTATGTGACCCTGACCGTTACAAATGGAAACGGATGTTCGGCCATGACCGGCAAAAATATCAATATTTCATATCCACCGGCAGCCGACTGGGATTTCGATCATCCTAACTGTTTTCCCGATTCAACCCATTTTCATGATTTTTCGGTTGCCCAGGGTTCCATTCCGGTTATTTCCTATGACTGGGATTTCGGGGACGGTACCATGCCCCATGCCACGGTTAAAGATCCCGTTCATAAATATGCTGCAGCAGGTACCTACGCTGTGACACTGACAGTGGTCAATGCGAATGGTTGTCAAGATGATATTGCAAAACCTTTCTATAATTACCCCGGTCCGGTTGCCGCATTTACCACATCACCGGTATCCACCTGTAAAAAGGAGATCGTCACTTTTACTGATCAGTCAACCCCGGCTTTTGGAAATATAACTTCGTGGGACTGGAATTTTGGAGATAGTTCTCCACATTCAACCATTCAGAATATAAGCCATGTCTATCAGTCATCAGGGGTGTTTACGGTAACTTTGATCGTCCATGATGAACGGGGATGTGCCGCCACGGTGACTCATAATATCACCGTAAATGACCTGCCGGCAACAGATTTTACTGCCGATACTACCTGTATCGGGAACCCGACACAATTTGTGAACCTGACACCGGGAACGAGTATGTCATGGGAATGGGATTTTGGTGAGCCGGTACCTCCTGCCCTGAACACTTCAACCGCCTGGAATCCCCAGCATACCTATCTGAATACGGGAGATTACTTTGTAAGGTTGACAGCCACTGATAACAATACATGTCACAAGGATACCATAAAAAAGGTAACAGTGGTACCATTGCCCGCTGTCAATTTCAGCAATTCGAGTCCTTGTTCAGGTGAGCCGGTGCATTTTACAGATCAGTCGATCATTTACCAGGGCAGCATCTCCGGATGGTCATGGGACTTTGATGATCCAGGCCCGAATAACAGCTCCACCCAGCAAAACCCAACGCACATTTTTTCCATGCCGAAGATATATAATGTAACATTGACCATAACCTCCACGGGAAATTGCCCTGTGGCCTCCTTTACCAAACAGGTCACCATCAGGCCGGCGCCGGTTACGGCATTTACCAATTCTCCTCCCTGTGATGGAGAAATCATTTCATTTACTGACATGACAGATAAGAACGGGGGAACGAACCTGGTTTCCTGGGATTGGAATTTTGGTGATCTGTCTTCGGGTTTAAATAATAACTCAACACTTCAAAATCCGACACATACCTTTTCCGGTACTGGTGATTTTATAGTGACGTTAATCGTTGGAAATGCAGACGGATGCTCTGACACGATTATTAAAACCATTTCAGTGAAACCAAAGCCCGGAGTTGATTTTACATTTGGTTCCTCCTGTGCTTCTGCATCAACCTGTTTTCTTGTGAACTCCACGGTTACGAATACAGGAATGATTACCTCTTATGCATGGGACCTTGACGGGGACGGCACGGACGATTCGTTTGTACAAAACCCCTGCTTTGTTTATCCAATCCCTGGCATTGTCAATGTTAAGCTAACAGTAACCGATACGAATGGCTGTCATAATTCAACTATCCATGCGGTCAACGTGAAAGCATTGCCTGTTGCGGATTTTAATACAACAGGACCAAACTGCGAGGGTGACTCAATCCATTTTATTGATTATTCTACCAGTTCGACAGGATTTATCACCCGATGGACCTGGCATTTCGGGGATCTAACCCCGGATGTGCCCGTTAATTTCCCGACAAACCCGGATATAGCCCACTTTTATAGCGGCCTCGGGCCCTATAATGTCAAACTAATAGTGTTGAGCTCCTCGGGATGTGAAAATTTCAAGACCCAATCCTTGAATCTTGTGCCTTCTCCGCTTGCCGTGTTTTCCCATACCGAGCCATGCCTGTCAGATACGATACAGTTCACCGATCTCTCTGCTACGAACGGCGGCGGCACTGTTACCTCATGGCTTTGGAATTTCGGAGATCCGGCTTCCCTGACCAACAATACATCGATCCTGCAGAATCCCACCCATATCTTTGCAGTTCTGGGAACGTACCCGGTGAAACTGACGGTAAACAGTTCGAATGGTTGTCACAAGGATACCACGATCAATGTGTCGGTCATGCCCCTTCCGCCTGTTAATTATTCATGGACGGGATCCTGTATCAATCAATTGACGCAGTTTACAGTTGATCCCGGTGTGACGAATATTCCCGCTGTCACAAATTACCATTGGACTTTTGGTGACGGAGGTTCTTCTTTTTTACAAAACCCGCCCCACTACTATGCTCAAACAGGCAATTACAATGTAACGCTGACCATAAAGGATATCGGCGGGTGTTCAAACCGGATCACCCATGTGGTGAATATCGGTCCGTCGCCAACTGCTTTATTTGCAAGTCCTGGCTCCGTTTGCGCTAATGACAGTGTTACCTTTACCAACCTGTCTTCAACTACCTCCGGGTATATTCAAAAATGGGAATGGGATTTTGGTGATTTTTCACCGCACAAAGTGATTTATTTCCCTGGTAACCCAAATGTCAAGAAAAAATACAGTGTCATCGGAACCTATACGGTAACCCTGACTGTCACCACTTCCAACGGATGCCTCCATTCTTACAGCCATGACGTTACCATCATCCCAACGCCCGTTGCCAATTTTCAATATACCGACACGTGTGAGAATGCACTGGTCCATTTTACAGATGTCTCCTTTCCAAATGGAACCGGCAGTATTGTTTCCTGGAAATGGGATTTTGGTGATGCCGGATCTGGTGTCAATAATCAGTCCTTTTTACAAAACCCCTCCCATGACTTTACCAATGGTAATTCAACCTACCAGGTCAGCCTTATCGTGGAGAACAGCAACAACTGTACTGATACGATTGTGAAACCTGTGCACATCAGGCCCGCGCCCCCGGTTGATTTTACCTTTAACACGGCCTGTGTGAACCAGGTGGTCACCTTCAATGCCAACCCTGTTGTTATGACCTTTTCGACCATCGCCACCTGGGACTGGGACTTTGGAGATGGTACAGCGCACGGGACCAGCCCTGTCGTTGAAAATCATGCATATGGTTCCCCGGGAAATTACACGGCTGTCCTGACTGTGACCGACCTCAATGGCTGCCAGAACGCTGTTTCCAGGTCAGTATCCGTGATGGCCTTGCCAATCCCCGGGTTTGCGTTTGAACCCGTGAACTGCGATTCGGTAGCAGTTCAGTTTACCGATCAATCAATCATACCATCAGGATATCCTGGTTACATTACAACCTGGGTATGGCACTGGGGTGATGGTACATCGACAACTGTCGTGCATCCTGCAAACCCAAATGTAAGCCACGTTTTTCCAGGCAATATATATGTGTTCAATGTGAAATTGGTTGTTACCTCTGATTTTGGATGTAAAGATTCAATATCACACCTGTTGAGCCTTACCCCGGCACCCGTTGCTTCCTTTGAAGTATTGCCAGGGACCCCGAGCTGTGCCAACCAACTCGTGCAATTTCATGATCTTTCTCAAACAAATGGCGGTGGTATAATCACCACCTGGCTTTGGAACTTTGGTGATCCGGTTTCCGGTGTTAACAATACCTCCTCTTCATCCGGACCATCTCATTTGTTCACCGTGGCGGGATCTTATTTTGTAACGCTGACCGTGACGAATTCGCATGGATGCATTAACACAATCACACTCCCAGTTACAATTAACACCGACCCTGTCGCTACTTTTTCAGTAACAACGGTTTGTGAGGGAAACGCGACACTCTTTGCCAACCTGTCGATTCCAAATGCAACAGGTATAGTATCATACAGCTGGACTTTCGGAGATGGCGGTACATCGTCACAGCAATCGCCATGGCACACTTACACGGCAAGCGGCTTCTATAATACAACCCTAACAATTGTCAATACAAACGGATGTATGGGGACGATCACCAAACAGGTAGCCGTGAATCCCAAACCAGTTGCCGGATTTGCTTTCTCTGCCGCAAGTTGCATCGGCAACCCGGTTACTTTCACTGACCTTTCATTTATCCCTTCCGGCTTTTCAGCGTATGATACATTATGGACCTGGGATTTTGGAGATGGTACGCCGCAGCAGACCATTCATTATCCAAATTCCCCTGATATTGTACACACCTTTGCCGGAAACGCCACCTCCCACTTCGTAAAACTCATTGTAGCCACAACGAATGGTTGTTCTGACTCAATAACCAAAACAGTCAACAGTATTCCTTCGCCAATCGCTAACTTCAACTATTCCAGTACAACATGTGTCGGTCAGCTTGTCTCGTTCACCGATCTTTCGCAAACCAATGGTGGCGGCAATATACAAACATGGAACTGGAATTTCGGGGATCCGTTATCCGGAACCGGCAATACTTCCACCGTGCAAAACCCTGATCATAGTTTTACTTCTACCGGTGTTTATATAGTGGTTTTAAACATTATGAGCGCGAATGGATGTGGCAGGTCGGATACGGTAAGCATTACCATTGATAGTTTGCCGGTGGCTAATTTTACTTATTCTGCTGCCTGTGAAAACAGAGCAACATCATTCACAAGTACTTCTATTGCACATGCCTTGTCAATATCATCTTATTCCTGGGATTTCGGGGACGGGGGAACATCTACTTTGCAGTCTCCGCAACACAATTACGCATCTCACGGAATATTTAATGTCACGCTGACTATTGTAAACTCCAATGGTTGCATACATACAGTGACCAAACCAGTAACTGTTTATCCTAAACCCGTTCCCGATTTCACAGTGTCACAGGCCGCATGTGTTGGTCTACCTGTTAACTATTATAACCAATCCTTTGTACCTGCCGGTTTTTCATCGTACATCGACCAGTGGATTTGGGATTTTGGCGACGGTTCAGGACTTGTAACAATCGATTTTCCTGTCAACCCTAACGTTACTCATACATTCAATAACACGGTCACTACTCATTCCGTGAAGTTGAAAGTCAAAACGACAAACGGATGCACTGACTCCATTTCGAAAACGGTCACAAGCATTCCATCACCAGTTGCCAGTTATACACACTCGAACACTACCTGTATTGGGCAGGAGGTTGATTTTACCGATTTAACCCAAACCAACGGAGGAGGATCCATCCAAACATGGAGCTGGAATTTCGGGGATATTTTATCCGGGGCAAACAACAGTTCCACCTTGCAAAATCCCTCCCACACATTTACGGCTGCCGGAAACTATACGGTAACCCTAACTGTTACGAGTTCAAACGGGTGTGTAAACACCTATACATCACCTCCAATTACCATCAACTCGTTGCCAACGGCAAATTTCACGAGTACTGCGGCATGTGAAGGAAGTCCGGTTACATTTACAGATGCATCAACGACTCCACCCGGCGGTATTCCTCCAACCCCTACAACGATCAGTTCCTATGCGTGGAATTTTGGTGACGGCGGCACTGCTGCTATACCATCTCCCCAGCATGTATTTGCATCATATGGTTATCATAATGTTACCCTTATGGTCACAAATTCAAATGGTTGTATACATTCGGTTACCAAACAGGTACTTGTAAACCCGAAACCGGTTGCCGACTTTACATTTTCACCGGGGGGGTGTGTTGGCAATCCGGTGAGTTTCTATAACCAGTCATTTGTTCCACCAGGGTTTCCTGCCTCCATTCAAACATGGCAATGGGACTTTGGAGACGGGGTGACCATTCCTGCAATTACATTCCCTGCCAACCCGAATATAACCCACACTTTTGCAGGAAGCGCCACCTCACATGTGGTGACTTTAACCGTGACAACCACCACCGCTTCTGGAGGGTGTGTAGGAGTTGTCTCAAAAACCGTAACCAGTGCACCGGCGCCGGTTGCAAATTTCACTCATTCAAGTGTACTTTGCCAAAACCAACCGGTTCAGTTTACAGATATTTCACAGACAAACGGTGGCGGCAACATACAAACCTGGAGCTGGAACTTCGGGGATCCACTTTCAGGAGGATCAAATACTTCAACCTTTCAAAACCCAACTCATGTATTTAGCGGCACTGGACCTTTCGATATTACCATGATCGTGGTCAGCGCAAATGGGTGTATTGACACTTTGCTGCCAAAGCCTCAGCTTACAATGAATGTTCGACCATTATCCAATTTTAAAGCTGATACAGCTTGTCTTGGAAGTATGACAACCTTTACGAACCTCTCAATTGCAAATTCAGGGTCAATTGTATCCTATTGGTGGGATTTTGGAGATGGTGTAACCTCTACCATAAGTAATCCCGGTCACACGTATTCTGCTGCCAATGTTTACAATGTAAAACTGACGGTTACCAGTAACCTTGGTTGTTTGAAGGATACGACCAAACAGGTTCTAGTCCTTGGTAAACCAAATGCATTATTCAGCAACGTTTCGCCCAACTGTGCGGGGGATTCAGTCCAGTTTAATGATTATTCCACAACCCCTCATGGTTATATTAACAAATGGGAATGGGATTTTGGCGATGGGTCTCCAGTAGTCTCGGTTACTGTTCCCGGGAACCAAAATGTCAAACATAAATTTACGAATGGGGGCACATATAGTGTTAAACTTACCATCACTACTTCCGACAAATGCACGGATGAAAAAAT
Organism: uncultured Bacteroidales bacterium; assembly: GCA_903913885.1. Classification (GTDB taxonomy): domain Bacteria; phylum Bacteroidota; class Bacteroidia; order Bacteroidales; family FEN-979; genus CAIVAT01. Next base: position 210,178 of record CAIWMX010000035.1, on the reverse strand, counting down.
AAGCCCGGTAACAATCGGGGTGCACCCCATTGCCAATTTCAGTATTGGCTCCATAACATGTCCGCAAATACCTGTTTATTTCACTGACCTTTCGCAGTTGAATGGAGGATCGGTCATCCAGGCCTGGCACTGGAATTTTGGAGATCCCGGGTCAGGACAAAATAATACCTCCACGTTATCTAACCCGGATCATACCTACAATGCGGCGGGTAATTACCAGGTTCACCTTACGATAACCAATGCCAGTGGTTGTATTGACAGTGTAATTGGAGGAAAACAGGTAGTAATTCATGAAGCACCTGTTGCAGCGTTTTCAACAACCAATGCCTGTGTTGGCAGTCCCGTGCAGTACACTGATAATTCGACACCGGCAGGAAGCGTGCAATCCTGGAATTGGAATTTTGGAGACCCCTCAAGTGGCCCGGAAAACACATCGACACTGCAAAACCCCACGCATATCTATAATTTGCAAGGAACGTATGCCGTGACTTTACATGTGTTAAATGCCAGTCAATGTTATGGCAATACCGTTCAACAGGTGAACATAAATACGAAGCCAACCGCGGGATTCCAATATGATGCAGCTTGTGAGCAGGATTCAACGCAGTTTACCGACCAGTCACTTCCGAATGGTAATACAATTTGGGAATGGGACTGGAATTTTGGTGATGGTACACCTCATGGGAATTTAAAGAACCCAAAGCATTCGTATGCTGCAGCAGGTAATTATAACGTAACACTGACCGTAACCAACCTGTTCGGGTGTAAAGATTCAATTACCAAAGTTGTCATCGCTAATTGGAAGCCGGTTGCGGCATTCACTTATGTTTCTAAGTTCTGTGAAGCCGGAAAAGTTTTCTTCTTTGATGGTTCACAAGGGATCGGTGGTGCATCTATTGTAACACGTGAATGGATATTTAATGCGGGGCAGGTTGAATTTGGACCAAACCCGGAACACGATTTTAGTCCCACGAACATGTTTCATCCGGTAACGTTAACAGTTACAGATAATCATGGTTGCAAGGATAAGATAAAGGATAGCCTGGTGTTCGTGAAACCAGGCTGGGGGTTTACTTTTAACTTTAATGATACGTGTGAAGGATTTCCCACGAAATTCAAACCCTTAAATCTTGCACCCGGGGATTCCTTATATCCGGTATTATGGAATTTCGGTGACCCGGAGTCATTCCCCAATAACACGTCGATGTTATATGCTCCAACCCATAAATTTTCCAAGCCGGGCACTTTCCCGGTAAAAATGAAAGCGCAGAATTCAGATGGTTGTGTTGATAGTATTTATCTGAATGTTACCGTGGAGAAAACACCCAAACCTGATTTTAATTTTGTATCTACGCCCTGCGACAGCACAATTCTTTTTGAAGACGTTACTCCAAATCCATCTTCAGGGAATATCCTCAGTTGGAAGTGGAGATGGGGGGACGGCGATTCTACGCAGATCTTCACGCCACTTAGCGGGAGTACGTCGCATCTCTATGTCAATCCGGGGGTTTACAAAGTAACCCTCATAGTAACCAATGTTCACGGGTGTATCGATAGTTTGTCAAGAAACGTTCAACGGTTCCCGTGCATTGCAGCAGGGTTCACAAACAAGGATACATTGTGTGCCAGGTATAAGATTGCTTTTTCCGACACATCGCTTCCCGTGTCAAAAATTAAAAAATGGCATTGGATATGGGGAGATGGGAAAGATACAACCTATACAAAATACAAGTCCCCGATTTATCACATTTTTGCCGACTCAGGCACTTATCATGTAAATCTCACCATCAATGCCTTGGTTGACGGATCGACTGTCGTTGACAGTTTAGCTACTATCGTCAAAATACATCCAACCCCAAAGACATATTTCTCGAATATTGGCACCTGCCTACACCAGATCTCCCTATTCCAGGATACGTCAAAAACCTGGGGAGAAAAGAATATCAGGTGGAACTGGAGTTTTAGTACAAAACCCGGCGATACTTCCTTGAAGAAAAACCCTGGGCATAAGTATGATTCTGCAGGAATTTACAATGTCAAACTTGTTGTCATGAATAAATTTGGCTGTAAGGATTCTCTCACCAAACCTACTCATGTATACGGGCTGCCTGTGGCACGCTTTGAAAACTCAGCACCCTGCAGTGGGGATACAACTTTCTTCACGGATAAAACACTGTTGGCTGACACTACCATCAAGATATGGCGATGGTTCTTCGGCGATAGAACGACAAAGAAGGATACCTCAGGCTTGCAAAACCCGGAATACAGGTTTCCGCGAACAGACATTGACACGATACGATTAATTGTAATAGATGGCTTTGGATGTTCGGATACCACGGAAGCGAAGTTGAAAGTAAATCAATCCCCGGTCGCAGCCTTTACTTTAACTGAGAATATAGATGGTACACCGGGAGAAATCAGGCTGAATAACGAGTCAAGTAAGAACAAGGACTATCAGTGGTATTTCGGAAACGGAAAAAGTTCAACAGAGGAGAATCCTATTGTGAAATATGAAGAAGACACTACAACCTATATCATTACTCTTGTAGTAATAGACACTACCACCGGATGTTCTGATATTACATATCTTAAATATGAATTCCTCTTCGATAACCTGTTTGTTCCGAATGCGTTTTCTCCCAGCTTTATTACTAACCAGCTCCACTGGCAGGATATCAGATTATTCAAGCCAAAGGGGCTTAATTTGAGCGAGTACCATGTCATGATATTTGATAAATGGGGACATTTGGTTTGGGAATCCACTAAACTCGATTGTGACGTTCTTTCAAAAGAAAATTGCGTTGGAAAGCCATTTGAAGGCTGGGACGGCACATTCAATGGTGAACCGTTGCCACAGGATGTTTACATGTGGAAGATTTATGCAAGGTTTAAAAATGGGAAAATATGGGAAGGGTCGGACAACGGGAAAGGCAACACGACTACCATTGGTACAGTAACATTGATCAGGTAATATAGGAAAAAAGGGTATGAAAAAGATAAAAGTGTTCATCTTGTTAAGTTTTCTGGCTGGGCCGATCATTCAGCTTTTGGGTCAGGATCCCAACTATAGCCAGTTTCTCAATGCCCCGATGTATTATAACCCGGCTTATACGGGGTTATATACCGGGTTGCACGCAAGGCTTTCTTTTCGCGATCAGTGGCCTGCCTTGCCCTATGATTTTAAATCATATCATTTCAGTGCAGATATAGGAGACAGGAATCTGCCCGGATCAGGTGGATTGGGCCTGATGTTAAATACTGACAATGACGGGCTTGGTTTTATCAGGAATTTCAACCTTGGTATTTCGCTGGCGGTTAGGATTCCATTTTCCGCCATGACAATCGGACAGTTAGGGATTAAAGCATCCTGGTTGCAGAAGAGTGTGCGCTGGGACGACTTTGTTTTTTCAGATGCGCTGAGTGAGAAATACGGAAACGTATACAAGACAGGATTTATCCCGCCAGCCAACAATGTTCTGAACCTGCCTGATTTTGGAGTTGGAGGAATTGTTCAGTTTGCCAACGAACCAGGAAGTCTGTCCGGAACCCTGGGGTTGGCTGTAGATCACCTTTTCGAACCGGACCAATCCTTTCTGCAGACAGCAAAAGCTCCTTTACCCAGAAAATGGGTGGCCCATGCCGACATGATTGTGGCCATCGGAGGTTCGAATGGTTTCAATGTATTGGAGGAAGGTGCATTAAAAATAAACCCGGGTGTTATCTATCAGAATCAGGGGAATTTAAACGCGTTTCAGGTAGGGATGAACCTGACCAAATTTGGTGTTTATGTGGGTTTATGGATGAAGGGAGCATTTGGTTCCTATTCAAACGGCTCTATGGTCTTCTTGGGAGGATACAGGTACGTTTTTGCTGATAACATGAGTGTAAAATTTACCTACAACTATGATATGCAACTTACCGGGGCGCTTCAGGGCACTGGCGGTGCTCATGAGATAAGTCTCGTTCTGGATTTCGGTAACATTAGCATTTTCGGAGGGACTGAGGGAAGTTCCCGTTTGAGGCCACATGGTCGGGGAGGGTATGATTCGCGATTGGAGTGTTCTGAGTTTTAATTATTAAAGTGGAACAAGATTACCAGATTCATATGGAAAACCTTCAGATCTCTTTGACATTGGTTTTGAACTAGTTTTTATGATGTCCGTTTCACGAAACATATTTTTTTGCTCAGCCATTTTCTTTCTTATTTGTGTAACTCCTGTTCAATCAATTGCCTTGAATTATTATTGGATAGGTGGCACAGGTAACTGGTCTGAAATAACCCATTGGTCTACAACTTCAGGTGGAACAATTATTCATTCTCAAGTCCCGACACCCTTCGATGATGTTTTTTTTGATGAAAATTCATTTGGTCCAGGAAACTCAAACGTAACGGTTGATTTGGGGAACGCAGTTTGCCGTGATATGATTTGGACCGGTGCCGGATTCTCTCCTACCTTTACAGGAACAAACGACTTGCGAATATATGGATCGCTGACCCTTATAACGGCCATGAGTTGGAACTTTACAGGCTCAATTATTTTTGAGTCAACCGCTCCCGGCAAAACCATAACTTCAGCCGGAAAATTCCTTAGTTTGATTGTTTTTCAAGGACTAGGTGGCGGCTGGTCTTTGGCGGATCCCTTAAATTGTATTTCTGAAATTTATTATAATTCTGGAGCTCTCAACACCAACAATCAATACATAAATTGTACAAGTTTCTATTCAACTTCTGTTAATCCCAGGTCTTTAACCCTCGGGAGTTCTGTAATTACCATCAGTTCTAACAACTATTATTCAACCTTTACGGTTTCCAGTACGAACCTGACACTTGATGCTGGAACATCGACGTTTGTGCTGTCCGGGAAACCTACTGATTTGCTACAACCATCCTTAATGATATTTGGATCAGTTCCTTTGACTTTTTATCACATTGTTACATCCGACATCAGACTGCTTTGTGGTGCCCAACCAGAGTCATACTGGGATATCCGTACAAAAACCAGCTTTAAAAAACTGACGATCACAGGAAACCAGTTTCATTTGCTCGAGAATTCAGATAATGCTAAAATAATCATCGACTCACTAGAGATCATGGGCGATTGTAATAAAAAGTTTGACAATGGTTATCTACTTAAAATTAATGAAATAAATTGTTCTCAGAATGCATCACTAATTTTAAATGTCGACGAACAAGACACCATTAAAAACCTCCTGTTCAATGGGGAACTGTGTACCATTAATGGATTAAATGCCAGGTTCCACAAGGTTATTCTTAACCGCGACAGTTACATCAACGGTAACAATACCTTCGACAGTTTAGCCTTTGCACCGGGTTATGTATACGAACTCGAATCGCTCAAAACGCAAACTATCATTAACCATTTTTCGGCAATCGGAAACTGTACCGGCAACATCCTTATTAAAGCTTCGGTGCCAGGGATTCAGTCCACCATATCCAAATCAGTCGGCAGCGTTCCAACATCATATGTGGCGCTTCGGGATATAAGCGCAACCGGGGGGGCAACCTTTCATGCTGATAATTCGGTCGATTTGGGCAACAATACTGGCTGGACCATTGTTCCACTGGTACAAAGGAATTTTTTCTGGATTGGGAACAGTGGAAACTGGTCGGATCCTATGAATTGGTCCGACTCTTCTGGCGGCCCACCTAATGGATGCATTCCTTCACCTGTGGATGATGTATTTTTCGATATCAATTCATTTTCCGGACCGGGTCAATCTGTCAACATTAACGTCAGGAATGCGCTTTGCCACAGTATGGACTGGATTGGTGCTACAAATTCACCATCCTTCAATGTCGGTCTTACAAATAACCTCCGCATTTACGGTTCGCTGACCCTCATACCATTGATGAACTGGAATGTTAATGGAATGACTTTTTTTGAATCTCTTTCCCTTGGAAAGACAATCACCTCCGCTGGCAAGATATTTAATAATCTTGTTTTTTTTCAGGGTTATGGTGGTGGGTGGCTGTTATCCGATGATTTCGTGACATCCAGTGGTCTGTTTCTGAAGAATGGTTCATTAAATACAAATAATAAGAGTGTTAATTGCAGGATTTTCAACTCAGACAACCCCAACACAAGAGCTTTGACACTTGGAAGTTCAGTATTTACCTGCAATTCAACATCCTTTGATTATAATTTCAGGGTAAACAGCGATAATCTGACATTTGATGCCGGAACCTCAACATTTAAACTCTTCGGAATAGACACAGTTGCGTTTCCACTTTCGATCAAAGGGAGTGCGCCCATGGCTTTTTATAACTTTGAAACAACAAACACAAATAACTGTACAAATGGGGGATATACCTGTTGGGATATCCGGACAAAGGTTTCGTTTCATAAGCTTGCCATCTTGAACAATGAGTTTCAACTAAAAGACTTTGGCAGTTTCAACAACGTCAAGATTACGATCGACTCCCTATTAATCATGGGTGATTGCATGAAGGTTTTTGATCCGATTTATAACCTTACTATCCGAGATATTATTAGTTCGCAGAACTCCACCCTCATTTTGAATGCCGATATGCAGGATAGCATTCACAATATTCGTTGTGACGGCTATCATTGCACCATAAATGGGGACAATTCTTCGTTTCATAAAGTCATTCTCAATGCAGACAGTGATATCGATGGAAACAGCACCTTCGATAGTCTTACATTTGCATCCGGCTTGGTATATTCCATTGCATCCGGCCAAACGCAAACCATCATTGATAATTTTACAGCTCACGGCACCTGTTCAGGAAATATTCTGATCAAAACCGATGTGAGCGGTACCCAGGGTGCAATTTTCAAATCAGGTGGCTTGGTTTCAGCGGATTTCCTAGTTCTCCAAGATATAAATGCCACTGGTGGCGCTGCTTTTATTGCAAGCAATTCAGTCGACGTTGGGAATAATTCCGGGTGGACCTTTACACCGGGCGTACCGCTAGACCTGTTTTGGGTTGGGGGAACAGGGAACTGGAATGACCCGGGCCACTGGTCACTTACCAGCGGAGGTACTGGAGGGGGATGTATTCCTTCGCCAATTGATAATGTTTTTTTTGATATCAATTCATTTACTGCCTCAAGTAAAACTGTCGAAATCAATACCGAAAACGCATTTTGTAACAGTATGGTATGGGGCCCGGCCTTAGTCCCTATTCCGGTTTTAACAGGTTCATCGATAGATAAACTTCATATTTATGGCTCTTTAACTCTTGTAGCCGGGATGAACTGGGACTTTTTAGGAAAAGTTTATTTTGAGGCACACACGGCTGGTAAAATGATTACAACAGGTGGCAAAACCTTTTTGAATGATGTTTGTTTTCAAGGATATGGTAATGGAAGCTGGACTCTTGCAGATAAACTGAGTACGTCCGAAACATTGTTTTTGAATTATGGTTCATTGAATACAAACGATAACCCTGTTTATTGTAAGTTTTTCAACTCCGACAATACCAATCCCAGGATGTTTACACTTGGAAATTCAATCATTACATGCAATACCAATGGCAGTACAGTCGAAAATTTTCGCCTCAACAGCGACAATCTGACATTCAATGCTGGAAAGTCAACATTTATACTTTCAGGGAATAACATGATAGCCTATCCTCTCCTTATTCACGGAACTTCTCCGTTGGTCTTTCATAATATTATAAGCACCAATACCAATTACGGCTATACCATTTGGGATATCAGAACAAAAACAACCATCAGTAACCTAATGGTCCAAGCCTATTTTTTTGAGTTGAACACCAGCAGCAGTATTGACAATATCAAATTAACGATTGATTCGTTAATAACCGGCAATGGAATAAATTGTTACCTTGATTGGGCAACACATAAGTATCAGTTTAAAATCAGGGAAATTTTCTCATTGCCGGGTTCCAAACTTTATTTGAGATATTTAGATTTAAATGATAGCATCCATAATATTCTGTTTAACGGCGATTACTGTCAGATATATAGCATCGGTACGAAATTTCATAAGGTAATCCTAAACGGCGATGGAAGAATTTATGGAAATAACATATTCGATACGCTTACATTTTCTGCTGGAAGTAGCTATTTCCTAGACAGTTGGAGTAATCAGATCGTCAATGACCATTTTTCAGCGCTAGGCAATGGTTGTTTCCCGATCACGATCCAGTCTATTACCTCAGGATCCCAATCCATAATTACAAAGTCATCGGGCGATGTAGTTTGCGGTTATCTTGAATTGAGGGACCAGAAGGCAATGGGGGGGGCTACATTTTATGCCGGGGTGAATAGTTCGAATGTTAGTAACAATAGTGGATGGAACTTCACAGATGGTCCCGGATATATTTACGGGTTTCCAAAGGATAGCTCTTTTTGCCAGGGGGACACGCTATTACTGACTACTGAATATTTTTATGGCGGAACTTCTTATCAATGGCAGGATGGTAGTACCAACTCTTTTTATAAGGTTACAGAGCCAGGCACCTATTGGGTTCAGGTAAAATATTCAAATAATTGTTTAACTGCTGATACCATTCATATAACCCAGAAGTCAAAGCCAGTCGCTACTGCAACCAGTAACAGTCCGGTATGCTCAGGAGATGTGATTCAATTATCTGGTTCTGGTGGATCCTCCTATCTATGGACCGGTCCTGGTGGTTATAGTTCTGTGGTGCAAAATCCGCAAATACTAAATAGTGTTACGACCAATTCCGGTAAATACTTTCTGGTAGTGGGCAATGATGGATGCAAAAGTAAACCGGATAGTGCAGAGGTTTTTGTTACAGCCACCACTTCAGTGTCGATATCAGTTACAGCTGCCTTCAATCCGGTGTGTTCAGGCACCGCTGTTACCTTTACGTCCAGTCCTGCAAATGGGGGCTTATCCCCGGTATATCAATGGAAAGTAAATGGAAACAATACCGGTTTAAATATGAATACGTACAACTACACCCCGGTCGACGGGGACATTGTAACCTGTGTCCTTACCAGCAGCGCTGATTGCATTACAGGAAGTCCCGCAACGTCGCCACCGGTAATTATGACAGTTGACCCGATGCTGCCTGTCAGCCTCACCATCGACGCGACTTCCAACCCGGTTTGTGCAGGCACCCTGGTGACTTTTACACCAGCGCCGGTGCACGCTGGAATACCAGCATACCAGTGGTTTGTAAACGGGGGATTGGTAAGCACGGCCTCAGTTTGGTCCTATGTTCCCGTGAACGGAGACCAGGTTTATGCAATCATGACATCAACTCTTTCCTGTATTTCAGGCAGCCCCGCGACATCCAACACCATCACCATGAATATTGACCAACCTCAGCCTGTCACCGTGTCTATAACCGCATCCCCCAACCCAGTATGTGCAGGAACCACCGTTGCCTTCACGGCCACTCCGGGCAATGGAGGGATATCTCCTGCTTACCAATGGCAGGTTAATGGGTTGGATCAATCAGGCGCTATAAATTCAACCTATACTTATATTCCCATGAACCATGATGTCATCACATGTGTACTGACTTCCGACAAGTCATGTGTTTATAACAACCCGAAAACCAGCAATTCCGTCATGATGATTACTGGAATACCTCCCCAGGTAAGCTACACCCCATGTGCCGATACAAAAACCACAACCAATGCCCAACCATTTCAACTCAAGGGAGGGCTTCCCCCAGGGGGTACCTGGTCGGGTCCGGGGGTCTCTTCCGGGATATTCAACCCTGCCATTGCCGGGGCAGGGATCAAAACAATGACCTATTCCTATACAAACATCTATTCCTGCAACAATTCCGTCACTTTCCAGATACAGGTTATTACGGCGCAACCATTTACTTGCGGTTCTTCCTTGATTGATATCCGTGATGGCCAGGCTTATCCTACCGTGCTGTTAGCCGATGGAAAATGCTGGATGGCAGCCAATCTTAACTATGGAACAGGAGTCATTGGGACACTGGTTCAGTCGGATAACTGTGTGGCAGAGAAATATTGCCTTCAGGACGATTTCCTAAAATGCAATACCTATGGTGGAATGTACCAGTGGGATGAATTGATGCAATATAATATCACCAGCAGGATCCAGGGCCTTTGTCCCCCGGGATGGCATATACCGGAGTCAGCCGAATGGGACGCAATGATTGTCTTATATGACGGTGCGGGTCTGGCAGGGTCGTTTTTAAAAGATTCCTTGCTTTTGAATGGCTTTAATTCTTTAAGCGGAGGCTTGAATTATTTGAACAGCACCTGGTCTTTTTACAATGGCTTATATAAAGGGGCAATGTACTGGACTTCCACAATTACTTCAACCACCGGCGCCTTGGCAAGAGGATTGAACCAGTCAAATCCAGGTGTTTTATCTTATCCTTCTTCCCGTGCAAATTCCTTCAGTGTGAGGTGTATGAAGAACTGAAGTACACCATGAGTGTGAAGCCGCGAATGGAGCGTACCATTCAGATCCAAGTGCGTATCTATTGAGGCAGGCACATCCTATCCTTTCAAATTAAGTATTGAGAAGAACTTGTGCAGCTTTTGTCAAAAAATCAACCCCTACCTGCTTTTGCTGTAAACCAGGTAAACTATGTCCGTTCGGAGCGCCCATATTACCCGATCCTTTCAACCAACGTTTTCTGAATCGCCTCCTTCAAACCTGATGCCACCCCGGTTTCATCGGCGTACCGGGGCCAGTCGTTGACCACTCCGACAATCTGGTTCACGATGCCGGCACCTTTCTTGATGTTCATCTGCCTGGCCACAAAAAGGAAATCATCAGTAGTTATATTCTGCCGCTTACCGTTTATGCTCAGCGACTGCCGGCTTACCCAGCTGCTTCCGGGACGGTAGGAGTGGCATACGTCGAAAGCAGGGGCGAGACTCCATTGGCCCGATTTATCCATGATAAAGGCAAAATTTTTCGTGTGGTCGTCGCAATTGCGCGAAACGACGTTGAAAACCATCCTTCTGAAGAGCTGTTCGGCCTGAGGATAAGGCAATCCCAGCAACCGCATGGCCTCAAACATTTGCTCATAGCTGTAGAGATCGGTATTGTTGAAGTCGAGGTGCTGCATGGCACAAAAACTCTGGACATGAATTTTTCCTTTGCCAGGTTCACGGTCGAACCGGCGGGTCATAAAGTGGGCCCTGCCGTGTTCCTCAAGCAGCCGGCACTCGGTCATTTCAATTTCTGCTGCCCGGGCCATCAGGTGGTAGGCCATTTCGACACGGCCGTAACCGTGGATTGCCCCGAACTGACTGTCGGCAACACCGTCGAATTTGATCAGCCAGTGGGTAAACCCTTTCGGCGCATGAACCTGTCCGCTGCGGATTTCACCGGTATCCGCGTTAAAGGCGATTAATGCCTTGGCCCTGGCGCCGCCGGCAGAGGTTCCGATCTTCAGGATATCCAGCAGGGCCTTTTCTTCGTCGGCCGGCAGCTGTGCCGAAAAATCCTGCCTGCCAAGGAGGATGTCGTTGGCTATTTGCACGAGGTCGTTGATTTCAACGTTGGTCGGTTTGTCGGAAACGCTTGGTTCGGCCGGTTCGAATTCGAGGGCGCCCATTCCCCGTTTACCAATAAAACAAAGCATTTCAACCGGGTTCAGGCTGTCCGACGGCCGACCCCTGCGTGCAAGCCATGCGTTGATAAGGGCATTGCCATATTTGTCGGGAAGCACATCGGCCAGCAGGCCTGGCAGTCCTTTAAAAGCCGGGCTGTTCCTTAGCCCGGGAAAACTGAAGATGCATGCCCGCGCTTCATCCATGGGCATCTGTAACGGAGCCAGGTCAAGGTTGTTCCGGAGGAACGAGGGCTCAAATTCAAATGAGCCCAGCCCGGTCGTGTCATCCCAGGCTACGGCTCCCACAAGGCTGTTCCAGATAGTTACATATGCTGTGTTCATGGTTACCAGTCGGATTGCGGGGGTGATTTTTTCCTGCCGGTTTCGCCACGACTTGCCCGGAGCCTTTTTGACCGTTCCAGTTTGGCTAATGCGAGCGGGCTGACCTGCTGCTTCATCTGGAAGACTTCCAGCAGCTGGAGGAGCTTCAGCGACCGTAACACCTGGATAAATACCAGTATCCCAGTATTCTCGCCCTTTTCAAATAAACTTAAGGTTGAACGGGATATCCCTGCCTCTTTTGCCAGTTGCCCCTGGGTCTTGTTCTGCTGCAGCCTTTGCTGCCTGATGAACGAACCCAGGCTCCCAAGCAGGGCAAGATCGGTTGTAGCAGGGGTTGAGATGTATGAAATATCAGTCATTATATGATATATATGTATATAATGTATGAAATAACGTACAAATATAGCACATATATTTCATCTTTTTGAGTCATTCGGATTATTTTGATAATTTATTTCATCCGGGGCAGTTTAAACTTATTGAAAACATCAGAAATCATTTTATGATTTGATTGATTGGAATCATACCATCAGATATTCATCTTATTGTAAATGACCTCTCCCCGGACCCTCTCCTGGAAGGAGAGGGAGAAGGTTTGTCGGGGAGGGTTGGGGAGGGGGCATTTGAATAATTGAGATGCTATGGCTTTTAGCAACAGGCAAGCACCATACGCAACGCGGAAAAGAAGAATTAAACCACCTTTTTTTGATGCCATTATCAGGGTAACGGGCAGGTTTTGTGTATTATCCCTGACAACTGCAAACTTACCTGAAAAATCAACATCATGCGAACAGTTACCCTTGCCTTGCTGCTGCTTGGCTCCGCGCTCTTCAGCAGGCCGCTTTCAGCCCAGAATTATACCGAAATACTGGGACGGCCCACGGAATCATCCATCACCATTAGTATTTTGTCGAATATGCGTACCGACGTTTTCTGGGAATATGGTATTACCCCTGGAAGTTACATTTGTAACACATCCGGTTATATTGCAGCCAAAGATTCCGCGCTGGAAGTTGATTTCACGGGTTTATCCCCCGATACCAAATATTATTACCGCACGAGATACAGGCTGAGCGGAACAACCAATGCATACCTGGCCGGACCCGAACACACCTTCCGCACGCAACGTGCGCCCGGAAGCACCTTTACGTTTACCATCGAGGCCGATGAACACCTTTACGACAAAAAGGGGGTCCGCAGCATTTACAAGATCACCCTGGCAAACCAGGCAAAAGAGAATCCCGATTTCATGTTTACCCTGGGAGATATTTTCGGCGACGACCATTACCCCTACACCATAACCTCGGCGCAAATGGATTCATTGCACAAGGATTACCGCCAGTACCTTGGCAATATCTGCCATTCGGTTCCGCTTTTCATATGCCTTGGGAATCATGAAGGTGAGAAGGATTTCTATTTATCACAGAACCCGCCAAACAATATAGCAGTCTATGCCACCCTTTGGCGGAAATTTTATTACCCCAATCCATTTCCGAACAGTTTTTACACCGGCAACGCTGATATTGAGCCCTATGGCATGGATCATCCCGAAAATTACTATGCGTGGAAATGGGGAGATGCGTTGTTCGTGGTGCTCGATGTATACCGCGATCAGTGCGATACGTCGGCAAAACCGGGAAGCTGGAACTGGTCGCTCGGGTTGCCCCAGTATACCTGGCTGAAGAATACCCTTGAGAACAGTACCGAAAAATACAAATTCGTATTTGCTCATCACACCCGGGGCGAGGGCAGGGGAGGAATCAACACGGCCAGGTATTATGAATGGGGCGGATACGAGGCCAATGGCGTTACATGGGGTTTCGCCAACAAGCGCCCGGGATGGGAAAAGCCAATCCACCAGCTCTTTGTAGACAATGGCGTAAATATTTTCTTCCAGGGCCACGACCACCTCTTCGCGCATGAAGTGCTGGATGGTGTTACCTACCAGGAAGTCCCTATGCCCAGCGATTCAACATACGAGATCGGCATGCTCGCCAATGCGGATGCGTATGTGTCGGATACGATCAAAGGCACCGGCCATGTTAAGGTTACAGTTTCTCCTTCATGCGTGCAGGTTGATTTTATCAGGGCATACCTGCCGGCCGACACCCTTGACGGAATCCATCATAACGGCGAAGTGGCCTTCGCTTATACTATAGGGACCTGTTCCCCAACGGGGATCACAGGCCAGGTTAAGGCACCCGGCATCATGGTATCTCCGAATCCGGCAAATGACAAGATAACAATTGGGTTGCCTGAAGACCAGGCATTGTTTAAAATTACCTTATTCAGTACCATGGGTCAAGTCATCAGTCAAACCGGATCAAAAACTCTCGATGTAAGCAGACTTCCCACCGGCGTGTACTTTTTGAATATCCAGACTTCTGCATGTGAAGTAAATAAGAAACTTATAATAAGCAGGTAATGATACTGTCGGGAAACTCATGATTTCATATGTTTCGCTGATAAAATCCCATCATCCGGTTGTTGAAATTGCCGGTTCATTGATCGTTTTTGTTTTGACCTTCTCCAGGTTTTATGTTTGTTTGAAATTCTGGCAATATTAACCTCAACAAACATCCGGACCATGAAAAATGATTACCCTGTTGTATCAGACAGAAAACCAGAGTTACAAACCAAAAAAACAGGGAACTATGAAAACACTCAAAGCGAATTACGCGAAGGCTCAGGAATCATTCACCAACGGTTTGGTCAGATTTTGCAGAATTCACAGAACCAACCATCCAGGAGCTTTCCTGATGCTTCCGATCATTGCGATTTCTTAAATGTTTGCAAGTTGCAAAAAGGGTTCAGAAGAGACCATTGTATCATCTGCAACAACTGTGGATCAGTATACAATTACGCAGGTACCAATGGACAAATCAAAAGTTGACCTGCTTGAACGAACACGGGATGAAAAGACCAGGCTTGTGCTGTCGAAAGATCAGTTCATGAAATACCAGGAACTTGAAAAAGTTTCCCGGCCCACGCGAAAAGAAGGTCCGGCCACGAAGAACGACTGACAAGCGATCAGGCTGCTTAATATCATAATGAAATAGGTTTGACCAGAGATCAAGGCCAGGATATAACATGAGGACCAGGCAAAATCAAATAAAATATGCAGAAGCCACCCTGATCACTTTTATCTGGGTGGTTATGCTATGCACCCCGGTTTTGTTCAGGGAGGAAAATAACCATCCACTCTGGCGGAGTATTGCCAACCAGCTTGAAATTCTAATCCCGCTGTCAATCCTGTTTATTATCAACCGTTTTGTCCTGGTGCCGCGGATGTTATTCAAACAGAAAATCAAACAGTATATCCTTTGTCTCCTTGGGGTCATCCTGTTATTGGCCCTGGGTTCCTATATCTTTGATCTGACAAATATTAAGAAAACACCTCCGGGGCAAACCACGGCCAATAACCAGATACCTACTCCGGGTCCACAGCCCGATGGAACTGATCCAAGGCCCCCCCGCACAGGGAATAGCCAGCCAAGGCCGGTTCCTCCCTTTGCCAATTTCCTGATTTTTTCCTTCCTAATCGTCGGATTTGACACAGGTTTACGATCAGCTCACCGTTGGATGGAGGTTGAAAATGAAAAGATGAAGCTTGAAAAGGAGAATGTGTCCAACCAGCTCGCTTTGCTGAAGACCCAGGTGAGTCCGCACTTCTTTATGAATACCCTGAATAATATTCATTCGCTCGTTGATTCGAATGCTGAAGAAGCACAGAAAGCCCTTATCCGGCTTTCGAAGATGATGAGGTACCTCCTTTATGAGACGGAAACCGAAAAAACAACCTTAAAAAAGGAGGTGGAATTCCTTCAAAGCTATATCGACCTGATGAAACTCAGGTTCAACGAACATGTAAGCATCAGCCTGAACCTCCCTGTGGTCATTCCCGACGTGTCCATCCCGCCTTTCCTGTTTACATCATTTATCGAAAATGCGTTCAAACATGGCATAAGTTACCAGAATGAATCGTTCATTGCCGTTGATCTTATCCCAGGGAAAGAGAGGCTGTTGTTTGTCGTCAGGAACAGTAAAAACGAGACAAGCCAGCTGAACGAATTTTCGGGCATCGGCATTGAAAACACCAGGAAACGGTTAAACCTGCTATATGGCGATGCCTTCCACCTCGATATTATTGATAATGATGATCTGTTTACCGTTAATTTATCGATACCGTTATGATCAGATGCATTGCAATAGATGACGAACCACTGGCTTTACAGCAGATTGGCGGGTATATCAGCAAGACACCCTTCCTGGAGTTGGCCGGACTTTGTGAAAGCGCCTTCCTGGCTATCGGGTTGCTTGAGAATAGCGTCGTTGACCTTATGTTTGTTGATATCAACATGCCTGATCTCAATGGAATTGAATTTGTCAAAACCCTCGAAAACCCGCCAAAAATTGTTTTTGTCACAGCCTATGGCGAGTACGCGCTGGAAGGGTTCAGAGCTGATGCCATCGATTACCTGCTTAAACCAATCGGCTATGGCGATTTTTTAAAGTCGGCCAATAAAGTTAAATCCTGGTTCGACAAACAAATTCACAGCCCGGAGGAAGTCAGGGCAAATAAGGATTTTCTTTTTATCAAATCGGACTATAAAATTCTCAGGATCAACTATAATGATATCAGGTATATAGAGGCGATGAGCGAATATGTACGGATTCACCTGGTCAGTTCAAAACC
Source organism: uncultured Bacteroidales bacterium (assembly GCA_903913885.1). GTDB lineage: Bacteria > Bacteroidota > Bacteroidia > Bacteroidales > FEN-979 > CAIVAT01. The sequence goes on along the minus strand of CAIWMX010000035.1, from coordinate 193,604 downwards.
TGTGATGACCCAGCTGAGCATGAAGTCTATCGAGGGGCAGTTGCCCGGGGATATGTTCATGAGGGTGCACCGGTCCTTTATCGTCAACCTGTCAAAGATCTCTGTGATTGAAAGGAACAGGATCGTCTTTGACGGGACCACCTATATTCCAATCAGTGATCAGTACAAACCCGGTTTTCAGGATTACATCGATAAGAACTTTCTGACATGAACCTGGCATTCCGGTACCCCTGCCGATATAATCACGTACCCCGGGGAATTGAGATTCCCTGACAATATTGACTGTTTTACTTATGGAAATTGATTGTTAACTGAAAATTATTGGTGGGAGAGCCCGGCCAAGTTATTTTTGAAAAACTATTCTGTTATTAAACTTCTAAATTATGAAAAATTCGCTGCTTATCTTCGCTCTTCTCCTGGGAACCTGCATGGTTTCTGCACAGGAAAGTTTTATGGTCAAAACAGAAACAAGGTATTGGGATAATGCCAGGACCTATGCCGGTTATACGCTGTTTGGCACCAGGGGTATGACCTACCTGATAGATTTTGAAGGCCACGTGATCCATACCTGGAACATTGGCACCAATCCCCGGTTTACCGGCGACGGGGTTCTCCTGGATGCCGTTGGCGGCAACCCCAGCAATCAGAATACATGGCGGGAGCTCGACTGGGCCGGCAATGTGAAATGGCAGTATACCGAGAGCCGCAGCAGTTACCACGGACACCATGATTTTACCAAGATCTATAATCCGAAACTTGGCGATTCCACCTTTCTGTATATTGCAAACAAGGACCTCACGGCACAGCAATGCCTGGATGCCGGGTGCGACCCGCAATACAGCTACACGGGCTCCCAGATGGACGCCATCGTGGAGGTGAACCGGCAGGGTACCGTGATATGGGAGTGGTGGTTTTTTGATCATGTCGTACAGGATATGTTTCCGGCCAAATCCACCTATGGCATTATTGCAAATACCCCCGGGAGGATCAATCTCAATATCCGGGGAAATCATGTGAAAAGCGACTGGATGCATTGCAATTCGCTTGATTATAATGAGACACTTGACCTCGTTGTTGTTAACTCTGTTCATGGTGAATTTTACGTCATCGATCACGGGAATACCTTTATCGCGAACCAGCCTGCCAACAGCATCGCCCTGGCTGCCACCACTGCGGGTGATTTTAAATACCGGTTCGGCGACCCGGCCAAGTATAACCGGGGCGACCCCCCCAGCGTGCTGGATAATTGGGAAAAAGCAACGGCAGGGAACAAACAGCTGGGCGGCTCCCACGATATACAATGGATTAAGACAGGGCTCCAGGGCGCCGGCAACTTCTTGGTGTTTGACAATGCCCAGAACCTGTTTGAACTTACGCCGCAATCGTACATCATAGAGATCAATCCTTATCTGAATGCCGCCGGGGTCAACACCGGCCAGTTTGTGAACCCGCCCGATGCCGGATATAACGTTGTTGGTTCTCCCGATCCGAACCTGATGAAGGAGAATAAAAACGTTTCTAAACAGATCGTATGGAAATATTCCAGCAAAAACAATACCTCGTTTTTCAGTACCATTGGCTCGAGCGCACAGCGGCTGCCAAACGGCAACACGCTGATCTGCGCCATGAACGACGGGCATTTTTTTGAGGTACATCCGGCCGACACCTCGATTGTATGGGAATATACCAACCCGATGACGCGCGACGGCATCAAAAAGATCAAGGTTGACAACTACCCCACCTATAACGGGGTTTTCAGGGCCTACCGGTACGCAGCGACCGACCCCGGACTGGTTGGCCATGATCTCACTCCCGGCGCCACCATGACCGGCGATCCCCCAAGCTACTGGGTTCCGGGAAGTCTCACGGATGTGCAGGAGTCAGGAACAAGCAAACCTGCGGGCAATATGCTGGATCAGAATTATCCCAATCCTTTCCGTCACATCACAACCATTGACTTCGATATTGCGCAGCCGGCAACGGTGACCCTGGTTATTTATGATCTTTCGGGCAACGAGGTAAAATCGCTTGTGCATGAGAACAAGCCGGCCGGGAAGTATTCACAGACCTGGGATGGTAAAAATGATCGCGGAATGCAGGTGGCAAGCGGGATGTATATCTATGTTCTGAAGGCAGATAATCAGCAACTTGCTAAAAAAATGATTTTTTATAACTAACAAACCATATGCTCAATCAGGGTAATTGAGGGTTTATGTGTATATAAACAAAACCCTAAAACACATGGCATGAAAAATTCCGTCGGATTTGTTTTTTTCCTTATTCTCATGAGTCATCGCCTCACAGGACAGAATTTTACCGAAGTCCTGGGCAGGCCAACAAACACTGCAGTAACCATGAGCATCCTTTTTGATCAACAGCAGGATGTTTACTGGGAATATGGAACATCCCCCGGAACCTACAACCACACAACGGCCACTATGACAGTCATGAAAGACAGCTGTTACGAGGTGGATTTTACAAACCTTGACAATAACACAAAATACTACTACAGGACAAGATACCGGACAACCGGAACGTCGGTGCCCTTTTCAGCGAGCCCTGAGCACACCTTTCACACGCAACGGTTGCCGGGCAGCACTTTTTCCTTTGCCGTAGAGGCCGATCCGCATCTTGATACCAATTCAAACCCGGCAGCCTATTCATTGACGTTGCAGAATGTGCTTTCGGCACAGCCCGATTTCCTGCTTGACCTGGGAGATATTTTCATGTCGGAAAAACAACCGGTTATCAACCAGGCGGTTATTACAAGCCGCCACTTGCTTTACCGCCCGTACTTTGGTGCAACCTGCCATTCGGTTCCACTCTTCCTCGTTATAGGGAATCATGAAGGCGAGAATGGCTGGCAGCTGACCGGTTTGCCAACCAGCCTGCCGGTCATGGCAGCAAATACAAGGAAGTACTATTATCCCAATCCGTTTCCCAACGCCTTTTACACCGGGAATACCAAGGTTGAGAACTTTGTCGGGCTCAGGGAAAATTACTATTCCTGGCAATGGGGCGATGCACTCTTCATCGTTCTTGATCCGTACTGGTATACAACGGCCAAACCCGACTGGGGATGGACCCTGGGGGTGGAACAATACAACTGGTTTAAAAACGTCATTACAACAAGCCAGGCAAAGTTCAAATTTGTTTTCTGCCACCAGCTGATCGGGGGATATGGAAATGATGGCAGGGGAGGATCCGAATTTGCGGGATTTTTTGAAAATGGCGGGGAAAATTCCGATTCGACCTGGGGTTTTGATGCGCATCGCCCGGGATGGGGAAAGTCGGTTCATACGCTCATGGTTGAAAATCATGCCAGCATTTTCTTCCATGGTCATGATCATTGCTATGCAAAACAGGACAAGGACGGTCTTGTTTACCAGGAAGTGCCACAGCCGTCTTCCAAAAACATCACCAATTTTACCGGAAGTCAGTACGGGTATGTGAACGGGATCCTGATGCCGAGCAGGGGTTATATTCTGGTAACGGTTACCGATTCAACAGCAAAGGTTGATTATATCAAAACGTTCCTGCCGAATGAACTGACCGGCGGCCATACCAACGGAGAGGTGGCCTATTCCTATACCCTCAGGTCAACTGTCACCGCGGTTGAAGACCATAACGAGGAGGGAGCCTCTTTTCAGTTGGAGCAGAATTTTCCAAATCCATTTAATTCAACAACCTCAATCAGGTACCGGACCCAGGTAGCCGGCAATGTCCTGATCACTGTTTCCGACATGTTTGGCAGGACAGTGAAAACCCTTGTCAACCAGTATCAGTTGCCCGGCACTTATACAGTTTCATTAAGTTCAGAGCAATTGCCACGTGAAGGTGGAATCTGCTATTGCCGGATGATTGCCGGTCAATATTCAAAGACATTGAAAATGGTATACATAAAATAAACAAATGGAACAAAACATGACTTGTCTCTTTAAACGAACGATCCTCCTTATACTGGTCATCGGCGGATCCTGCATCCGGCTGGCAGCGCAGCAACCGGTGCCATTCAGGCTGCCTGATACCGGGCAAACCACCGGTTATACTTCTACAAGCGGCGAAGATGCCGATTTCGCGATAAATCCGCCCTCTTTAACCGATAATGCCGACGGCACGGTATCCGACAACAACACGGGCCTGATGTGGCAGAAAGCCGATGGCGGGGAGATGACCTGGGAAAATGCGGCAACCTATTGCAGTAATCTGACACTTGCCGGTTTTACTGACTGGCGGTTGCCAACCAGCCTCGAATTGTTCAGCATCAACAATTTCAACCACCTCAACCCGGCCATGAACCCGGTTTATTTTACAACCACCACAGCCGACTACTGGTGGACCAGTGAAACCGAGGTGGATGATGCTGCAAAGATATGGGTCGTCAACGCAGGAGGCGGGATCGGTGCTCATCCAAAATCAGAAACCCTCAGTGCCGGCGGAACGAAGCGATTCCAACCGCGAGCCGTAAGGAACCTGTATACGCCGGCAGTTGCTGCTACTCATTTTACTGACAAGGGTGATGGAACCATCTCCGACAATATAACCGGTTTAACCTGGCAAAAGATACAGCCCTCGAATACCATGACCTGGGAGCAGGCGCTTGCTTACAGCCATAATCTGACGCTGGCCGGGAAATCTGACTGGCGGCTGCCTAACGTCAGGGAACTGCAGTCGCTGAACGATGTGAAGTTGTCAAAACCATCGATCGACAAGGCATATTTCACCAATATGCTTTCCGGAAATTACTGGTCGTCAACCACCATGTTCCAAACGGCGGCGAAAGCGTGGGACATCAATGTCGATTACGGCATTGTTTCCTACAATGACAAAACACTGGCGGAGAACGTTATGGTGGTGAGGGGAGGCCTCGACAATACCTCCCTCAGTATTTCAGAAGCCGGGATTCCCGGGGGAGAATATAACATGGGGGATCACTTTGGCTTTGTTGACCCGCATCATCCGAGTGATGAGCTGCCGGTTCACCTTGTAAAAGTTGACTCGTTCAACATGGCCAAAACAGTAACAACGAACCAGCAATTCCTGACATTTCTCAATAGCTATATGCTCCAGGGTTTGATCGAGGTCAGGAACAACATCGTCTATCTTACCGGAGGCACCGACAGCCTGTGCTACACCCATCAATATGCTTTGTGGTACAGCATAGGTTATGACGGCACTGCCTTTTCGATGGCTGATTTCAGGGCAAATCACCCGATGGTGGGCGTGTTGTGGTTCGGTGCGGCCGTTTACTGCAACTGGCTAAGCCAGCAGAACGGACTGCAGCAATGTTACAACCTGGCAACATGGGCCTGCGACTTTACCAAAAACGGTTACAGGCTTCCCACCGAGGCTGAATGGGAGTATGCCGGAAGAGGTGGACATACGAATCCATATTATAACTATCCAACCGGCGACAGTGTCTATGTCAGCCAGACCAATCTTCCAGATTCAGGCGATCCGTTTGAAACCGGGGCATATCCTTTAACAACCCCCGTAGGATTTTATGACGGTACCCTTAAACACAAGGTCGATTACAACTGGCCGGCAAGCGCGGCCAATTACCAGACCATGGATGGCGTGAATGGCTTTGGCCTCTATGACATGCAGGGAAATGTGTGGGAACTGATCAATGACTGGTACGGCCAGGATTATTACAGCATTAGTCCCTATGATAATCCGAAGGGCCCCGATGCCGGATTCCTGATGCCCGACGGAAAACCATACCGGGGAATGCGCGGCGGAAATTGGTACAATGGGGATATTTTGAACGGAAAAAATGATGGGCATTCCCGGGTTTCAAACAGGAACCCTTCCTATTACCGCGGTCCCCAGGACCCGAACCATCCATGGTATCATGTCGGATTCAGGGTGGCGCGCAAGTACTCGGTGATGCTGGGACAAAATGAAACGGGAAATTCAGCATCGCAGGATTATCAACTGGTGCAGAATTACCCGAACCCCTTTTCATCTTCCACCACCATCCGTTATTATGTACCGCGAGCATCCCATATTACCATCAGGATTCAAAATATTTTTGGACTGGAGGTTGACAGGCTGGCCGACCGGGAAGATTTGCCCGGGTGGCACACCATAACCTGGGACGGAGGTTCAACCGGCAGCGGGATATATTTCTGCACGCTCATTTCCGGGTCGTATCGTTCAACCATAAAACTAATCCACATAAAATAAATTCATATGAAAATTAGAATCCTTATTATCGCTGCCATCTGTTTTTCATCCGCCGGAGCCTTCAGCCAGACCAGAACCATGGGGCTGTTTATCAACGACACCCTGAAAGCATTTCACGGGTATACGGTTTTTGCTCCCAAACATAACACCATGACCTACATTATCAACAACGAGGGTCGGAAATGCCATGAATGGAGCGCGTGTACCTACGCCCCGGGACAGTCGGTGTACCTTCTTGAGAATGGCGACCTGCTTCGTACCTGCATGGTGCAGGGAGGGCTTGGCTCAGGCGGGGGCGAAGGAGGACGGATTGAAGAATATGACTGGGATGACAACCTGGTATGGCAATTCGACTACTCAACGAATATGTACACCCAGCATCATGATATAAAACGCCTGCCTAACGGGAACATCATCATGCTGGTTGATGAAAAGAAAACGCTGGCGGAGGCGATTGCAGCAGGGTTTAATCCGAATAATTTCCAGCCTGAGGTGGCGCAGAAGGGATATATGCTTCCCGATTGCATCATTGAGATACAGCCGATCTTCCCTGTTGGCGGAACCGTTGTTTGGGAATGGCATGTATGGGATCACCTGATTCAGGATTATGATGCGTCGAAATCGAATTATGGGGTGGTAAGCGCTCATCCCGAGCTGGTCGATTGCGATGGGGACCACCGCGCCCTGCCGCTGTTCTGGAATCACATGAACTGCATCGACTATAATCCCGCACTCAACCAGATTGCCATGAGCGTAAGAGGCAACAGCGAGGTGTGGATTGTTGACCATAGCACCACTACGGCACAGAGCGCCAGCCATGCAGGAGGCACCCACGGAAGAGGCGGCGATCTGCTTTACAGGTGGGGTAATCCCTTAACCTATGGAGCTGGCAACGGTACAAACCAGAAATATTTTGAACAACACGACGTTGAATGGATCAAACCCGATTGTCCGGGTGCGGGTGACCTGTTGTGTTTTAATAACGGGGTCAACCGCAACTATTCAAGTATTGACCAAATTACCACGCCGGTCGACGGCAACGGCAACTACCCGCTTGCAACGGGGAGTGCCTATGCACCCACAGCGCTCACCTGGACCTATGTTGCCACCCCTCCTTCGTCCATGTATGCGCTGGATATCTCGGGTGCGCAGCGGCTGCAGAATGGAAATACGCTCATCGACATCGGTCCGCTGGGAACCTTTGTTGAAGTAACCCAGGCAGGAGAGATCGTGTGGAAATATATCGACCCGGTTGATGCCACAGGGCCGTTATGGCAGGGAGATACAATCCCACATGACCCCACCCATCCGGATGAAACGTTGAATTCTGTGTTCAGGGTTTACCGTTATCCGCCCGATTATGCTGCCTTCGTTGGCAGGGATCTGACACCCGGTCCCTTTATTGAACTCTACCCGACCGGGATGGATAATCATGTTAACCAGTCACCCCTGATTCAATGTTATCCAAACCCTTTCACGGCCAGGATAAACCTCTTATATGCGACCGGAACCGAATTTATCAGTCTCACAGATATTACGGGACACATCATCTGGTGTGGGAAAAATATCGGACAACAGGATTTTTCCAACCTGGGACCCGGATTATACTTTCTCAGGATAGAAACACGGAGTTCAGTGCAGGTCATTAAGATTCTAAAACAGTAACAAGCCTGCTACCTGGCATTATCAGACCCGATGATGATGACAGAAGCATTACCAGGGTGAAAATTAGTAACAGGTATGAGGATATTCTGGTAACTTTGCAACTTGTGTATTTTTCCAACTGCAAATTTCCTTGAAATGAAAAAGTCCTCTGCAGGCCGGTTTATCCCCGTTGTTTTATTTCTGCTCCTGATACTGGCACGATGCAGTAACGATAAGCCTGGAATCCAGGATGTAAGTCCTGTAGATGCTGCAAAGCTGATACAGTCGAACGGCAACAATCCCGGATTTATGATCCTTGATGTCCGTACTGCGGAGGAATATGCCTCGGGACATCTTGCCGGTGCCAAAAACATTGATTATCAATCTGATGATTTTGACACGAAAATCAGTCAGCTGGACAAAAACAGGAATTACCTGGTTTATTGCCGCTCCGGACATCGGAGTTCAGGAGCTGTGAAACTGATGAAAGACAAAGGTTTCACTTCCCTCAGCAACCTGAAGGGCGGATTAAATGCCTGGATGGAAGCAAACCAGAACGTCGTCACAAATTAGTGTTATCGTTAACAGGAAAAAGATGGAATATTACTTCAATACCGTATTGACTGCATCCTTCGACGAGGCGATACAACTTACCACCGAAGCCTTGAAGAGCGAAGGTTTCGGAATCATTTCCGATATCGACATCCAGGCCAAACTCAACGAAAAACTGGGGGTGAGCTTTAAGAAATACAGGATATTGGGCGCCTGCAACCCGGGGTATGCTTACAAGGCCCTCCAGGCAGAAGAGAAAATAGGTACCATGCTTCCATGCAACGTCATCGTGATCGAACAGGCAAACGGGCAGGTTGAAGTTGCCGCTGTAAACCCGATCTCTTCCATGATGGCGGTGCAAAACCCCGAACTTGAGCCTGTGGCCAGGGCCGTTACCCGAAAAGCTGAAGAAAGTTATTGATTCACTAAGCCGTTCTTCAGGTATTCCTGAATCCAGCCATTGACAGGGAATATCCCCTGATCTTTGTAAACTAATTATGAATGACCCGACCAAGAAAAAGTCTCAATGTTACCAATCCGCCCTTGATAGAGGGGTTCAGCCCCTTAGGCGTCACTGTCGCGGATAAGGAACCCGTAATCCTGCTTTTTGAAGAGTATGAAGCGTTCAGGCTGCTCGATTACGAGGGGATGACCCAGTTCCAGGCAGCCGAGCAGATGGATGTGTCGCGTCCTGCCCTTACCCGGATTTATGAAAAGGCCCGCCGTACGATTGCCGAGGCCTTTGTTGAGGGGAAAGCCATTAAAATCATTACTATGTCGGGAAACCCGGAAAAACCTGAGCAGCCACAAAACGAAGAAAGTGACAGCTGCATCTGCGTTCACTGCAATACCAGGGTGCCTCACATGCCGGGCGTTCCGTGCCGGCAAAGTTCATGCCCGGAATGCGGAAAACCCATGATCCGTGAAAACAGTTATCATCACCAACTCATTATCAGCAAGACAGGAAACATATGAGCGATTTCGATCAGCGTGCCCGCGACTGGGATAAAAACAAGATGCATGGGGAGCGCACAAACGCTGTTGCCGGGCAACTTGAGAAAATGGTCAGGTTGCGGCCGGATATGAAGGCTATGGAGTTCGGGGCCGGGACAGGTTTGCTCAGTTTCCACCTGAAGGAGCGGTTTTCGCAAATAACCCTTGTTGACACTTCACAGGAAATGCTGAAAGCGGCAGAGGCAAAAATGGAAGCCGGGGATCTTGCGAAATTCAGGACGTTGCAGTTGAACCTTGAAACCGGGGAATACCGGGGTGATCCTTTTGATATCATTTACAGCCAGATGGTATTACATCATGTGAATGATATTCAGGCCATGGTGAAAAAGTTTCACAGCCTTTTGTCGCCAGGCGGCGCACTTGCCATAGCTGACCTTTACAGCGAGGACGGCTCATTTCACGATGGTGCCACAGATGTGCACCACGGGTTTGATCCGGAGAACCTGGAAAAGATTCTCCGGAACCAGGGATTTCAATCATGCAAGGTTGTTCCCTGTTTTGTCATCACGAAGGAAATAACCCCTGGAAATTTCAGGGAGTACCCTGTTTTCCTGATGTCAGCGGTAAAAGAAAACCAGTGACAGGCTAATTCTTTCCGGCCAGCAGGATGTCATTGATGGTTTGTTTCATTGAATCTTTTGGCAATGCGCCCACGGCCATCTGGGGCGGTCCATCCATGGGAACGAACAGGATCGAGGGAATGCTCCTGATCCCAAAAGCGGAGGCAAGTTCCTGCTCAGCTTCGGTATCGATTTTGTAAATGTTTATTTTGCCGGTATATTCTGTTGAAAGTTCTTCAAGAATCGGTGCTACCATTTTGCAGGGACCGCACCAATCGGCATAAAAATCTATGATGCAGGGAAGGGTGCCTTCGAATTTCCATTCCTGGTTTGCTTCATAATTGAATACTTTATCAAGGAAGGTCTGTTTGGTTAAATGTTCAAGAGCCATAATTTGAATATTAAAAAGTTTGACAATGGTTTAATTAAATATTATTGTTGAAAGAACTAAGACAGGCTGTTCCTGCGGTCGAGTTCCTTCAGCAGGTAATCCCGGGTCTTCACTCCGACGATGCGTTTCACCTCTTTCCCGTTCTGAAACAGGATCATGGTAGGGATGCTGCGGATGCCAAATCTGGCGGCAGTTGCTTTTTGTTCGTCAACATTGACTTTGGCAATGGTAACGTTCGCGGCTGCCTGTTCTGCAACCTCGTTCAGTACCGGTACCATTAGCTTGCATGGCATGCACCAGGCTGCCCAGAAATCGACCAGCACCGTGCCGGTTTTTATTTTATTCTGAAAATTCTGGTCGGTCAGGATCACGATTTTCCCGCTGTCTTTGACATCCTTCAGGCTCTTCATGCGATTCCTGGCATTCAGGAACAGCAAACCGATAAGGACTGCCAGTACGCCCACGATGATGATTGTTGTTAGCATGATTTTAGATTTGTGCCTGCAAAGGTAATAATAAAAATTCAAATGGTGATACTAAAGCGATTTATTTTTTCTGGTTTAAATATTGCTGATCTGATGCGATGAAAAACGAGCTATGTTATCCGTTTGCCGGTAATAACAACCCTCCCGGGAAAATCAGGCAGCTTCAGTTAAGTTTTTAACAAACTGCTCCTGTAATCATCGGAAAGCTTAACTTTGTCATTTAAAAGCAAAACCCAAAGCATTGTCTGCATTGTCTGCATTGTCTGCATTCCTGCATTCTTTGCATTAAATATCAGGCTAAATGAGAATCCTCAAAGATAAATCCGTACTGCTTGTCATTGATTTTCAGGAACGTATATTCCCGGCGATTTGGGAACATGAAAAACTGATGAAAAACGTTCCATTGCTGATCGAAGGGGCGAAGGTGCTCGGACTGCCCGTTTTTGTGACAGAACAATATGTCAAAGGACTCGGCCCCACCATACCTGAAATTGCCGCCAGCCTTACCGGTATTGAACGCATCGAAAAAGCATCCTTCAGTTGCTGCGACGAATCAAGTTTTATGATGGAACTCGCCTCCTCAGGAAAAGACCAGGTTATTGTAACCGGTATTGAAAGCCACGTTTGTGTGCTTCAAACCGTGATCGATCTGGTTCAGAACGGGTATCACCCCATCGTTGTTGAAGATTGCATCTCCTCGCGGAAACAAAATGACAAGCTTATGGCCATCGAACGCATGCGGAAGGAGGGAGTCACGATCACTACGTACGAAGCAATCCTGTTTGAACTGCTGAGATATTCGGGAGGGGAAACGTTTAAGGCGATCTCCAAACTCGTTAAATAATCAATGCAGGCAATGCAGACAATGCAGGCAATGCAGACAATGCAGGCAATGCAGGCAACGCAGACAATGCAGGAATTGATAGGGAGGCGGGGGTTGGCTGATTTTTTTTAAAATTATTAATTTTTTTAAATTTTATTTTTGATACTTTTTTAAAAACAAGATTTCATAAGGATTGCCGTCAACCCAGCCATTGTTTGCATTGCTTACATTGTCTGCATTGTCTGCATTGCCTGCATTGATCTACAAGGATGGTGACGGAAGAAAATAACGATTTGGAGAATCCCGAGCTGGAGTCGGGGAAGCTGAAGGAGACGGTCCATCTTTCACAGATGTATCAAAGCTGGTTCCTTGATTATGCTTCCTATGTGATTCTTGAACGGGCTGTACCCGAGATCACCGATGGACTGAAACCGGTTCAGCGGCGCATTCTTCATGCCATGAAGGAGCTGGACGACGGACGTTACAACAAGGTTGCCAACATCATCGGTCACACCATGAAATACCATCCCCACGGGGATGCTTCTATCGGCGATGCGCTGGTCCAGCTTGGGCAAAAAGACCTGCTCATCGATTGCCAGGGCAACTGGGGCAACATCCTTACAGGCGACAGCGCAGCCGCTCCCCGGTATATTGAAGCCCGCCCTTCGAAATTCGCCCACGAAGTGCTCTTCAATGCAAAAACCACCACCTGGCAGCTCTCCTACGACGGCCGGAACAAGGAACCCGTTTCCCTGCCCGCGAAATTCCCGCTGCTGCTGGCCCAGGGTGTTGAAGGCATCGCTGTAGGTCTTGCTTCAAAAATTCTGCCGCATAACTTCAATGAACTCATCGATGCATCCATTAAGATCCTCCAGAAGCAGGAGTTTGAACTCTTTCCCGATTTTCTTACCGGGGGTATGGTCGATGTTTCACGTTACAACGATGGGCTCAGAGGGGGGAAGATCCGCCTGCGGGCGAAAATTATCCTGGAGGACAAGAAAACCCTGGTCATCCGCGAGATTCCATACGGCACAACGACAGGATCCATCATCGATTCCATCCTTACCGCCAATGACAAGGGCAAGATCAAGATCCGCAAGATCGACGACAACACCGCTGCCGATGTCGAGATCCTCATTCACCTGTCGCCCGGCGTTTCACCGGATACCACCATGGATGCACTTTACGCATTCACCGAATGCGAAGTCTCCATATCGCCGAATGCCTGTGTTATTGAAGGCGGAAAGCCCAGGTTCATGGGCGTTTCAGAGATACTCAGGGTCAACACCCAGCGCACACTCGATTTGCTAAGGTTGGAACTTGACATCCGCAGGCAGGAGCTGCTCGATCAGCTGCATTACATTTCGCTGGAGAAGATATTTATTGAAAATGAAATTTACGAAGGCATTAAGAAATGCAAGACCACCGAGGAAATTGATGCAGCGATCTTCAGCGGGTTGGAACCGTTTGCCAGCCAGATCATCCGGCCGGTGACAGAAGAGGATGTGCACCGGTTGCGCAAGATACCCATTGAACGCATTTCGCGGTTCAATTCGGCAAAAGCGGATGAGGCCATGGCCGGCGTGAACCTTGAAATGGAAGAGGTGGATAACCACCTGGCCCACCTGGTCGATTATGCCATTGAGTACTTCAGGCAGGTCCGTAAAAAATATGGCAAAAACCGCGACCGTCGCGCCGAGATACGCAGTTTCGATACCATCGAAGCGGCAAAGGTGGCGGCAGCCAACGAAAAACTCTACGTGAACCGCGAAGAGGGCTTCGCCGGCACTAGCCTGAAAAAAGATGAATTTGTGTGCGATTGTTCCGACATCGACGATATCATTGCCTTTCGCGACGACGGCACTTTCATCGTCGTAAAGGTGGCAGGCAAGAGCTTTGTCGGGCAGAATATCATTCACATCGCGGTTTTTAATAAAAATGACAGCCGCACTGTATACAATATGATTTACCGCGACGGAAAAAACGGGAAGATCATGGTGAAGCGGTTCAGTGTGGTTGGCGTGACGCGCGACAAGGAATATAATGCCACCAAGGGGACGCCGGGTTCCAAGGTGCTTTATTTTACCGCTAATCCGAACGGGGAGGCTGAAGGGATCAGGGTGGAGCTGAAGCCAAAGCCCAGGCTGAAGAAGAGCTCCTTTGATTTTAATTTTGCCGAAATTGCCATTAAGGGCCGCAATTCGATGGGTAACACGCTTACCAAGTTTGCCGTACGGAAAATCGAACAACGGCAGGAAGGGATATCCACCCTTGGCTCGCTGAACATCTGGTACGACGAAACTGTGCAACGGCTCAATACCGACGACCGCGGAATATTACTTGGGGCGTTCTCCGGGACCGACCGCATTATCTCGGTAATGCATTCAGGCCAGTACAAACTGAATTCCTTCGACCTTTCAACCCATTTTGATGAAGACATGATCCTGATAGAAAAGTACGATCCTGAGAAGGTTTATACGGCTGTTTACCAGGAACATGAATCGAAGCAACATTACATCAAACGATTCTGTGCCGAGCTGTCCGATAAGAAAGTTGAATTCGTAGAGGCGCCCGACAAGATGGTCCTTTTTACCGCCGACCCTTATCCAAGGCTGGAGATGATCTTCGACATGAAACTGAAGACCAAGGGCAATGAATCGGAAGAGATCACAGCGCATGAGTTTATCGGCGTAAAAGGGTACAAGGCAAAAGGGAAACGGCTATCGCTGCATGCTGTGAAGAAAATTGCCTGGCTTGACTCCCTGCAGATTGAGGAGCCGGATGCAGCTGATTCGCCAGAGGACCCTGGAGAAGAAGGTCTGACAGGCATTTCTGGTCAGGGAACCATGACGGAGCCCGATGAAGACCTGCTCAACGAGGATCTCATGGAAACAGATGCACCGGATGAGTTGCCTGAAGAAGCCGATGATGATCAGGGGCTGAAATTCCGTCTCGATGCTGTTGAGACCCTCGACCCGGAATCGGCAGAGGTAAACAGAGATGATGAATCGCCGGAACAGGATGAGATAAACGGCATCCGTGAACCTTTTGGCCAGCCGTTGCTCCAACCCGGACAACCCCGCAAGAAACGGCCCCGGATCAAAAAGCAAGACCCCACCGCCGGAAAGAACAACAACGATGACGATCCCGGGGAAACATTCCAGATGGAACTACCACTTTAAGAATTAATAATTAAAAATTAATAATTAAAAATTTCACATCTTTTAACCTATCATGTTTACATTTTACCATTTTGCTATTTTACCATTTCACCATTTCAAATTTTACTATTTTACATTTTACCATTTTACCATTTATAAAGCATGCCCGACGATAAAGTTTTAAAAATTACAGATTCCGTAAGCTGGATCGGGGTCCTTGACCACGACATTGTTACATTCGATGTGGTAATGGAGACCAAATACGGTACCACCTATAATTCCTATTTCATCAATGCGGCCAAAAAGACCCTGGTGGAAACCGTGAAAGAGAAATTCTGGGATGTCTATCTCGCGAAGCTGAGAACCCTGTGCGATCCTTCCGAAATCGAATATATTGTCGTGAACCATACCGAGCCGGATCATTCGGGATGTATCGCACGTCTGCTTGAACTGGCGCCCCGTGCGCGTATTGTGGGCAGCGGGAATGCCATCCGATATCTGAAAGATCTGCTTGGTTTCGAATTTCCCCACCTGATTGTCAAGGACGGACAGACGCTTGACCTGGGCAACCGCACGCTACAGTTCGTTGCTGCCGCAAACCTCCACTGGCCCGATTCGATTATGTCGTACCTGCAGGAGGAAAAGTTGCTGTTTACCTGTGATATCTTCGGCGAACATTACTGCAACGAAGGAATGTTCGATGACGCCGTAGGCGATTTTGATGATGCCTTCAGGTACTACTACGACGTGATCATGAAACCCTACAGCCGGTTCATGCTCCAGGCGATCGAACGCATCCGCCCCCTTGATATAGTGACCATTTGTCCCGGCCATGGCGCGATTTTGCGGAAAAACTGGAAAAAATATGTTGATCTCTCCGAAAAGTATGCGCGGGAAGCTTTGAATGAACAGGAGCCAAACCGTGTTTTCCTCGGCTATGTGTCAGCATACCAGAATACAGGCGTTATTGCCGGGATGATCGCAGAGGGAATACGACAGGCAGGCGACATTCAGGTTGACCTGTGCGACCTTGAAAACATGGATATGGCGACCATCGAACAGAAGATCATCAAGGCATCAGCCATTGTGCTTGGTTGCCCGACTTTCAGCCAGAATATTCTTCTTCCCATCTACCAGGTCTTTGCCCTGATCAATCCCATCCGCGACCGCAACAAACTGGCCGCCGCCTTCGGGTCGTATGGCTGGAGCGGGGAGGGGGCAAAGATCATGACCTCCGCCATGACCAGCCTGAAACTCAACGTGATCGATGACGGCTTGATGATAAAATTCACCCCGCACCACGATACAAAGGACCGGTGTATCGCCTATGGAAAAAATATCGGGACAAAATTGTTGCTGTAGGGGTTCAAAAATCCACCCCTCTGCCTGATATTCGTTTATATGTTGAAGCCCCGCAAAATTTATCAGGAAATACTAAATTTGGATCTTTAAAGTTATAATTTAGCATCATTATCATACATAAGTCGTGAAATTCAGGAATTGTCCGCATATTCTCATTTCCTTCCTAATACTGGGATTCATTTTTCTTCAGGCCTGTTCGCCTGAACGCAAGGTGGCCAATGTTTTCATTAAGTCGCCTCATGTTCTGAACCTGTTGGTGATTCCGCCTGATAACGTGCTGAAATACAATCATAAAGGCGAATCCATCGAGGATTTTGATGAACTTTCGGAAAAAGGCCAGGATTCGGCGCTTTGGGTGAACAGCCGCTACATACAGTTCCTCAGCGACAGTCTGCTTCTTGAGAATTATATGAACAACTTTATCGGTGAATTGCGCACCCTTGGATTCAATGTTTACCTTGCCGACGCCATCGACTCGTTTATGACTGAAAAACCCCAGTCTTATGTGCTTGATATCGCCCAGATGCAACTTGACGAATATTACTATCCCCTTGAAGATAAGGAAGCTTACATGGACACGGTGTATTATAAGAAAACCAACCTTAACGCAGTGGATTTCGGTTGCTGGTTCGACCTGAGCAAGGCAAATACTGAAAACGCCAGGAAAACGGTACTCTATTCGAATGCAACATCTTACGATTCATTTGAGGGGAGATTTTTCAATGATCCCTTTACAGGCAGGGTGCATTATAAGTCCAAAATCGACACGTTGATGGTGAAAGATGTATATGAAATGGCAACCTACCTGGGGAAAAAACACGCCGGTTATCTCTTCGACTTTTTCATGAACCAGTATATTGCCAAGCACCTCCCCAACGGCATGCAGATGCAGGATTATTTCCATTACAACCGCGAACATCAGAGCTTTTTCCCGGCCGAAGACGACCGCTTCGAAATCCTCAAATCCAAATAACCCCGTCCCACGTCCCACGTCCTACGTCCTACGTCCTCTTCGCTCTGGCATACGGAACATCCGACTGGCTTCCAAACGCGCCTTTCAGGAATTTGAAATAACCTGCAACTGCGATCATGGCTGCATTATCGGTGGAGTACTGTATGGGAGGAATGAAAATATTCCATCCCCTTGCTTCCCTTGCATTTTCCAGAGCCTGCCTGAGTCCTGAATTAGCCGAAACGCCCCCGGCAATAGCCACGTCGAGATACCCGTTGCGGGTATTGAGGTTTCTTGTCTTCTCCAGCGCCAGGGCCAGTTTCGCCATCAGGATTTCGATAATGGTGGCCTGGATGGAGGCACTCAGGTCGTGTTTGTTCTTTTCAATGAAGTCGGGGTCTTTTTTCAACTCATCGCGCAGGAAATAGAGAAAGGAGGTCTTTAAACCACTGAAACTGAAATCGAGCCCGGGAATGACAGGTTTTGAAAAGGTAAACCGCCCGGGATTACCGTCACGGGCCAGTTTGTCGATCAACGGGCCGCCGGGATAGGGGAGGCCCATGATTTTGGCTGATTTGTCGAACGCTTCTCCGGCGGCATCGTCGATGGTCTGGCCAATCACCTCCATGTCGAAATAATCGCGGATGAGTACGATCTGGGTGTGGCCTCCCGAAACGGTGAGGCAAAGAAACGGGAATTCAGGTACGGGATTTGTATGGGATTCATTCCTGATAAAGTGACTGAGGATATGCGCCTGGAGATGATCCACCTCGATAAGGGGAATGTTCAGTCCAAGGGAAAATGCTTTGGCAAAGGAGGTGCCAACAAGCAATGATCCGAGTAACCCCGGTCCGCGCGTAAAGGCTACAGCTGAAAGCTGATTTTTACGTATATTTGCTTTTTGGATGGCTGTATCGATTACCGGGATGATGTTTTGCTGATGGGCACGCGAAGCCAGTTCCGGAACAACCCCTCCGAAATTTTTATGTACATCCTGCCCTGCAGTCACGTTCGACAGGATGACATCATGGAGGATGACCGCCGCAGAGGTGTCATCGCAGGAAGATTCAATACCGAGAATATATGTTTGCTTCATAAAAACGCAAAATTACCATAAAAACCGTCTCAAAAATATTACTCTACGCCATCACAGTGATTTTATCGCTGTTCATGACCCTTTACCTGGTTTTCCGGAGTGAATCGGTGCAAACACTGATGGCGCGTATGTTTGCCGATTACATGGCCAGAGAACTGAATACTGATTTCCGGATCAGGGGATTCGACCTGTCATTCAGGAACGGCCTTGTCATGGAGGATATCTCCATCCTGGATAAACACAGTGAAGTCCTTTTTGCTGCCCATGAGCTCGGTGTCAAACTTGGTTTCGTTAAATTCGGGAAACACAAACTCAATATCAGCAGGGTCATGATCAACAAGGGCAATGTGCAGTTGCTCACCCACAAAGGTGATTCCACGCTGAACCTTCAGTTCATTATTGATCATTTCGCTTCAACGGATAAAAACAAAAAAACAGATAGCACCCCGTCGGTTCCTTGGGACCTGTCGGTCTCATCAATTCAACTCGCCGATACGCGGTTTCATCTGCAGGATAAGAATGCAAAGCCGGCAGAAGCAGGAATTGATTACACGAACATCGATGTGTCGGGGATCAACCTCGACCTCACCGATATTGCCTTCATCGGGGATACTATTCATGGAAATATCAGGCATCTTGCAGCAAAAGAACGCAGTGGTTTTGTGCTGCACAACCTGAGCGGCGAGTTTCAGGTTGGCCCGCGCTTTTTAAAGGCCCACCACCTTAAGATTCTGACTGATAACTCGGATGTATCGCTTAAGTTCGACTTCCTCTATGATCATTGGGACGCCTACAATGACTTTCTCGACAAGGTGAACATCCAGGCTGTTATCGAACCTTCATACCTCGACATCCAGGACATCGGCTATTTTGCTCCAGATATTGCAGTTATGAAAGACCGGGTAAGGTTTTCGGCCAACATCAAAGGTACCGTGAACAATTTTAAAGTCCGTGATCTTCGGTTTGCCTTCGGTAAAAATACGTTTTTTTACGGGAACCTCAGTGCCTCTGGTTTACCTGATGTGGAAGAGACATTTATCGACATGGATATCAAGGAAATGAATACGAATAAAGAAGACATCGAGACCTTGCTTATCCCCGGCGCGATGCGTCGTATCACCCTGCCCCGGGAGCTTGCAAATATTGGCGTTGTGGGCCTGAAAGGCAACTTTACCGGTTTTTACAACGATTTTGTAGCCAATGCCCGTCTTTCTACCGGTATTGGCAGCATTTCCACCGATCTCACGCTGGTAAAACAAAAAAATAATCCGTTGCTCGGATACAAGGGCCAGCTTGCAGTGGAACGTTTTGACCTGGGCAAACTGACAGGGAACACGAAGTACCTTGGCATTACTTCATTTCGTGCCGATGTTTCAGGCAAAGGGTTAAACCTGACTACCGCTGATCTTTCGATGAATGTGCATGTGGATTCTATTTTCCTGAACCATTACAATTATACGAACCTGGATGTTGCCGGTTCCCTGGCCAATAAAACGTTCAATGGTCAGTTCTCCATCAGGGATCCAAATCTGGACCTGGATTTCAAAGGGATTGTCGACATTGCCGACTCACTCCCGGAATTTGATTTTACAGCTGCAATCCACCATGCCGGCTTATTCCAGCTTAAACTGCTGAGCCGCGATTCAACGGACGATCTTGCGGCTCGCGTCAAGGTGCGGTTCAGGGGGACCAACCTCGATAACATTGACGGTTCGATCCAGATCGACAGTGTTGAATACCAGGAGGGTTTCAAACTCATTACGATGGATCGTTTTTCGCTGCTTACACGCCAGGATACGGCTTCCGGGAAAAGCTATCACCTTCAGTCCGATTTTGTTGACGCGGATGTAACCGGAAATTTTTCTTTTAAAATGTTGATCCCGTCACTTACCACCTTTATCCAGAATTACCTGGCCTCATTCAACCTGAAAGATTCATTGATTGAGAAAAACCAGACACACTCAAACCAGGTAATGAACTATGAGGTCAGGTTCAACAATTCGGATGAACTCACCAATGTTTTCCTGCCCTTTCTGCGCATTGCACCAACCTCGACATTCAACGGCTCCTACAATGAGGAGAAGGGGACCATGATCATCAAGGGGAAATCTCCGGCCCTTTTCCTGAATAATTTCGAGTTTGATGACTGGTACCTCAATGCCGAGAACACGGTGGATAACCTTTCGGTAAAATCAGGCGCCTCCAAAGTTTACCTGAAACGGGCATCAAAAAAGGATTCGCTCGAGGTCAGGGTGGATGATTTTCTGCTGAATTCCAACATCAGGCACGACAGTATTCAATACGGTCTGACCTGGAATGCCTATTCCAAACCAAGTGAACTGGATGGGTTTGTGAGTTTCCGCGACAGCCCGGTCATAAAATTGAAACTTAGCCAGTTTCACATGTACTTTGATGAGAAGTACTGGACCATCGATCCCGGCAACCTGGTGCTGATCGACAGCACCGCCATTCACGTTTCGAACCTTGGGTTCTTTTCCGGTGACCAGTTTATGAAGATCAACGGAAGCCTTTCATCTTTAAAAACAGATACGCTCAATGTAAATTTCAACAAAGTCGACATTTCAAAGGTCGATCAGCTTATCGGCAGCAGCGAGATCGATTTTGACGGGGTATTGAACGGGAACTGCAAGCTGACCAACCCTTACAGGAATCTCGCCCTGCTTGCCGATCTGCGGATCAACAAGTTTAAATTCAACAAGGAATTGCTGGGTGATGCTACCTTCAGGATAAAATTCGACCAGGAAGCCGCCCGTTTTGATCTGCTGTCGGAAATCATTTACACCGGGAACATTGGGTCCAACATTCCTTTCTCCCTTTCGGGGAGCTATTTCATGGAGAAAAAGAATCCCCACATTGATTTTGACCTGACGCTAAAAAACCTTAACCTGAAAATGGCAGGGCCATTTGTCGCCAGTTTCATGACCGGGGTGAACGGATTGGCTTCGGGGCATGTGAAAATCAATGGCACCCTGGCTAAACCTAACATTGCCGGACAACTCAAAATGACGCGTACCGAATTCAAAATAAACTACCTGAATGTGCCATACTCTTTTGCCGATGTGGTAACGATCGATTCAAACGCTTTTGTTTTTAACAACATCACCGTATTTGACTCGCTGGGGCATAAATCGGTACTGAACGGGAAGATCACCCACCATAATTTCAGCAATATCTGGCTGGACCTGCATGTTGAAATGAACGATTTTGCAGCATTCAACAATACGCGGGCTCAGAACAATCTCTTTTTCGGCAACGCGCGTGCTACTGGAACTGCCAGCATTACCGGGCCTCCCGAGAACATCAGCATCACGGTAAAGGCGACCAATGGCGGTAAAACCCATGTGGTAATTCCCATCGACCTTACCCGCTCGGTCGGGCAGAATGATTACATTATTTTCGTCACGCCCAATCCTGATTCCCTTGAAAAGCTGCATGAGCACCCGGTTATCAACACCACCGGGCTCTCGCTTGACCTTGGCCTGCGTGTTAACCAGGATGCGGAAGTGGAAGTTTATTTCCCAAACCAGCTTGGAAACCTGAAAGCTTCCGGGAGTGGAAACCTGCTGATGGGGATGACACCTACCACGCCCTATACTTTATCCGGGACCTACACGGTGAGCAAAGGGTTCTTTTTGTTCCAGCTTAAAAACTACCTGCGTCTGCCGATGTCCATCAGAGAAGGCGGTACCATCAGCTGGACCGGCGACCCGACCGATGCAAACATCTCCATGAGTGCGGTGTTCAAGACAAAGGCCCCTTTGAAAGGGGTGGTTCAGGCCAACTCCGACCAGGAAGCACGCAGGATTCCGGTTGAATGTATTATCAGGCTCAATGGAAAGTTAATGAACCCTGAAATTTCGTTTGCCATCAACCTGCCCAATGTCGAAGAGAGTATAAAATCGGAAGTTTTCTCGATGATCGATACCAACAATACGGCGGTCATGGCCGACCAGACCATTTACCTGTTGGTAATGCAGCAGTTCAAGCCTGTGGTTAACAGTTCCGGAGCAACGGTAGATGTGAGCGGAACTGCAGTTTCCCTGGTCACAAACCAGATAAACAGCCTGATATCGCAAATCTCGCCCAACGTGAATGTGAATATGAACTATAAGCCCGGCACCAGTACGACCCAGCAGGAGTTCGATGTGGGAATATCAACCCAGTTGTTCGACGACAGGCTGCTTATTGATGGTACGTTCGGGATGAACTCATACACTACGAAAAGTGCAGCACAGCAATCAAACACCATCGTCGGAGATATAAACATCGAATACGTGCTCACCAATAACCGGCGATGGCGCGTCAGGGCCTTTAACCGCACAAATACGCTGAATATCCTTAACTACAATGCACCTTACACACAGGGCGTCGGTATCAAATATCAACGTGATTTTACCACATTCGGCGACCTTTTCTCAGGATCAAACAAGAAAACCGTCAAATAGTTCATTTAGTTTCTTACGAATTAAACCGCAATATATGAGATGGATCGTTGCATTCTTTATTTTCTTTGCCTGGTTTGGTACTCCTGTTTTTTCACAGATTGTAATAAACCAGTCGGATATGCCGAAAGTGGGCGACACGCTCAGGGTCAGCTCCACCAATGTTGCACCCGCAGGTTATGCAAAAACCGCGATGGATACTGCCTGGAATTTTGCCGCCCTTCTGGCATTAAGCCAGCAGATCGATACCTTTATGAGTGCCACGGCGACGCCAACTTCCTATCAGCTGTTCTTTGTTATCCTGGGCGGCGCCAACCTGGCCTCGCCGCGAAGCGGTAGCCCGATACCCGGGTTGCCGGTTACCCAGGGCTTTACTTTTTACAAAAACAGTTCAACCTCTTTCAGCGAACTGGGTTCAGCCTACACGGTTCAAGGATTGCCGATACCTGCCAAATATGACAATCCGGATAAATATTATGAATTTCCGATGCCACCCGGACACACATGGTCGTCCACGGCCTCATTCTCCCTGAACCTTCCCAATGTTGCGTATGTTAGCACACAACGCTATCGCACCAGCATTGTCGATGGCTGGGGCACCCTCACCACGCCTTACGGCACGTTCCCGACCGTAAGGGTAAAATCAACCTTGCTTGAGCATGACAGCGTTTACATCGATTCACTTTCTACCGGATTTCCGTTCAACAGGAATATCATCGAATACAAGTGGCTCGGCAAAGGGCAGAGTATTCCACTGCTTCAGGTCAACGAGGAGGGAAGTTTGGTTACATCCACATACAGGGATATCTGCAGGATGTCGGCAAAACCGCTGTCAATTACCCTTGGGCATGACACGGCAGTTTTTTTGGGAACCACCATCACGCTGCATGCATTGATATCAGGTGGAACTCCACCGTACCAGGTTGTCTGGAATACCCTGGATACAGGAAGAAATATTACCATAACCGTTCAAAGTATCCAGACCTACACGGCAATCGTGGTAGATGCGCTGCAGAATTTTGCTTCAGCCCAGGTCATTGTATCAATCAGGTATCCGCCCGGAGTTGATGAATACGGTCTAAACCAGCCTGAGGGTTATCCGAACCCGACACAGGGACCGGTCAGCATCACGCTACCCGGAGGGAACGTTTCTGCTGAGATACAGGTTTTTACGCCTCAGGGACGAAAAATATCCGGGTCGGCCGGGCATCCGGTAAATGGCGTTATAACCACCGACCTGTCGGGTTTGCCCGACGGACTTTATTTCCTCCGGGTATCCTCGGAGGATCATGTCTTTACAACCAAAGTTCAGCTCAGGAAATAATAAACACTGTTACCGAAAAACAACCATGTCTTTCGCTGTATATCGTTCTTCCGCCGGTTCCGGTAAAACCTTCACCCTCGTTAAGGAGTACCTGAAACTGGTTTTGCTTTCACCGGGCGATTTCCGGCATATCCTGGCCATAACCTTCACCAACAAGGCGGCTAACGAAATGAAGGACCGCATCCTGAAAGCGCTGGAAGAGATGGCCAAAGGGGATCAGTCAGCCGATCGCATGGTTACCGGAACCCTCGTGCCGCTGCTTATGCAGGAGACGGCTATGACCAGGGCTGAAATAGCACTGTCAGCTGCCAGGTCGCTTGAAATGATCCTGCATAATTATGCAGATTTTGCCATCGGTACCATCGACAGTTTTTCGCACAAACTCATCCGCACCTTTGCCCATGACTTCGGTTTGCCGGTTAACTTCAATGTGGAGCTTGACGGCGACGAGATGCTTGCAACGGCCGTTGACCTTTTATTGGACCGGGTCGGCGATGACCATGAACTTACAAGGCTCCTTGTCAACTTTCTTGAAACCCGGATGGAGGAAGACCGGGGGTGGAACATCGATACCATCCTGGCAGACTTTGCCCATATTTTACTGGATGAGGAGGGTCAGAAACAGATCCTGAAATTAAAAAAGTTTACACTTGTGAACTTTCAGCAAATTTCAAAGAACCTTTACCTGGCTATTCGTTCGTTCGAAAAGAACGTACGGGATCTCGCCCGGCAGGCTTGCGGAATGATCAGCGCAAAGGATATTCCGGTTTCTGCATTTTTCCAGGGAGAGAAGGGGATAGGGAAATATTTCACGAATATTGCAGGCGGCAGGATGGATAAGCTTGAACCCAATTCATACGTGCTTGCCACGGTGGAAGAGGACAAATGGTTTTCAGCCAAAGCGACGCCCGCAGCCAGGGATGACATCGGGTCGATAAAAGATGCATTGCTGGATATTTACCAGCAACTCAGGGCCAGCTTTGACCAGCATAAACCCGAATACCTGCTGAGGAAATTGCTGGCGAAAACCATTTATCCGCTTGCGGTGCTGAATGAAATTGAAAATGTGCTCACTGACTTCAAACGGCAGAACAACCTGGTGCACATCTCGGAGTTCAATGCCAGGATCGCGGGCATTGTGATGAATGAGCCTGTTCCCTTCATTTATGAAAGGCTTGGCGAAAAGTATCACCATCTTTTCATCGACGAATTCCAGGATACTTCGGCCCTGCAATGGATGAACTATATTCCGCTGATTGAAAACGCGCTTGCCGGAGGCTTCTTCAACCTGGTGGTGGGCGACGGCAAACAGGCGATTTATCGCTGGCGTAGCGGCGATGTGGAGCAGTTCACTGCATTGCCGGCAATTCCGGGCAGCAATGACAACGATGTGCTGCGACAGAGGGAGCAGGCGCTGACCAGACATTTCAAAAGCGTGAACCTGAATCAGAACTTCCGTTCAAAGGCAGAGATCGTCGATTTTAACAACCGGTTTTTCAGGGCCATAGCAGGAGTAGTCCTTTCCGACGGCAAGGAGAAAATATTTGAAGCCTTGGAACAGGAGTTCGATGATTCAAAGACGGGTGGATTCATCAGTCTGGAGTTTATTGCAGACGGCGAGGCTGGCCTTGATTTTGATGAACTCACCCTGAACAGAATCCTGGGAATTATCCGGGAGGCTGCATCAGGCAATTACCGGTTGAACGATATCGCCATCCTGTGCAGAAGCAACCGGAATGCAAGCAGGATTGCACGGTTTCTCCTGGAGAAAGGGGTGGACGTGCTGTCGACCGAATCGCTGCTCGTGTCCAACTCCCCGAAGGTGCGGTTTGTCATTGCCTACCTGAGGTTCCTGTTTGAACCCCGCAACGACATTGTAATTGCAGAGATCCGTCAGTTTCTTCATGAATCCACAGTCCGTGATATCAGGTCCCGCTCCCTGGATGACGATTTTGTCATGCTGCCGGTTTACGAGTTGTGTGAAGCGCTGATCAGGAAATTCGAACTCAATACCGGTTCTGATGCATACCTCCAGTTTTTCCTGGATGCCGTGCTGAAATTTTCAGTTAAGGTGTCGACCGGCGCCGTGGAATTTCTCGACTGGTGGGAAAAAAACAAGCAAAAGACTTCAATCATTGTACCTGAAGGAATTGATGCAGTGCGGGTGATGACCATACACAAAGCCAAGGGATTACAGTTTCCTGTTGTTATTTTGCCGTATGCGCTCGATTTTCGTAAAAACACCAAAACCTACCTGTGGGTTGATCTGGACGCTTCGGTTGCATCCGGGCTTGAAACAGCCATCCTGCGCAGCGACAAGGACATGGAATCAACGGTTTACAAGGATATTTACACGGATGAACAGCAAAAATCAATGCTTGACCTCGTAAACCTCCTGTATGTGGCCATGACACGACCCGAGGAAAGGCTCTATGTACTTACAAAACAAACAACAACGGCAAAAGATGTCCCCGATTCCTGGCCGAATTTTTTTGAATATTTTATTAGAAGCGAAGGGTTATGGCAGGATGGTGAATCGGTAGTTGAATTTGGAAAACGGGTTGACCATATTCAGAAAAACAATAAAGAGAAGGTTGAAGTAATCGTTCTTAACGAAATGATCAACAGTGACTGGCGGAATATGATCCATATCCGAATGCGTGCGCCGCAGGCATGGGATGTTGAACAACCTGTCACCAGGCCGCAGTGGGGTAACAGGGTACATACCCTGCTGTCGTGGATCAAAACAGAAAATGATGTTGACGTTGCCCTGCGCAAAGCCAGTCTGACCGGCCTGATCGAAACCGGGGATCGCGAAATCCTTGAAAAAATCCTCAGGTCGGTGATTCGCGACCCAAAGCTGGCTAGGTTTTTCAGTGACAATGTGATCGTGAAGACTGAGGCTGAGATTCTTACGCCCGAAGGAGCGTTCTACCGGCCCGACCGCGTTGTTTTTGATGGCAGTCGTGTTACAATTCTGGATTACAAGAGTGGGAAACCACGAAGGGAACACAACGAACAGCTCATCAGATATGCCGGGTACATCGCCGGAATGGGGTATGAGGATATACAGAAAGTGCTGGTTTATCTGGAGCCGGAGGTGACAGTGGTGGAGGTTTGATGTGCTGATGTGCTGATGTGCTAATGTGCTAATGTGCTGATGTGCTGATGTGCTGATGTGTTGATGTGATGATGTGATGATGTGCTGATATGTTGATGTGATGATGTGATGATGTGATGATGTGATGATGTGATGATGTGATGATGTGATGATGTGATGATGTGCTGATGTGCTGATGTGCTGATGTGCTGATGTGCTGATGTGATTATATGGGGATTTGAGGATTTGAGGTGAGTGAACTTTATTTTCAGAAGGAATGATTTCATTTTAAATCGTAAATTATTTTTTGGTTTTTTTGCATGATAAACATTGAACAAAAACTTTCGGAATTGTATGCGTCCTCGTTCGGTCAGCTGCCGGATTCAGTCATAAAATTAGCCGGATCAGGGTCATACAGGAGCTATTACCGGATTCGGGGCGGCGGGGGAACTGTTGTTGGCGTACACAACGACAACAAGGCAGAAAATGCTGCTTTTGTTGCCTTCTCCAACCAGTTTCGCGAGGATGGACTGCCTGTTCCCGAAGTGATCGCGGATGAACCAGGGAATTGCATCTATCTACTGACAGACCTTGGCGATACAACCCTTTACCAGTTACTGACCGAAAAAAGAACAGGCGAAGATCCATTTCCGGCAGAGATCGTTGAACTTTATAAAAAAGCGTTGAACTGGCTCCCTGTTTTCCAGGTGAAGGCAGGGCTTAACCTGGATTTTTCGTTGTGTTACCCGAGGGCGGTTTTCGACAGGCAGTCGATGATGTGGGATCTCAATTATTTTAAATACTACTTCCTCAAACTGGCAAAAGTCCCCTTTGATGAACAGGCACTTGAAGATGATTTCACCTCGCTGTGCGATCTGCTGACAGGCGTTGACGCTGATTTCTTTTTATACCGGGATTTTCAGTCCCGCAACATCATGATCCGGAACGGGGAGCCATGGTTTATCGATTACCAGGGCGGCAGGAGGGGGGCGCTCCAGTATGACGTGGCATCGTTGCTTACCGACGCAAAAGCCGATATTCCCATGCCGGTGCGCAAGGAACTGCTTCAATATTACCTGGATAAACTTGAAGAAGTCTACCCTGTCGACCGGGAAAAATTCCTTGAAAAATATTACGGGTTTGTGCTGATCCGCATTCTTCAGGCGCTCGGCGCTTACGGGTTCAGGGGGTACTATGAAAATAAGCCCCACTTCCTGCTGAGTATCCCCTTTGCATTCAGGAACCTGAAATACCTGCGCGAAAACAATAATATCGGGTTTGGACTTCATGCTTTGATGGAGGTGATTGATCAAATGATTGAAAAACCAGAATTTTACGTTAAACAGGCAGGTACCTCCACTTTGACCGTGTCCATCCGAAGTTTTTCGTTTAAGAGGTCCATCCCGCACGATCATTCAGGGAACGGGGGAGGCTTCGTCTTTGACTGCCGCGCTCTTCCCAACCCCGGGAGATACGAAACCTTCAGGGCATTGACTGGGAAAGATCAACCGGTCATCGATTTCCTGAAAAAGGAGGAGGCCGTCGATGTCTTCCTTAATCATGCCTGTGCCTTGACCGGGCAGAGCATTAAAACATACATGGAACGGGGATTTACAAACCTGATGGTCTCTTTCGGATGCACCGGGGGGCGGCACCGGTCGGTTTACTGCGCCGAAGAACTTGCCAAATACCTCAAACAACAGTTTAACGTGACGATCAAGGTGAGACATGTTGAGCAGGAAGGCGGGAGCGAATTATGAAAGCAATGATTCTTGCGGCGGGATTGGGGACGCGGCTGAAACCGTTTACGAATTCGAATCCAAAAGCGTTGTTTAAAGTTGACGGAAAAACGCTCCTGGAGCATTCCATCGGTCATCTTAAACAGGCCGGGGTTAAAGAGGTGATTATCAATGTTCATCATTTCGCTTCCATGATCATAGATTTCCTGGCGGCGAATGATTACTTCGGAATGGAGATTGCCATCTCTGATGAAACCGGTGAACTGCTGGAAACAGGGGGCGGGGTGAAAAAGTCTGCATGGTTTTTTGAAGGCGCTGAAGCTGCCATCATCCGCAATGTTGACATACTCTCTGACCTGGACCTGAAAAAAATGACGGATTTCCATGTCAAAACCGGGGCGCTTGCCACCTTAGCCGTCCGGGACCGGGCAACTTCGCGGTATTTTCTTCTTGACCATGAAATGCAACTATGTGGCTGGGAAAACCGGAAAACCGGCGAGCAAAGGAAGTCGCGCGATGCTGCTTCCTTCATTGCACGTGCTTTCAGCGGGATACAGGTTGTAAGTCCTGCCATTTTTTCACTTATAACCGAAGATGGCCGCTTTTCGCTCACAGACCTTTACCTGAGGCTCGCAAAAGACCAGAAGATAACAGGGTATCCTGATGAAGGATCGGTATGGGAAGACGTGGGCAGTATTAAACAATGCAGCAAATGACGCCATTTTTAAGACAAACAGCACAATATATTACTGCCCAATTTGGCAATGACCTGGCCGGCATTTGCATCGTACTGCCGAATCGCAGGGGAGGGCTGTTCCTAAGGAAATACCTGGCAGCGGAAATTGGCAAGGTAACCTGGGCGCCAGTAATTTTCTCCATCGAAGATTTTATTTCGGAGATCAGTGGACTGCAGGATGTGGAGAATCTGAGCCTGCTTTTTGAACTGTACGGTGTTCATTGTGAAATTGAAGAAAAAAATGTCCAGACTTTCGAAGAGTTTCTGCGCTGGGCACCGCAGCTGCTCAGCGATTTCAATGAAATTGACCGCTATCTTGCCGATGCCGAAGAACTGTTCGCCACACTCACCGAGGCCCGCGCGATCAGTTTATGGAACCTGGACAACCAGCCTCTTACGGAGTTCGAGAAAAAGTACCTGCAGTTCTACCAGTCGCTGTTTGAATATTACAGCCGGCTTTCAAAGCGGCTTTTCGCGAAGAACCAGGCCTACCAGGGGCTCAGTTTTCGGCGGGCTGCTGCGAATATTGAAGAATTCAAAGATCATTTGCCCTGGAGGCACGTGGTGTTTGCCGGCTTTAACGCATTGACAAAGGCTGAAGAAAAAATCATTGAAACGTTGAAAAACAATGGTCTGGCAACCCTGCTATGGGATGCCGACCGGTATTATCTTGACAACAAGCAGCAGGAAGCGGGCGATTTTCTGCGAGAATGGCTGCATAAATGGCCTGCCGGGAAGGATAACCGCGTTTCGGAAGATTTTTCAGATTCAGAGAAAAAAATTGAGATCATCGGATCGCCCGATCCTGTTGGCCAGGTGAAATATTGCGGTCAGTTGCTGCGGCAACTTGCCCTTCAGGGACTTTCAAACGAGAAAACCGCCGTGGTACTTCTCGATGAAGGTTTGTTAATCCCGTTGCTTGATTCAATTCCCGCCGAAGTGGAATCGCTCAACATCACGGCGGGTCTGCCATTGAAGCAGACGCCCCTTGCCGGGCTTTTTGAAACCGTTTTCCGGCTTCACCTTCATACGGCGCAATTTACCTACCTGGTGTCGAAGGGGATCAGCAAATACTATTATAAGGATGTACTCAGGCTTCTCCAGCATCCTTACATCCACAGGATGGCTGATGGTATGATGGAGGGCAACCTGTTCGCATTTGATGAAACCATGGATAAGATCCGGACCGGTCAGAAGATTTTCATCGGGGCTGAGGACCTGGCACAGGAGAAATCGGGGTTGTTTGCTGCGAACCTCTCCTTTTTAAACGACATGCTTGCGCCATGGAACCGCCCTGCCGATGCCGTTGCCTGTTTCAGGGCAATCATCGAAAACCTCAGGCAGAGTGTCATGAAAACCGTTAAGCCAGTCGCTGTTTCAGAACAAGCAGGAACTTTGTCATCAGCGGATGCGATGGAGTTGGAATACCTGTTCGCCTTTTCGAAAATAGTTTCCCAGTTGGGGAATTTATTGACGGATTTCCCGACGGATATGAAACTGCCTGCATTTTACCAGTTGTATGAGCAGGTGATTTCATCCACCAGCCTGCCATTCTATGGCGAACCGCTCAAAGGCGTCCAGTTGATGGGAATGCTTGAGACCCGCACCCTTGATTTTGAAAATATCATCATCCTCTCCTGCAACGAGGATCTGCTGCCGAGCGGAAAAATCAATTCATCGTTCATTCCCTTTGACATCAAAAGGAGTTTCGACCTCCCAACATACCGGCACAAGGATTCGGTGTATGCCTACCATTTTTACCGGCTGATACAGCGGGCCAGCCAGGTTTGGATTTTATACAATACGGAGCCGGATCAGTTGGGAGGAGGCGACAGAAGTCGCTTTCTTCGCCAGATCACCAATGAACTCCCAAAGTTTAACCCGAAGATTACCATCCGCGAATCGATCCTGACTGCACCGCCGGCGCTGCGTGAACCGCTCCCCGTAATTGAAATTGCAAAGACCGGGACCACTGCCGTCGTGCTGGAGGAGAAAGCTGTGAAAGGATTCTCGGCTACCTCCCTCAATGCCTATCGCAACTGCCCGTTAAAATTTTATTATGCTGAAATTGCAGCGATCAGGGAGCCCGACGATGTGGATGACACCATCGATCCGGCCACCCTTGGGAGTGCCGTGCATGAAGCACTGAACAATCTGTACAAACCATTCACCGACAGGCCTATGACAGCGGAGATACTCTCCGGTATGGCAAAGCAGTCGGATGGTGCCGTCGACCTTGCATTTGATAAAAAGTTCAAAGGGTCCGATGTCGCCTACGGGAAAAACCTCTTGTTTGTGAGCGTTGCAAAACTGATGATCAAAAGGTTCCTGCAATCCGAAAAGGAGATGGCTGAGGAGATGCTGCTTTCGGGAAAAACATTCTCCGTTGCATTCCTGGAGCAGTTGATTGATGCCTCGATCAGTATCCCATATGGCGGTGGAACACTGGATGTCAGGTTAAAAGGGTTCATCGACCGGGTTGACAGAACGGATGGCTGGTGGAAGATCATTGACTATAAAACCGGCGTTACCGAGCCAAAGCAGGTTAAAGTAAAGGAATGGGATGACCTGTTCAGCAATCCCGATCTCAACATTGCCTTCCAGTTGCTGACGTACGGTTACCTGCTTAATCGTCGGTTTAAAGGCGACCTAAACTTTAGTGCCGGCATCATTTCACTGAAGAAAATCAGTACGGGATTTATGCTGGTGGCAGTTCCCGGCGGAGATCCCGGGAAGTTAACCACCATACTGAACAGCGAAATGATTAATCATTTTGAAGAGATTGTCACGTCAGTTCTGCAGGAAATCTTCAACCCGGAGATCCCTTTTATCCAAACAGGCGATCTGAAGATTTGCGAACGCTGTCCCTACATCAACCTGTGTGGCCGGTAAATCATTTTTCAGAAAAGACACAGGCCTCATAAGTAAACAGCTCGGCACTTTTCCACCCGTCCCAGCCGATGCCTGCCTTGTCGCGCGCGCAGTGGCCCAGGAATTCGTCGCGCGACCATCCTGTTTCAACAGCCACCTGGGGCAGGAAAGTTCCTGAATAATGTCCCTTTTTAATGTATATTCCGTGCTTGCCGAGGACGATTTCATCCGGCGAAATTATTTTTTTCAGGGGGGATAATACCGATATTTCTATGACCAGGCTGTCGGTCTCCTTCTGATTCACAGGTTCAAAGCGTGAATCTTCGGTTGAAGAGGCAACAGCCAGCTGAGCGACAAGTTTGTACAGCGGAAGATCGGAAGCAAACCGCCCGATGCAACCGCGCAGTTCGCCATGTTCCTTTAACGTTACGAAGGCGCCGGCGTTAACATTAAGTGCAGGGTCAGGGTTTGGATCATCCACAGGCATGCGCCGGTCACGAAGATATTTTTCAATCGTGGAACGGGCAATATTCAGTAACGTGTTTTTCTCCTGTTTTGTAAAATCGAATGGTTGAATTGCAGCCTCCGACTCATTATCTGTTGATCTTTTCACCGACAGCGACCAGTAGCCCACCACCTGTTTTTTGTCGCCGTAGCCTGAATCTCCCGAATTCGTATAGTGAACAGGCGTGATTTTGATTCCGGCATCCCCTGCTATCATATACAGCATCGTCAGTACCGAAGTCCAGCCGCACAGGTTGGTTACCAGGTTGGGAACCCCTTTATCCTTGTATTCATCAAGCAACTTCAATAACTTTTCAGGCTTACCCGATACAATGGCATCGCAGGTCGCCTTGTCGGCAGCCTGGGCATCGACATAAGATGGATAATGCGAGAAATCGGTGCTGAAAACAAAAAGGTTGCGTTCATTGAACCACGGAATCAGCGCCTTTGCTATTGATTTGCTGGATTCTGCGTTTTGCGCTCCAATCACAATGGGCACCAGGTTAATTTCCTTTTTCAGGTGATACTGCAGAAATGGAACCTGGACTTCGATACTGTGTTCGGTGCGGTCGGCATCGGGCCGGAAGGTGAAAACCGGGTTTTCCCGGATCAGTTTTTCTGCCAGTGCCGTATCGACCTTTACCTTGCCAAGCGGTGTCACATAATCCCCCTTGTTGTATACTGAAGCACCCGCAAAGGAGACCTGGTGGCTTGAGGCAATGATAAAAACATGTTCATATTGTTTGCCGGGGTCTACCTGGTTGTAGCTGCTTGCAGCCACGATGCCTGAGAATACATAGCCTGCGTGCGGGCAAACAATGGCAGCGACCCGGGTCGAAGTGCATGGCTTCGCTTTTGCAAACAGGTTTTTCAGGGTGGACCTGAGTTCATTCGGATCGTCAGGGAAAAACCTTCCTGCGGCGGCAGGCAGCCTGTCGCCCGGGTTTGGCTTATCCTGCGCGCCGGATCCCTGGAGGAAATTTGTGATCAGTCCCATGGTGATAAAGATTTTAATAATTACCCGCATTGTGCGCTGCTTTATCCTGATGTAATTGTCCTGGCGGTTCCCTGAACCATCATATATCGAATATTCCGGAACCAGGTATGGTAAATAACCCAACTAAACGTCTAAAATACGAAATATTCCTCTGTTTAACCACAAAGGCGCAAAAGGACACACAAAGGCGAAGATTTATGCTGGCGGGTTATACTTTGTGCGCCTTCGTGCCTTCCTTATTCGCCTTTGTGGTTTTCGTTTATATTTTTTCGTAAGTTTACATAAGTCTTGTTAGCATGATCATGAATCCTGTTGAAAAAAAACGAAAAACAAGTTTATGCAATCACCGGCCGAAAACAATTTCACCACTAATTCACCCTGGTTCAGGGCGACTGAAGATGGTGTTCAATGCCTGTTATGCCCCCATCATTGCCACCTGCGTGATGGTAAAACCGGTATTTGCAGGACTCATGTGGCAAAGAACCACGGGTTATTTACCACGGCATATGGCAACCCCTGTGCCGTGCATGTCGACCCGGTCGAAAAGAAACCGCTGTTCCATTTTCTTCCGGGAACCGATTGTTTGTCAATAGCCACGGCAGGGTGCAACCTTTCGTGCCGTAACTGCCAGAACTGGGAGATTTCCCAGCGCAGCCCCAGTGAGATCACCGCTTCCGAATTATTTCCGCAACAGGTTGTCGATACCGCGATCAAAAATGAGTGTTTGTCAATTGCATATACTTATACGGAACCGACCGTTTTTTATGAATATATGCTGGCGACGGCAGTCATAGCAAAAGCTGCCGGGGTAAGGAACCTGATGGTCTCCAACGGCTATATCAACGAGGATCCGTTGCGTGCATTGGCTAAAAACCTGGATGCTGCAAACATTGACCTGAAATCCTTTTCCGGCGAAACCTATAAAAAATTCTTCGGAGGGAACCTGCAGCCGGTACTTGATACCCTGCAGATACTGAAAGAGGAGGGCGTTTGGCTTGAAATCACCCATCTGCTCATTCCCGGGATAACCGACCAGCCCGGCCAACTCACCGCCATGTGCGATTGGCTGGCCAGCCATGGGTTTGCGGATACACCGCTGCACTTCAGCCGTTTTTACCCGATGTTTCGGATGACTGAAACCCAGGCAACACCCCTGCCTGCCATCGAAAAAGCCAGGAAAATAGCACAGGATGCGGGAATCAGGTATGTTTATATCGGCAATGTTCCCGGCAATGATGCCCAGCATACATACTGCCCTGCGTGTAAAAAGCCTGTGATCGAAAGGAACGGGTTTGGAGTAACAGGCAATCACCTCATCGGGGGGAAGTGCGCCTGGTGCGGGGGGAGCGTGGCAGGCGAGTGGACGTAGGACGTGGGACGTGGGACGAAGGACGTGGGACGTGGGACGTAGGACGAGTGACGCGTTTATTTTGTTGTTTGGGTTATTTTCAGGATGATTGGAAGGTGGTCGCTGAACCCGCCATGGTAACGGGGGCCGACGTAGGTTCTGTTCAGTTTTTTTCCAAAGTAGGTGTTGTCGTCTTCCAGTAAAAAAGAAGGCCGGAAAACCCTGGCATCGTTTGCTGTGGCGCTGATCCCGCTTAAACCGGCCATC
Source organism: uncultured Bacteroidales bacterium (assembly GCA_903913885.1). Taxonomy (GTDB): domain Bacteria; phylum Bacteroidota; class Bacteroidia; order Bacteroidales; family FEN-979; genus CAIVAT01. The sequence goes on along the minus strand of CAIWMX010000035.1, from coordinate 158,026 downwards.
AGCGGCCCGGAAACAATGAACTGATCGAATGTACTCCATTGATCGCGGTATTTCAGGGTTCCCTCAGGGTGTTTTTTATTCCTGATCCCCATCAGGTTGTAAAGTTGTTTTTCACTGCATCGCAGCGTATCATTGCTGGCCAGTAGCACCCTGCACAGGCTTTCGTTGGAAGGTTCATCATTGAAATCACCCATAATAAGGATATTCGTGGCCTGCTTTGATGCCAGGATTGAATCGACGGCATTTCGCAATACCGAAGCAACATAATTTCGCCGGGACAACGAAACGGAACCACTTCCAAGACGAGACGGCCAGTGGTTGATGAACAATATGATTGTATCGCTCCCAAAAAGCACGCCCTTCACCATCAGGATTTCCCTGGTTTGGGCCAGGGTGTCGAACGGAAATCGGATGGTAATAGCGTGGTTTGAAAGCACGGTAAACAGCGAAGGACGATAAAGCATGGCGACATCCACACCCCGTTTATCGGGCGACTCATGGTGGATGAATTTGTATTTCCATGCCTTCAGCGGCGTTTCCCAAATCAGTTTGTTGAGCACATACCGGTTCTCAACCTCACACAGGCCAACAAAAGCAGGCGCATCCCATTCACCGGCTGCGAGTATTGTTTTTGAAACATGGTTCAGTTTTTTGGTGAATTTTGAATAGGTCCAGTGCCTCGCCCCGCCCGGAGTGAACTCATTGTCCTGTTTTGTCGTGTCGTCATACGGATCGTAAAGGTTTTCAACATTCCAGAAAATAATGCTGACATTTTGCCTTTTTATTTTTATCGAATCTAAATTGGCACGATTTTCGCTTGTTTTAATAATATCCCCGGAAGAGGGATAATTGACGATTGGCATGACCGGATCTTTCCCAATCCGGGAAATCTGAAATGAAATAATTTGCTGTCCGGGAAAAGATGGCAACAATGCAATGATGACAAGGATGAACAGGAAAGTTTTCATGGTCTGTGTTTTAGATGCAACCTTTCAACGGATTCAATTGTCTGTTAATCGGATTTGCTACTAAAAGGTAATACAGAAAACATGGATTTTTATTAACTTTTTTTTAACAGGAGATTAACAGTATTTAACAATGACAGTGAAAATATCAATAATGTTAACCCGTTTATAAATGCAATTCATACCGGGGCGACCCGGGAAACTGAAAATAAAACCTGGTCTAACAAATAAAAACAGATGAACATGAAAAGGATTGCAGGAATTTTTTTAATTGCAATGATTGGCGGAGCTGTTTCACTGGGATTATATAAAACCTTTGAGAAGAAACAGTCATATTTTATCAACCGGCCTGAAGGGATTCCCATCAGGAAAGTCGGCTATAACCCGAGTGCGGCATTCAACCAGCCGGATTTTGAGGCTGCAGCGGCAATCTCGGTTCACGCGGTAGTTCATATTGTATCTGAATTTCAGAAAAAGAGCCTTGTTTATGATGATTTCTTTGAATTTTTCAACTTTGGCGGGCATCAGCAGCCCCGTGAATATGTATCCCCCTACACAGCCATGGGGTCGGGTGTCATCATTTCTCCCGAAGGCTATATCGTAACCAACAACCATGTGGTGCAGGAAGCAACTGCGATTATGGTTACCCTGAACGACAAGCGCGAGTATAAGGCTACGATCGTGGGAACCGACCCTAGTACCGACCTTGCCCTGATAAAAATTGATGAAAAGGGGCTTCCTTTCCTGACTTACGGGAATTCCGACGAAGTGAAAATAGGCGAGTGGGTTTTGGCTGTCGGCAACCCGTTCAACCTTACATCCACCGTGACAGCTGGTATTGTCAGCGCCAAGGCCCGCAACATCAACATTCTTGGCTCTCAGGGCGCTATCGAGTCGTTTATCCAGACCGATGCGGCCATCAATCCCGGGAACAGTGGCGGGGCCCTTGTCAACACCCGCGGCGAACTGATCGGAATTAATGCCGCCATTGCCTCGGGAACAGGTTATTACACCGGCTATTCCTTTGCAATCCCGGTTAATGTGGCAAAGAAAGTGGTCAATGATTTTATGAAGTTCGGAAAAATTCAGCGGGCTTTTCTCGGGCTTTATTACCGGGAAATTGATGATCAGTTCGCAAAGGAAAAGGGATTTACCGACCTGCGCGGAATATACATCGACGATGTGGTGGAAGGCGGACCGGCTGCCGTCGCCGGAATCAAGGCAGGCGACGTTATAATACGTATTGACAATAACCCTGTAAACGGAAAAGCAGAACTGATGGAGTTTATCGGGCAGAAAAATCCCGGAGACAAAGCCACAGTTATTGTCCAGCGCGACGGGAAGGAATATGAACTGCCTATGACGCTGCAGAGTGAGGAATCGCAGTCATCAGCAACCAAAACGGGAAAACTTACTTTCCAGGGCGCAACATTCCAGGAACTCACGCAGAACGAGAAAAGCAGGTATAATATTGATTTTGGTTTTAAAATAACATCATTGCAAAACGGCAAACTGAAGAATGCCGGGATAAGTGCAGGATTCATCCTGCTGACCGTTGATCGTAAACCGATACGAACAACACTTGATTTAAAAGAAGCACTGACAAACAGGCAGGGAGGTATTTTAGTCGAAGGTATCTACCCCAATGGTTTGCGCGCATATTATGGAATAGGACTATGAGACAACTAAAAATATCCAAATCGATTACCAATCGTGAAACCGCGTCGCTCGACCGGTACCTCTCCGATATTGCCAAGGAAGAACTGATCACGGCAGATGAGGAGGTTCAACTCGCCCAACGTATAAAAACAGGCGATCAGGCTGCACTGGAAAAACTGTGCAAGGCCAACCTTCGGTTCGTTGTCTCCGTTGCCAAGCAATACCAGAACCAGGGACTTACCCTGCCTGATCTTATCAACGAGGGAAATGTGGGCCTGATCAAAGCGGCGCGCCGGTTTGACGAAACACGCGGGTTTAAATTCATCTCGTATGCCGTATGGTGGATCCGTCAATCGATTCTGCAGGCCCTGGCTGAACAGTCGCGCATCGTACGACTGCCGCTCAACCAGGTTGGTTCGCTGAGCAAGATGTCGAAGGCCACCATTAAACTGGAACAGCGGTTCGAACGTCCGCCCTCGGTAAATGAACTTTCGATTGAACTCGAGATACCGGAACAGAAAGTCGCCGAAACCATCCGGATGGCCACGCGCATTGTGTCGATGGATGCCCCCATCGACCAGGATGAGGAGATCAAGATGGTGGATGTCTTTATAAATGAAGATACTCCCGGAACCGATGAGAACCTGATCAGAGAGTCGCTCGCACTTGAGGTACAGCGGTCCTTGTCGTCGCTTGCCGAAAAGGAACGGGAGATCATCAACCTGTTTTATGGCATCGGCGTTGCCCATAGTTATACACTGGATGAGATCGGATCGATGTTTGGACTGACTCGCGAACGTGTCAGGCAAATCAAGGAAAAGGCCATTCGCAGGCTGAAACATGGTTCACGGAGCAAACTGCTGAAATCATACCTGGGTTAGTGAAACCGAAACAGGTTTTTCTTTACCATTCATTTATTTAACTGGTAATCAGCCAATACAGATTAAAATAACCTTGTCCCTGGAACCCGTTTTCGCGGGTGCCGGGACAGGTTATTAACAATCGGTTGAAAAAGAATTGCAAAATAATCAACACTTTTTATTGCGCTATTAAAAATTTTGTACTTTTGCGCATTGTTAATATTTTATCAGTGATGATAAGGCGGCACCATAACACGAAATTTCTTTTTCTCTTTCTGCAGGCCATTGCCGTGGCTATCATTTGCCTTGGATCGCTGATCAATTTCCATCAGTACAAGATTTGGGGAAAACCTTTGATCCCCAATTTTGTCGGTTACAAGCGCGATATTGAGAAGTATTCGAAAGTGGCGTCATTTTCGAAATTTTCTCGTGGAGACCATTTTTCACAAAAACATTTTTCCGGAACCGATGGCATTTTTTCCCCTGATGATCGTCTCCAGGGATGCTGCAAAGGTCTCCTCATTACTACTGATTTTTACCGGAATATTCCTGTTTCCGCCCGCATCACCTCCTTTGGCCCACGGGCTCCCCCTGCTGTTTAATCCTGAGCTGTTCCTGCTGATGTGCCGGTGAGTTGTCAAACTCCGATTATTTCTGTGCGTGATTTATTACAAGTCTTGTAATACAGGTAAGAATCCAAAACCCCTTTCACCGCAGCCTGCCATCAACCCATCCCCCCAGCTCAAAACCTGAACCCGAAATTTCACCATTTCACCATTTCACTATCTTACCATTTTACCATTTTACCATTTAACCATTGTCATGAAAAATATCCGTACCATCTTCTCCTTCGTTTTCCTCCTTTTTTTAGTCATTTTCGCATCCGTCCGGGTGAACGCACAAACTGCGGTCAAGGCTGATTCCATCTCCATGGCGCCCGGGTATGCCAACGAGGTGTATTACAGTATGAAAAACGGCAGTGTTCAGACATCCTCCCGGGCCACGTGGGATATTGCCTTCAGGACAACGAAAAGGAGTTCTTCCATTCTTATCAATGATGGCTCAGGGGTTGTCCTGTATACCTATCCCAAGACTGATACAAGCGGATGGGCTTCCATGGATACGATCGGGTTATCGTCATGGACCCCAATGTATAATGATCCGAATAACTGGGAAAATGGCGCATTTTCCCGCAATGCCAAAAACTATCCCGATTACGGGTGGGCCGTTTACAATACGGTAAACCATGACCTGATCGGCGATTCGCTCTTTATTATCAAGCTTCGCGACGGCAGCTTTAAAAAACTCTGGATGATCAGAAAATACTCCACCCTGGATATTTATCATTTCCGGTTTGCCGATCTGAATGGAGCCAATGATCATACGGTTTCTGAAAACGTCAGTTCGGTTAATTCCACTGATTTCTCCGGCTACTCGCTGGAAACCAACACGCGTGTTGCGTTCGAGCCGGCAAAGGCAAGTTGGGACATCCTTTTTACCAAGTACATGTCGGTACAGCCCGACGGCACGCCATATCCGGCAACCAGCGTGCTGACCAACGACAGTGTTAAAACAAAAAGATTTCACCCTGTTCCGCTGGACTACAGCGATTTCGGAGCTGGGAAATGGGATTCGACACGTTCATCCATCGGGTGGGACTGGAAAGTGTTCGATATGAACAATTTTGTTTATAAAGTTGTTGACTCCAATGTCTATTTTGTAAAACCGGTTTCTGGGGATATCTATAAGTTGGTATTTACCTATTTTGCCGGGAGTGCAACCGGTAAGGTGAAATTTAACGTGCAAAGGGCTGCCGGCGCAGGTATTTCACAACCTGCCGGAAAAGATCTCCAATTCACAATTTATCCGAACCCTGCTTCCAGCAGGATCAATTTATATGTTGCCGGGACAACCGGTGAAGAGCTTACCATTTTTCTTACAGATCTGTCAGGCCGACAACTCCGTGCAGATCGTCCGGGACAATTGACAACCGGGCTGAATGCTTTTTCAATGGATGTAACCGGGGTGCAACCCGGGGTTTATTTTGTAACCGTTTGTATCGCAGCAACGAAAATGGTTTCCAAGGTAATTATCACCCGTTAAGCATGCTTAAAAGCCCCATTAGTCTATTATTCGGACTTTTCAGTCTTTTGGCCGTAACCGCTGGTTACGGCCAAAAGGCTTTTATCAGGGTTATCGACCAGAAGAGCCATGAGCCGGTTGCCTTCGCGCATGTGTGCTTTGAAGGATTGAAATCAGGTTCACCCAGGTACAACCTGACATCCATTGAAGGGACTGTTCCCAATGAGATAAAAGAGAATTCAAGGATAGCCATCAGTTACATGGGCTATGCAACCTATAACGATACGATTAAGCCCGGACAGTCGCTGGATATCCAGCTTGTTCCCAAGGTGCTCAACATGGATGAAGTGGTGGTTACAGGTCAATATACGCCTGAACGTGCCGATAAATCCATTTACAAGATCGACGTCATCAATTCCCGCCAGATTGAACAGAAGGCTGCCAACAACATGGCCGACCTGCTGAAAAACCAGTCGAACATGCGTGTGACCCAGGATGGCGTACTCGGCACAAGCCTGAAAATGATGGGCATGTCGGGCGAAAATGTCAAATTTTTGCAGGATGGCGTTCCGCTGATAGGACGAATGAACGGGAATTTCGACCTGAACCAGATCAATTTGAATAATACCGACCACGTTGAAGTAATTGAAGGCCCCATGTCGGTCATCTATGGAAGCAATGCACTGGCCGGCGTTATCAACATTATAACAAAGGAAAATAAAGCATCCCTCCTGAATGCTACTGCCAATGCCTATCTCGAATCGGTCGGGCAGTATAATTTTGACGGTTCCCTGTCATTTAACAGGAAGCAGCATGGATTTTCAATCGATGGCGGCCGCAATTTTTTTGGCGGTTTCCAGGCCCCCGGCGATGATGCCAGGGATGTGACCTTCAAACCCAGGCGGCAATATTTCGTGGATGGCTATTACATGTACACGGCAGGGAAACTGAAGCTGAAGGTGGCCGGCGATTATTTTAATGAACTGTTGCTGGATAAGGGACCTGTTTTGAGCACCTACTATCCTACGGCTTTCGACAACGATTTTACAACCATCAGGTATTCGGGCCGTGTTGACGCTTCGATAAAACTGCCGAAAAGTCATTTCATCAATCTTCTGGCATCTGTCGCTACGTACAACAGGGTGAGGGCAACATTCCTGAAAGATCTTACAACCCTGAACGAATACCCTGTACAGGAGCCCTGGGCCCAGGATACCACAACGATCAGGTCGGTTGTTGCACGAGGCACGTTCGCTAAAAGCAACCCGGATAAAAAGCTCAATTACCAGAGCGGGTTTGATATCAATGATGAAACAGGAACGGGGAAGGATATTGTGGGAAGCCGCAAGGAAATTGGGGATTATGCGGCATTTTTAAGTCTTGCCTATAACCCTGTTGCCGCAATTTCCATTCAGCCGGGAGTGAGGCTGATCTATAATACAAAATACGCTGCACCGGTAGTTTACGCGCTCAGTGCAAAATGGACCATCATTAATAGTCTTAACCTGAGGTTTTCCTATTCAAGGGGTTTCCGTACGCCTGATCTTAAGGAACTTTACCTGGTTTTCGTGGACGTAAACCACGATGTGCACGGGAATTCTGATCTTAAAGCTGAAAAATCGAACAATTTCAGCATGAACCTGAACTTTGCGAAGGAGGAACGGAAAGTGGCCTGGTCGTTTGACCTCAGCGCGTTTTATAACCTGATCGACAATAAGATCGAACTTGGCCAGACCGGCGGCAGCCTTACCTATCAATATGAAAATATCAGCAGGTATAAAACCACAGGGGTGCAGGCAGGATGTTCCTATTCGTTGTATCCTTCCTTTAAAATGCAACTTGGATTTGCTGAAACAGGCGTGACAGGGAGCCCGGATGCCGCCGTTCATTATGAATCGTTCAAATGGGCTCCTGAAGTCACTTTCAGCCCTTCTTACCGCTTCATTAAATCCGATCTCACCCTGTCGGTTTACTACAAATACTCAGGAATGGCGCCACAGTTGATTTTTGATACCAAAACGATACAATGGCAATGGGTAAAGCCATATAACATGATGGATTTTACCACCAGCAAAGGTTTCTGGAACAACCGCATCCGGTTGTCGGCCGGGGTGAAAAACATTTTCAACACCTGCATCGTGCCAACAACAGGCAGCCAGGGCGGGGCACATTCGGGAGGGAATGGAAGTTATGTAACCTGGGGCAGGACTGTTTTCGTGAAATTATCTTTTCAATTCAATAAATACAAATAATGAAAACAGGTTCCTTCTTTTTGTGTCTGATCATGGCACTGGCTTTTCAATCCTGTTTCAAGAAGGAAAAAATGTTGCCGGCCAACCCGCGCGGCGATACGATTCCCATGACCGAAAATTACCTCTACCAGCTTTATTTCAACCTTGATTCGGGAAAGGTGATAAAATCGAACGTAAAAACCTTGTCGGACCTTGGTTTTGAGTGTTCAGGCAAGGGTTGGCATGTTTTGTTGAACACGAGTGATTTTATGAAGGCGGCCGATCTCGGTGAAGTTGCTTTCGGGCAGGTTCATGATACCCTGGGGGTTACCTGGACATTTGACAAGTCGGACGGGAATCCCGATTCGACCGGAATCGGGCGGTGGTTTACCATATCCGGGAGCGATACGATCTCAAACAACCATGTTTACATTATCAACCGAGGTATGGATGAACTTGGAAATGACCTGGGACTCTACCAGGTTATCTTCGACAGTCTGAAAAACAATACCTTTTATTTCAGGCATGCCCCTTTAAAAGGCGGAACCATCGTTTCAGGCGCTGTTCATAAACAGCCATCGGTCAATTTTGTCTGGTACAGCATTAAATCGGGGGTGACCTGGAACCTTGAACCTCCAAAAGCGACCTACCACCTGCTTTTTACCCAATACACCACCCTGCTATACGACGGCACGATCCCTTATCCCTACCTTGTAACTGGTGTCCTTACAAACCGAATGGGGTTGGAGGTTGCCATGGATACCCTCCATGCCTTCAGCTCGATCACACGTGATATTGCATCAGGCTTTACCTATTCAACAAATCTCGATGCCATTGGTTACAACTGGAAATACTACAGCTTCAAAACCGGCGGCTACACCCTAAGCCTGAAAAATTGCTATGTCATCCGTAACAACGCCGGCTTGCTTTATAAGCTTCATTTCATCGGCTTCTACAACCTCAAAGGTCAAAAAGGTTACCCCGTAATCGAATACGAACACCTCTAACCCGCCGCATCTGATTCGCGATTTTACCATTTTGCCATTTTACAATTTCACCATTTCACCATTTCCCTACCGTGCTTCATACAATCCAAAGGGAATCATAACCCCCAATGTCACATTTCTGCCCATGTTATAAATACCAAGGGGTTTTAAGCGGCTCAGGTGATCGAAGTATTTGGTGTTGGCAAGATTTTTCCCGCTGAGGAACAGGGTCCAATGTTGTTTTTTTACCTTCAAACCCGTTCCGACCGACGCATTGATCAAAACGTAGCCTGGTGTGGCGGTTTCGAATGAGTCGACCCGGTTTTGGGCATAGTGTATTTCAATCCCTGCTTCTGCCCATGGATTCTGGAAGATGCTATTCCGGCCCGGTTTGATGTTCCACTTGAGCTCATGCTGCGAATGAAGCGCGGGTATAAAAGGCAGAGGCACACCGGTGGTGGCGTTCGTCCCGTAAACATAATCAATGTTGTTGTCGAGGTGAAGCTGATCTACAGGATGAATGTCGAGTTCCAGTTCAAAGCCTTTCAGTACTGAATTTCCTTGTATGTACCTGTATACCGGATACCATTGTCCGTTATGGTACTTCGTTTCGTGATTGGTATTCTGCGAATAAATAAAGTTGTTGATGATGTTGTAAAACCCGTTGAGCACGGCATTCAGGTATTTCGTATTGACCGAGATCTCTCCGTCGAATTGAAGACTGGTCTCCGGTTTAAGCATAGGATTGCCGATCTCATACCTGAAAGTGCCCTCATGAACGCCGTTGGAACCCAGTTCTGCAATGTTGGGAGCGCGGAATCCCCGGCCTGCATTAAGCTTCATGTTGACAATTTTACTTATTTTGAAGGTCATGCCGGTTGAACCCGTGAAGGCTGAAAAGGTGCTGCTGAAGCCTGGGAACAAGGTGTCGCCAAGGGTTTCACGATGACCGAGGGAATCGACATATAACGGCTTCCCTTCAACATGGCGGATGTCGAACCGGGCTCCGGCATTCACCGAAAAGCGTTCCCAGCTCTTTTTTGCATACACAAAACCACCAAGGTCCTGCAGGTTGTAATCAGGAACAAGGTATTCGATGCCCCGGTTTCGGTTGGTTTGCGTCATTCCGCTGATGCCGGCGGCCAGTTCAAGGGATTTTTCGAGGCTCAGGGTATACTTGACATCGCCGGTCCAGGTATCGAGGTGAAAATAGAGCCCGGGTTCCAGCGGGGTGACAGAAAATTCCTGCCGGTCGTTTACCTGGTAGCCGAGATTCAGCCTTACCTGGCTGTTTTTGATGACGAAGTTGGAAACGGAAGTTAATTTTTCATGAGAAACAAGCTGGTACGGGACAGCAATGTCGCGACTTTTAGCTTCATCCGGTGTAACCGCGATGCCCTCCCGGTTGATGAACTGGCGGGTCAGCGAATCGCGGGCGCCGTTGATAATGCCGATTTTGGTGTCGAACAGGCTGAAATGAAGATGGGTATAGCCCCACCTTTTGTTCAGACCGATCATTCCGCTGAGGTCACGCTCGGAGAACCCGCTGTTGTAGACATATTCAGGCGGGGTTTTGTAGGAAGCCGCGGTTTTCCAGGTTCCCCTGATCCGCCAGGTAATGCCGTTCCGGTTGCCGTTCAGCATCAGGGAATTCGCAAACAGTTTGTTGCTGGTGGAGAATTGTGATGCCCATTCACCCTTGATCGTGTTCAGCGGTGCCGGAATCGGCTCAAGGATGTTGATCACCCCACCCATGGCATCGGAACCATAAAACAGGCTTGCCGGACCTTTCAGCACCTCGATGCGGTCGGCTGAGAACTGGTCAATCTCAATTCCGTGTTCATCGCCCCATTGACTGCCTTCCTGCCGCACCCCTTCATTCAACGTAATTACGTGGTTATAGCTCAACCCGCGGATCACGGGTTTTGAGACGGCCCCTCCTGTGGTGATTTCGGACAAACCGGGAACCGTGGAGATCGAATTTACCAGGTTGGTCGAAGGCAGCGTAAACAGTTGATTTTTACCTATGGAGGTGATCGAGATGCTGCTTTGGTTGTTATCGCTCGAAAGTGTATTACCGGTTACGACTACTTCCTGTGCTTCTATGGCCGATTCCTCCATCTCAAAATCGCACCGGGCAGATTTCCTGAGATCTACCGTCCGGGTGATGGCCAGGTAGCCAATAAAACTTATCTGGATCAGGAAAGTGGACTTTGGCAGGTTGGGCAGGGTGTAAACCCCATCCTTTCCGGTGGCTGCACCGGTTTTCAGGTCAGGAATGAAAATGGTGGCGCCGACAAGGGTCTCGCCGGTTGATTTTTCAGTAACCTTTCCCGTCAGGGTGACTTGTGAATAGAGAGAGTTAGTTGAAAATATTATAAACAAGCCACATAAAAACAAATACCAGGGGATAATTCTCATGATCCGATCGTTTTAAATTGGAGTTAATACGTGAAAATCTTTGTTTCCAAGCAAGCCTGTGTTCGATCTGTCTGTATGACAGGCAATCAGAAAAGATCAGGGAATAAAACGCTTTGATCCGGCAATAGAAGGAAAACAAAGGGATCAGGAGCGGGGAGGAGCCCGCAGGTTGAAATAAAGTTTTATGGGAAGGATGGCTGCAACAATCCCGGCATTGATAATAAACGCCCGGATAAAACTCAAGGCATCCAGGGTCGTTTTTTCCGGCGAAGTATAAACAAGGCTGGTTACCTGGAGAATTTCACAATGGCTGTGATGGGTTTCTACCGCCAATGAACCAGCAGCCCGGCAATGGGTGTCGTCATGACCATACCATTCGTGGATAAGTTCTTTTGGCGTGATGATTAACCCAAAAACAACCAGAAGCACCCAGGAGATATGTCGTATAAAATGGTTCATTTCGCAGTAAAAAGCAAAGGTAATTATTTAGAATGAATCTATAAGAATATTGTTGGCGTAAAAAATGCAGGGATGCAAATATTGATTTCAATTTGCATCCCTGCATCAGGATTGTTAAGGTATTGGTTCCTGCAGCGGAAAACCGGCTAGTTCATATGAATGGTATAGGTAAAGCCATTTACGGTAGCCGTCGCAATGTCATCGCAGGTTCCGTCGCCATAATCGATCACGATGAGCGGCATGTCCTGGACCTGGTAATTGATGGTGCCGCTTTCAAGCCATTCGCAGTTTAATTTCTTTTTTAGCGCCTTGGTGATGACGCCGCTGTAGGTTTTTGAATTGGCGCCAATGCCATTGGCTGATCCTGTGACCATGTAAACGTCGTCCCACCAGACTAAAGGGGTTGATTCTCCCTCGGTCCATATGTGCTGCCGGTTTGAATTCCATGTGATTGTGCCGCCGTTGCCGGCTTTGACGACCGATCCGTTCACAGTAACTTCCCACCAGAGATGATTGTCGGCATTGCGCCCCTTGTTGGTCACAATTTTTGTTCCCATAATCTGGTTGTCATTGATGTAATAATTGTCGAACGTGTAAGTTACTACAGTTCCTGCGGCAAAATAATTCCCGGTAAACTGCACGTTGATCTTTCCCTTGCGGTATTTCCCATCATCGCACCTGCAGTTTGAGGTACCGAAATTAATCACCAGTTTGTAGGGCAGTGTACTGAGGTCAAGGGTTGCCAGGACACAGGTTCCCATATAAACCGTGTCGGTGAGTGTCGACTTTTTTCCAGCATTGGCCATTGCAAGGTTTGACCAGTCCCTTGCATTATCGAACGAGGTCTCCGCAATGGCATTGTCCGTTGTGACCGAAGTGTCGGCAGGTGTTGTGGTTGTGCTGTTTTTCTTACAACTGGTGTATAACAGGAAGGTGCCTGTAATGAGCAGGAATCCGGCGAAAATTTTTAATGTTTTCATAGCGGTGTGTTTTGGAGGACGTTTTTTGTTTTGTTGAAGACGACAGTGGAAAATAAAAAGGAAGTTCCCTGTTCAAAAGACAACAGTTCAGCGAATTGGTTGCTCAAAGGTATAGATATTTTTAAAGCTGTTGCAAAAAAGAAGTCGTGGGCCGTGCCACACGCCATGATGTGCATAGGTAATTATTTAACTGGAAAAGATCAGCGAAACAGTCTGTTTTACATCCGGATGAAGACTCAATGCCACCGGGCAGGTTTTAACCACATGATCCAGTATCTTCTTCTGCTGATCTGTGTAGCTTTCGGGAGGAAAGGTAATTTCGACAACGATCTCCGCGATCCTGCGCGGTGCCTCCAGTGTCATCACCTTTGTGATAACCAGCCGGGCTCCGTCGATGTTGAATTTATGAGCCCGGGCCGCGATCCCCATAACCGTGATCATGCAACTGCCCAATGCGGTTGCCACAAGGTCGGTCGGAGAGAAATATTCCCCCTTGCCCTGGTTGTCGAGGGGAGCATCTGTGATTAGTTTGTTCCCCGACTGAAGATGTGTCGCCTCCGTGCGGAGTTCACCCAAATAATATGTCTCAACTGTTGCCATATGTCGTTAATTTATTACATGTTGTTGCTTATCCAACCTGGTGATGGTTATTGCCAATTTCACCATTTCACCATTTCACCATTTCACTAGTTCGCTACCTCGCCACCTCGCTACCTTGCTACCTGATTCCGTCACGTCCCTACAAATCTACCAATATTTTTAGGTAATTTTACCAATCATTTAATCTTTAAAATTTGCAGCCCTTTTTATCGTTTCAGCAAAATTTCCGCGACCTGGGCGGAATACCGGCGAAGGATGGCCGGAAAGTGAAGCCGGGTCTTCTTTTTCGAAGTGGTGATTTCTATTCCTTATCCCCTGATGACATCGGGCGACTGGAAGAGATGCGCCTTGCCACCATCATTGATTTTCGTGCAATACGCGAAATAACAGGCCGGCCTGATAAAACCATCAGGACTGTGAAGGAGATCATTGAAATTAACATCCATGATGCAGCGCGGGAGCAGTCGCAGAAGTTTCTGTCAGAAAACAATGCGCCTGGTTTGGAGAACCTGCTTATCGGTGATTATACAAGGATGATCAGGAACCACCAGCCCGATTTCCTGAAATTTCTTGATATCATCGCAAATACCGTAAACCTGCCGCTTGTGTTTCATTGCGCTGCGGGGAAAGACCGCACGGGGCTAGCAGCAGTATTCCTCCTGTCTGCGCTTGGTGTTGAAATGGAACCTATCAGGGAGGATTATATGGCTACAAATAAATTTGCGGCTGCCTTTATCGAAAAGATTATCAAAAAGGTTAATGATTCAGGGTTGAACGGAGCTATTCTCAGACCATTGCTTGAAGTAAGGGCTGCTTACCTGGATGCAGCACTGGAGGAGATATTAAATTATTCTGTCAGCCTTGATGCATTTGTTACTGATATCCTGAAGGCCGACAAAAAAAAGTTGCAGGAAAAATACCTGGAAAACTGAAAGATTTCGTCGCTTTCCTTTTACCCTGTTTTTTCGATTATTCCGCGGTTGCCGTCAAGAAGGATTAAGTCACCGTCCTTAAAAAATTTCTTTGCTCCCTTTGCGCCAACCACGGCAGGAATACCGTATTCGCGTGCGACAACGGCGCCATGTGAAAGCGGACTCCCGATTTCGGTGATCAGTCCGCCAATGATACTGAAATAGGGAGTCCAGCCAATGTCGGTAAACGAGGCCACCATGATCTCGCCCTCCTGCAACTGTTCTGCATCATCAAGCGAATGGATGATTCGGGCCCGCCCCTCCACCAGTCCCCCGCTTACCGGTGTTCCCTTCAACTGGCCATCGCTTATTTTAGTTGTGATTTCCTGGATTAATGGCTCCGGGATGCCGAAAGATATTTCGTTGAAAACAAGTTTATCCAGTTCGGGCAGGATATCACGGCGGTTGCCGGCCTTTATCTTCCAGCCGGGGCTGTGGTCGTTTAAAAGCAGCCCGATTTCCTCATGTGAGAGAAAATAGATTTGGTCCTCGTCATCCAGTAAACCTTCGCCGGTCATTTGTTTTGCAAGTATGCGGTAGCTTTTCCTAACCAAATTGACCATCTTCATCGAGAGGGCTTTGGAAATTTCCCGGCGGGCTACGGCTTTGCGGGCGGTTGGGATCAATGAGGAGATGATGGTTCGTTTGATTGCCGGCAGATGACTGAGTATCTCTTTTGTATCTTTTGCGTGATCATGAGCGTGTCGCTTGATTTCGCCAATACGGACACGGGTTTGGAGGGACTGGATCAGTTGCAGTGGGTTTTCTTCCCATGTTTTTTCCCGAAGCTCCGATTCGCGCACACACCGGTGGCCATGACGCGCGATGAACGCGTCGAATTGCCTTGTAATTTCAGGAGGAGCATCATGCTGCAGCAGCTGGAGTGCTTCAGCAGGTGGAGCAGTTACAAACCTTGTGGAAAAATTGTTGTCGTGATGGATGAGTGCCGCAAACTGTTCCAGCGATTTAACGGCATCGGCGCTTTCGATTTCCGGGATGTCGAGGAGCAGCATGGTGGCAATATGATGGTCATCGGCCGTAGGCCAGCGATTTTCGCCTGTCATGATGCGCATAACGGCTGAATAGAGCGTACCCGACTGTGCCGACGTACCCAGGTGGTGGCCGAAGCCTACGCCCAGCGGTATCCTTGCTTTCTCAATGTTAGCATGGAGTTGTTGCATGGTGCAATCAGATCCGATCGTGTACCCTGCTTCAAGTTTTTTGAGTGCTTCAAGGTGCTTCGCGGCTCTTCCGGTATTGACAGCCTGGCGGAAGAAGTTGAACACCCGTCTGATCAGCCAGCCTTCCGGACGGGCATTGATGCCCGGAAATAACTTACCGCTGAGGGCGAACTGAACATCTTCAGCCTTGTTGAGCCACACATTTTTCGGGTAGTCCATCATGTTGCTCATGTTAATGAACAACCTGTTGTAAAACATTTGGATGTAGCGGGGCGAGGTACGCTCTTTCAGTTTAAAGGCACCGGCACGTTCGGCCAGCAACGTCATCCCGTAGTCAATCGCTTCGGCTGTAACCGACCAGGTGAGCGGGGTGGCCACGCCTGGCATCATCTCCCCGATATTTCCCAAGGTCCATACATCATTGCTCATCCCTTTTACAGTATCCAGTTCATTGTAATGAACGTCGTTCAGGGTAGTGACCGGCCTGACCTGGAGCCAGTGCAGGGTGCCTTCGTGATCGATGGCCCATTCGAGATCGACTGGCTGTTTCATATGGTTTTCGGCCTGCAGCGCCCCGTCGAGGATTTCCCTGACCTGTTTTTCATCGAGCAGCCGGCCGTTTTTACCGACCTCGGCAGCGATGTTCGATCCGCTGCGGAAAACCTCGTAGTGGTGGGCATCCGCCATGCCGCTTACCAGCGCTTCGCCTTTCCCTGCCACTGCATTTAAAATCAGAAGGTCGCGCCTGTTGTTCACCGGGTTAGCCGTAAAAACAACGCCTGCCACTTGTGCATCCACCATATTCTGGAGGATGACCGAGATGCGCAGGTCGGCATCCGACATCAGTTTACCGGAGTACAACATTACCCTTTCAGCGCCGGCTCCAACAATACAACGGTGAATGGCTTCTTTTATATCCTCATAGGTATGAAGGTCGAGAATGGTCTCAAACTGCCCTGCAAAAGATGCCAGTTTCCCATCTTCGCTTCCTGCTGAGGACCTCACTGCTTTTGGACCCGGGCCCAGGCCTGCCAGGTGTTTTTTCAGTAGTTCATCATCCAGCCTGTTGATATCCGGATGGATAAGAACAAATGCATCCGGAACCCGCATTCCCAGTTCTTTAAGGGTTTTCAGCCCAAGGGCTTTGCCGCCCGCCGACCTGGTTGATATTTCATGAAGGTGCTTGATCATAGTTTCTGACAGAGGGTGCGAATGATTTCATGCAACCCTCACGGCGTGGGGTTATAAGGTATATTTGTCAGCGTGGAACCCGAATTCGACCATCCCGACACCGTCGGAACCATCAAATTTATAGGTGCCGATCCCTTCGCGCATCATATATTTTCCGTCGTGCAGGTAGGGGAATTCACCATGACGCCAGAATTCCATCTTATGGACTTTGCCGCTGCGGGTCTTTATCTCAACAACGCCATGATCGGGCAGGAGTTTCTCTTTGGAAATTGTCTGCAGGTCGGTGCATTCTGTGATGGCATCTGTTGTTCCATCTGCTGAAGTGATAAATCCGGCAGTCAGGCGGCCGAGAAACTGCCATTTGATGGTAGTGACCGTCCAGTGCAAGCCTGCATCTGATACGCCGGTGATCCAGTAGTGCCGGTCCCAGGTGAGCCAGTTCCTCGAACCGAATGAATGGTCGCGCGAGGCCATCATGTTCATATTGAATGTTTGATTGTCAACCATGATCGTTCCTTTGAAGATGCCGGTTTGTTCATAATGAACCTGGTGGGTGTCCTTCATGGCGAAGAAAAATTCCTTCGACCATTTTTCGGACGCAATGGCCTTTGCGATGGCTTTATGGTCGGAACTTTTAGCAAAGTCGTACACCGGATGGTCGCCAGTAAAAACGAGGTTGACAGCACAGGCATGTTCCTTGCCCTCGCGGTCATGAACCATTCCCTTGTAAGTAACCCGCCATATTTTTCCTACTTCAATGGGTTCCCATTTGAGGTTGCCTTGCTGGAATCCTTCGCCGTCGGGCCCCGGATCGGTTGTCAAACCAAAATAACCTTGTCCCTTCAGGAAAAAATCGAACCAGTATTCGTGCAAACGGCCGGGCCCGCGGAAAGCCATGCGGGCGATGAATGCATTCCCGCTTTTGTCGCCGCCATAGAAATAGGAACTGTCGTTGGGGTATGGCTGTTTTAGGTCTACATGTTTCTGTTCGAGATACTCGACCGGAAATTGACGGCTTTTGGTGCGCTTCACCATTTGTTGCGCAAGAAATTGTTTGAGCATTGGAAGTCTTTATTGTGGTCTACTTTTTCTTTTTCTTCGGGTTAAACCGGTCAGGTCGTCCCGAATAGCTTCGTTCATCCATGGGGGCTCTTTTTCCTGAATGGTCCTTGCCTTTCTTGAAATCGGTTTCTCCCCGGAACTTTCCTTTTTCTTTAAATGACCGACGTTCATTTACATCGACAGAAGACTGGCCTTTGGCAATGGTCACCGAAAGGTCGGAGCCCTGGAATTCGGCGTCGCTCAACGATTTTGCCAGAAACTGGGCATATTCTGAGTCAACTTCAAATGCGCCATCATTCTTCCCGAGCGTGATATCGCCGATGCGGATACGTTTTCCGGGACTATTGGAATTGATCAGTTCGATCAGGTTATTCGGATAGAGCCCGTCGGCTTTTCCGACATTGATGACAAGCCGTGTAAAGGCAGTAACTTCCTTGCGGTCGCCTCTTGTTCCTTTTTCGCGGAACGAATCACGGGCACCCTTGTCGCGGGAAGTTTCGCGACCTTTTTCTTCAAAAACATTGATGTCCTTGGCATTGCGGTAATATTCAAGGAAACGGTTAAATTCAAGTGCCACAAACCGTTTGATCACATCTTCCTTCTCCAGCCATTCAAGTTTTTTGTAAATGGCAGGCAGGAAGGGGTCGATTTCGGAGTGTTCGATTTCCACATTTTCCATCTTGTTGATCAGGTTAAAGAGCTGTTTTTCACAGATCTCTCGTCCACCCGGGACTTTGGCAGCAATGAAGGATTTGTTGATCAGTTTTTCAATCTGCTTGATCAGGTGTTTTTCCTTCAGATTGATGATGGCGATGGAGGTACCAGCCTTCCCGGCACGGCCGGTTCTTCCGCTGCGGTGCGTATAGGCTGAAATATCATCCGGCAGGGCATAGTTGATAATGTGGGTGAGGTCGTTCACATCGAGTCCGCGGGCGGCAACATCGGTGGCGACGAGCAGCTGGACATGGCGGATGCGGAATTTCTGCATGACACTGTCGCGCTGAACCTGCGAAAGGTCTCCATGCAGTGCTTCGGCGTTATAGCCGTCGGCGATCAGTTTGTCGGCAATTTCCTGGGTGTCGATGCGCGTACGGCAGAAAACGATCCCGTAGATCGAGGGATAGAAGTCGACAATGCGTTTAAGCGCGGTATATTTATCTTTTGCGTGAACCGTGTAATAGAGGTGCTTGATATTCTCGGCGCCTGAGTTGCGGTTCCCGATCGTGATCTCGATCGGTTTCTTCATGTATTTTTTAGCGATCACGGCAACCTCGCCGGGCATGGTGGCCGAGAAGAGCAGGGTGCTGCGGTTTTCCGGCACTTCAGCGAGAATCTCGTTGATACTGTCGAGAAAACCCATGTTGAGCATTTCATCGGCTTCGTCGAGGACCACGGTATGGACATTTGCCAGCTTAATGGCCCTTCTGCCCATGAGGTCGATCAGGCGGCCGGGTGTTGCAACCACGATCTGGACCCCTTTTTTCAGGGCTTTGATCTGTACCTCCATGCTGCTGCCGCCATAAACCGGCAGGACGTGCAGGTTATCAACATATTTTGCAAAGTCGTTCAGGTCGCCGGCGATCTGGACGCAGAGTTCACGCGTCGGGCAAAGGATCAGCGCCTGAGGCATGGGGTTGTCGGTGTCGGTTTGCTGGATCAGCGGAAGCCCGTAGGCTGCCGTTTTCCCGGTGCCGGTTTGTGCCAGCGCCACGATGTCGGTTTTTGCGCCGAGCAGGAGGGGGATCACCTTTTCCTGGACAGGCATTGGGATTTCAAAACCAAGATCTACAAGGCCAAGCACGATTTCTTTGCTTATGCCCAATTCTTCAAATGTACTCATGTTTGTTTTTGTTGTGTGCTTTCGGGATTTCCGGGATGTGCTCAAACCAGGTGAAACCTGATGGAAAGGCGTGCCTAAGGCATGAAGCCTGTTGATTGTGCGGGTGGGAAATGTTAATTGGATTTAGATGACCTCAAACACTGATTATTAAGCGGCAAAGATACGGCTTTATTTCGGATTTCGGGTTGGTGATTTATGATTAGGGTTTTCAGGCAATCTTAACTTCTTATTCTTTTCGAAAAATCACGAATTTCACAGCGCGATGATTGTCATCAGCGTCAAAATCAATCTCCCGTTTTAAGCCGGGCTGTTTGGCTACCGAATCAACGGGAGAGTAGGATTCAATGACTGCAAACCAGTTATCCCAGATCACCACATCGCCGCGGCGGGCCGACAGCAGGAACCAGGGGGTGAGGTCGAGACGGCGTAGGCTGTCGAACGGATCAACGTGCAATACCTCGTTCAGGTAAGGGTAAGTGTAGAAGTACCTGTTGCCGGGCGCAATCGGGTGCTCCTTGATATAGGCGGCGATACCCTTTGCCGTTTTCTGTTCGTTAGTCAGTTTCATGTCGCGGCTCCAGAGGATGGATGCGGGGTTTTTTGTAAACGGGAAGATGATCAGATAGCTGATCAGGAGGACGCCAATCACATTCCTGGCCAGCTTCCGGCCGGGAAAGAGGCCAAGTGTGGCGAAATTGAATCCCTGCAGGGCGATCAGGCTGATGAGTGGAATAACGCCGAGCAATACGCGTTTCAATCCCATCGAATTGAAGATGCCAAGATACCAGAACAGCGAATGTGCTGCAAAATAGCTCAGGAAACAGAAGAGAACAAGCAGCGTTTCGTCGCTTAGGATAGCGGTTTTATTCCATATCCAGCGCAAGGGATAACTGATGAAGCCCAGGCACAACATAAAGTAAAGCGGGATGCCGATGACGTAATTGAGCTGGTAAACGAAGTGGAGCAGGGGCCCGCTGCCGTGTTTGTGCTCGAGGTTGGCATAGGGCAGCTTGTTGAAGACCCAGAGAAGGTCATGGTAGGCGAAATACCCGGCCAGGCTGTAAACAACATGGCCGGTGACCAGCAACGGGAGGTATTTCCACTGTTTTTTCCAGGCAAGGTAGATGGCAAAGACCATGATGATGATCAGCCCCTCGGAGCGGATAAATGGCAGGAAGGATATGATCAGCACGGCGGCCGGAATTTTATTGTTGATGGCCAGGTAGATGGCGAGGATGAGGGAAAACGCAAAGAGGGGTTCGGTGAGTCCCGAGAATGTCAGGATATAATAGAGCGGGGCGAAAATCAGGAAAACAACGCTCAGCAAGGGATTTTTTATGTCCAGGCAGATGGCGGTGCGGAAGGTGACCAACCCGGTAAGCATGACGAGAGAAAGGTTGAAAACCTTCATCCCGGTAAAGCCGAACTGGGCAAACGGCGAACTTATCAGGACAAACAGTGGCTTGGCCCAGTGGTTCAGGAAAAGCCGGGGATGTAAGGGCGCGTACCTGGCGAAGAGGTAGTGAAAGATGCTGTCGCCATTATCGCCCGTTCCATCGAAAAAAATGATGGTCAGCAAACCGGCAACAGCCCATGCTGCCAGAAGCAGCCAGATGGCATTTTGCCGGATGCCGGCGGGTATGATGGACTGTTTCCCGGGAGTGGGGGCGGTTTGAACTGTTTCTTTTGGAATTTCCATAAACTTATAAAAAAGAAGCCGTCGCACAGGTGGACGGCTTCTTTTAACATATTTATCTGTAAAAGGACGTGTAATGCATAGCAAGCAGGTTATCCCATTCTTACAACGAGGTCGGCAAGACGCTGTGAATATCCTGATTCATTGTCGTACCAAGCAATCACTTTGACGAGGTTGCCGCCAAGGACTTTGGTCAGTTCGGAATCATAAATGGATGAATGAGGATTCCCGATGATGTCGCAGCTTACCAGCGGTTCGTCGAGGTACTGAAGGATGCCCTTCATGGGGCCGTTCGCGGCTGTTTTCATGGCTGCGTGGATTTCATCCTTGGTAACGTTGCGGCCCAGTTCGCAGGTCAGGTCAACGAGTGATCCGTCGGGGGTCGGGACCCGTACGGCGAATCCGTCCATCTTCCCGTCGAGCTCAGGAATAACGAGTCCGATCGCTTTTGCGGCACCGGTTTTGGTAGGTATGATCGAAACGGCAGCTGCACGGGCCCTGCGGAGATCCTTGTGAGGGGCGTCGAGAATGATCTGGTCGTTCGTGTAACTGTGGATGGTGTTCATCAACCCTTTGTTGATGCCAAAACTGTCGTTCAACACTTTGGCAATGGGGCCAAGGCAGTTGGTGGTGCAGGAGGCATTGGAGATCAGCTTCATCTCCGGGGTAAGGGTGTTGTCATTCACACCCAGTACGATGGTGGCGTCCACGTCATCCTTGTTATCAGAAGGCACGGATAATAAAACTTTTTTGGCGCCGGCGGTAAGATGTTTTGACATCTTTTCACGGGTACGGAAGATGCCTGTACATTCAACAACGATATCAACTCCAAGGGCAGCCCATGGAAGGTTGGCAGGATCTCTCTCGGCCATCACTTTGAATTTATGTCCGTTAACGATCATGCTGTCACCATCAACGGCAACATCGCCCTGGAATGTTCCATGAACGGAATCATATTTGAAAAGATGAGCCAGTGTTTTGGCGTCGGTAAGGTCGTTGATCGCAACAACCTCAACATTGTTTTTTGCTAATAGTGCACGGTAGGTGAGGCGTCCGATGCGCCCGAATCCGTTAATTCCAACTTTAATTGTTCCCATAATTGTTCTGTTTTTATTTAGAAAAACTTAATCCGAATCAGTTTGCAAAATTACGGATTTTAACATTAATAACAAACCTGTTCAGTAATTAACAATGAACGATTATTCTCAATGTTATTAACAGCAATGAATTATTATAAATAATTAGCGTAATTTTGCAAGGGCACTTCCCCTCAATTATTTTCATAATGTCAAAAACAAAATACATTTTCGTCACAGGTGGCGTCACCTCTTCATTGGGAAAAGGAATTATATCGTCATCCATCGCCAAGTTATTAGTTGCCCGCGGGTTTTCAGTTACCATCCAGAAGCTCGACCCTTACATCAATATTGATCCCGGCACGCTGAATCCCTACGAACATGGTGAGTGTTTTGTTACGGAGGACGGTGCGGAGACTGACCTAGACCTTGGCCATTATGAACGGTTTTCGAATGTGCCCACCTCCCAGGCCAACAATGTGACCACGGGGGTGATTTATCAATCGGTTATTACCAAAGAAAGAAAAGGTGAATATCTGGGTGAAACCGTACAGGTAATCCCTCACATCACCGATGAAATAAAATACCGTATCAAACTCCTTGCCAACCGCAAGGATTATGATTTTATCATTACAGAGATTGGCGGGACTGTGGGGGATATCGAATCATTGCCATTTATTGAAGCTGTGCGTCAGTTACGGTGGGAACTCGGCCGTGATTGCGTTGTTGTTCATCTTACCCTGGTGCCATACCTGGCTGCCGCTGGCGAGTTGAAGACGAAACCGACCCAGCATTCCGTGAAAACACTCCTTGAATCCGGTGTTCAGCCCGACATCATTGTGTGCCGCACCGAACGGCATTTGTCGGAGGGAATCCGCAACAAGATCGCGCTTTTCTGCAACGTAAGCCCTACATCGGTCATTGAATCGATCGATGCTGAATCAATCTATGATGTGCCTATCCTGATGCGCGAGGAGAATCTCGATATTGAGATCCTGAAAAAGACCAAAATGCCATGCGACCAGGAACCCGACCTGGTGGACTGGGAACAGTTCTTATATACAATGAAGCATCCTTCGAGTGAAGTCAACATTGGCCTGGTAGGAAAATATGTAGAGTTGAAGGATGCCTATAAATCGATCAATGAATCCTTTATTCATGCCGGGGCATCCAATGGCGTGCGGGTGAAAATTCAGACTTTTCATTCTGAATTTCTTGATGATTCGAATGTTGCTGAAAAACTTGGCCGCCTCGACGGTATCCTGGTTGCCCCGGGTTTCGGTGAACGCGGGATTGAAGGAAAGATCGCCGCGATCAGGTATGCCAGGGAACAGAAAATCCCGTTTTTCGGCATTTGTCTGGGAATGCAGTGTGCGGTGATCGAATTCGGAAGGAATGTGCTGGGCCTTACGGGCGCTCATTCGACTGAATTCAACAAGTTAACACCCAACCCTGTTATCGACATGATGGAGATGCAGAAGAAGATCTCCGGACTGGGAGGTACCATGCGGCTGGGTTCATACCCGTGCAAACTAATGAGCGACTCACCCATATGCGAAATATACCGCCAGCAGGAAAATATTACCGAAAGGCACCGCCACCGGTATGAGTTCAACAATGAGTATTTGGAAGTTTACCGGAAGGCTGGCATGAGACCTGTAGGGATGAATGAGAAGGACAACCTTGTTGAGATCATTGAACTTACGGGGCATCCCTGGTTTTTTGGGGTTCAGTTCCATCCGGAGTATAAGAGCACGGTTGCCCGTCCACACCCGTTGTTCGTCAGTTTTGTAAAAGCAGCAAAGGAATACGCCGACAGATAATGACATTTTTGTACCTTTGCACACATTTTTCTAACACCAGCTATGAATAAAAATACGATAACAGGAATGGTCCTGATCTTTGGACTTTTCTTACTGTTCAGCTACCTGACCAAGCCTTCTGACGAACAACTGAGGCAACAGAAGCATAAAGCCGACTCTGTTAACCTGGTGAACCAGGCGCGTCGTGACTCCGACATCAGGGAGCAGACCCGCCAAAAGGCCATCCAGGTTGCAAGGAAGTCGGAAAATGGGGTTGTGGCAGACGGCAAGCTCGATTCAATCTCCGCAAAACGGTCGTCGCTGAAAGATGAACTGGGCGTGTTTGCCAATGGTGCAATCGGAAAAGATACTTCATTCTCTATTGAAAATGATGTTTTCAGGATTAAGATCGCCTCGCTTGGCGGAAAAATATCGTATGTTGAACTCAAGGACTACCTTACCTGGGACAAGCGTCCGCTGGTATTGATGGATAAAGATTCGTTGCAGTTTGGCATGTCATTTTTCTCCAACAACCGCATCATCAGTACCAACAGGCTTTATTTTCAGCCTTTCTGGCCTGATCAGAAAAATTCGGGACAGCCGCAATTAAAAGTAACTGGAAAGGATTCTCTTCATTTCGGGATGCGCCTTTATATGTCGGCCACCGATTCAACCATTGACCACACGAAATATATCGAGTACATCTATACCGTGAAAGGCAATGAAAACATGTTGCGGTACTCGGTGAAGTTCGTCAATATGGCCGATGTCATGGATCCTTCAACCAAATATCTCGTTCTCAATTGGAAAGACAACCTGAACCGCCTTGAAAAAAGTGTGAAAATGGAGCGGATGAGTTCAGGCCTTTTTTACAAATATGCCGAAGACAAAGTTGATAATCTTTCGGAGACCAAGGACGAAGAGAAGATCCTGAAGAATGAGCGCATCAAATGGATATCCTTCAAACAACAATTTTTCAGCAGTACCATCATCGCCGATGATTTTTTCAGCGAACCCCGTCTTGGCACTGCCACGGCACTCACCGGCGGAACCAATTATCTGAAATCGATGACTGCCGAAGTGGGGATCCCGTTTGTTCCCAAGGATGGAAAATCAATATCGATGTCGATGTACTTCGGCCCGAATAAGTATTACGGTTTAAAACAGTACAAGCAGGATCTTGAGAAGCAGATTCCGCTTGGATGGGGCTTCTTTCTAATGGCCTGGATCAACATATACGCCGTTATTCCTGTATTTACATTATTCGGCAGTTTCGGATGGAATTATGGGATTATTATCCTGATTCTCACTATAATTTTAAAGACCGTCCTTTTTCCCATTGCCTATAAAACTTATAAGTCATCTGCCAAGATGCGGGTTTTAAAGCCAGAAATTGATGAGTTGGGCAAGAAGTATCCCAAGAAGGAAGATGCGATGAAGAAACAGTCGGCCACCATGGAGTTGTACAAGAAAGCCGGTGTCAACCCGATGGCGGGCTGTATTCCCCTTTTGCTCCAGATGCCCATACTTATTGCCATGTTCCGGTTCTTCCCGTCGTCGATTGAATTGCGCCAGCAGTCCTTTTTATGGGCCACGGATTTGTCATCCTATGATTCAATATGGACTTTCCCTAACGGAATTTCAATTCCTTTTTATGGTGACCATGTAAGTTTGTTTGCCCTGCTGATGACCATTTCGAGTGTGATTTACACCCGTATTAACGACCAGATGATGGGTTCTCAGCAATCGCAGATGCCTGGCATGAAGACCATGATGTACATGATGCCGGTGATGTTCCTGTTCTGGTTCAATGATTATTCTTCGGGGTTGAGTTACTATTACCTGCTTGCCAACCTGCTCACATTTGCCCAGATATATATCATCCGTGCTACCATTGATGAGAAGAAGCTTCATTTACAGATCGAGGCCAACAGGAAAAAGCCGGTAAAGAAGTCCGGGTTTCAGAAGCGGTTGGAGGACATGGCCAAACAGCGGGGGCTCCCGGCGAAGAAATAGTTTTACCCCACCCCGTCAGGGTGGAGGACCCTGTCAGGGTGGTAGACCCCGTCAGGGTGGTAGACCCCGTCAGGGTGGTAGACCCCGTCAGGGTCATTCGAAGAGTAGATGTGAAATGTCTATTGTTTGACTTTTCCCTTCATGAAAAGCGATGAAGTTGGATCGACCCTCAAACCATCCTATGATCCTTTCCCTTTTTAGCTTGGTCGGTGTAAAGGATATGATGGTTGAATAGGAACTCCACGGATAGTCCTGTATCCGCTCACATACCCGGTGCCTTACCGGGTTATTATGAATATAAAAGACCAGTGTAGTAAAGTAATCCTCAGTTCCAATCAGTTTTCTTTGAAAAGGAGTCTGAAACAGTCCCCCAGTTCTTTTTGTGCGTGCGTTGAATGACTGAGAATACGCATTGAACAGGTTTCCAAACTGCCTGTAAAGAAAATCCTGATCAATAATGACAGGTGATTTTCTGCTCCGGCCTACAGGCGAGGAAATGAGTTCCTGGTCTTTTATCCTCACTAGAAAATGAAAATGATTTTTCATCAGACACCAGGCAAAGGTGTCGGCGACCGAGTCGACATGTTTCTCATACAATCTAAGAAAATGTGTGTAATGGTCGCTGTGAAGGAATATTTCCTGTCCGTTAATGCCCTTGTTGTAGATGTGGTAAAATTTACCAAAATCCAAATGTTCAAATGTTTGCATGGCGAATCATTTTGGGCCTGACAGGGTCACCCACTATCAGGGATTGTTTCACATGCTTAATCGGTTTTTTTGGAAAAGGTAATACAGGTTTTACAATTTTTTTTTCAACAGGACCCCGTCAGGGTGGAGGACCCCGTCAGGGTGGGGGACCCCGTCGGGGTGGGGGACCCCGTCAGGGTGGGGGACCCCGTCAGGGTGGGGGACCCTGTCAGGGTGGGGGACCCTGTCAGGGTGGGGGACCCCGTCAGGGTGGAGGACCCTGTCAGGGTGATGGACCCCGTCAGGGTGGAGGACCCCGTCAGGGTGGGTTAGCCGAGGTAGCTCAGAAACTGCGCCAAACCACGCTTTTTGGGTTCGTCGAAATCATAGGAGATATTGTCTTCCAGATAACCGAGACAATTATCATAGGGCGGCAGTTTGTCATGAAAATAATTGACACACTCACGCTTGTGGGCAATGCCGTAAGAAATCGCCCGGGTGAAACGGTCCTGCAAATCTTGCGGCAAAATGGCACGCGAAACCCAGGCCGCAAACACAAAAGGCAAACCGGTAAAACGGATCCATTCAACGGCCAGGTCATAAACATAAGGAAAATCCTTCCTGATACTAAAGGTCTTGTCACCGATCGCAACCAGTGACTCTATTTCATCAGGTGATGATGCATCTCCAGATTGCAGCCTGACCCATTGAGGCGCAATTTTCCAGTAATGCCCTGCAAGCACTTTTACAAGTTCAACCGACGTACGCGAGTCAAAATCAAGATGAATGCGGGTAATGCTGCTCATCGGAACCTTCGACAGCAACAGCACTGTTTTAACTTCACCTACAGCACCGATACAGAAATCTGAAATGTAATGAAATTGCCCTATTTCGGGCAGGGCAGCAACCGGAACAAGGGCAATATCTACCTCGCCGGCTTTTAACTTTTCAGCACATAAGGAAGGCACTTCAAGAGAAAGTGAGAAGTTGTCAAGAATTCCGGATTCTTTTATCCCGTATACAAACGGAAAGGTGTTCAGGTACGAAACAGCTGAAATCCTGAGTAAGTCCATGCAGTTAATTATTACACAAAAATAGCTGATTTGAGGTTTCCTGCATCGTTATGTTCATATTTCTTTATCTTTGCCCGCCAAATAGCGGTAACCTGGTTTGAACAAAGCAATTTCCTATACCATCCTCGTTTTCTTCCTCTTCAATTCGATAGGATATTATCTCCTGTTCGAGGTGGATAAATACCTGGTCAGGAAGGAAATGCGGTTAACCATCCTGGAAAATCGGGCTGATATGATCGTCCTCAGGGTTAAAAACGCCGACAGCAATCGTGACCTTCAACGTTCCGACAAGCGGGAAATCGAGTATAAAGGTATGCTCTACGACGTTTTAAGAGAGGTTCGGCAAGGATCATCCACCGTTTTTATCTGCTTTCATGATTCAAAAGAAGAAAGTCTCTTTAAAGGATTAAACAAAGCACATTTTCATAAGATTTATCTTGCGTTGTGGGATCATGTTATCAAGGTGGCATTTCCTGAACAACCGGTCAATGTCAACAACACAACATTCTCAGATTTACTTTTTCCAGAAGTTTTCATCTCTGTAAAATCCTTAGTGCTTCCTCCCTGGAGCCCGCCTCCCAAATTGGTTTGATACATTTTTTTCTTTAATGATTATTTTCACAATTATCAGTCGACGATTGTGCTATTTTATTTTGTATCAACCTCAACAAAATCTATAACCTATGAAATTCAAAAACATTGCTTTAACAGCTTCATGCATACTATTGCTCCAACTAACCTATTCGCAGACAAAACCCGCAGATACAACCATAAACAAACAAATTAACTTAAATACGGTCGAAGTCACTGCCACTTCTAACCCCAGTAAAGCCATCATTAACCAGCCTGCTTCGATCGTTAAACTTAACAAAGTGGAATTGAGGCGTGGAAATGGACTGTACCTTGATGACGCGATCAACACCAACGTTCCGGGTGTTACCATGGAACGCCGGTCAATGTCGGGCGGCCAGCAATTCAACATCAGGGGCTACGGAAACGGTATCCGCGGCACCAATGGTATCAATAGCAATTTTGACGGCCAGGGTTCAAAGGTATACCTGAACGGCATTCCTGTGACGGATGCTGAAGGTATTACGGTATTGGATGATATCGATTTCGGTTCGATCGGGAATGTGGAAGTAACCAAAGGCCCTTCCGGAACCTTGTATGGTCTTGCCATTGCCGGTGTTATTAACCTGCAAACCCAAAAAGCAGAAAAAGGAAAAATTTCCATCGGACAGGATGTCATGTTTGGAAGTTATGGGCTGGGCAGGTATACGACCCGCATCCAGATTGGCGGAGAACATTCTTCCCTGTTGATAAACTATGGCCATCAGCAATCAGATGGTTTTATTATACATACGGCATCTCATAAGAACTTCGTGAACCTCATCGGTGACTTCCAGGTAAGCGAAAAACAGTCAGTGTCGGCATACTTCGGATACAGCAACAGCTATGACGAACGCCAGGGCGAATTAACGATTGACCAGTACAATGCTTTTGACTATTCAGGGAACCCCGCCTATATCAAAAACAATGCACACTCCAATGTCGTCAGTTTCAGGGCCGGTGTTGAGCATTTGTACAATTTCAGCAAAGTTGTTTCAAATACAACCTCTGTTTTTGGCAGCGGTGTGAGTAACAATGCAAGTTCAGCCGGTGGATGGACAGACAAATCGCCGGTCAATTACGGTGCCCGGAGTACGTTTGATCTGAAATTTCCGCTGAATGGACAACTTAAACTCAACGGAATTATCGGTGGAGAATTCCAACAGCAGTTTGCACAGGTTATCGGATATAACATGATTGCCAATCCCGATACTACGAATCACGATGCCTACAACATCATCGGGTCAATGAAAAGCAACCAGAATTACCGCACCGAAACAGGGTCGGTTTTCACTGAATGGACCTTGGTCATGCCGCACGATCTTTCGTTGACTGCCGGTGTCGGCATGAGTACGATGCACATTCTGTTAAATGACAGGTTCTATGTAGCGGGCAGTAAAAAACCTTCGCAATATGAAAAAGGATACAATGGTATGTTTTCCCCGCACATTGCATTGAACAAGGTGTTTAACAAGCACGTATCTGCATATATCTCCTATAGCAAAGGATACAAGGCACCGGTAAGTTCCTATTTCTTCATCCCTGCAACCGGAGAGGTAAACACAAATCTGAAACCTGAAATCGGCAACCAGTTTGAAATTGGTTCAAAGGGGGATTTGTTTAACGATAAGTTGCATTATGAGGTGGCTCTGTTTGACGCTGTTTTCTCAGATAAGATGACAACGGTAGCTGTGCCTTTGGCCCCACCCGCTGTTGGAACTGCCTATACGTATATTGTCAACAGGGGAAACCAGGATGATAAAGGGGTTGAAGTATTGGTCAAGTATACTGTTTACCGTTCCGAAAATGGTTTTTTCAGAGCGGTGAACCCTTTTGTAAATTTCACTTATTCTGATTTCAAATATAAAGATTATACCTTCCAGTCGCTGAGCTCCGACAAGAAATCGGTTGTTGTAGAGGATTACAGCGGAAAAGCCGTAGCCGGTGTGTCGCCGGTTACAGCCAACCTCGGTATTGACGTATTTACAAAAGTCGGGCTCTACGCAAACGCCGTCTATTCGTACAAAGATGCCATGCCTATTTCTGCGGATGGATTAAATAAAACCAAGTCATTCGGTATTGCTAACGCCAAGTTGGGTTTCCAGCATGCTTTCGGCCATTTTTCATTTGATGCCTATGCCGGGGCGAACAACCTCACCGGAACCCAGTATTATTACATGGTTTTTGTTAACCAGCTGCCTGATGCCTATATGCCTGCGCCAAATAAGATGAATTATTTTGCAGGAGTTAACCTGAAGTATACATTCTAGAAACCCAAAAGAGGCGGCCTTGAAAAAGCCGCCTCTTTTTTAACATCAGGCTTATGAAAGTATTTTACCTGATTATTGGGACTTTGATCCTGATCTCCGGGTGCGGAAGGTTTTCGAACAAGGATCAAAAACAGGATCATAAAGAGCGGATTGTCTGTATTTCAAAGCAGTACAGCGAAATCGTTTATGCCCTGCATGCGCAGGATGACATTGTCGCTGTGGATGTTTCAAGCACCTATCCGCCTGATATAAAAAAGCTTCCCACGGTCGGTTATCACAGGGCACTGAGCGCCGAAGCCATCCTGGCTATGAAGCCCACCCTTATTCTCCAGGATAACAATATCGGTCCCGAACATGTTGTAAGGCAACTCAATGACCTTAAAATACCCATGAAGAATTTCAAAAGTTATCAAAATTCGATAGCGGGTACAGATTCACTTATCCGTGAAATGGGAGCATATTTCCACAGGGAACGCCGGGCCGACTCGCTATGCATAAAACTAGACCATGACATGAAAGTCGCGGAGGAACGAGCCATCCAATTCAAAACGCCGGTCAGGGTGCTGATTATCCATTTCGGGCAGGCATCAAATATTTACCTGGTCATGACAAAAAAAAGTACTGCCGCCAGGATGATCGAATGGGCCGGAGGTACGATGGCCGTGGAGGATGAAAAAGGCATGAAGCAGATTTCTCCCGAGATTGTTGCTTTATCCGATCCGGATGTTATCCTGCTTACTGATTTTGGATACGACAGGCTGGGTGGTTCAGCGGATAAGATCAGGGAACTGCCCGGAGTGGCATCCACCAGGGCCTGCAGGAATCACAGGATTTTCAGGATCGAAGAACACGACCTGGTTTACCTGGGTCCGCGTACGGGAGAAAATGTATTGCTCGTCCAAAAACTTATCCATCAGGATGCTGGGTCAGGGAAATAAAAATATTCTGGTATTTCCGACCCTCGTGGGAGCACTTGTAGTTGCCCTCCTCCTATCGATGTGTTTCGGAGCGGTCAACATCAGCCTGGATGAAATCGTTTCAGCATTCGGCAAAGTTTACAGCAACGCAGGTGAATTGACCCTTAATGAACGAATTTTTATGGGGATCCGTTTGCCGCGTGCCATATTATGCCTCTTTGTAGGAGCATCCCTGGCCGTTGGAGGTGTTTTGCTGCAGGCACTCTTCCGCAACCCGATTGTTGAACCGGGCCTGGTTGGCACGTCAAGCGGGGCTGCTTTCGGCGCTGCCCTTTATTTTGTGCTAGGAGCTGTTTTCAAGGTCAATGCAGGGGAATGGACTTTGCCAATTGCAGCGTGCGCAGGGGGGATACTCTCAACGGCCCTGGTTTTCACACTTTCACAATCAGGGCAATCGGGCAGGAGCTCGATTGTTGGCCTGCTGCTCACAGGCATTGCGATCAACGCCCTTTTCATGAGCGGCGTTGGATTCCTCTCCTATATAGCTAGGGATCCCCAGGCCCGTTCCATCACCTTCTGGAACCTGGGAACATTATCTGGCGCCAGCTGGCACGCAGTCATAATAACAGGCACGTCAACGGTGCTCTGCATTGCCGTTGCCATGCGCTATACCAAACACCTGAACGCCCTGATGATCGGGGAGGAGGAGGCCCAACACCTTGGAATTAACATCCGGATGCTTAAACTGACCGTACTTGCAGTCAACGTGGTGATGATTGCCGTTGCAACCGCCTTTGTCGGGGTAATCAGTTTTGTGGGATTGATTGTTCCCCACCTGCTCCGGATCATCAATGGTTCCGATAACCGTTTCCTCGTGCGCAATGGCGCACTGGCAGGTGCCATCCTCCTGAGTATTGCTGACCTGGCGGCGAGAATGATCCTCCGGCCTGCTGAATTGCCGATTGGCATTGTGACTTCAATCATCGGCGTCCCGGTATTTATCATCCTGCTGCGAAGGAAAAATTACTTCTTCTGATATGCTGAGTGCGAAAAATATAACCTATTCCGTCGCCGGTAAAATCCTGTTGCAGGATGTCTCTGTTGACTTTGAACCGGGAAAATTTAACCTGATCATCGGCCCCAACGGCGCAGGGAAATCAACCCTGGTAAAGGTTTTGTGCAAACAGCTTCCGGTCAGCGGGAATGGTGGAGTTTATTACGGGGAGAAAAACATCAATTCGATGTCCATTGGTGAACTCGCGCGCGTAAGGTCCGTTCTCTCCCAAAATATCGAGCTGGCTTTTCCGCTGACGGTTACTGAAGTGGTCATGATGGGGCGATATCCGCACTTTACGGGGAAACCTACGCAAAAAGACAGTGTCGCGTGCGAAGAGGCGATGCGGTTTTTTGATGTTTACACCTTGTCTGAAAGAAATTACATGACGCTGAGCGGGGGTGAAAAGCAAAGGGTCCATTTTGCCAGGGTACTGTCACAAATATGGTTTCCTGTTCCGGATGCTTTCAGGTACCTGATCCTCGATGAACCGCTCACCTTCCTGGATGTTTATTACCAGTTTGATTTTATGCACAAGGTTACCGCACTGCTTAAAAACAAGGATATGGTCGTGATCGGAGTTGTTCATGACCTGAACCTGGCTGCAAGGTTTGCCGACAAGGTTGCTTTACTGCACCGGGGCAAAGTGATGGCAGTTGGAGATAAACACAGCGTTTTGACAAAGGAGAATATTATGGCCGCATATCACCTTGAGCCGGTAATTCATTATAAAAATGAAGAAATGTACCTGTTTTTCTAATCAGGGAGCAGTATGCGTTCTTGTATTCCTTGAAAGGTTTGTTCACTTGCTCTTGCGACGGGCCACATTATTGAAAGGTCGTCCAGATTTTTCCCTGGAAATAACCGTTTGTAATTTCGATGCTGTCATTATTGGATGATCTGAGCCATCCCGAAAAGGTTCCTTTTCCCCATCCTCCCTGGCCTTCCCATACACTGAACACGACCTGCATGGGGGATACGGTCAGGTCGTAGCGCACGCCGGTTTCATTGAGGTAAAATACGTCAAAACGGTAATCGCCGCTTTTGTAAATGTGGCCGACGATCGGGTCGCCGGGAATGCCAATTTTGATATTGTTTAATTCCTGGTTGTCACTGTCATAATAGAACTGGCCGCAGTAGGTGGATGAAACACACAGATCCTTGGAGAATTTACTATATGAATGGTACGTGTGGTTCACCCCCTTGATTGTAAATGAAGCATAGGGCATGGCAACCGGTGCCGGATTGTTTTTCTTGCATGCAAATCCTGGCAGCAGGAGCATGAGAATAAGGATAAAATGGATTTTTCTCATGGGGTGTTACTTTTTCGCTGGATGTCAATTTCCTTTAGTTTTTCATGGATGGCAAGTACCTGCGGGATTACCAGGTTGGTGCCGTCGTTCAGGATCACAAAATCCGAGATTTTTGATTTTTCAGCATCTTCCAACTGAAACTGCATCCGCCGAAGAATAGAATTGGCGTCGATTTTGTCTCTTTTGATTACACGATCGATGGCGGTCTCTTTCGGACATGAAACATTAATTATGTAGTCAAACTCGCCGTTGACGCCGCTTTCAAAAATGATGGCGGCCTCCTGCATTACATAGGATTTGTTCTCCTGTTTCAGCGCCCAGTTGCGGAAATCGATCATGACCCGCGGGTGAAGAA
This sequence comes from uncultured Bacteroidales bacterium, assembly GCA_903913885.1. Taxonomy (GTDB): domain Bacteria; phylum Bacteroidota; class Bacteroidia; order Bacteroidales; family FEN-979; genus CAIVAT01. The sequence continues at coordinate 123,670 of CAIWMX010000035.1, read as the reverse complement.
TGGAATTCAGGATCTGCAGGGCAATGGGATCGGTAAAGACAATGGTAGCCAGCGACCTCCGGTTGATCTCCTGGTTGTTGGTAAGAATCCCGTAGCCGAACTGCTTCAGGATCTCATTCTTAACCCCGGGATCATCCAGAAATTTCTTGGATTCTTCATCGGCATAATAGACAGGAATTCCCAGCACGGAAAAAATCCGTGACACCATCGTTTTTCCGCTCCCTATATTGCCGGTAAGGCCGATTTTCAACATGTGTCAGTGCTTCCTGGAATTTTGTTTTGCCGGATCGAAATGCCTGATGCTATCGGTCCTGTGAATAATTGAATCCTTTCCCACGGACATGTTCTTCACATAGGCGGGTGTCGCCTTTGCAGGGACCTTTTTTATTGATTCTTTTTCAAACTCAAAAAACAGGGTGTCGGGGGAAACAAAATAGAGGTCGCTCGGAAAATTGGATTGAGAAATGATCTCCTTCCCGATACGGTTTGCCAGCATATATCCCCACACGTGATCCCCGTTGTAACGCAGACGCACATTACGCAGACTGACTTCAAACTCACGGTCTTGTCTGACCAGGAACTGTTCGGAAAAAAACTCAAACCCCTGGACTTTGATCTTCAGGTTCAGCGTAGAATCGTGCGTCTTTGTCAATTTAAGGTTTCCCGGAACCTGCGTGTATTTCAGGGAGTATTCAAGGGAATAATAATATTCACCGGAAAGCCTTACCAGCGCCCAAATAAATACTGAAAGAACCAGGCAGACAAGGAAAATATAAAGTTGATTCCTGAACTTCTCACTGCGGCGTTGCCGGGCATTTCCGATGAATTCAATGAAATCGGACTTCATCGGTTTAGTGGTTAATACAGTTTACTTTGCTTCGATGGTCTGGGTGTTATCCATGGCCACTGCTGATTTTTCAATGCGCAAACGGACGTTGTTTTCAACCTCGATCGTGAAAGTGGTTTCCTGAATTTCAACGATCCGGCCATGGATGCCGCCAATAGTGATTATTTTCTGGCCTTTTTGCAAGCTTTCCTTAAACTTTTTCAGATCTTTCGACCGTTTCATCTGTGGCCTGATAAAGAAAAAATAAAACACTACGATAATCAGCACTAACGGGAGGAATGAGTACCAGCCGTTCTGTTGGGCGCCCTGGCCCTGGGGAGCCATTAAAAGAATGTTGAGAAGATTATTCATACAGATTAATTAAAAATTAAAAATTAAAAATTACTTTTTTATTTCGCTACCTCGCTACCTCGCTACCTCGCTACCTTTTACTTCTCTGTTCCCGGGTTCACAACCTGTGCCTTGATCCTTATCACGGTGGTGTTGGGTTGCGTATTGGCAACGACCAGTATGTTTTTATTCTGGAATCCGCGCTTGCCGTTGCTGTTAAAGGCCACTTTGATTGTACCGGTTTCGCCGGCCCTGATAGGTGTTTTGGGATAGGAAGGAACCGTGCAGCCGCAGGAAGTACTTACCTCTGCAATAAGCAGGTCGGATTTGCCGGTATTCTTAAAGTTAAATGCATAGGAAACCGTTTCTCCTTCGATGACCCTTCCGAAATCGTGTTCCATGTCATCAAATTTTATTGCGGGGAGCGTTCCTTTGTTGGCGTTGCCGCTTGCAGAATTCGGGTTGTTCACCACATCAGCGGAGATCGTTTCCTGCCCGCTTTGTCCGCCGGGTTTACAGCCAAACAGCAGAAGAAGCAATGAGAGCAGGATAACCGGGGAGAATTTTTTAGAGTTCATGTCAGAGTGCCTTGTAAAGCAATGCAAAGGTATGAAAAAAAAACCTAATTTTACGGCTATGGTTATCTATCTGATCGGTTATATGGCCTCGGGCAAATCAAACCTTGGACAAATCCTGGCCGAAAAACTGGGGTATGCGTTTGTCGATATTGACTATCTCTTTGAAGAACGTTTTCGTATCAGTGTATTTGATTTTTTCGAGAAATATGATGAAAAAGGCTTCCGTAAGATCGAACAATCGCTTTTGAAAGAAACCAGCGGGTGGCACAATGTGGTTGTAGCAACCGGCGGTGGAACACCTTGTTTCTTTGACAACATGCGTGTGATCCGCGAATCTGGCATTTCGGTTTACCTGCACTGGGAGTTACACGCCCTGCTTCGGAGGCTGAGACAGGTGAAGCGGAAACGCCCGTTGCTGAAAGATATCCCGGCGGCTGAACTTGAAACCAGGGTTGCCTTGCAATTGTTGCAAAGGGAATTTTATTACGACCAGGCTGATTGCATTGTCGAAGCCGAAAATCTCAATTTAGATGCGCTGCTTGAGTGGATCCGGCAGCGCATATAGCGAAATCAGTCTCTCAGCCTGAGCAAAGCCACGTTTTCAACGTGCTGGGTATGAGGGAACATATCCACAGGCTGGCATTTTTCCATGAAGTAAACATCGTTCATCATCGCCAGGTCCCTGGCCTGTGTTGCCGGATTGCAACTGACATAGACGATCTTTCCTGGTTTTACCTCCAGAATTGACCGTACAACCTTTTCATGCATCCCGTTTCGTGGCGGATCTGTTATGATGATGTCAGGTCTTCCCTGTGATTCAATAAACTCCCTTGTCATTACTTTTTCCGCCTCACCGGAAAAAAAGAAGGTGTTCGTGATCCCGTTGATCTGCGCATTCACCGAGGCGTCAGCAATGGCTGCCTCTACCGATTCAATGCCGGTAACCCGCTGAACATAGGGGGCGATATAATTAGCAATGGTGCCGGTCCCGGTATACAGGTCGTAAACGTGTTCGAATCCAGTGAGTTCGGCAAAATCTGCCGTTGTTTTGTAAAGATTCATTGCCTGCCTTGAATTGGTCTGAAAGAATGATGCAGGGCCGATGCGAAATTCAATTTCCCTGCCACCGGCTCTGAAAGTGGGCATTTTTTCAGTGATGTAGGGTTCGCCTTGATATAGCACGAACCGGAGATCATAAATAGTATCGTTTTTTTTGGGATTGATGACGTAAAAGAGGCTGGTGATCTCAGGGAATTGAGCGGCAAGCGAGTCAAGCATCCGGGTAATCTCTTCATCTTCATTGCGCACAACAAGGATTACCATCAATCCGCCTGCCTCCGTGTTGCGTATGATAAGGTTCCTGAGAAAACCCTGCCAGGTGCGGACATCGTAAAAGGAAAGATTATGGTCAACAGCATATTTCCTCGCTGCATTCCTGATGGCGTTCGAAGGGTCTTTCATGTGAAAGCACTCGTGAATGTCAACTACCTTGTCGAAAAACTGCGGAATATGGAACCCAAGTGCATTCGTGTTAACCGGCGTCTCACCGCGATTGCGGTCTTCATCCGTTAACCAGCGGTGGTTAGAGAAGGTATAATCCAGTTTGTTCCGGTAATATCTTGTCGCAGGGGATGGCATAATCGGCAAGATAGCCGGGTTGTCGAGTTTACCGATCCGGGTGAGGCTGTCGAAAACCTGCTTTTGCTTGTAATAGAGCTGTTCTTCGTATTTCATGCTCTGCCAGCGGCAACCGCCGCAAAGCCCGAAATGGGAGCAATGTGGGGTGGTCCTTTTCGACGAATAATGATGAAAATGAACCGCTTTACCTTCTAAGTATTTCTTTTTTTTGCCAGTGATCTGGATATCTGCAATATCGCCGGGAACAACAAATGGAACAAAAACTACTTTTTCATTGATCTTGCCAACGGCCATACCTTCAGCGCCCGCATCAGTAATCTCTACTTTTTCGTATATCATCTCAGGCGTTTTCGATATTTTCATGTAAAAGATACTTTCTGATCACAATATATAGATCATCCTTTCTGAATGGTTTTGATAAATAATCATCCATGCCTGCCTCCATGCATTTTTCGCGGTCACCGGGCATTGCAATGGCTGTTAAAGCGATAATTGGAATCCGTGTTCCGGGGGTTTCTGTTTTCCTGATTTCCCTCGTTGCCTGGAAGCCATCCTTTTCGGGCATGTGGATGTCCATGAAAACGAGGTCAACCGTGTTGTTCCTGAACTGGTTCACAGCTTCTTCCCCGTTTGCTGCTGAAATAACGCGGACACCTGTTTTTAGCAACATGACCGACAACAATTTCATATTGATATTGTTGTCTTCGGCGATCAGTATTGTTTTTCCCGGCTCGACCATGAGGGTGTCATCTTTGGCAGGAGCAGTTTTACCTGGTTTTTCCTGTCCCGACTGTTTCCCATCATGTAATAACTTGAAAAAGTCTTTCATCTTTACAGGTTTTGTGAGATATTTCTGAATTCCCAGGTCTTTGCATTGCTGGATGATGTTTTCCTTCTCGACCGACGAATACATGAAAATGATCGGCTTCATATTCCGGGTCTGGTGTTTTCTTATCTCTTCGGCCACGGCAATGCCATCCATTCCCGGCATGTGCATATCCAGGATCACCAGGTCAAAATTGGTGCCCATCTCATTGGCAGCCTGCAACTCACTTAGTGCTTCACTGCCGCCCAAACAGATCGTAGATTCGATGCCCCAGTATGTGAGCATGTCTTTCATGATCTTGAGATTCGTGGAATTATCATCAACAACTAAAACCTTTTTAATGTCCGGTTTTGGGATTTTATTTTCATCAAGATGTTCTTTGGCGATTTCGAGCGGCAATTCAAAACTGAAGGTACTTCCAACACCTGGTTCACTTTCAACGACCAGCGAACCATGCATGATTTTGGTCAGCATCTTCGAAATGGATAACCCCAATCCAGTTCCTCCGTATTTTCGTGTGGTCGAACTGTCGGCCTGGGTAAACTGATCGAAGATGTTCTGCAATTTGCTCTGCTCTATGCCAATCCCGGTATCCTTGACACTGAATAAAACCCGGATGGTCCCTTCCTCAACCGAAGATCCGGGTTGTTTTTTTGCTGAAAGAAAGATCTCGCCCTTATCGGTGAATTTGATTGCATTGCTGATGAAATTCACCAGGATCTGGCGTATCCGCAAAGGGTCTCCGTAGTAAAACTCAGGCAATCCCGGCTCTATTTCACACAGTAGTTCCAGGTTCTTGTCAAAGGCTTTAACGGTCAGGATATCAACGCTTTTTTCGAGTACATCATAAATGTTAAACTCTACATGTTCAATCTCAAGCTTTCCGGCTTCTATTTTTGAAAAATCAAGAATGTCGTTGATGGTGTTCAGCAACAGGTAGGCGGAAGTCTGGATCGACTCCAGGTAATCGCGCTGGCTTGTTGAAAGAACGGTGGTCAGGGCAAGTTCAGTCATCCCTATCACCCCGTTCATCGGCGTCCTGATTTCATGGCTCATGGTGGCAAGAAATTCCGATTTTGCCCTGTTTGCCCGTTCTGCTTCCTCCTTTGCTTTCTGGAGTGCCGTTTCTATCTGTTTCCGTTCAGTGATATCGATGAGGATTGCGATAACCGCAGGCTCATCATCATACATGATCACATCGCCGCGGATAATGGTATCCTTGATTACACCTCTTTTGGTAATTGCCCTGATCTCATAGTCTCTAACCTGCTCATCCCCTTCTATCCGCTTTCGCATATTGGTCATAACCAGTTCTTTGGATTCCTCTGCGATAAAGTCCATGACATTGGCGCCGATAAGTTCTTCGGGCGAAGTCCCGATAACGGAAAGCGCAGCATCGTTGGCAAACAGGATTTTTCCCTGCCGATGGATGAGGATAAGGTCCGGTAGCTTGTGAACCAGTGTTGAATAGCGCTGGTTGCTGTCGAACAAAGCCTTCTCAACTTTTTTACGTTCGGTGATATCTTCTTTTATGGCTATATAACTGGTTATTTCGCCTTCCAGGTTTTTTATCGGTGCAATGCTGACCGACTCCCAAAACAATGTACCATTTTTCTTCTTGTTCCTGATTTCCCCGATCCATTCATTTCCGGAAGAAATTGTATGCCAAAGTTCCCTGTAAAATGCATCATCCTGTTCGCCGGATTTCAGGATACTGGTCTTGTGCCCGATGACTTCCTCACTGGTATATCCCGTGAGTTCGGTGAACCGCTTGTTGACATATTCAATTTTGCCATCAAGGTCGGTCATCGTAATTGTATTTGCACTCTGCTCCACGGCAGTTGTCAACCGCTTGATTTGCTCGTCGGCACGCTCTTTTTCTGCAATCTTACTGATAAGGGCCGATTGCTGCGTGTTGAAATCCTGCATCAGACGCGCGATGTTCCCAAATTCATTTTGTGCCTCAAGCAAATGGTCCACAGAACCTGTTTTACCACTATGTAACCCCTTGGTTATCTGCTTTAACGGAGTTGAAATCCACTGGTTCACACAATAGAAAAATACGAGGCAGACCAATAAAAGTACCAGCAAACCTGCGGTGGCAAAATAACCCCATTTGTCGAAGTCACCTGCTGTATGATCGGGACGCAGGAACCAGAGATACACCTTCGTTTCCCCTTTAACTACCTCAAGCGGCTTGTAAATCGTTTCAATATCATCATCCTCCTGAACTGATATTGCAGGTGGTTGCTGATGAATCTCGAGTTTAAACCCGGTGATTTTTTCAATTTCAGCGCAATAGGATGGTGTCCATGATTTAACTGCAACCAGGAAGGCAAAAGGCGTTGTTCTGTGGGCAAAATCGGAAGTCGGCACAACCGTGGCCCCTGAAATTTGATAGAGGTGGCCATCCATGAAAAGGAAACTGTTCCAGGTGTTGCCGGCTGCAAACAGGCTGGTTATTTGTTTGGGTGTAACTGAAAACTCCCGGCCATTGGCATCGTTGCAGGAAAACATCAGATGCCCTGTGGTGTCGTACGTGCCGAGGTAATTGAAGTTGAACGTGGAAAGAATAGGAGGTAGATTTTTTTTAGCCCATGCTGTATCTCCTGAATTTGAACTGGCAACCATCTCATCCCATGCTGCATTATCCGTCACCGGCTTTAAATAACTCTCCATCTTGAAATTCAGAACCGTATTAATGACCTGCCGGTCATTCTGTTGCCGCGATTGCAGGAACATCTTTTGTTCTTTCGTCCGGATATAGAAATACCCAAGTGCAAAAAGCATCAGGAAACCCAACAGGGATAAAAATAACAAGATAATCTTCGTATTGGTTTTCATGGTATTCCGGTTTGGAGAACAATATTAAGCAAATTTCTGATCAGATCGATTGAATTTATCTCTAAATTAGCATCGTTTACTGTCAAAAAATAGCTTGGTTCAGTAAATCTAAAAAGATCTGTTAATATATTTTACTTTATTTAATTGATAATTATACTTATTTTTTCGGTCGACAGAAAACGTATATTTAATTTATATGATTGACAGACAACAATTTGAGACTTTAATCGCATGTTATGGGAAGAGCCTGATTATCGAGGTGATTGATATTTTTATTGCTCAGCGGGAAGAACTTATGAAGGTTATTGAGCATGATCTGATAAATCATGACCTTGTCGGTGTGAGGCAGCATGTCCATAAATTAAAGGGAAGTCTGCGCCAGCTCTACGACACTGAATCTTCGGAACATGCAGAGATTATGGAGCAGGCTGCCCAGGCAAGCATCCTGGCGATCGTTGATTCCCTGATGGACGATTATCCCGATACCCTGCGCCAAATGCGTGTGAAATTTGATGACAGCGACCTTGTTCAGGATAAAATCAAGCCCTGTGGCAACCTGAGATCATTCCTTTCGGGCTTTACAGAAGCATTATCAACAGAACAAAGCAGGAAGCTGGAGGAGTTGGAGCAACACGAAATTTACAGCAGGTTCAGGAAGATGTTTTCCGACCTTGAAGCATCCACTGCCCTGCTTCTTAAAGAATTGGCGGGTATAAAAAAGGAACTGACTTCAAAATAAAAATCATAATCACCACTACTGTTTTTTGATGATTCACTAAAACCTATTTTCTGATGGCAATAACAGTAAACCGTAAACCGGTCCATTTTGATCCGGATCCGCGACGGGTGATTGCCCGTTTTTTCCTTCCCGGTGGTCCCGAAAGGGGTAAAAAGATCATCGCCCGCATTATGGCTCTCAACGAAGATGATGCACTTCAAACCTTAAACCAGACGCTGAGGGATTTTTCCGACAGGCACCGGAACATTACGCGGATCTTCATGAAGCATTTCAATCACGTTGAGCACCTTGTCAAAGGAGCAGGATTCGACCCCGATGGGTTAACCCGGGAAAGAAAATTGCTTATCGGTGCCTACTTCACGCATGAATATTCCATTGAATCGGCGGCATTTTTCAATCCGTCTATGGTGATTGACCCTGACCAGGCGAATCTCCAGGAAGGCCAGACCAGGGTTATCGTCAGTTTTCGCGCAACGGGAGAGGGTCATATTTCTTCACTGGTTTTCCGCGGCGGCATCATCGACAAGCATAATCACCTTGAATTCAAGATTGCAGGAAAACTTGTTGACGAGGCTGAAACCATCCAGGATCATATTTATTCCCGGGAATCGTTTTTAAAGAAACTGGAAGAGATGAAGCTGCACGACCACGATGTGGTGGATCAGATCATGAGCACACTGGGTGAAACGTTTCTTTTCAGGGAATTGCAGTCGAATGTGGAGACGTTCATACAAAAAACAGAGATCTCGTTTTCGCAGGATAAGGTGATCCAGGCCATGATCTGGCTTGCCAATTCACATTACGAGATTACATTTTCACTGGATACCGCAATTTCCGAGCGTGTTATTTTTCCGATTGCCGATACCGAGAGCAATGGGATAGAGGATGCCCGTTTTGTGCGTTTTACCGACGACGACGGCAGCGTAAAGTACTACGCAACCTACACGGCATATAACGGAGTTGCAATCCTTCCGAAATTGATTGAAACGAATGATTTTTACCATTTCAGGGTACGGCCTATCTTTGGGAAAAATGCCAAGAACAAGGGGATGGCCTTGTTCCCCCGCAAAATAAATGGCCGGTATGCCATGCTTTCGCGACAGGATGGAGAAAACAACTTTATCATGTTTTCTGATGTCATAAACCTTTGGGAAGAACCGGCCCGGCTTTTGCAGGAGCCTCGGTTTCCTTGGGAATTTGTGCAACTTGGGAACTCCGGCTCGCCCATCGAAACCGACCGCGGGTGGCTGCTGATTACCCATGGTGTAGGGGCTATGAGAAGGTATTGCCTTGGCGCGGCGATGCTCGACCTTGCCGACCCGACCCGTGTAATTGGTCAATTTTCGGAACCCATCCTGATGGCAAACGACAAGGAACGCGAAGGGTATGTTCCCAATGTTGTCTATTCCTGCGGATCGATCATTCACAATAACGAACTCATTATCCCTTACGCGATGTCGGATTACAGTTCGGGGTTCGCTTCGGTGCCGCTTGAAGAACTTTTAGAGAAGATCTTACAGGGTGAAAACTTTGTGAAAAAAGCAAAACAGATTAACAGAGAAGGCGTTGCAAAGATATTACTCGTTGACGATGACCTGGTTGAACAAAAGTTGCTTACGGTCCTCCTTGAAAAGGAGGGTTATGAGATCGTAGTGGCTTCCGATGGGCTTCATGCATTGATTGAACTGGGCAAACATCATATCGACCTGGTTTTATCCGATATAGAAATGCCAAACCTGACCGGGTACCAGTTGTTGGAATTCATGAAGTCAAAGAATATTGACATTCCCGTTGTATTCTTAACCGGGCATACCAGTTCGGAGGATGAGATCAAGGGTTTGCAGATGGGGGCTGTTGAATACCTGAAGAAACCGGTTCAACCTGACTTGTTGAAGATCAGGCTGAAAAATCATTTCAAAAGTCACTGACCATTTTTTTGTTTCATGGCGGCATAGACCGTCAGACTTGCAAGCTGGTAAGAGATACAACTTTCTGCTCCCTGGTTTCTATTCATCCCGAATTTCTCAATACCGTCGCAGCATCCCTTTGATTCTTCATCATAAAGGGGGATATGCAGATCGTTGTTCCCGGTAAACCACGAAAAGGCCAGCAACATTTTATTGTAATAATACGAATCTCCCGTAACATTCCAGGCTTCGCGGTACATCATAACCAACGCCATCGCGTTGATCGGCTGCTGGCCAAAACGCGGTTGTGTTTTCCCCTTACGATACCACTGATCATTGCCTACCAGCCTGATATGCCCGTCAACCGTGGCTATCCTGTCGAGAAAGGTCGTACTTTCAATAGCCACAACCAGGGTGTCGGTGTCCCTGGTGGCTTGGTATGAATACCATAAAGCAAGCGGAACTACGGCATTTTCATAACACAGGATCGGTTCGAACCATTTCCAGTCATCATCTGATTCGTCGTAAAAGTGCTCCCTGATCTTCATGGTAAAATCGTGCAGGGTCCTCATCACCTTTTCATTGTCAGGATATCTCTTTAGAAAATGACACAACCCGATGATGGCGTTGGCAAGTCCCCGGTTTGACTGAAATTTCCTGAAATGTGGATAGAAACGGAGAAATTTATCCCTCGCAAACTGGAAATAACCGTCGGTTGGTGCCAGGCGGACAAGGTACCCCAGCGCCCAAATCGTCCGTCCAAGGGAATCTTCTGATTCGATGCTGTCGATAAACCTGCGGTCGTAGGATAATTCGTTGTGGAATGACCCGTCAGGTTTTTGCATGAGATGGATATAGCGCATGTAGATATCGGCGAGATGCAGTGCATCTTTATCCAGCCCGTGTTCACAGGCCATAAGCACGAGAAGCAAAGCCCTGGCGTTATCATCCAGGCTGTATCCCTCGCTGAAATTGGCAATGGAGAAATTGGAATGCTCCAGGATCCCGGTGTTGTCTGTCATCCGCCTGATATGATCCAGGCTGAATTCCGGGACCGGAGGACAAAGGTCGCCGGGTTCATGGCTAAATTCCGGAACTGATGCTAACACATGCGTGAATAGTTTGCGGTATTTTTTACCGATCTCGCACCAGTACATTTCCTTCCCGTAGGAAAAAGCGAGATCGCTGATCCTTCTGGCATCCTGCGGGTTGTCAAGCAGGCTGGTCAGGATATCTGCAAGTTGATGGCTGTCGCCGAAATTGAAGAACATCCCCCGACCATCGGCCAGGAGTTCACGTGCATGCCAGTATGGTGTTGACACGATGCATGTACCTGCCCCAACCGCGTATGCCAGTGTCCCGCTGGTAATCTGTGCTTCATTCAGGTATGGCGTTATGTAGATGTCGACACCCAGCAGGTTTTCCTTTAGTTCCTCTTCTTCCAGGAATTCATCCATGAAGACTACATGATCGCACAATCCGCCCGATTCGGCCAATGACCTGAGATACTCGCGGTATTCCTCCCCTGAATCCAGTTTTACCATAGGATGGGTTTTCCCCAGAACAACATACACAATTTCGGGATGGGCTGTTACCACCGATGGCAGTGCTTTGATCACTGTTTCAATCCCTTTGCTGCGGCCGATCAGGCCGAAAGTGCAAAGCACCGTTTTACCAGGAAAGCTCAGCTTCGTGGTTTTATGGTGTTTAACCGACCCGAAATCCGGAACCCCATGATGGATCATTGCGATTTTCTGATCAGGGATCGCGTAAATTTTCGTAAGAAATTCAATAGCAAGATGACTCATTACGACGACCCTGGAAGCACGTTCACCTATCTTTTTCAGGATGTGTTTTTCGTGAAAAGAAGGAGTTTTGAGCACTGTATGACAAATTACTACAACCGGAACCATGATGTTCTCAAGGAGCGATAAGATGAAAATCCCGCTTTCCCCACCGTAAATTCCATATTCATGCTGCAATATGCATAGATGTGCTCCGCTGGAATTAATAACCCTTGCAGCATTCAAATAGTCCTTTTGATAATTCTGCCGGATGGTGTATTTGACAATCTCAGGGTAGTCAAAATGCTGATTTCTGCCATTCATGGCGATGACAAATATGTCAGGCGAATCGTTCTCCCCGGGAAATGCCGTTTTAATTGAATTTACAAAGTTGCCGGTGAATGTGGCGATTCCGCACTGACGGGGCAGGTAATTGCCAATGATAGCTATTTTCATGGTCCGTGAATTGGAAGTAGAGCACTTACTAAATGAACCTGAATCAATTATATAACAATATTAATCAAATTTCCACCTGATTGCAATTTTTATTTCTATCGAGCTGAAATAATATTCCTTTGTACCAGCTTTTCTTTTCCAATGGGAACAGAATCACCAAAAATTGCCTATATTAGCCTTGTAAATGAACCTCCTAACTCCTACTCCCAAATCCACATTCCATGAAAACATTCTTTTACGGTCTATTTTCCCAGGCAGGACAAATATCCGGCAAGCTGATTCCAGGGCAGGTTCCTGCTGATTTGACAGGATCAGTTTTTTGCAACGGTTACGAGACTGCTGTAAGAGGAAACCGGCAATTGTACCTCCATAGCCGGATCTATAATATGAAGGAGATTGAGCAGCGATTATCTTTTACCCCAGGGAACTCGGCCGAACTCGTTTTTGAATTGCTTGACCGCGAAGGGTTGAAAGCCTTGCGCCTTATGAATGGCAAGTTTACGGTTATCTTAAGGGAACCTGGTTGTACGACCATCATCCGTGACCGGAACGGCGAAGACCGCATGATTTATTTCACAAAGGACTTTTTTACCGATTCGTACCAGGGCCTGACCAGTTTCAGTGAGTTCACAGCCAAACCCGATCTGACCGGGATCACGACATTCCTGAAGATCGGCTACATCCCGGCACCCGGGACCTCCCTTGCAGGTGTCAGTAAAATTCCCGCCGGGGAAATCCTGGTTGCCTCCGCCGATGGTTTCAAATTTGAAAAATTGTTCGGTTATGATGAAATTCTGAATGCCGGGCGGAAAGAAATCGGGCTGAAGGATGCCATTGATCAGTACAGCGAACTGTTGAAAAATTCGCTCAGGCAGCGTATCGCGGGATGCGAAACGGTGGGGGCGCTGCTGAGCGGCGGCTATGATTCGGGCGGGAATATTGCAATGCTCAGGGAGGTTTTTCCGGGTACGATCAAAACCTATTCCATCGGATTCAAAGATAATCCTGCGTCAGAGTTGCCTTACGCTAAAATGATGGCAGAGAAATTCGGGGCCGAACATCATGAATACATCATGGATGGCACTGAAATTGAGTTTTTGCCAGATCTTATCGATTATATGGGCGATCCTTTCTCCGAATCAGGATTCATGCTCAACCACTCCGCCATGAAAATGGTGGGAGGAGAGAATCTGCCGGTCATCATCGGCGGTGATGGGAATGACCAGTATTTCGGCGCCGGTATCAGGGAAACCGCGTTGCATTATAAGATGCAACGCATCGGACTGAAACCGTTTTCTGTTCTTTTTGATAAACTGAGCGACAACAGTTTCTTTGATCACGACAACCTTTCATTCAGAATCCATTTTCAAAATCAGAAGATATTGAAAGTGATGGAACCGGAAACGTTTGGTTTCCACGATTACCAGCTGAAACGGATGTTCGACATGAAGAATATTCCTGAACATCCCTATCTGAACGATATTCCTTCCCATTTTAATAGCTACGAGGAGTTGTTTTTACAGCGGAATTATTACCTTCACCTGCAGCACTCCGTTAACGAAGTGATCATATTCAAGGCTTCCCGGCTTTCCGAGCAATTCGGGGTTAATCTTGCCTTCTCCTACACCGACCTTGGTTTGTACGATTTCCTGCAACATCTGCCAATCAACCTGCGGGCCAAAGGCACTGTGAAGGAATCGATGAAGGGGAAAGGGGTGACCAAATACATCCACAAGCAGCTGGTGAAACCCATGTTGCCTGATGCCGTAACCAACCGTCCGAAACAGGGCGGGTTCTCACCGCTTGAAATTTTCTTCAACAACAAGCAACGCCGCGAAAAAATCTACAAATACGTCAGGAATTCCGCTTTCGCAAAGTCATTGAAGAATACGGGCTTCCTTGACGAATTTTTCAGCCAATATGAGGCCCTGGCAGCCGGCAAGAGCTACTGGTTCTGGTACAAGCAGGTGAAATCGAACCAAATGCTGAACATCCTCATCATCGCGTTGTGGTGGGACAAGGTCATTGAAGGGAAAAAAACAGGTAAATTATCTGATTACCTGGCCTGAGCCGGGTTATTTTATTTTTGCAAGACGTCCTGAAAAAAGCCTCTTTCCAATCTGCAGGGTATACAGATATACACCTTCGGGGAGGCTTGCAATATTCACGGTAAGCGATTGATTCCCCGCCTCCACCTGCGTGTGCGCCTGGCTGAAAATCTTATCACCCTGCAGGTCGTAGATATAGAGGATAACATCAGCCGGTGCTTCGTTCTGATACCTGATGGTAAATTCTGTTTTTACCGGATTTGGGAAAAGCGGGCTGATGAGCCTGGTTGCCTGTCCGAGGGATGGAATGCCGAGATAGGCCGGGTTGTATTCGAATGCGCCGATATCAAAGCCACTCCCAAATGGGCGTGTATGATGGTAAAAATCAAAGGTAATGCCCCGGTTCTCATCCGAACCGGCGTCAATGAGGCGGGATAGTGACCCGAGGGTATAGTTTGCCGCTGCAAACCCGGCACTGTCGGGTACCCTGCAGAAGTAATTATTCTGTAAAACGAGGTCGGCCGCCAGATTGGGAATCATGACATATGCATCGATCCCTTTAAAACCGGTATGTCCGTGTTCGTAAAAATCAAAATTTCCCGGGTTGATGATGGCATTCGATGCGATCAGGTTGTGACGGCTAAGGATACTTGAAAACCTTATCCCGTCTGATTTCGGATTGATGATGTCGTTGAAGAGGATATAAAACGAAGAATCCTGCACTACCGATACATCGGATACGAAAATCCCGTGCTTCATCTGGGTGCTGTCTTCGGGTTTGTAGGATTTTCCCGCATTGATAATGATGTTGTTGAATATACGACTTCCGCCCAGGCCGTGACTTTCAATACCATCTCCCTTGCCGTCGGCAATATAGTTGTTGTAACAATCGCATTTTGAGCCGCCGCCCAGTAAAATTCCCGACATTTGGGAAGGGGCTTCATCCTGGCTGTCATTCAGGATGAGGTTGTCATAAACCTGGCAGTTCGCCGCGGCAGAACTAACCTGGATGCCGTCCCAGCCTGGATAGCTGATGATGTTGCTGTAAATTTTAACACCAATCAGCAGGGATGGAAATAACAGGGTGTCAACCCCGTTGCAGTTCACCAGCTGGCCGGTATATTTGCTGCTGCCAATATACAATCCTTCATTGCCTGTTCCCAAAATATAGTTGTCGTGGATGATGGTGTTGTATTGCGTGAAATTTTCACGGGTGCTGGTGAATGTACAGTCGGGATCGGTTTTGGCATAAATTCCGGCAATGGGGACATTCCTGATATACAGGTGGTCAATTTCAACATCAGAACTGAGGTACCCGATGCCGATGCCGGTACCTCCCTTTACCCTTTGAATGCTGAATCCGTAAAAACTGTCGACAGTACCGGTTCCGGTAAGCCTGATGAATTGGCAATTCTGGATCGAAATGCCAAAGTTATGGTCGGTATCGATGATCACCATACCATCTAGATTCATGAAGGTCACAGGCTTGTCGGCTGAGCCGCGGAAGTTCCGGATCAGGATATAATCGCGGGCCCCGGTAAGGAAGAACAGTGTATCGCCCGGCTTGACCTGGTTGTAGGGAGCAACCAGCGCGTCAACAAGCGTAGTTGTGGTGCCGACAATGATCCTTGAATTGCCCGAGTACCCTGCAAAAACCCCGGCGGACCATAGAAAAACTGATATAAATGTACATAAGCTCCTAAGGACGGGCCTGATGTTGGAAAAGTCTTGGTCAGCCACGTTTTGCACGCTCCCAGTTAACAGATTGAGACCCCTTCAGATACCTCTTGAATCCAAGAAAAACCGATAAGTTCATGATAAAAAAATAGTATGGGATAAACAGGACCTTGACCTTGATCGCTCTGTTTTCAAGGTACCAGCCAAGCAGGGCTGCAAGGTAAAACAGGACCTGCAGCCAGAATGCAATACAATAAAAGCCGAAACCGGTAAAACCTTCATTCAGTGCCAGGACAAATCCGATGAAAAGCATGAAAAGAAGGGAAAGGGGGGCCAGGGTCCACCGAAGCACCCGGTGTGAAATATATTGGAAGGAGAGGGTTCCGTACCTGAATACATTGAGCAGTGAACGCAGCCTTATCACCGACTGGATCCCCCCGGCGGAAATTCTGATTTTACGTTTTAGCTCTTCCTTCACATTGGCAGAAGCCGTTTCAATGGCGTAGGCCTCCGGGTCATACTGTATCGTAAACCCCTTTTGTGCAACACGCAGGGAAATGATAAAGTCGTCAAGCAACGTATCGCGTTCAACTTCCTGGTATAATTCGGTGCGGATCGCGAACAATTCGCCTGCTGCCCCAACAACCGAATAGAGTTCTGCATCCCATTTCTTCAACGTGGATTCATACTTCCAGTAAAGTCCTTCACCGGCTCCTGCCGCGCTGTCTTTTTCCTTGCTGAAGATCCGCTTTTCCCCGGAAACACAGCCGACTTTCGGGTCGCTGAACAAATGCACGATACGCCTGATCGATTCATTACCCAGCATGGTATTTGCATCACAAAACACCACGACCGGCGTTTTAACAAATTTCATCCCGCGGTTCATTGCGCCGATTTTGCCGCTTCGCTGGGGCAAATGATATACCTCAACCCCTTCATATTTCCTGAGTTCATCAGGGGTGCCGTCATCCGAGCCATCTGTCACCCATACCATGTGCAGTTTCTCTTTCGGATAATCCAGTTCCAGGGAGTTCCTGATTTTGGCTGCAACAAAGTCCTTTTCGTTGTAGGCGGCAATGAACAGCGTGACCTCGGGTTCATAGTTTCCCTGCAGCATCTTGCTTCGGGAAGAACCGAACATCCGTTTGATTTTTACCAACACAAACAGCAGGATTCCGTAACCGATGTAGGCATAGAAAACGATAAACACTAAAACCCAGAAAATTATCTTTAAAGTAAGCATAAGGTTTTATTAATTGTGAATCAATATTTTGGTTAGCAACAATTTATTTTCAGTCTAATTACTGGAGCTGATCTTCCGCGCGAAAATATTGAACTCATCCACGATACCATATTCAAAATCAGCGATCTCGTTCAAAGCATTTCTGATCAATTCCTCACCTGTATGCTTCTCTTCAACAACGAAAGTGATGTTCGGATAAAACCGGATGAATTCCTTTGCTCCTTTTATCGCCTGCGGTTCCATACCCTCGATATCCAGTTTTACGAGGATATGTTCTTCCGGTTTGATTTTCATTATGGGCAACAGGGAGTCGAATGTCCTGATTTCGGCTTCACAATCTGTTACCTGGAGGTTGGCGGCATAGTGGGAGGCCCCGGTATTTACCGGGTTGAAAATAAAAGCGACGTGTTCATTTTTAGCCCCCAGCCCAAACGGAAATGCCATAACATCACCTGTTAAATTGTTCAGCCTCAGGTTTTCTGCCAGAACATTGTAATTCTCGATGATGGGTTCAAACGCGAAACACCGGATGTCATACCTTGAAAGGAGCACGCAATAATCACCTATACAGGCCCCGCCATCAATAAAGACAGTGTATTTGTGCCGGTTATCCAGCAAGTATTTTTTCACGCCCCATTCATATTTATAATTTGCAAACTGGAAATCGTTGGTGTTTTTCCTGCAAAAAAAAGTTCCGATGGAAGTCTTGATGATCCTGTCCTTGCTGTGCGAGGTCTTTTTTGTAAGGTAATTGACAGAGGCAACGATTGAGCGCAGGTCTCCATGTTTCAGGTATTCAAAAAAGTACATGGAATAGGTCTTCAGTTTTTTTATCATGCTGTTGTTGTTAAACATCTGCCATTTCACCGTATATCCTGAGGACATTCTCTGCCATGGCTTTCCACGAAAACATGGCAGCCTGGGCGAATCCTTTTGTGATAAACTGTTTTTTCAAAGCATTGTCGCTCGTCAGGCTTATAAGTGCAGCCGTGATCTCTTCCGGTTTGAACGGGTTGATGATCAACGCAGCATCGCCTGCAACTTCGGGCATTGAAGACGTGTTCGATGTTATTACAGGCACACCGCAGGCCATTGCTTCGAGCATGGGGATGCCAAAACTTTCACGCAGCGAAGGATAGAGAAAGACTTCACATTGCCCGTAAATTGACGGCAGGTCGGTGTTGACCACATAGCCAGTGAGCACGATACGTTCGATCAGGGCAGGATCGTTGATTTCTGCCAGCAGTTTTTCGAGTTCAACCCGGTCGTAGTCGAGCATCACCAGCCGGATATCGCTGCCGGTTTGCGTTAAGAACTCAGAATAGGCTTTCAGGGTGCCCCTGGTGTTCTTCTTGGGATCGGTATTCCCGAGGAAAAAGAAATAACGGTCGGGCAAGTGGTATTTCTCTTTGACCCGCTGAAGTTCCACCTGGTCGGAAACCGGTTTAAAATGTTCACTCACCCCGTTATAAACTGCGGTAAGCCTCGGATCGCCGGCCATGCCGAAAAAGTCCCCGATCCTGTTTTTCTCAAAATGTGAAACGGTGATTATTTTCCGGCTTTTCTTCACGATCTGCGGGACGATCATGCGCCGGTAGGCATTTCCGAATTTCTGGTAAAGCGACCCGCTGCCCTCCATGATTTTCAGGTAGCTGCTTTCCATGTAAATGATGTCGTGCAGCGTCACTACCAGGGGGATATCGGTACTGACCGGGGCGGTATTGCTGGTACAATGCAGGATGTTGCACCCGGCTTTCCTGGCTGCCCTGGGCAATGCGACCTGTTCCCAGTAAGGATAGAAGCCCCCTTCCGGTTTGACAATCCGGAAATTGGCAGTTTCCATGATCACACGATCGTCTTCATCGGGTTTAATGAACAGGATATATTCATTTTCAGTATCAATTCGTTGCAGGTTCCTGATCAGTTCCAGCGCAACCATATCCATCCCATGTTTCTTCCGGCGGAAAAGCCGTTGTCCCTCTATGCCTATCTTCATGATACCGGTTTAAAAATTAGTTCAGATCAATGTGGTTTTGGGGTTGATTTTACTGCTCCGTGCTTGGTATGAATGAATTGCTTGTTTGCTCCCTTAATCTTGAGGAGCGAACCAAGCATAAGAATCATGCCCTTTGGCAGGCTGGCCATGGCTTTTAAGGTAGCCAGGTTGTAGTAGGAACGTGGGATCGAAAACAAAAATGCCATCAGGCACAGGGTTATGCATGAAACCCACAGGATATTCAAGGACGAGTGCACCCCGATAAAATAATTGCAAAGCAGGAACATCCCTCCGGCCAGGATTACTGCGCCAAGTAACAGGATGCGCGGTGGCTGGATAAACTGGATGGCCTTATCAAAATAATCGATATTCCCTTTGAAAAGGAGGGCTTTCAAAGCAGAGAAAAAATCAGTGCGAAAGTAATGCAACTGGGCAGATAGCCACCGGCGCCGCTGGTTGCTGAAAACTTCTTCCTTCTGCACTTTTTCATCGTAAACAAGCGCGTCGTTGAGATAGGCAATTTTATCGTTTCCCTTCAGGATCTTAAGTTCAATTTCCTTGTCAAAGCCGCCAATGGCGGTGGTAGTGGACATGATCTGCTTGAAAAAATCATACATGAAAGCCATGCCCGAACCAATAATTGCCGAGGAAAGCCCCAGCACCCTGTGGCCTTTGCGGAAGATATGGTTGTTGATTTCTTCGCTGATCGCGTCGAGGATGGCCAACGGAGTATCCAGGTTTTTGGCCGTACGATGTCCCTGTACAGCAGTACAACCTGTATCGAATGATGCATTGATTTTGGTAAGAAAGTCGGCGGCCATCAGGTTGTCGGCATCCAGTACCACAGCGATCTCGTATGCATCGGTCAATTGTGCCATGGCACTGTTCAGCGCCTTTGATTTAGTGCTCTTGTCAAATTTGACCTCGATCACCTTTATGGGCAATTCCCTTAACCGTGCCAGGGTGTCGGGCTGAAAGGAGTCGGCAATAATGACGACGTCGTATTTATCCCGCGGGTAATCCTGGGCTAACGCATCTTTTGCCACTTCAACGATTACATCATCTTCCTTGTATCCGGGGATGAGAACCGCTACCTTTCGCCGGAGGG
Organism: uncultured Bacteroidales bacterium; assembly: GCA_903913885.1. Lineage (GTDB taxonomy): Bacteria > Bacteroidota > Bacteroidia > Bacteroidales > FEN-979 > CAIVAT01. The sequence goes on along the minus strand of CAIWMX010000035.1, from coordinate 103,649 downwards.
ATTGGTTCCTGTAAGCGGGTTGCCTGTAAAACAATCCGGCAAAGGCAAATACAAAGATGTAAGCCGTGGGCAGCAGCAGCGCCATGAGGGCCGAGATCTGCAACACGAGGTATGCTGTGTGAAGTACCGGATTCATAAATCAGGTGAATTAAACGTTTATTATCAAATTCATCGCGGGTCTTAAGGCTATTTCCTCAGTTTATTTCTGATCTTCAGGGCATATTTCCTCAGGAACGGAAAGTACTTCCCGCTTTTCAGGTTATAAAGTACCGACTCGGCATCAAAAATCATTTCAAAATTCTCGGTACATAACACCGGTTTTTTCGCGATCCTGTTTATTTCGATGGCCTGGCTCAGCGAACTCTCGATGAACAGAACATAAGGTTTTGATGCGTAGGTTTTTGCCTTATGCGCTGCATGGCTGTTGGCCCTCATCCGGGCCTCCTTATCGGGCAAGTCAAGTAATACCAGATCATTATACTTGACATTGTTTGCCGCAAGCCAGGTCTCCGTTTCTTTCCTGTATTTTTCGAGGCGGGAGGTAACAATGGTCCCGATTTTGCTTCCCGGGATAAATAGCGGCGGGGCGTTCAGGATGAAATCCCGGTATTTTTCCCCGTCATCGTTTTGTTCCTCGGTAGGGTCGATACACAAAACACCATCAATGTCAAAGCATGCCTTTTCAAGACTCGTATGGTTAAGGATATTCCACTGGAAATACCTTGGCAGCGGGACGATCTCGAAATAGTAATCTACCATTTTTTCCTTGCCGGGGATTACGTATATGGCACAATAACTGATTGAAAAGTCAGCTTCCAGGTGTTTCAGGCTCTCTTTGCATTTATCCATGGCCGAACCTGATGCGATGCTGTCGTCGACGACCAGGATCTTTTTAAAATCTTTGATGTCGAAAAACTGACCCCTGGCGCCGGCTTTATAAATGTGCCCGTTAATGAAAGAGTGGATATCGGTGTATGGTCTGTTGAGGTACAAAGCCAGCAGATTCGCGGGAAGCATGCCACTTCTGGGGATACCGACTATGAGATCGAAATCCCTTGGAATAACATTTAAACGCTTAAGGATGATTTTATTCAAATCTGAGACATTCCTGTAATACATATTATTCAGATTAGGTGAGTGATTCTTCAATGTGCCTGTAAATACTGTTCACGTTGTTTTTCCAGCTGTGCGACCGGGCAAACAAAATGTGTTCCTTTATTTTTTCCTTGTCACTGATCTCAAGGAGTGCGCTTTCAATGGCAGCCAGGTAATCAGCAACGGAGGAACAAAGATAAGCATGTCCCCTGAAAATTTCCATGGTCGCGGTTGTTGTGGCAATTACCGGTTTTCCCAATGCCAGGTACTCGTCCACTTTACGCGGGTAATTGCCATTGGTTATTTCGTTGAGTACCTGTGGATTCAAGCAAACGTCGAGTGCCGACATGTAGGCAGGTACTTTGATCTTAGGGATGCTTCCCAGGAAAAACACGTTGGGAAGTGTGTGAAGCGCATGCGCTGCAAAAACCTTATCTTCACCGCCGATCATGACAAATGAATAGCCGGGTTTGCTCTTTGCCACATTGTACAACAGGTCGGGATCCAGGCGCAGGCTGTTGATGTCGCCGATATACCCGATCCTTGGCGCCGGGATGGATACGAACTCATCCGGTACCGGGAAACTCAGGTCCGGATCATATGCCGAAAGATCGACACCCTGCCCGATATTGAAGCTTTTTTTATTGAACGAAAGGGAATAGTCGGCATATTGCGGTGAGTTGCATACGACCACGTCGCTTTTCCCGATCAGCAGCGGTTCAAGCCTTGCAACATGCTTTTTCCAGTACCCGTATGGCTGAAGATTATCCCTGCGGTAATACACGGAAACAGCGGGTTTTAGGAACTCCTTCGCATAGAAACTGCGGTAGATGTCGTTGTCCATGAAATGGATGACATCCTTGAAATTGAGATCTGCCGCAACCTTTTTTACGTAATCGAAGATTTTTTTATTGTTGCGTTTATTGAAAAAGTCAAAAAGGAACCCGTCGGGTAATTCATTGATCGACCACACTGAAAACGGAAAATCAAGCACCCACAGTGAATCTGATATCCTGCGCAGCGGCTCCTTTTGTTTCCTGTACACTTCCAGCCGCTGTTTGATCTCAGGCTTTGGCTGATTACGGTAGATGGTCATCTGATCCAACGCACTGTTCACATACAGAACCCGGTTATCAACGGCGATTTCCTTTGCAATATCGATGGCATTTGAGCCAATGGGAATGTCCCAGGGCTGCAGTCCGGTGATGATAAAATCTCTGCCTTTCATGATACTGGTTATTTAATGACGAATAAGACTGCAAAGTAAGATTAATTATGATTTAAAGCTACGATTTTTTTCAGGTTTCCAAAGCAACACTGCCCGCAGGTGTGTCAAACTTCTCCCAATTCAGTATCAGGGCTACGGTAATATAAATCACGATACTTGTCGGCATTTGCCCCAGCACGGCATTGCCGTACGAGGCAACCATCACGCCAAACATGCCGGAACAAAGAGCGGCCATTTTCATTTTCACAACCGGGTCGCGGATTTTGAACATCACTGCATAAGATCCTTTGATAAGAATGTAAAAAAGGATGAACAAATGGAGCAGCAACCCAATTATTCCCTGTTCCACCCAGATCAGCACATACCAGCTGTCGGTAGCCACATTGGACAAGAATGCATTGGGCAGATAACGCTGTGCTTTAACCCCGCCAAGCCCGATCCCCCCGCCAAAAGGTCGTGAAGCAAGGTAGATTCTCAGTTTTTTCTGATTTTCGAGGCGAACCTGCAGGGACGCGTCATTGGGGTCAAAAGCCGTTCTCATTCTCCGGATCTGGTCATTTCCCTGGCCAATGGAAGTATATTTGAAAAAGATGAAAACAACCAGCAGCAAAACAAATCCGAAAATCATGACCCCCATGTTTTTACGCAGAACAAAAAATGCCAGGAACCCGGTCAGCGGAATGCTGATGGATCCCCGGGTGCCTGATATGATCATGCCATATAGTCCGAGGATCGCCACGACGATAAAAAACAATTTTTTTCGCCAGTCCTTTTGGACAAGCGAAACAATGGTTGCAACCACCGCAGAATAAGCCTGGTTGCCGCCAAACTGTCCGGCATCGCTCATAAACGAAAAAGCCCGTAGTTTTCCGAATAAAATATGGGTTTGGGCATTCCCGTCATCAAGCCAGGCTTTTTCAAATTTGTCTATGCCAATGTTCAACTGCATGATTCCCTTGAGGGTTCCCAGGATGGTAAAAATTCCCCAAATAAAAAAGATGGTATCCAGCTTTTTGTTCGAATCAATAAAGAGCAAGGTCAACGGAACAAGCATCAGCATATACAAGGATACGCCGCGTCCCGAAAACCATGCTGCCAGGCTTCTGGCCTCGGGATTAACCACCTCGAACAAAGAATAGCAAAACCAGATGACTGCTAACCAGGTAATATCACGGTTGATAGGGGACCAGTCAACCTTATCCTTGAACCTGCTGATAATAAGGGCAATATATGTCATTACCAGCATGGCATCCATGCCAAGGCCTACCTGGACTCCCCTGAGGTATCTCGCCAGCCCCAGAAGGATAAATCCCAGAACGAGGGCAGTATATAGACCAATGATCGGGTTAGTGAAGAGGCAATAAAGGTAGACCGCAATGAATGGCAGAACGATGAATCCTATAGCCCCTATGATCCCGGTGAGGCTGATCATCCATGCTGCTATAACTGCAATGCACAGGATGACCAGGATGTTGAGGGGCTTACCCAGCCTGTTGGCGCCAGTTGATGAGTCGAATGGGTTTACCTGGTTGAGCATAAAACCTGTTAAGTTATATTCACCCTGTTTTCAACGGAAATTCTCAGGAGGGACGGGGCAGCATGGTTTTTAATTTTGAATAGATTTCCTTATAGAACCTGATCCCCTCAGTGAAAACAATACGCTGTTGGAGATGCAGCTCCCGGTCGAGAAAACGGTATCCGACCCACACGCCAATCGCGGTGAACACGATGGATGCTACGGCAACCATGGGCAAGGATTTAAAGATAAAGACCGCTACGCAATCGCCGATCACATTGGCCAAAACCATAATCAGGACTTTAATAAAATTCATTGCAGGCTTGTTGATGCTGTCAAGGCCGATACCGGTCATCCGGTCGATCGGAAGCAACAGTCCGTAAAGGGAAAATATCCTGACAATGGTAACCGTATTTACACCCAAAACAGGGTCGATGCCCATATATTGCCTGCCACCCAGGAGCAGGACGAAAAATCCTGCAAACACGAAGGTTAACAGGCTGATAAAGATAAAAAGATAGGTCATTGCCCCGGAATAGGTATAAAAAACGGATTTCACCTCTTCGATGCGGCCCTGGATGCTGGCCCTGGACATTTTTGGGAAGGCGGTAGCGACGAAACTGCGCAGTGGGATCTGCTGTATCTCGGTAAGTTTCATGGGGATGCTGTATAGGGCCACGGCGGCCGTACCCAGCGGGCTAAGGCTGATGATCAGGGTATCGGCGCTGCGCAGCAGGTTCGTCCCAATCAGGGTAAAAGTGGTGTACTTCCCAAAATCAAGCAGTGTTTTATTTGTTTGGCGCGTTGCCTTGCGGATGTGCCGCAATCCGTCCCATCCCTTCATCATGCACAGCGCAGAAGTTATCAGCGTAATGAGGAGCTGGGCCCATATCAGCTGAACCAGGGTCATTTTGAAAAATAGGTAATTAACCAGCAGGACGAAGAAAAACCCGCCACTGATCAATGATTTGACAAGCAGCATCTTGCCGAATTTAAGATCGGCCTGCATGATGACCAGTGCTGTATTGAAGGGAAGGTTTACGAAGGCCAGCAGCGGATACCAGGTGAAAAAGAGTTCATACCCGGCATGTTTGATCGGAACAGGAAAGACAAGATGGCATATCACCAGGATAAGCGTGATGAAAATCGTTGCCACCAACCCGATCAGCCCGTTTGAACCGACATATTTCAGCCTGTCTTCATGTTCGGCGCCGGAAAGGTACCGGATGATGGCTGTATTGGTTATGCCAAACCTGAACATCTCGATAAAGGTGCCGGAAGAGATGTATAAAACCCACTGCCCGAAAACATCCACCGGGAAAGTTCGGGCCATCAGCGCAAAGCCGGCAAATCCGAAGAATGCAATCGCCACGTTTCCGGTCAATGACAGGAAGTTCGCCTCCCGGGTTATTTTCTTCAGGGCTTTCTTCATCAGGGAATTCTAAGTTTGGTACCTGTCGTAAAACTGCAGGTGGATTATCTTTTTAAAAATTCTTCGTAAGCGGCTACGTTTTTTCGGAAGGTCTCCCAATACCGATTCAATCGCCTGAAATTCAACACCATTCAACACAATGACAGGTTCCTGCGAAGTGATTTTTTTTACAGTATCGAGGGCCCATTGGTCGGCAGGCGACCAAACACGGTTTGCCCTGCACACCAGTAGAGCGAGATCCACTGAAGCAATCAGCTTTGGCGGGAATGAATAGTAGAGGATTGAAGGGATCTCAATGATCACAAAATCGGGTTGCATAGTGGACGAAAATCCGTTATTATCGAGCAATTCCCTGAAATCTGACGTCGAAAAATACTCAGCGTCTGTTTGATACTGAAAGTATTCCAGGCTGTCGAGATAATTCTCGGGGTCCTGTAAAAACGGGCTGAATGGATCAATCCGGGTGTCGGGATACCCGAGCATTTTGCTGATAAAAGGGAAATGCTTCGCCGGGCGCGTGAATCCTGAAGAACCGGCATTAGGTTTATGGATATAGCCGATCTGGTTGCTTTCGGCCAGGCGCAGCGATTCCCGTGAAAAATTGGCGAAAAGGACTGATTTGCCCTGTTTTTTTAATTTCAACGCGATGTTGCCTGCAACAACCGTTTTGCCCTCGTTATTTAACGAGCTGAATATTAGTAATATGCGAGGCTCGTTTGAGTGTTTGTCCACACCCGTCAGCAGGTTGACCTGCTGGAGGATGATCTCAAGCAACCGGTTGGCAACAAAAAGGAAGTTGAGTGTGCCGGTATACAGAAAAACTTTCGGGAACATGCCTATGGTTTTCAGTTTGATGCTTTTTGAAGCCCTGGTAGCGTTCTTGAGTGTTTCATCGAAATATTCCATGGCGAGGATCGTGCAGAAAACCAGCAGGAAACCTACCAGCCCGGCAGCAATGACCAGGATCATACGCTTGGTAGGATTGGGTGATAAGGGATAAAAAGGTGGATCCACCGCCTTGATGGAAGATGAAAGTTCAGCATCCTGGAGTTTCAGCTTCGCCAGGTTGAGCCCATGAAGAATTTCCAGGAATTCCTGTTCAGATACAGATATTTCACGCTCGATCCTTTTGATATTTGCGCCGGCCGGGGCGTACACAGCATATTGTTTCTGGAACTCCTTGATACGTTCGCCAAGAACCTCCAGTCCGGCCTTCGTGTCTTCGTAATCGATCACATTGTTAATCCAGTCATTAAGCAATGTGCTTATGGGTAAGCCATTCGTGCTGTTCCCGAAATTGTACAGGTCGCTTACCGATTTGCGGATTTCGTCTTTGAGTTTGTCGGCAGCCCGTTTCAGTTTAACAAGGTCCTTATCTGCCACGGCATTGTTCATGCCCAGCAGCTCGATGGTAGCTATTCTTGCATTCGCTTCACTGAGCTGGTTCCGTTTTTCAATGATTGCCTCGCTTTTTAGTTGGACCTGTTTCTGGATTCCCAGTTTTTCTTCAATTCGTGCGATCGCTGCTTTAAGACCAGCCAGTTTGATCCGTTTGTTGTTATAATCAACATCGAGGTCCTCCTTAACAACGGCAACAGCTTTACTTTGTTCGTAATAGTTGATGATGTTGTTGTCTTCGTTGAATTTCAACAATTTGTCTTCACCAATCTTAAGTCTGGCAGCGGCATTTTTAAGCTGGTACTCAAAATACTTGACAACAGCATCGGACCTGTTCTCTTTAATATGCTTGTAATTTACGATGCACACCTCGGTGAGCAAAGCCAGTGTTTGCTGGCAGATACCCGGATCGTCGGAATCAAATTTAATTTTTACCAGGTCGCTGCTGGCGATACGTTGCACATTGACGGATGAAATTGCTTTAATGGAGTAATGAGGGTTGACAAAGTAGAGGATGCTGTAAACGAAATTTGTGTCGTTGCTGACCATGTAGGCTTCGAGGTTTTTCACCGTTTGCTCGTAATCTTCCCGGTTTATTGAAGGAGGCAGCGTATTATAATTTTCAGTGGCATTGAGGTCGGAAAAGGAAAACTTTCCAACGCTGTCGGGCCTCTCGCCTGGTGTAACGGTATCGTGGCCCGAGTCAGATAAACTGTCGGCATTAGGATCAACCAGTAAAATCTGCCCAACGGAAATGTTGTCATCTCCAATCCCGTTCAATTGCCTGAGCTGATCAACTGTAACACCGTACTGACGGGAGATGGAGTAAACGGTCTCCTTTGGCAGAACCGTGTGCGTTTTAATGATGACCTTTTGTTTCGGAATGATCGTGGCAGGAGCCGGGTTTTTTACAGGACTTACTTTCGGGGTAGCAGCAGGAACATGGTTGTTTGACTTGACAATCAACTTTCTAATGTAAGCCGGGGTGATTTTTTTCAGATCCTCATATGATTTTGCAGAAATATAACGGGGATCGGGGCCGGGAAGCATAAGATGCTGGGCCAGCAGCCTGATCGCGACTTCCTGCTGGGTTTCGCGTGAGTTTATCACATTGATCAGGTTGTCAAAAGCGGTATTGTTGGCGAAAAAGCTGAAAGCTTTGTCCATTTCAACAGATGATCCGGAAGCAATACCTGTATAGAGGGTCGTTTCTGAGGAAAAAGTATAGGTAGGATGTCTCGTTAGTATTGCAACCAGTGTGACCAGCAGAATGGGCGTGATCAACAGGAGCACCATATGCTTCCTGAGGAGCCTGAGTATGTCACTTACCGTCATTCGTGGTAGAAATTGGTTTTGTGAGATGAAATTTCATGCCGGCAAGTTCTTCCAGCACCATGTATGCTGTAAGGAAATCGGTATGCACCGATTCATAATCGGCTTCAGCATGGGCTAACAGATCGGAGATACGGGCATATTCAGTTAACGGTATAATACCTCCTGAAAACTCTTTTTCAACAAGTTGCATGTTGATGCGGATGGTCTCAAGGTATTTGGAACTAATCCGGAGCAATCGTTGTTTTAACACAAGTTCATTATACTGGCGTATAACCAGTTGCCGGGTTTCATCGCGTTGCATGCCGGCCATTTGTTCAGCCTGTTCGACTTCCGTTTTGGCCAGCTTAATCTGGTTTTTGCGGTTAACGAGCGCGTTGATCGGCATATTCAGGTAAACGGCGCCATTGTATTTTGTTTCGTTGCGGCTGGTCGCGACAACCGGAGGAACAGTCGTATTCGATGTGTTGGTAGAGTAATCATAGAGATTGCCATACCCGACATTGACCTGCACGCCAACATTCCGGGTCCAGTCGACCTGGCTGGACTTTAATTTGTAGTTATTCACAATGATCTGCAGGTTCCTGAACTGCACATAATGGTTATGTGCAACCGCGGAATCAAGTATAACACTCAACGGGGGAATCCTGCTGCCGATATCATCCTTCAACGGGTCAAACCGTACCGACTGGGCCACAGCTGATCCCTGTATCCGAAACACGATAAATAACAGAAGAAAAAGAAAGTACTTTTTTCCCATCATAATGCAAATATAAAGATATTTTGAGGTGTAACAGTATCTTTCGAACACGATTCAATGCAAAGATGACCCGCAGCCAGGCTGAAACCAGCATGAACCAATTGGAAAAATAACTGTCGTCAATAAGGATTTCCTCCTGTCCGGGAATTTATTGCATGCCGGTTGGCATGTATTGTGCTTAAGGTATATCAAACAGCTTCCTTCTGAAAAAGTGCTGGCACGGTCCTGAGGATTAACCACAGATCGTAGGAAAAGCGATATTTGTCGCCAGCAAAATGGTCAGCATACTCGTTGTCATATGATTTTCGCTCGTCATCCGTCATGACCCCGCGTTTACCCCGCAATTCAACCTGCCATAAGCCTGTGATGCCAGCAGGGGCTTGAAACCGTTTGGCCATCTCTCCCATGGTAAGCAGCTCTGCTTCATACCCCGGCAACGGCCTGTTACCCACGATCGACATATCGTTTTTGATCACATTGATAAGTTGCGGCAACTCATCTATGCTGGTTTTACGGATGAATTTCCCAACCTTTGTCACGCGGGGATCGTTGGGTATTTTGTTAAAAACGGATTTTGTTTTTGCAATTTCATGCTTTTGTTCAAGGTACCAGTATTCACAGATCTCGTAACCCTGGATATGCATGACCGGGGAACACTTTTCTCCCTGGGGCAGGTTTGCACAGCGCGGGCAGGGGATGGTGAAATCGATTTTTGATTTTACCGGCACCGGTGTGGTTTGCTGGGTGTACCAGTATTCGCAGATATGGTTTCCTTCGATCATGATCATCCACGAACATTTTTCTCCGGCGGGCAAACTGGCACAACGCGGACATGGGAGTGAAAAATCAACTGCCGGCTTTTTCGGTGCAGCGGCATACTGGTTTTGCTCCTTTGCAAGTTTTTCCAATTCAACGTCCGATCCTGTTCGCATCGAGCGCAATTTGTAGAAATCGAACGGCTTGCGCCCTACTCTTTTTGAAGCATAATAAACTTTACCTTTTGATTCAATGCTGATCGCACTGATGACGATCAGCAGGATCGGGGAGAGGAGGAGCAGCGCCGTACAGGCAACCACCAGGTCGAAGATACGTTTCGACCTGGGCATTTTGAATTTATCGTCAGGGATAAACACAGGTCCGGAAATCGGGTACTTGCGATGGGAATCCCTGAGGAACTGAACGCGGCTGATAATATTTTCAATTGGAGGAAGCGGCAAAACATAAAAATCATCGATCCTGTTTTTGAAAGCACTCTTGAACAGATCTTCGCGGAATTCATGGGTAAGAAGTATAAAGGCAACCCCGCTGAATGCCGTATTCTTGCGGAGTTTATAGTGGAATTCAATTCCAGTGCCTCCTGAAATGAACTGCTCACAAAGAATAGCATCAGGCAAATGTCCATTTGACAGGTAAATGTCGGCAGCCTGGAGATTTCCCAGGGCTGTCAGAACTATTTGATCATTGGCCCCCAACTGGCTGATAACCTCGGATGAACCACCTATATAAAGGATTGATACCTTGTTTTCCATACTTCCACCGTGTTTTTCGGAATCATTATTTTTTCAGATCGAATCAGGTTTTCCGTGGATTACCATTTAACTGCGTAGTGAACCGGGTTCAGATTTTTCCGGATAAGAGCATCGAGTTCCTCCGCGTTAAACGGTTTACACAGAAAATCCTGCGCCCCGAGACGGTAACATTTTACCCGCTCTTTGGTACCTTCAACACTTGAAAGCATAATGACCGGCGTGTGTTTTGTGTAACCCCGCTGACGGAATTTTTCAAGAAAACCATATCCGTCCATGGGTTCCATTTGAATGTCGCAGATCACCAGGTCAGGCAGATTTCCTTCCAGCCATTCCAGGGCTTCAAGTCCATCTCCCTTTGCCTCAAAATCGTAATTTGAAGAAAGGAAATTTTCCAGCAGTAAACGAATAAGCCGCTCGTCATCAATGATCAGAATTTTTTTCCTCATAGTAAAGTGTTTTATCTAATGTTACTGATACCGGTTTTTACATATCGTTTGCGGGACATGAGATTATATGCGCCATTGCGTAACGATTTTTTTCAGTTCACGATGCAATTTACAACTTTTTTGCACTAATCCTGAATGAATCAGCAAATTTTCATCATGTTGCCTGGTAAACTCCTGGAAAACAATTGCCAGGAGAAATTGCAATTTTTTAATTGACATTTCCCATCATAACATGACGCCAGTGAAAACAGGGTTGTAAACCCGCTTCCAGATAATTTTTTATCGCCGGTGCATTGGCAAGTTTTACCGGTTTTTGATCAGTGAGCAGGAAAATGGCTTAACTTCGCAGTTTAAATTGAAATACTATGCCATTGAAATGTGGAATTATAGGGCTTTCCGGATCAGGAAAGACCACTTTATTTAACTGTATATCCAATAACCGCGCTGAAACACATGCGGCAGCATTTTCCGGGACCAAATCGAATCTCGGGATTATGAATGTGCCTGATGCGCGCCTCCAGGCCATTGATAACATTATCAAATCGGTGAAGGTCGTTCAGACCACCATTGAAATGGTTGATATTCCCGGACTTTCGAAAGGCGGGAGCCAGACCGAAGGCAATAAGTTCCTGTCGGATATCCGCAATGTGGATGCCCTGATTCATGTGATCCGTTGTTTTGACGACCCGCAACTTCCACACCTTGAAGGTTCCATTAACGCTGTTCGCGACCGCGAGATCGTTGACCTGGAATTACAGATCAAGGATCTGGAATCGGTTGAGAAAAAAATCGGGCGCATGGAAAAGATGGCCAAGGCCGGGGATAAAGATGCCAAACACGGGCTTGAAGTGCTGCATATATTGAAAGATCACCTGGAATCATTCCAGTCGGCCCGTACTGCGCCGGTTTCAGTAGATGACCGTCGTTTTATGGATGACATGTTCCTGTTGAGCGACAAGCCGGTGATGTACGTATGCAATGTTGATGATGGTTCCGCTGCCAGCGGGAATGACTATTCTGCCCGGTTTATTGAATCGGTAAAGGACCAGGATGCTGAAGTGCTTGTGATAGCAGCTAAAATGGAATCGGACATAGCCGAACTCGAAACCGAAGAGGACCGCCTGATATTCCTGGCCGACGCCGGGTTAACAGAACCGGGTGTAAACCGGCTGGTACGTGCGGCCTTTCACCTGCTCGACCTTCAGTGCTTTTTCACCGCCGGGCCCAAGGAGGTTCGGGCATGGACCATTAAAAAGGGCATGACTGCACCGCAGGCGGCCGGGGTCATCCACAGTGACCTCGAACGCGGATTTATCCGTGCTGAGGTTATGAATTATGATGATTTTATGAAACTTGGTTCCGAGCATGCATGCAAGGAACACGGCAAACTCATGATCGAAGGTAAAAACTATGTGGTGGGCGACGGGGATATCCTCCATATCCGGTTCAACGTCTGATCTATCTTCGGTAAAACTCCAATTACTGTGACAATCGTTGAAGAAATTCTGGCAAAACCGTTATTTTCAAAGGAAGACCTGCTGGTCCTGCTTGGAAGCCAGAACGTGGACCGGCTTAAATTATTTGAAAAGGCTAAGGAAGTCAAAACGACTTGCGTAGGCAGGAAGGTCTATTTCCGGGGGTTGATCGAATACTCCAACTATTGTAACAAAAACTGCTACTATTGCGGTATCCGTGCCGGGAACAGCCGCTATGCCCGTTACCAGATGACGGATGCGGAGGTGATGGAAGCGGTCAGCTATGCCCTGGTGAACGATTATGCGTCCATCGTGATCCAGTCGGGAGAACGTACCGGTAAAACCTTTGTCGACGGGATTGAATCCCTGCTGAAAATGATCGACCGGCAATCGGAGGGCAAGATTCATGTGACCTTGTCACTGGGAGAACAAACCAGGGAAACCTACCAGCGCTGGTTTGATGCCGGCGCTCACCGTTACCTGCTTCGCATTGAGGTGTCAAATCCCGAACTGTACCTGAAACTTCATCCGAACAACCTGCAGCACAATTACCAGCGGCGTCTTGACGCCCTGAAGACCCTCCGGAGCATAGGTTACCAGGTGGGCACAGGCGTTATGATCGGACTGCCGTTTCAAACCCTCGATGACCTGGCCGACGACCTGTTGTTTTTCAGGGACTTCGACATCGATATGGCAGGCATGGGCCCTTACATCGAACATGCTGACACCCCCCTTTTCAAATACAGGGATGAGTTGCTTCCCCTCAAAGAACGGTTCGACCTGTCGCTTAAAATGGTGGCCATCCTGCGCATCATGATGAAAAACATCAACATCGCTGCCACCACGGCCATGCAAACCATCGACCCGCAGGGCCGTGAAAAGGCGCTGATGGTGGGTGCAAACGTGATCATGCCCAACCTCACGCCGGTTAAATACCGCCAGGATTACCTGCTCTATGAAAACAAACCCTGCCTCGACGAAGAGGCGGAGGAGTGCAAAAGCTGCCTGGAAGCCCGGATCCATATGGCCGGCGATACGATCGGCTACGGCGAATGGGGCGATTCGATACATTACGCTGAAAGAAACCCGTAAAATAAAAATGCCCTGCAACCTGCAGGGCATTTTTATTTTTTAACCGTAAACAGCGCGGTGGCTGCTTATCTGCTGATCATGCGGGTGACCAGGTTATTTTGAGCCAATCGGTAAAACGTAATTGAGGCCAACATTGATGCCACCATAAATAGTATGGGAAGCATTGTAATTTCCGTCATGGTTGTTCATTCTCCAGTCCGTTGCGTTGATGTCAAGTAAACCGTAACCAAGGCTGAGCCCGGCATTCAGGAGGAGGCTTTTTGACAGTGAGATTTCAACGCCTAAGTCAAACCTGGCCATGATATCGAGGGAGGAATAACGTTCCTTGATATCCTCAGCTCCAACAATGAACGACGTGCCTGCCAGGTTTGTCAGTGACTTGGTCGTAAATGGCGAACCATTTAGGGTGTAAGTCTGTTTTCCAGACATCAGTAAGTTAAACTGCGGGCCAACCAACAAATAGAGTCTCGCCACTTCGCCACCTGACCGGAATTTGAACAATACCGGGATTTGAAGGTAATTCAATTTGATCGACCTGTCGAAAACTGAATCCGGTGTAACATTATAGTCTTTTGTTAAATCCTGACCAAGTTTTCCATACCCGATTTCAATTTTCAGTCCGGCATGTTTGCTGAAATCAAATCCAATATTTACATTACCTTTTCCACCAAAGGAGGTTTGTTTGTAATCCATAAAGCGCAATCCGTAATTGTTCACGCTGGTGATATACGAGGTAAGACCTGTTCCTCCAACGCCAAAATACAATTGTTTTTGAGCCATCAGGGGGCCTGCAGCAAACAGCAGGGCAAAAATGACAATGGATAATGTTTTTTTCATAGGTTGTTTGTTTTGTTGGTTTTTGCAAACTTAGGAATATTTTTTGAAAATATATGCACCCTATCCTTCTAATAAAGCATGGTTTTTTTGTTCAGATGATATCTGTTGCTATCGTTTCAACAACTTTAACGATATCCTCATCCCGATGACCGGGTTTTCCAGGTTTATTTTGGATGGGAATCCATCATGATAACCGTGGTATGAGATATTGACCAAATCGAACATATTCGATCGTCCTCCGGTTGAATAAATCGTATCACCCGATGTTGAGAAGGTTTGCCAGATGTGGTACCTGCCAGCTTTCTCCGAAATAACCCGGTTATTGGTTCCGGTTTGTCTGAATTCTTCCCTAAAGTTAACCTGGCCCGGAAAAGTCAGGATCCGGAAATCAGTTTCCAGGATACGAAACAATGCTTTTTTGTTGAGGGCTTCAAAGCATGAAACCACGCGGAAACTGTCGGGTTTCACTTCAAGATCGAAGTAGGTTATCCCCAATTCATTTACGAACACGACCCGGTACGCATTGTTTTCAATACCAGGATCCGGCCCGGGTTGCGTGGTGCCCTTGTGGTATCGGACCGGTGCCCGTTTAACCAGAAACAGGCCGGTGAGATGATGTTTTTTAATATCCATCGAAGCCTTGAAGAGCCAGGCCGTGTCGGGCGGCAGGAAAAAGGATGGGTAAGAACCTCCTGGTACTCCGTTTGGCACAGGAACCTGAAAAGGCTGCACGGCCGGTGCAAGGTTGCCGGGTTTTATGGAGGCACAGCCAGCCGTAAGCAGGATGATCAGGATGCTAATGGACCAGAAACATTTCATCGTTGACAGGTTGGTTAAGTTTCTTGTCCGTGAAATTGATTTTGGTACAGTCGCCGCCGGGCTCGTACATTTCAAGGCGGGTTACGGAATAATCTTTCCGGTCGAAAAAAATGACAATTTGTGAAATTGATGCTTTAAGCCTTGGGGCCAGCGGTTTCAGTGTGATCACCCAGCAGGCTGAATTTTCGGCAAAAGAGGCAAGGAAGTTCTTTTCATCACTGAGCAGGGTTCCATTGATACAACCCTGCATGATCCGGTTGATCTCGCTGAAGATTTTATTTGAGCCAGCGTTAAAACTGCTGACCTTGCTCTCATCCTTTATCGTAACCTGGTCGTTCCTGATGATAATAAGGTAGGAGTAAGGTTGCACGTATTCCCAGCGCAGCATCCGCTCTTTCTTAAAATAGAATCTGCCTTTGGAGGTGATCTTTTCCCTTACCATGCTCATCTCCTTTTCCTGGACAAAATCGCTGGTTATCGTTGCTGTTTTTTGCGCAGCATTTTTAATCATTGACTTCACCATCTCTATGGTTGCAGGATTCAGGGATTTGTTTTGCGCGGCCATCGTCATCGGGAGAGCTGTCCAGAGGAGTGTCAAAACAGCAAATAATGAAAGGGACAGGAAATTCCCTGCAGGGAACATTTTTTCCTTCCTACGCGAAGTCGGGTCGGGCTGGGTTACGTTATGCATATGGATTAAGTCCAAGTAGTTTATCCAGTGCGACAATGGTATAGCCGGCCTCCCGTATCCCCGTTATCAGCCGGGCCAGGTGAATTTCGGTGAAAGGGGTGAAATCATGCAACAGGATGATCGCTCCCGGTTTTAATTGTTTCAGGATCCGTTCAATTTTTTTTTCAGGATTACCGGCGGATGTGTCGAAAGACCGGATGCTCCAGCAAACCGTTTGCCAGTGCATCATGTTAACTGCGCGGTTCATCGTCGGGTTGACCACGCCGAAAGGGGGGCGGAAAAACAAGGGTCTTTTTCCAATAATTTCGCAGATCAGCTGGTCGGTTTTCAGCAATTCAGCCCTGATCTTGGCCGACGAAAATAAGTCGAGCCAGTTTGAATGGCTGTAGGAATGGTTGCCTATCAGGTGCCCTTCTGCAAATATCCGTTTCAGGATATGTTCGTTTCTCGCCAGGTTCATCCCGATGCAGAAGAACGTTGCTTGTGCATCGTGTTTTTGAAGAATATCCAGGATAACCGGTGTTTTTACAGTGTCAGGGCCATCGTCGAATGTAATGGCAACAACGGGTTTGTCTGTTTGTCCATGACAGATTACCGGGAGGTAGAAATTTGTGCAGGGAAAAAATGCCAGGGCGAACAGGAACAGACAGTAGGCGGTGATCATGGTTGAATCAGCCAGCAATATGTGCGCGAAGGTGAACCAGGGAAAATGGCTGCCGACAGCCAGGGCACAAAGGTTAATGCACATAAGAATCGCCAGGAAAAGCAGGGAGAAACGCACAAACGTGAACATTCAGGGGCGGCTTAGCAGGATGAACGCATGATTTTTCCCCTGAAAATGGTTGTAAATGAGCACCTTTTCAAGTCGGGCAGGCGGTTTGTTTATTTGAATAACCTCCGGGACCGTTTGCGTTTTGAGCATCATCGCTGCCAGCCAGGTTGCAAAGGCAGAAGCGGTATGATACTCTCCGCTCAGGTTTTTGAAATATCCGAGGGAGGTGAGTGGAAAATCTGATTCGACAAGGTCATGGTATAGGATGTCTGTGCGGGGATCACCGTTCAATCCCATCAGCACCAGGTCAATATCGCCCGGGTTCAGCTGGTGTACGGCCAGGAAATCACGAACCCGGCTGCTGATCTCCTGCGGAGATGAAGGGTTCAGGAACATCGTGACCCCGTTCAGTATCGCCTGAGAACAGGCTGTTTGATGATCTTCAAGGAAAAAGAATGCTGAACCTTCACCGGCAACCGATCCTCGCTGATGATCGTTCAGCAGGTTGAAGGTGTTAACAGGATTTTGTTTCCAGAGTCCAAGACGTGAGGTGATGGCAAACGAATTGGCTGTAAGTTCGTCGGAACCGCCTACCAGGGCATTTGAAATTTCGCCCAGCTGCATTTGGGTCATGGCATCGGTAAGGGCGCTTTCGAATGAGACGCCACGGTGTACGTATGTAAAATTATAGCCGTGACACTTCAGCATCAGCGCAATTTGCCCGGCAACGGTGTTGTGTGTGCTCTGGATAAAAGCAGTGGGGGTGAGGAATTCTTCCTTGTTCCTGATCATGGAGGTAAGGAACTTTTCGGTTTCCTCGACGCAGCCCAGACCGGTACCCGTAATGATTGCATCCGGAACAAATTCTCCCGCCGAAACGGCAGCGGCACCAAAACCCGCGTCTTCCAGGCACAACTTCGAAGCGGCAATACCCATCCTGATGATCCGGCCCATCCTGCGGATCTGCTCGGCAGGAATAAACCGTTTGTAATCAGGATCGATGCATTTTAACCTGCGGACTTCAAACGACAGCGGGTTCTCCAGGAAATGCCGGTTGTCGGTTGTTGCCTGCGGTGATACATTGCCCGATCCGTTGATGTATATATTGTTCATTGTTTATTGTTCAATGCTCTTTGCTTCGCACTTTGAAAAAATAATGGATGAATTATTCCCTCCGAAACCAAATGAATTTGATAACACGTGTCTGATTTCATGTGGAATCTGAGCATGTCCAAGGTTCAGGGCACTGACTGGCCGAATGCGCAGTTCCTTCATCGGGGTGGTGAAATTCAGGTTTGGAAATATGACCCCATGCTCGATCGACAGGATGGAAATCACTGCCTCAACCGCTCCTGCTGCGCCGAGGGTGTGCCCTGTAAATCCTTTGGTTGAACTGAATGGCGGGACATGTTCGCCAAAAAGCCGCTCCATAGCGATCCCTTCAGAAAGATCGTTGTTTTGCGTCCCGGTACCATGCACATTGATATAATCGATTTCCGCTGAATCAAGTCCGCTCATTTTCAACGCTTTCGACATGGCGAGGAAAGCGCCGGTGCCATCGGGAGATGAAGCGGTCTGGTGAAATGCATCATTGGCATTGCCATAACCGGAGACCTCTCCTAAAACCTTTTTGTGACCTGCCATGACGCATGCTTCCGATTCCAGCACAAGGTAGGCAGCTCCTTCGCCAAGGGTAAGTCCGGCCCTGTTTTCATCGAAGGGATGGCAACCCGTTTTATCGAGGATCATGAGGGTGTTGAACCCATTCAGTGTGAATTTCGTGACCGAATCCGAACCTCCCACGACGACCCTGTCGAGCTGACCGGTTTTGATAAGGTTTGAGCCAAGCATGATGGCATTCACCGAGGAGGAACAGGCTGTGCTGATGGTGGTCACAAAGTCCTTTATGCCCAGAAAGTCTGCAATTCGTTCGGTACTGTCGCCGCAGTCATGGTTAATAATGTCTATCAGGCGGCCGCCTGCAGGGTTTTCAAGAAAGCCGGCGTAAAAATCCTCGCTGCGGTCCATGCCGCCAACGGTCGTAGCCGAGATCAACCCGGTTTTGTACCCGTCGGTTTTCCTGAAGCCTGCTGATCTCACAGCTTCGCCGGCCGCTTTCATCCCAAGGAGTGCAGTGCGGGTAAGGTATTTGGCGCCTGTATGTTCCAACTCCTGCAATAAGCGTGAGGTCGACATCTTTACCTCGGCCAGGGGCAGAACGTCTTTATGGATCGTATCAAACAGGGTGATTTTCCCGATTCCCGACCTGGCTGCCAGCAATGACAGCAAAGTTTCGGGTACATCATTCCCAATGGCACAAACAATACCGATCCCTGTTATATAAACCCTTTTTGACATCGTTTAATGGTGTGAACAAAGCGCAAAATTAACAGAAAAAACCAAACGGAACGGGCGATGATTCAGAAACCCTGCACGAGCAGGAAAGCGTGGTTGGTGTTTCTGAAATGGTTGTAAATCAAAATATTTTCAAATTTCTTTGGCTGAACCTTGTTCAGGTGCAGAATTTCAGGGTAGACACGGTTTTTGAGGATGCAGGCGGCTGCATATAGTCCAAAGCCAGTGGCTGTGTGATATTCCCCGCAGAGATGCTTATACCATGCGAGTGCCTTACCAGGGAAATAGTGGTCGGCAAACTGTGCATAGATAGGGTCGTTTTCGCAATCTCCATTGTTGCCGAGAATCAGCAGGTCAATGTCGCGGGCGTCCAGGCCGTTATTGCCAAGAAATGTGGAAATTTCCTTATTCGGATTGAACGAACCCTTAATATTGATGCAGGTTTTGACATCTTTCAGGTTTGCATAAGCTGAACCGTTTTTTTCTTTGCCAAGAACAAAAAAGGCAGCCCCTTCCCCGGCAAGAGCGCCTGGCGTCATATTTTCCAGGAGTCTGAGGTTATTAACCGGCTCCATTTTCCATTGCCCGATGCGACGGGTAATCTGGAGGTGGTTCATAGTCATCTCATCGATCGCGCCAACCAGGATTTGCGAGGCTGTATGTTCCTCCATCTGCATCAGACTGTCGATGAGACCGCTTTCGAATGAGAAAGTGCGGTGAACGTAGGTTGAATTGTAGTTGTGGCATTTCAACTGGATGGCAACCTGCGAACTTATCGTATTGTAAGTTGACTGGATGAATGGCGTAGGATTCAGAAATTTTTCATCCTTCGTTATATCGCTGAGGATTTTTTCTGTATCCTCCACACTGCCCAATCCTGTGCCGGTAATGATGGCGTCGGGCATCGTGCATCCTGCATCGGCCATGCTGATTTTTGCAGCTGCAATTCCCATTTTTATCAGTCGGCTCATCCTGCGCGACTGGATCGGGTCGATATAGTTCCGGTAGGCTGGCTCGATACACTTCAGATAATCAGCTGTATACTCCATTACCTCCGTTGGAAACCCTTTGGATTCCACGGTCAACTGTGGGGATACTATACCTATTCCATTAATGTAGGCCATCCTTTTAGTAAATTAATGAATGTAAACAATGCAAGTAATGCAGGCAATGCAAACAATACGGGTATAGCTGGCGAGCCCATTTCCATTAGCATTGAGGATTATTTAATTTTCAATATTTTCTGCATTGCCTGCATTGCCTGCATTGTTTGCATTGTCTGCATTGTCTGCATTGTTTACATTGTTTGCATTGCTTGCATTGACTTTCCTGAATATCAATGAAGTATCATTGCCTCCAAATCCAAAAGAATTTGACATTACCGCATTCACAGGAATGCCGGTGAGTAGTTTTTCCACCGGGGTGAAACCAAGTTCGCTGATGCGCTCGGTGAAATTAAGGTTTGGCCAGATTACCTGATAAAGGAGGCAGAACACCGAAAGAATCGCCTCTGTTGATCCGGCTGCGCTGGTGGTATGTCCGGTAAAGGGTTTTGTTGAACTTACCTTCGGGATCCGGTCTCCAAAAAGCCGTTCAATGGCACGGCCTTCCGAGAGATCGTTGTTGTCGGTTCCTGTTCCGTGTGCATTGATGTAATCGATATCAGCCGGCTTCAGCCCGCTCATTTCGAGTGCGGCTTTCATGGCCATGAATGCTCCTTCTCCGTCGGGGGAGGAGGCGGTTTGGTGATATGCTTCGCAGGCATTGCCCCACCCTGCGAGTTCACAAAGTGGCGTATTTCGGGTTTTTAGCATGCTTTCTTCCGATTCGATCACCAGGTAGGCAGCACCTTCGCCGAGGTTGATTCCTGCCCGGTGCTGGTCGAACGGTTTGCATGGTTCTTTATCGAGGATTTTCAGGGCATTGAAGCCATTCAGATGGAATTTCGTGAGCGATTCGCATCCTCCCACCAGTGCCCTGTCGAGGCGGCCGTTGCGGATCAGTCTTGCGCCAAGCATGATGGCATTCGCAGCAGAGGAACAGGCCGTGCTGATGGTCGTCACAAAGTCGTGAATTCCCAGCCGGGCGGCAATTTTCTCCGTGCTGTCGGCACAATCATAAGAGTCGATGTAGATGTTACGGGAATCGTTTTCAAGGAAATCCTTGTAAAAAAGTTCGCAACGGTCCATGCCGCCCACTGTAGTGGCGGAGATCAGGCCGGTTTTCAATCCTGTATTTTCTCCCAGCCGACCATGCGCAGATGCTTCGGTTGCAGCAATGATACCCAGGAGGGCATTCCGCGAATATCCTTCTACGGGAGCAACTCCTGCAAGTTCAAAAAGTTCCTGGTGTGTCTTTGGAACTTCACCAACCAGAACTTCATCCCTGAGTATCGTATCGACATGAAGAAGAGGCCCTGTACCCGGGGCCGAGCGCATGAGTGAATTTAAATTCTCCGGGATGTTACTCCCGATGCAGGAAATGATGCCGTATCCGGTGATGAAGATCCGTTTTGGCATCGGGGTCACTTTTTGTGCTCCGTGATATATTCGGCCATGGTGCGTATGGAGTGAAAAATTTTCTTTCCGTCCTTGGGATCTTCAATTTTTATTCCGTAGTTCTTCTCAAGTAAAACGATGAGTTCAAGTGCGTCAATTGAATCCAGACCCAATCCCTCGCCAAACAGGGAGGAATCAGGATCGATATCGTCCGGGGAGATCTCTTCCAGGTTTAACTGCTCAATAACTTCTTTTTTCAGTTTGTTTATTAATTCGTCCATTTTATCAGCTCAGTTACGTGACATTATTAAATTCAGATTTTCTGCATTAAACGGTATTGGTTTGTAATTGCCATCAGCCTGCTGCTGTCTCAGTTCAGAATTTTCAACTAGCGCCATCAAGGCGTTGCAGTTGTTTCCCAATACTTCAATCCAGCCACATAAGCAGGCTTCCACCCGTTTATTGATAAACAGCTCTTCCACATAATCAACCAACAGTTTGCCATTGAAGGTCTCCGATATGAAAAAAGCATTCTCTCCCTTGAAGTTGTTTCTGATACATATCTCCCCGATAACGATGTTGGGAAGGGTATATACAAAAACGGAAGGGCTTGGAAAATAACCTGAACGGTTTTTAATGGTTTCATTATGAGCGATATCCGTATCAAGACTTGAACTTGAATTGGACAAAATCACACCCACCGATTCAGGGCAGTATCCAGCAACTGTTGTTTCCTTCAAAAGCAATTCTGCAGCCAGGAACCCCGTTTTACTCATGAAATCCATTTTGTAAAACTTTGGATAGGTAATCTGTTCCTGTTTGTAGACCGATTTTATGAAGTCTGCAAATTTAAGAATATTTTCCTGATAAAAAACGAGTCTGTCATTTACGACGACCTTATTATCATGAAGATGGCTGTATGAGGTGATTAAAAGCTCCATGTTATTTTTTCTGAATTGTTATGGCTGCATTGCAGCCTCCGAACCCGGATGCGGTTTTAATACAGGCCTGCAAGGGAGTACTTAGGTTTGTCCCGATCACATTCAACGGTGAAGGAACTCCCAGTGTTTCAAAACCGGCAGAACGGTACAGCATATTTTTCCGCAACGACGAAACTGCCGCAACTGATTCAATGATCCCTGCAGCGCCAAGCGTATGCCCCCAGTATCCTTTGAAACTATTGACAGGCACCTGTGTAAGCCCGCACAAATCAATGGATTTGGACTCCATTTCATCGTTGAAGGAGGTGGCAGTTCCATGGGCGCAAATATAGTCTATGTCCCCGGTACCCAGTCCTGCCTGATTCATGGCAAGTTTCATGGCCGTGGCCAGTTCCTGACCGGTTCTCGAGGGACCTGAAATGTGGTTTGCATCGTTTGTGGTGGCAGCGCCGGTAACCCGGATCGAGGGACCATCAGAATTTCCGGGGACCACTGAAAGTATCATGGTTCCGCAGCCTTCGCCTAATGAAAGGCCTGTGCGGTTCAGGTCAAAGGGTTTGCATGGCGCCGGGCTCAGGGCCTGAAACGACTGGAACCCGGAAATCACAAATTCGGATGCAATATCCCCTCCCGTCACCACCGCGTGATCATATGCACCCGAATGCAGGAAACGTGCGGCAGTCATGAGGGCCATCACCCCAGAAATACAGGCGTTGGAAACGATCAGTGGTTTGTTTGCAAAACCGAAGAACTGCTGGATGGTACGGCCCAGTTCCCAAAGGTAAACCCGTTTATGGCTGAACGTGGCCCTGTATTGGTTCTCAAGCAGGTTGACGTTTCCTTTTGTGGTAGAAATAATAAACAGGGTTCGTGGGTCGCCGGGCGATACCTGTCTGGTATTCAATGCTTCATGAATTGAAAGGATGAACATCTTTTCAAGCCGGGTGAACGAGCTGGCCGGATTCTTTTTATGTAAGGTTGCCAGGACTGCGGCAAATTTCTCCTCAAGCAGGAGCGAATTTACCAGCGATAATTGCACAGCCGACGGGTACAAGGCCGGATCATCAACCTCTCTGATGCCAACGACGCCATTTTCAATAGCGGCTGTGTTTTCCGCGGTTGTGAAACCCAGGGAAGTGATGATGTTGTCGCTCAGAATATAAACGGATTTCATGGAATGGACAGTTAAACGCCCCATTTCGTTTTCCAGGTAGTGAAAAATTCAGGGGCAGTTAGTAAGAGTTCCCCTTGCGGGGTGAGAAAAACCTGGGTTGAAGTGCCGGTGGCAGCCACCTCCATATCCCTTTTACGGTAGATGGTATATTCGAATACGATTTTGGCAGCTTCAACTGGAACATAGCGGGTTTCCACGATGGCTGCATCGCCATATTCCAGCGTTCTTTTGAAGTCGCAGTTGATTTTTACCAGGGGAATCATGATATTGTGCCTGTAAACGTCAAGGTAACCCAGGTTGTATTTAAGCCCAAAGGATTCCCTTCCGTCTTCAAAATACTTGAGGTAGTTGCCATGCCATACTATGCGCATGGAGTCAACCTCTGAGAACCTTACAAGAATTTCTTTACGGTCAGTGAGTGCCATAATTAACTGTTCACCCCTTTTTTATATTTGTGGACTAAGCTTGTAACGACAACAGTGGAAAGAGAGAACAGGCATAGCTTCAGTGCCTGAGGAGCAATCTGTAACAGGTTCCCGCCCCGGAGGAAAATATTATAGAACCCGGTAATGGCCCAGTTTAGGGGACTCAGCATGGCAAATGCCCGCATGGTTGGCGGCATCATGTATACGGGTACCCAAATACCGCCCATTGCTGCGAGGATGATGACCGAAATGGAACCGAAAGCGGCAGCTTGCTGATGCGTGTTGGCAATCGTGCCGACCATCAATCCGTAGCCCACGGATGCCATGGCTGTAACCAGGGTAATCACGAACAGGGCAGGAATGTTGTTTCCCACGACCAGGGCAGGCAGCCCGAACAGCGGCAGCAGGAAAATCCCGGCCATGAGCATGGCAGCCGTCTGCAGCAGGCAAACCACGAGGTAGACCATGACTTTCCCCATTACCAGGGTCATATAAGGAACCGGCATGGTGAGCAGCCTGAAGAGGCTTCCGCCTTCGCGCTCCTGGATCAGGCTCTGGGTAAGGGGGATCACGATGAAAAACATCGCGAAGATGGTCCAGGCAGGCACATTGTGCTGTGATGAGTTGGGGATGAGTTCAACTTCGCGGTAGGAAGGAAATTCTTCCCTGAACCGGAGTACCTCCCTGAATCCTTCCTTCGGGGGTTTGTACAAAGGCATCTGTGCAGCAATCTCCTGGTTGAATATCTTAAACACCCATTCACTTTGGATCTTGTAATAATTTTCCCTGACAGAGCTGATCAGGCCATTTTTAAATGCCCTGTTAACCGTCGGATCAAAATAGAGGGTCATATCAACTGAATCCCTGAATACTACCCCGTTTAACAACATCGCATTCCCGATGCCAAAGCCTGCAAGTGTTTTGGCGACAGAAAGACGCACATTGGCCCTCATTGTTTTCGTCGCGCCCTGTGGAACCACAATGGCAATCAGGTAATCGCCGGTCTTTACCGCCTCTTTTGCCATAGACGCCGTGAGGGGCTGCCGGTTCAGGCTGTCGATCACCACGAATGACCCAGAGTTCATGAAGCCGCTTCTGATTTTAACCCCGAGACTATCATGATCATTGTCGACAAACAGCACCTTGACACTGGCATTTTTATTGAGAGAATTCCATCCCGATTCCTGCATCAGCGAGGAAATAACAATGAGCAAGGTTGGCATGACAAAAAGCATGGTTAGCCCCGACTTGTCACGCATCAGCAGCAGCATCTCCTTCCGGAAGACAGATAACAACTTTTTCATGGTCAGTCCCTCATATCTTTACCGGTGAGATGGATGAAAATATGTTCCAGGCTCTTGAATTCCGGGTGCCCGGCAAGCAGGTCTGCCGGATTTCCCAGTGAAATGATATTTCCCCGGTCGATGATGGCCACCCGGTGGCACAGGTGTTCCGCCTCTTCCATGTAGTGGCTGGTGTATATGATTGTAATGCCCCGTTTGTTCAGTTCCTTTAGGTATTCCAGGATGACCACCCTCGACTGAACATCGATGCCTACCGTAGGTTCATCCAGGAAGATGATCTTCGGGTCGTGCAGCAGACCAGCGATCAGGTTTACCCGGCGTTTCATCCCGCCTGAGTATTTGCTTACCAGCCTGTTGGCATGCTTTTCAAGGCCGAATACCCCGAGGTAATGATTGATCCTGTCGCGCAGTGCCGGTCCCCGGAGGCCGTACATGTTTCCAAAAAACGTAAGATTCTCGCGGCCGGTAAGGGTAGGATAGAGGGCAAGATCCTGGGGTACCACACCGATCATCTGTTTTATCTGTTCAGGATTGGTATAGCTGTCAAGCCCGTCGATCAGTACACTTCCCTTCGTCGCGCTGAATAAACCGCACAAGATGGAGATCGTAGTGGTTTTGCCAGCCCCGTTGGGGCCAAGCAGGCCGAAAATCTCATTCGGGAAAATATCCAGTGATATCCCGTTGATGGCAGGTTCCCCGGCTCCCTTGTAAATCTTGGTCAGCTCCCTGATTTCAATGATGGGTTGCCGCGACATTAAAACCTGAGTTTTTTAAGTTTCTCGTAAACTTTTTGTTCATCTGCTGCTATCTCCAGCAGTTTTTCAGAGAGGGTGCCATAATCTTCTTCAGGTTTTGAGCGGTTTTTACAGTTACGCGCTCCCATGTATGTGAATTCACGCCATTTGTTGGCGGTTCTGCCCATCATCTCGGAGGCTTCCAGCAATCCCTCATGGTTTCCGAACAACTCCCCGGCTTCCTTTAGAAAGGCACCGTAGATGTAGCGGAACCCGGCACCGCCGGTACCGAAATCTTCCGCCATCCGGAGGATCTGGCCGAGGTAGAAGGAGGCCGTGTCGTTTCCGTGTTTTGCCGGCCATTTTTTAAGGTCGCGGGCCATCCAGCGCAACCCTTTAACCCCAATCAGTGGAAAAGGAATGCCGATCATTTCATAGACGGTCTTTTTTATTCCCATGATGATGGCGGGTTTCAGGTCAACCGGTTTGTCGATGCGGTGATTGATCCAGTACATCTTGCCCTGGGGAGCAAATGCTCCTTTGGCATAGCGCACGCGCAGGAGGTCCTCATAGGTGATCAGCTGCGGAGTTTCCATCACGGTGTCGCTGACATGATACATGTTGCCTTCTTTGCCGAAAACAACCAGGTTGTGCATGTTATAGTGCATCCGGTATTCAGGCGGGAAGAAGGTAAGTTGGAATACCCCTACCTGGCAACCTGTCGGAATTCCTTTTTCCAGGTTGCTGTCAAGCATTTCCATAGCCTCTTTGGGATCCTTTACCTTTTTAACCACTGTTGCGTCAATACCCAGGTAGGTTGTTGATCTTTTGAAAACCATGTTGGGCAGGTTACGGAAGGAGATCATCGGGGCGAACTGTATTTTCAGGAAGGGTATATAACTGAAATAGAGTCCGTTCCCGATGCCGAATGCCATGGGCTCGGAGATGTCAAGGCCATTGAATTTATATAGGTTCGAGGTGGCGCCGCTTTCGCAATGGCCGGCCTGGCGATGTGTAAAATTGATGATCGTGTTTGTTGCTGCCATAAGTTTCAATTATTCTATTTTCATGAGTTGGTCGGGGGTGATGTTAAAAGCGTCGGCGTATTTCTGCAGGGTTTTGTTCTTTAACCTTTTGAAAACACCGGGTCTCATGTGCCATTTGACACGCCATACCGACATTCCTGCCATCATGGATAAGTTCAGGGGATCAAGCAGGTTTTTTTCCATATAATACACAACGGGACTGGCCTTTCCGGCAAGGACCCGCTGCCTGGCGTCCTCAATCCTTTCCCTGAACAGGTCCCATGCCTGCTGTAAAACAACTCTGTCGGCTTCGCCGTGAAATCCGACTGTTCTTTCAAAGTTGCCGCCTTCAAGGTAATTATAGGAAAGCTCACGGGACTTCCCGTAGGCATCGTCTTTGTAGACCGGGTTATGATTGTCTTCCATGGATTAATATTTGATTGTTATCAGTTCTTTCGTGGGCCAAGTTATGAAAATTCCGTTAATATTCAGCCCTGGTGGTGATGGCAAAAAGAATCCCCGGGCATAACTTCATTTAGCGGTGTAAGAAAATCTTTAATTCACATGATGCAATAAGCTGATCTTCAAGAAATACCTCCCCAAGGGCAATGGTGGCGTCGAATACCTGGTGCAAAACAGTGATCCTTGTTGTAATTTCCTGACCTGTTTTCGGAAAAGCTGAAATTTTCAGGCTCCTGATCCCTCCGATAATTCCGGCAGGCGCTTCGGCCGATGAGTCCCCAGTCCTGGCTCCGGTTCCTGCAGCGGCAGTCTGTGCCATGTTTTCAATCAGGCCAGGCTCGCGCAATTCGCCATTTTCACAAAATATATTGTCATCACGGATGAGAAAGGTGGTTGTGGTGACATTTTCCACGACCCCGGTCAACCGGTCTACCATCACCATCGGAGGCTTCTGGGGAATATTTATTTCTTGAGGTAATGCCATAATGATCCTTTACGTTTTTTGCCCCGGAGCCGGTTCATGATTCCTGCCATGTCCTCATCCGGAAAGACCCAGCGCCGTCCGGTTTGTTCCGCACGCTCGCGGAGGGTGTCGTACCGGATACCCGGAGCCAGGTAGTATACAGGCTCAAGAAGGTTATCGTCAGCATGAATTATTCCTTCTTCGATGGCGATTTGTTGCAGATGGGTCCCCGGGTAGATCCTCATCCCGACAAACGGGAAAAAGACGGTGTTTTCGATGCGTTTTGAATTTTCAAAGCTCTCATTGACCGTGGCTTCGGTTTCACCGTATCCCCCGATGATCATGAAGTGACAGAAGTAAACCCCTGCCTGGTTACAGTAATCGGAAATCCTGACCACTTCATCCACGTCGAAATGTTTCCCGTAACTGCGTAGTACCTTATCGGACAATGATTCCGTTCCGAATTCAACATGCGTCAGCCCTGCCTCGACAAACAGCTTTAGATTGTCAAGCGAAAGATTGTGCGGTGAAAAATAGGCTCCCCAATGCATTGGAAGTTTTGAAGCAATCAGTTTGTGTGCAAGTTCTGTATTGAAAGCGTTGCTGATGTTGAACACCGAATCGGTGAAAAACACATAGTCAACCTGGTAATTTTCATACAGATCCTGCAGCGTATGGACAATTTTCTCAGGATCGAGCGTACGAACGTTGTGACCTTCGATGAGCGGGTAGGTGCAATAAATACAGTTGTACGGGCAGCCCCTTTTTGTCTGCACGTTGACCATGCCGGCCTTGTCCCAGTAAAATCCGAGCAGTTCCTTATCAAACCCCAGGTTCGGCGTGTTTATGAAATGTTTTCGGTTGTTGACCACAATTTTATCAGCATCCCGGTATACCAGGCCATCAATACCCAGATCAGGGGTTCCGCTGTCGAGGCTCATCAGCAACCTGTAAATACTCTCTTCTCCTTCCCCATGAATCCCATAGTCGGGCTGAAGGAAGGCAAACAGTTCACGGGGGTAAATGGAAAAGGCAGAGCCGCCGATGATCAGCGGAACCCGGGTGACCTGCCTGATCGAGTCGGTAATTACCTTGTATCCGCTGATGAAACTTTCGCGGGTATAGGAGTTCACATCATCGATGTTGCGCAGCGACAGAGCGATGTAATCTGGGTTGAAATCCACTAAAAAATCATGGAGCGTCCCCGGGGCATGAAGGTTGGAATCGAAAATTTTGATGGTGTAATCGGGAAGCTTCTCTCTCAGGAAAGCATATAGGTATGAAATCCCGAGTGGATAAACAGGGTAAGGGATCGCATACCTGTTTGCTGAAATGAAAAGAAGTTTTTTGACGGGTGAATTAATTTTGGTTGACACGTTTAATGATATATTGGTAAAAATCATCCAACGATTTGACTTCAGCCATATCTTCGGCTTTCATTTTAAAACCAAAATTATTTTCAATAATTACAAACAGGTCAACAAAGTCAAGACTGTCAATCCCCAGGTCCTTTTTCAGGTCGGCTCCCGGATTGATCTGGCTTTCATCGATTTCAATTTCGTCGATCAGGAGTTGATTGATTTTCCTGATTATCTCGTCGTGTAGCATCATAGTGTTTCATTAACCTTTGCAAAAATAAGGAAATTTTTGTCAGTTGTATGCAGGTACAGGCAGGAAAGTACCGTCAAACGCCAATTGAAATGAAACTGTAGCCGGCCCGATTTCAAATAATTTTCCGAATGATCAGCGAGGAGTTGGTGCCCCCGAATCCGAATGAATTGGAGAGGAATGTTTTTATCCCGTGCGGGGTGGTTTTCGCGGCAATGTTCAGTTTTTCCGAATCGGCATCCCTGTTTTCCAGGTTGATGTTCGGGGCAACAAAGTTGTTGTTCATCATCAGGGTGGAATAGATGATCTCGCTGGCACCGCCCATCCACATTTCGTGACCTGTCATTGATTTCGTACTGCTTACCAGCGGTTTTGAATTCCCATGCACAAGGCTGATCGCTTTGGCTTCGTTGCTGTCGCCTGCCTGGGTGGAGGTGGCGTGGGCGTTGATGTAGTCAATTTCTGAGGGTAAGATCCCTGCATCACCGATCGCCTTGTGCATGGCGCGTACGGGACCATCCACATTCGGCATCGAAATATGATCGCCGTTCGATGAAAAGCCATACCCGATCACTTCACCAAAAATTGTTGCACCGCGTTTCATGGCAGAGTCATAACTTTCAATGATCACGGTTGCGGCGCCACCGCTTGGAACAAGGCCGTCGCGGTCGCGGTCGAACGGCCGGGAAGCTTTGGCAGGCTCCGACTCACGGGTCGAAAAAGCGTTGAGCGCATCGAAACTGGCGGTCGATTCAGGGTTGATCTCCTGGGCGCCGCCGCAGATGATCATCTCCTGCAATCCCTGCTTAATGAGCAGGTAACCAATCCCGATGGCATGTGAACTGCTGGCGCATGCCCCGCTGATGGTGAAATTAATCCCTCTCAGCCTGAAAATGACAGAAAGATTCATGGATACGGTCGAATTCATCGACTGGAAAATATGACCGGACCCGATCATCATCGTATCTTTTTTTTGCCGGAGTATGTCGACAGATTCAACAACCGGAACGGCTGAACTGTCATTGCCGAACAATATTCCGGTCTCGTGCGCATCAAGGTAGGCCTGGTCAATCCCTGCCTGGTTCAGCGCTTCCAAGGTTGAAATGTACGCATATTCGCCCTGCAATGGTAACCCGACCCTCATGCGGCGGTCGAGTACGCCTTTCAGTACGGGGCGTTCAACCATGCCGGTAAGTCCGGAACGGAACCCCAACTCCTTCCTGGCCTGATCAAATATGATCCCTGATCGTCCATGGTACAATGAATCCTTTACTTCGGCAAGGTTTTTCCCGATCACAGAATAGATGCCCATGCCTGTGATTACTACTCTATGCATTGGTTAAATGGTTAAATGGTGACAAGGTGACAAGGTGACAATGTGAAATGGTAAAATGATGACAAAGTGACAAGGTGACATGGTGACATGGTGACATGGTAAAAGGTGTAATCAGAATCCGTAATTTTTAATTCATAATTCATAATTCTTAATTAAGTGTAGAGTCCTCCGTTCACATTAACGACGGTGCCCGTGACGTAGGAGGCTTCTTCCGAGGCGAGGAAGCCAACGACGGCGGCGACCTCTTCGGGTTTGCCGAAGCGGCCGGCGGGGATCATGGTTTTGAGCTGGGTTTCGTCCATGTCGGCAGTCATGTCGGTTCTGATGAAACCGGGGGCGACGGCGTTGACGGTGACATTTTTCTTTGCGATCTCCTGGGCAAGGGCTTTGGTGGCGCCGATCACCCCGGCTTTGGCGGCGGAGTAGTTGGCCTGGCCGGGCAATCCCTTAATACCGGAAAGGGAAACGACATTGATGATGCGCCCCCATTTTTTCAGGAGCATATCCTTCAGCAGGAAACGGGTGATGTAGAGAAAGCTGTTAAGGTTGGTGTTGATGACGTCGTTCCACTCTTCGTTTTTCATCCACATCAGGAGGGCATCCCTGCGGATCCCGGCGTTGTTGACGAGCACGCGGATATACTCGCCTTCGTGCGCCGCCTGCCATTGCCCGAGAGCAAGCTCAACCGCCGCCTGCGAAGAAACGTCAAACCCGATGACCTCCCCGTCACTGCCCTTGTCGCGAATCATCTGCAGGGTGTTTTCAGCCTCCTGGCGGTTTGTGTGGTAGTTGACCATAACATAATAGCCCGCTTCCGCCAGCTTCACCGAAACTGCCCTGCCGATTCCCCTGGATCCGCCGGTAACCAATGCGATTTTCATCTTTATAGTATTTACGATTTACGATTTACGATTTACGATTTACGATTTTAGATTTACGATTTGGGAAGACAGATAGTTTTTTCGGTTAATTAAATTTATTTGTTCACCAAACCTGAAGCAGCACTTAAATCGTAAATCGTAAATCGTAAATCGTAAATTCTCATTCAGCTTTTTCGGTTAACACAAACTTCGGTTTATTCTCAAGTATGTGGTTAGCAATCAACTGTATTTCCTTGTATTTGGTGGTGTCGGCCGTGAATTTCGGGACGATTTTTCTCAGGTCGTCGAACTTCTTACGCGAATAGGATGAAAGCCTGGGCCTGAACTCCATGAAATCGATGGCCTGCAGGATCGCGATCATATGGATTGAAATGACGATGTAGGTGTGATCAATCACCCGCTTCGTCATCATGGCCGCGTTGGTGCCCATGCTCACGATATCCTGGTTGTCGTTGTTGTTGGTAATGCTGTGAATCGACATGGGGAAGCAAAGGGTCTGGTTTTCGGCGACCGTTGAAACAGCGGTAAACTGCATCCCCTGCATGCCAAGGTTGAAACCGAGTTTACCGAGATTGATAAAGGGCGGGAGTTTCTGATTGAGCTTGTCGTTCATCAGGTAGTTCAGCTGGCGTTCGGCGAGCATGGATAGTTTCGTGATGGCGATCTTCAGTTTGTCCATCTCCAGGGAAACATAATCGCCATGAAAATTCCCCCCGTGGAACACGTTTTTGGCTTCGCTGTCGATGATGGGGTTGTCGTTGGAGGAGTTGACCTCGTCGATCAGTACTTTCTCTGCATTGAGGATGGTGTCAAGGATAGGGCCAAGCACCTGCGGAACACACCGGATGGAGTAGTATTCCTGCACCTTGTGCGTGAACACTTCCACCTCGTCCGAATTCCCGTTGTAAAGATGATCGGCACGGTGCAGGATCAGTTTGCTGTCGCTGAGGATCGACCGCATCATGCCGGCCACCTGGTTTTGTCCGTAGTGGGCTTTTACCCGGTTGAGCCCGTTCGAAAAATGGTCGTCATATGATTCCACGATCTCGTTGATCATGGATGAAGCAAGTACGGCCCAGTCAAGCAGGTTTTTGGCATGCACAAGGTTGATCATCCCGATGCCGGTCATGGCTGAAGTGCCGTTGATCAGCGAAAGTCCTTCGCGGATGTGCATTTTGACCGGGTTCAGTCCCTCTTTCTGAAAAACTTCGGCCGTGGGCTGCAGCTTGCCCTCGTACCAGATCTCGCCTTCGCCGATCAGGTTCAGCGCCAGGTGGGCGAGCTGGACCAGGTCGCCGCTTGCGCCTACGCCGCCGTGTTCGGGAATGTGGGGATTGATATTCCGGTTGATCAGTTCTTTGATCAGCTCGATTACCTCAGGATGGATACCCGATTTGGCCTGCATGAAGGTGTTCAGCCTTGCCAGCATCGTGGCTTTTGCATATATTTCGGGGAGAGGGCTTCCGCATCCGGAAGAATGGCTGCGGATCAGGTTATACTGGAGCTGGAGTTCGCTCTTGCCTTCGATTTTATATTGTGCCATCGGGCCAAGGCCGGTATTGATGCCATAAATGACCTTGCCTTTGGCGAATTTTTTCAGGAACAGGTAGTTAGCCTCTACCTTGGCGACAGCTTCCGGGGCAAGCCCGATCTTCTCATCAAGGAAGAGTATCCTGTAAAAATCATCAGGGGTCAGTTTTTGTAATCCTACGCTGATCATCGTTTCGAAGAGTTTTATGCCGGCCGTTACTCATATCCGGAAATCAAATTTGCAAAGGTATAATTTAATTTGAAAAAAGTGTTATCTTTGCACCCTCAAAACTGGCCCCATAGCTCAACTGAATAGAGTAGCTGACTACGGATCAGCAGGTTGGGGGTTTGAATCCCTCTGGGGTCACCACTGAGAAAGCCACTTGCAGACATACGTGCAGGTGGTTTTTTTTTTGATCCCATGAATTTCACATTTCAGATTTCACATTTCAGATTTCAAAATTCACATCTCACATTCAAACAACTGGTGAGATTGTTCAATGCAATCAAATCAAAAATGAAGATAAAATTTAGGGGTAAAAAATGTGAAATCTGAAATGTGAAATCCGAAATGTGAGTTTTATGCTTTGCTACGTTCTCCCAGGAAAATCCTCCTGATCCCCCTTCTTTCCTGTCACCCATTATCCTGGTAAAGTTCTGAACTGAACATAAGATGACCGGAAAGATCCTGCCAATTTTCTTTATTAACAGCAATAGTTGCATGAATTCATGTTTGCTTTTGAAATTGTTCTACTTTTTCTCAGGGAGCATCCTAGGACAAGATGGCTACGATCAAAAACGCAGGTATATCGTGTCTGTCACACAGCAGGGGGCATTTGGAATAATAAACTTCACCAAACACTTGACTTTTGTTAACTACATAGTTAACTTTGCACTGTGATTCGAGAAATACAATTTTGAGGAGATAATTTTATTGCTTTCTACAACCAACAAGAGTTGAAGGTACGAAAGAAAATCGACTATGTTCTTTGGTTGATCAGTAATAATGAAAGAGTTCCCATCAAATTTTTCAAATATTTGGAGGATACAGATGGCCTTTATGAAATAAAGATAAGTTCAACTTTCAAGGAAATTCGGGTTCTATGCTTTTTTGATGAAACAAAAGTGATCTTGTTGATCAATTGCTTCATAAAAAAATCACAAAAAACACCTAAAAACGAAATTGAATTAGGAGAAAAACTCAAGAGGGAATATTTTGAAGTAAAAGAAAGGAGCAAATAAGTATGAACAAGATAACAACATTTGAAGCGCATTTAACTAAACAATACGGTCCAAAGGGAACTCCGACGAGGGAACTTTTTGAATCTGAAGCTATGTCTTTTCGACTTGGGGAACTATTAAAAGAAGCCAGAAAAGAAGCACGATTAACTCAGGAAGAACTTGCGGAAAAAACAGGCACAAAGAAAAGCTACATTTCCAGGATTGAATCGGGAAAAAGTGAAATTCAATTATCTACATTTTCTCGAATTCTAAAACAGGGCTTAGGCAAAGATCTCCAAATTTCAATCCAGTGAAAAAAGCTATCCTTTTTTGTGTCATATTCTTTAGCGCTATTTCCGCATTTCCCCAATGGCGATGGCAAAATCCGTTGCCTTGCGGGAATCCCCTTGAATCTCTTTGCTTTACCAGTAGCACGACCGGTTATGCCGTGGGTGATGCCGGCACTATTTTGAAAACAACGGATGGCGGTTTGAATTGGACGGTATTCAACAAAGGCCCCGAATATTATTTGTATTCCGTTTGCTTTACGGATGAAAATACCGGATATGCTGCGGGTTCAAATTACGATGGCTGTACAATCCTGAAAACCATTGATGCTGGCGCATCATGGAACTCAGTGTATGGTGGAACAGGGGGAGGGTTTACTTCAATCTGTTTTCCTGATTTCAATACCGGTTATGCCATGGACAGAATAGGAGATATCGTAAAAACAACCGATGGCGGGTTGACATGGACCAGGCATCCGATTGTGCCGGTATTGCCTTACCTGAATTCGGTTTTCTTCACCAGTGTCAATACTGGTTATGTGGCAGGTTATAACGGGAGGGGAGTGATCATCAAGACCATCAATGGTGGTGAGACCTGGGATACCTTATCCTGCGCGGTAAAAACCAGTTTAACTTCAGTTTTTTTTACTGATTCCACGACGGGATATGTGGTTGGCGGCAACGGAACAATATTAAAAACCATCAATGCAGGTGTGACTTGGGCTATGGATACCACTGGTTTGGGGAATTTGGGTGTGTGGGATGATTTTCAATCAATCTTCTTTACGGATGCCAATACCGGTTATGTTGCGGGGCCTAATTACGGAAATAATTCAGGAAAAATATTAAAGACAGTGAATGCCGGTGCAACCTGGGCTGTCATTCCGACAGGATTTACGTCGGGATTTAATGCTGTTTTTTTTCCTGATGCCGATACAGGATATGCGTTAAGTGCGACAACGATCTTCAAAACCACCAATGCAGGATTAAATTGGTCCTCTTTATCGAAAGGATCCGCCCAACCAAATATGACTTCAGTATTTTTCCCGGATAGCGCAACAGGGTACGCGGTGGGCGCGCCTATGGGCAACTATCCCAGCGTTTATCTGAAAACCACCAACGGTGGCAGGAACTGGACAAGTTTGCCCAATGCGCCGGGATTTATGGTTAATTCCGTTTTTTTTACAGACAACCATACAGGCTACGTTGTAGATTTTAACGGGCATATTTATAAAACAAAAAACGGGGGCAACAATTGGAGCACATTATCAAGTGGAACCACGTACCCATTATATTCTGTTTTCTTTCTGGATGCCAATACCGG
The DNA here is from genome assembly GCA_903913885.1 of uncultured Bacteroidales bacterium. Taxonomy (GTDB): domain Bacteria; phylum Bacteroidota; class Bacteroidia; order Bacteroidales; family FEN-979; genus CAIVAT01. The sequence continues at coordinate 67,659 of CAIWMX010000035.1, read as the reverse complement.
TTTTATTGCCGGCGGAGATCCATATAATATGACAAATCCGGGTGGCATTATCCTGAAAACCACGGATGCAGGAGTTACCTGGACAAAAACCGTGCTCCCTTATGTGCTGAACTCCGTCTATTTTCCTGATCCCGGAACAGGGTATGCGGTGGGTTATAAACTCACGGACCACAGCGGAGCCGTGATCAAAACAACCGATGGAGGAGCAACATGGAATTTTATTGCCAGACTCGGCAATAGTCCCCTATATTCGGTTTTTTTTACCGATTCGATTACGGGTTTTGTGGTGGGTACCTATCTCATCAGTAGGACGAAAGACGGAGGTGCAACATGGGGTGGAGGTGGAGGATATGGTGGACGTGGTGTTTGCAAATCGGTTTATTTCCCGACCCCCAATAAAGGGTATGTGGTGGATGACCAGGGGGGAATTCTGAAAACCAACGACGGGGGTAATAATTGGTCATACGATTCAAGTGGAACCATCAACCGTTTAAGTGCTGTTTTCTTCACGGATTCCTTAACGGGGTATGTTGTTGGTGAAAATGGAACGATCTTAAAAACCGGATATGGGGGTGAACCTTACCTGGCTGTATCACCTGCCGCCAGGGTCGTCGGTCCGAAAGCAGGGATTACCAGTTTCCCCGTCACCTCAAATACGGGCTGGGATGTAATCAGCGACTCATCATGGTGTGCCGTAACGTATTCCGGCTCAGGTAATGATACGATTTTTGTTTCGTATTCAGCAAACACTTCCGTGACCCCAAGGGTCGACACAATCAGGGTATTTATCCTGCAGCAGCCACCGGTTTTACGGAAGGTAACCGTTACACAGGAAGGAGTGAATGGCATCGGAAATATCGGTTATGATACTTTCCTGATCTATCCCAACCCGGCAACCGGTAAAATCGCGATAAAAGATAACCGCAATCAATTTAACGACAAGGTTGTGAGCATTTATACAATGACAGGAGAACTGGTTAAATATGATCAATTCCGGAATGGGCATCCGGTGGAAATTGATGTCAGCGATTTAGTGCATGGGATTTATGTAGTAAAAGTGCAGACAGATTCGGAGATTGCGGTTCAGAAACTGGTGATTCAATAATCCTGTTATTAAACTGACGGTCAACCAGCCCATAATGAGCTTGCAATCGCCACAAAACCAGCGTCAGTGAGACTTTTCAAAGGTTTACTGATTATTCCGGCATCTGCTAAAAGAAGAAATAAACATATTGGGGTGGTATGAGAGGCGAAAGGGAGTTGAATGGGTTGGATATGTATCAATCACAGAGTGGATAAGGTATACTTGTTTGGTTCTGTATTAGGAAACAATTTTAATGAAAGAAGTGATATCGATTGTTAAAATATCGCATTCAAGAAAAGCCAACAGCCTGAGAAATCGCATTATCCATGGATATGATGTTATCTCTGATGAATTGATTTGGGGAATAGAAATTAATGATCTGCCGAAACTCAAATCTGAAATCGCTGGCTATTTGTAGCAATCTAAAAGTTTTTTCAGGTAATGTTACTTTTTTGATCCTGTGATTTCTCTTAAATTCCAATAACCCAATCCCCCGATGGAAACAGTCATTTCCAGGTGGTTATTATCATCAAACTTTCCGATCAGATAGGTGTTTCCGTATTCACCGAAGCCACCCGGGTACGAAAGGGTCTTGCTCATCGAAATCTTCAAGGAACTGTGTTCCGTCACTATTTTAACAGTGCCATGGTCAATTCCATTAAATATGGTATCAGTTCCATAGTGTATTTCAAGCAGGGAGTCGTGCACATCTCCGACTTTTTTCACGAATCCTGTTGCCGAATAAGTCGTGTCAATGTAATTCCCGTAATTAACGTTTCCATATTTTTTGTGAATGCTGAATAACCAGTTTCCTTCATAGGAGGTTCTGAAATCGGTGGTTTCTTTTTTACAAGCGACAGTAAATAAGGCGATTATGAGCAAGAATGTTATTTTTCTCATTTGGGACTTTCAAATTAATAACCGATTGTATTATACAACCTGACTTTGTCAGAACATGCAATGAAAATCAAAGGTAATCATTTCCTTTTAATGAAAAACGTGGCAATGAGGGTGCGCCAATTTGCTGCTGGGTCATCTTTGATTAACTAATTTGCGATAAACCATTAAGTCTTTTGATTTAATCGCAGCGGTATAAACTCCGTTACTTAGGTTCCCGATGTTAATTTGCCGGTTAATAGGTCTCAGCATTTCCGTTAGTGCCAGTTTTCCCGAAATGTTAAAAACAGATATCTCCAATTCGTCATCGGTTGAATTTTGGGTGTTAATCGTGACGATACCCGAGGCTGGATTTGGGAAGATGGAAAAATTAACCAGATTGTCTGTTCCAGTCAATCCTATGGTGCCACTTAACCGTGCAACAAATAGGTCAGAACCGCCAAAGAGTGGATCAACATTCGTCAGGGTAGTGGAACCAAAGGAGCAGATGTCCCTGAACCATCCTGTTATTACAGCATCTCCGGCAGCATCGGCCGCTACCGATAAGGCACCATCACCCTCTGTCCCGCCAACACGTTGAGCCCAGACCAGGTTCCCGCCTGCACCATATTTCGCAAGGAAAATATCGCTGATGCCTGCATTCGTTAAGGTCGCGGTGCCAAAGCTGACCGACGGACTGAAAAAACTTCCTGTAAAAAATGCACTCCCCGAACCATCCACGGCAACCGATGTACCCCAGTCGTCAAACGCAGCATGCGCGCTTTTTGCCCATTGCCAGGTTTGCGAATAGGTCAAACTGCCCCAAAAACATAACAATGCACAAAATAATAGTTGTTTTTTCATTTTCTGATGATTTCGATCACAAAGGTGCAGTTGGTGAACAGTGTTTATTTACCCTTATTCATTTTCTTTGGGATTTTAACGGTCATCTAATCCTTTTCCATTCAGAATTTGCTGGATCCATTTTTCAACCCGCGACTGCCGGGTTTTGGATTGTTTGGGTTCGGAAAAATGGAGATTGTAGGCTCGCTGTCGTCCGGGAGTCAGCGCGTCGAATGCGGTTTTAAGGGCAGGGTTTTCATCTAATTTTTGTTGAAATTCTTCGGGAAAGGTGAGGGCTGAACTCTTTTTAAAATCCACTTTCAAACCGGATTTTTCTACTTCAATGGCTTCATTTATCAATACTTTTAAGAATAGTTCCTTCTCACCGATTTCCTGTAAACTGGTAAAGCGAACTTGCCGACCCGCCTGGACATTCTCCGTTTGCCTGACCAGCAGGCCATGGTCGTCGTGCAGCAGTGCGCCCTTGAAAAACAGCAGTGCGCAGTACGCTTTAAACCCATGGATCAGCACGATGTTACTCTCCCCGAAGGTGTAACAGGGCCAGCCCCACTTAAATTCTTCGGTCAACTGACTGTCAAGAAGGATTAATCTCAATTTCTCAAATTCTTGCTGCCACTTTTTGGCTTTGCTTAGATATTCATCAACCTTTATATTCATGCTGTTTATGGATTTAATTTCAGGTGTAACGTTTATATTAATTATTCAATTCTAACGGGAATATTCCACCATAGATTATTGTCGCAGTTCCTGTTAACCATTCGTTTGACCTTTAAATATTGGATATGCCCGATTATTTTTGCTTTTATGGAATCAAAAAATATATAATTGCCTTTTTTCTCATCAATTCTGATTTCGATTGAATCATCCGGGTTGTTTCGGGATCTCAGTTTGACAAACATGAATTCGTAATTCATTAACCTCATGGCATTCGTGTCAGTTTGTGCCCTGATTATTACCCGGCCTGTATAGTCAGAATTCAGCTTAAGCGGCCTGATCGTCGAATCCGGGTCTAAACTCCAGCACGAAAATACGCATGAAAAAGTTTCCTCCCCATGACTTTTCGCAGATCCGTGGGCGGATTTCTTCTGCGCATGGCTGAATAGTGAGATTGTGTTAATGAAAAGGAAAAACAGGATTGAAAACCGGTTCATATCTGTATTGTAAAGTTGTGCCTGACAGGAACGGCTGCCATTAAATGGGTATCATTCGATAATATTTTCCGGATCAGTGTGTTAATGGTATAATTTCCATCAATCGGGTAAAATGCCATAAAGTTACTGTTGCGTTATTGCTTCGTTTTCACGGGTGAGCTTTCAGTATTCCATTTGCTTTACCGCGTGATGATATCCTGTTGCTTGTCAAAATACCGGATACCAGGGTTCTCAGTTTCTCCTGCCAGATTTTGGCAATGCATATTTACAAAATAAATGGGACTATGGCGTTATAAACCTTTCGACCAGCACTATTTTTGGAGAAGTAATTACCTGGTAACCACAATTTTTTGACAGGAAACGGCCGATGCGTTGAGGAGCTGAAGCATGTACATCCCTGCATGGATATTATCAAGCCTGAGGTAAAATTCGCATGACCCTGGGTTTGTACGCAAGATGACCTGGCCCGTCCGGTCGATCAGTGCTGCTTCCTGAACCGGTATATTCGATTTGACCCGGATACGGTCTTTTGCCGGATTCGGATATACCTGCACGGAAACCTGCTCCTGATCGGCAACACCCACGTTCCCGACTGTGATATAGCTGACTTTGGTCGTAGCCGCTGAACCCCAGACATTGGTGACAGTAAGCGATACGTCATATCTCCCTTTTACATTGTAGATTATCTGCGGCGGGTTTTGCAGGTTGCTGGACGCAGGGGATCCCCCGGGAAAACTCCATTGCCACGAAGTGATCCCGCCCGAGGAAAGATCGGAAAACTGGACCTGCCCGCCTGTTGCAACAGCCAAAGGGCTGGCGGCAAAGTCTGCAACGGGCGCCTCCAGCGCGGAGACAAATTTAAATATACCGCCAACGGTGGGACTCACATTGTAACTTCCCGCCCAGCCCGTGGTGTTGTTCACCCATCGTGTAGCCAGGAATAAGGTGCCTATGGTTCCGGGCATGTCGAACCAGGTTGTGCCATCGTCGAAAGAGCAGGTAACCCCGGCAGCGCCGCTTGCCGAACCTGTGGTTATCCACGTGGAGGTGGTTCCCGGCACGGGTGCGATATCGGTAAGAAAAACGTTGCCTGTGGTCGTGTAGGGCGTCCAGGTGGCGCCGCCATCGGTGGTCCTGGCCATCCTCCCGGGTGTATTCCAGCTCCTGTCCTGTGCCAGCCCGTTCATGGCATCCCTGAAGACTGGCAACGTAGGCTTGATCCCCCATCCGGGAATGACACCTGCAGTCCAGTGATGCCCGAAGTCGGTCGATTTAAAAACCCGTCCAGCGTAGGTGCCAAACCAGATGATATTACCATAGGTTGAAAAAAAACCGGGACAGCTATGTTCACCGTTCGATGCAGTGGGAATATCGGCGCCTGGAACCTGGATCCAGGTGGCGCCTCCGTTGCTGGTAGTATAAATCTCAAACTGGTAATTGACGGGTTCTCCCACACAGCAACCGTTGTTCTGATCCCAGAAATAAACCAAATCGGGCCTGGAGCCTGTGCTGTTAAAGCCTGCTGTTGGCTGCCGGGCCCAGGTAACCCCTCCGTCGGAGGTTTTATAAATTCCCTTTCCTGCAATGGCCGTCCAGGACTCCTGCATGCAGACCCACGCCGTGTTTGCATCCACGGCGCTGATGTTTACGATGAAGAGGTTGGTGGCCCCAGGTATGGTATGAGGGGTCCACAATGTTCCGCCGTTGGTGGTCAAGGTGATATCCTCGCAGGGAAAGTTAGCTCCGCTTCCGTCATAGGCTGAAGCCCATACAATTTGGTCGGAAACAATGGAAATGCTGTTGATCGCGCGGCTAACCGTGGTGAAACCGGTCGCCTGTTCAATCCACTGTGCATAGGCACAATACCCTGAAAATACCAGGAAAACCAATATAAAGGTGGCTTTTTTCATAGGTCATCATTTAAAAGATATTTAACTGGCCGATAAATATGTATGATCAAATTGAAGGATAGTTGTCTTTCCCATAAAAAGTTTTCAACCGGGCGGATATGGCATGCCCTGTAAGGCAATAAGCCAAATGTAAGTGCGAATTGCCGGTTAACCTGATTTGTCAAAATAAATCCTGATAAAATTGTTATAAAAAATTGATAATCAATTATATGTGTCGAGTGACCTTATTTAAGCTGAGAGAACGGTCAAGTAATTAGTCGCCAGAAAATTGTGTATTGCTAAGATAATTAATTTTAATGCCTTGTTGATGAAAAAAATCAGTTGGCTGAAAAATATTTATCTGGTTGACCGGAATCGTACAAGCAAGGATTTCAAATCAATCTTTTTTATATTTAACCTGTTTTAGCCTGGCATTTAACCACAAAGGCGAATAAGGACACACAAAGTCGCAAAAGGATATCGATTTCAGGTAATATGCCTTGGTGCGCCTTAGTACATCCTTATTCGCCGTTGTGGTTTTAAGTATTTTTTATGTTTTAGCGGCACATACGCCAATATTTATCAAATCGGCGTGGAAAAATTTACAATTCTTTGAATCTGCCTGGTTGGGTCGTATCTTTACGTTGTTTTTTACCTGTGATTATGAAAAAGACCATCCTTTTTATCTGCGTATTAATCTTTGGTATCGCCATTTCCTGCGTAGCCCAGACCTGTGTTATCAAAGGAAAAGTCAAAGAGGATAGAAGCAGTGATCCTGTGCCCTTTGCCAATGTTCTCATTAAAAACGGCAGCTCAGGCAAATGGGGCTGCACCACTGATTTCGACGGAAATTTCCGGATTGAAGTAAACCCTGCAGGCAGGCTCAGCGTTCAGTGTTCCTATGTGGGTTACAAACTGTGGAAGAAGGACTCAGTTTCACTTCGTCCGGGCGATTCGCTTGTGCTCAGCATCACCTTATCCATGAGTCCGATGCAGTTGCAGGAGGTGCAGTGCGTTGGCTTTACGGCGCCGAGGATTGTGAAAAGTCTCAGTTACAGCACTGCCACTGTCGGTGGCGTTATGAGCAGGCTGGCCGGGCCGCTCCACACGGTCGATGGAATCCCCTTTATGGGGTCTGGCGCAGCCGGCAAACTGACGGCATCGGAACTGAATGATTTCAGCAAATGGGACTTGTGGCAGGATATCAGGAAAAAAGAGCTGAAAAAATTTCAGGGCATGTGGGATATTTATCCCGTTCAGAGGTATTCCATGCAGGTTAAGAATGAAGATGGCCGGCCGGTAGTCAACGCGCCTGTAAGGCTTAGAAATCACGACGGAACGGTTCTCTGGAGCGCCCGCACCGACAATACCGGCAAGGTGGAACTCTGGACCGGTATGTTTGGCAAACAGGCCGTTATCGATCCTGAAATCGTCGTTTCTGCAGGGAATTCAGAATATGTTTACGAGGATCCGCAACAGTTTCCGAAGGGGATGAGTGTCCTTAAGATTCCTGTCCCCTGCGACGTTCCAAATGACGTGGACATCGCGTTCCTGGTTGATGCCACCGGGTCCATGCATGACGAGATCAGCTTCCTGAAGTCAGATTTGATCGACATCCTTCAGAAAACAAATGGAAACATGCCGGGGCAGGCCATCAGCCTTGGCGCTGTCTTTTATCGCTGTTTTGAGAATTCCTATGTCACCCGAAACCACCCCTTGTCTCAGGATATAAATGGCACTACTGGCTTTATCAGCGAACAGGATGCGGGCGAAGGAGGAGCTGAAGCCGTGGAAGAGGGCCTACGCGTGGCCATCGACAGCCTGCGCTGGAACCCGCATGCACGCGCCCGGCTTCTTTTCATGATCCTTGACGAACAACCCCTGGTCAGACCCGGTATCCTCCGGCAACTTCATGCCAGCATTCAAAAGGCGGCGGAACAAGGTATCCGGATCATCCCGGTGGTGGGAAGCGCCGAAACACCAGAAAATGCTGCCAGCATGGAATACCTCCTCCGCAGTGCAGCGCTGGCAACCAACGGGACCTATGTTTTCCTCACCGACCACAGCCATATCGGCGACGCCCATTCCAAACCGGTCACGGACCAGTACGATGTCGAATTGCTGAACAATCTTTTGAAAAGGATTATTCACAGTTTCACCTGGGTGGCTGCATGCAGTGATGATACGGTTTCAGCCCTCAGGGCTGATACTTCCACCTTCTCCAACAGCCCGGTTATCGCGCACGAGATCATCGATACCACGCGGCATGTGAAAACCGGAAAACCGGGCATGAATGTTAAAGACTTTACCAAAGTCACAGGTAAAGACACAACCGGGAACCAACGTGCAACCGATACCTTGACCGGTCGTTATTCAGCGGATACCATTAAACCAGTACCTGCTGAGAAGATCGGGATAAAATTCTACCCGAACCCCACCACCGGGCGGATATCAGCTGAAATTGACGGCAAGGTAAAGGAACTTTTCCTGACAGATATTAGCGGGAAACTGCTGGCAAGGTATAAAACCGCCGGCGTATCAAAATTGGAAATCGACCTCGGAAATTTCAGTACTGGCCTCTATTTCCTGAAATTCTATGATCACGGTAATTGGTACAGCGGCAGGATTGTGCTTGTTCGAAGATGAGTGGGGTGGGTATGGTTTTTTTATATTGCCTTCGGTACAATTGCGAAATGTTCATTCCTGCCTGATAACTTCATCTCCTCAGTTGAACAGATAAACTCAAAGTCTTGTATCTTTGCTTCTGAAACGAAGTATAAAACATATCCTGCCTCATTATTTACCATATTAACTCAACGCAAAATGAAATCCAACAAAAGGAATTTTGTCAGCAAAGCCCTTATCAGCGGGGTTGCTTTATTATCATTGTTTTTGCTCATGGTCCTGATCCCAGCTCCGCTCCGGGCCCAGTGGAACACCAATACCTCCGTGAACATACAAATCTCGGGTCTCCCGACGGCCGATATCGAGTCGGCACCCACCACCGACGGGAAAACCTGGATTGCCTTTTATCATCAGAATGGCGGCAATTACGACATGCGCGCGCAACTCGTCGATGCAAACGGTTACAAACTGCTTGGACCTGACGGTATGCTGGTAAGCAACCAGACCTCAGGTTCGGCAACCTTTGTCTTCAATGTTAGTGTTGATGCTGCCAACAACCTCATCATCGGCATGCAGGATGAACGCATCGGCAGTGACCAGGCTGTTCTGTACAAGATATCGCAAGCCGGTACGCATTTGTGGCCATCCACGGGGGTTATTCTCGGTGGCGGACTTTCGCCCTATCCCTGTGCACTGAGTACCGGGGAAACTGCGGTTGCCTGGAATGAATCAACCAGCAATACCCTCAAAATTCAAAAAATTTCCGCAGCCGGCACCGTGGTATGGGGGACGCCTGTCACTGTCGTGGTCGGTACTTCAAATACGACCCGCGGCCAGATCGTTGCCAACACGGCAGGCAAGTTTACTATGGTATATCAGAAACGCCTCGTCGGGATATCGACTACCCTCTATGCGCAGATGTACGATAATTCCGGAACGGCCCTTTACGGAGCGTTACAGATTTGCAACCAGACGACCAGCGGCGCAAGGTATTATTCCATTTTTGCTGAAGCCGACACCACTTATTTTGGCTACTATGCCTCTTCAGGAAGCCGTTTCAATTCGTTCCTTCAAAGGATCAACCCAGTTGGGAGCATCCCATGGGGCATGAACGGATCCAATTTCAACACCTCTGTAGCTCCTTCGGATAATTACCAGGGCCAGACCAGCAGCAACATAATGCCGGGATCCAACTACGTTTGGTCGGTATGCAATTTCTGCGATCCCAACCAGACTGTGTACGGCGTTTATATCCAGAAATTCCTGAAAACCACCGGCGCCCGCCAGTTTACCGATGCGGCTAAGGTGGTCTACCCGATCAGCGCGACTACCGACCAGGAATGGGGCCAGCTGGCAGTTATCAATGATACCCCCATGTTCATGACCGAGGACAACGTCTATAAAATTTATGCCACCAGGTTGGATGCCAACGGAAACTTCATGTGGCCGGGAAATCGTGTTGAACTCAGTTCCACCACGGCGACCCTTGGCACACCCAAAATGCGGAATGGGTTTACACCCGACGGGCCTAACCGTTGTGCCGGCGTGTGGACCGAGAATAGGAGCGGGAACTACATGGGATATGCCCAGGGCGTATCGATCGGCGGGCTGGTAGGCATTACGGTTGCCACCCAGGGGTCAGTACCGGCCGTTATCACGACCCCGGGAGGTACTTTGCAGATGGTTGCCAACGTATTCCCGGCAACGGCAAGCCAGAGTGTAACCTGGAGTATTGTCCCCGGAACAGGAACAGCCAATGTCAGCGCCACCGGCCTGGTCTCAGCTGTAACAAATGGTACTGTTTACGCCAAGGCTACTGCCGTGCAGGATGTTACGGTAAAAGATTCGTTGCTGGTCACCATTTCTAACCAGTCGTCAACAGCTCCGGCTGTCATTACCCTCGCAGCCACGGCAGTCACCGGCACCACCGCAACCGTGAACGGTTCTGTCACGGCCAACAACGCCACGACCACTGTCAATTTCAACTGGGGGCTTACCGTAGCATACGGAAATATGGCTGCCGCAACCCCGCCCACTGTTACCGGGGGCACGGCTACACCTGTTCTCGCGAACCTTACCGGTTTGCTGCCCGGCACTACGTACCATTTCAGGGCTACCGGCACCAATGCCGTGGGAACGACCAATGGCAGCGACCTTACTTTTACCACTCCTACCATGGCGCCCACGGTTATAACCAATTCACCAACCAACGTCGTTGTAAACGGCGCACAGATGAATGGCACCGTGACTGCAAACAATTCCAGTACCACAGTCTCCTTTGACTATGGGCTTACGGTAGCATATGGCAGCAACATGGCCGCAACTCCGGCAACGGCAACAGGAATGTCGCCAACCACCGTTCTTGCCAATGTGACCGGATTGCCCACGCTGACGTTATATCATTACCGCTGTGTGGGTGTGAATGTGGCGGGGACAACCTATGGTGCCGATATGACCTTCACCACCGGGTGCCAGACCCCGGTTACCCCGGGTGCCATCACCGGCCCGGCCAGCGTTTGCCAGGGGCAGAGCGGCATTGTGTACAGCGTTCCTGCCATCACCAACGCAACCAATTATAACTGGACGCTTCCCACCGGTGCATCGATCACAGCCGGCACAGGAACCAATTCGATCACGGTGAGTTATTCGCCTACGGCGGTTTCAGGGAATGTCACGGTTACCGGGACCAACTCCTGCGCAACAGGGCCCACGGGTTCCCTTGCCGTCACCGTGAATGTTTTGCCGGTACCCACGATTACCGGAACCAACACCCTTTGTTTGGGTTCCGGGACCTATGGATATACTACTGAAGGCGGCATGAGCAACTATACCTGGACGATTTCCTCAGGCGGAACAATCTTATCCGGGACCGGAACAAATTCAATCCAGGTTCAGTGGAACACGGCCGGTGCGCAAACCGTAAGCGTGAGTTACACCAACGGCAATGGCTGCCAGGCAGCAACGCCGACAATTTTCCCGGTAACTGTCAACGGGTCTCCTGCTACCCCGGGAGCCATCACCGGCCTGGCCACGCTTTGCGCCGGAACGCAGGGAGTTCCCTATTCCGTTCCAACGGTTGCCGGATCGGTCTCCTATGTGTGGACCCTGCCAAACGGTGCGACCATTGCGACCGGTTTCGGAACAAGCGCCATTACCGTGAACTATTCACTCACTGCTGTTTCCGGGGCCATCACGGTTTCGGGAAACAACCTTTGCGGCAATGGACCCGTTTCAAGTCTCAACGTCACTGTGAACCCTATTCCTGCAACTCCGGTAGTAACATCGGCCGGTTTACTGCTCACCTCTAGTGCTCCTGCCGGGAACCAATGGTATTTCAATGGCAATATCATTGCCGGTGCCACCGGGCAAACCTATACCGCTCAAAACTGGACAGGTTGGTATTTCACGATCGTGACCCTGAATGGCTGTGTGTCGGATACATCAAACAAAATGTATGTGATTGTTGGTATCAATGAAAAAACCGCCCCGGTTATGAACATTTATCCCATTCCCAACGACGGGCGGTTTAATGTTTCAATCAGCAATGCGTCGGGAAAAACATATACGCTGGAGGTGTTCAACGCCCTTGGCATGAAAGTTTACGGCGAACAGACCCCGGCCGTAAATGGCACCACCGTGGTTTCCGTCGACCTTCGTCCGGTTTCATCCGGACTTTATACCGTGATCCTGAGGAACAAGGACAGTGAAGTGGTGAGCAAGGTGGTGATAAACAGATAAATAACTGATAAAATAGTAAAATAGCAAATCGCAAAATGGTAAAATGGTAAAATGGTAAAATAGCGCGCCATTTTGCCATTTTACCATTTACCTCATTAGTCTGAGCAGCTCGTCACCAGTACCAATCTTATATCCCTCCGACAGGTAATTTATAACGCCTTGCGGGTTGAGGAACATCACAACCGGCAGATTTTTCAGGCTGCTGATCGTGACATTGTTGTCGCCAAGTTTGACAGGAAAAGTAGCAACGAAGAAGTACACGATATTTTTCGGAATCGAGGATGCTTCCTTTTTCTGAAATGCTTTCATAAGTTCTTCAGTGGGGAACACAAGGGCAATACGGCCCTGCCACGATTCAAATTCCTGCTTCCGCTGTCTCAGGTCAGCGAACAGGTGTTTGGTGGGTTCCTTATCGGGATCGGCCCAAACCAGCACCATGCCGTTTGGGATCGGGCCGTCAACCAGGGATGGGCTGATTTTTCCATAAACCGGCAGGGGTAGCAGGTTTTTTCTCAGCGCGATGGATTGTGTGACCGTTTTACCGGCTTCCAGGTTGAAAAACTGAAGTGAGGCGAGTACGGTTCCTCCCTGGATACGATTCCCTGTTACGATAAGGTAATTGCCAGGTGAAACAGACAAGGTGCATGGGAAATTACCCACCTGAGGGTCGTTGTCATAATCAAGCGAACGATAGAACCCGTTATCAAACTTTTCAATGGTAAAATGGGTGTAATATTCGGGTTTCCTATCGTTTCCCGGATCTGAAACCAGGGTTAGATTTCCCCTCAGGTTGCTTTCCTGCGGATGTTTCTCAAAACACACGTCGTGCCACGTATCGTTCAGGTAAAACTGCGGCACACGCGTACCCGGCTCGAGTCGTGCCGGAATCCCGAAACTGCGGCACATGGCCACGAAGAGGATATCGCGTGAATGGTTGTCGGCCACTCTCAGTTCGTACGAGCCGACGGGGGTGAGGGGAGCCCGGCCCCAGTTGGCCGTGTTGTCGGGGGCAATATGCTGCCTGATCCAGTTTGCGAGTGAGTCAGGGTTTTTGCGAAATTTGTCGACCGATTTACGGTCAGTATTCTTCCTGAAAAAGACCTTGAATGGCTTTAACCATTCATTATCAATCCGGGGAGATAAAATATCGGCGTGGAATATTTCCGCCTTCGTGCAAAGCGGCAGATACTCAAGGGTGTCACTTACCTGGTCGGCAAGCACCTCCGGCGTGACATCGCGCAGGTCCTTTTCTGAAATGTTGTCCAGCAAAGGAAAAATGAGATACTTCCGGTTTTTGGGTGTTCCAGTAATAAAATCGATGATCTCGCGCCAGTTCCCGCGCGATTTCCTGAGTAAATTCCACAAGCTGTCGCCAGAGGTTCCAAGAGTGTGAGCCAGTCTGTATGTCTTGGCTGAGTCGATAAAGGTAGATTCATAGTCAGTCCGTATCTTGTCTTCAAAAGCAAGCCGCTTTGTGTTGATGTCTCTCAGGGAATCACTCACGTTAGCAACTGTTTTTATCTCAGGAGGGGGAACGAGGTCAAAAGTTTCAGTGTACTCCCTGCCGGGTTTCATCGAAAGCATGATAACAACGGTATCGCTTGATAGAATCGTTACCTTACTGTATCCGAACTTCCCGTTTTTCGAAGCCCAGATCAGCAGGTCGCCATGGCCTGTGATGAAGGAGGCCATGCCATGCTGATCGGTAAAAGTTTTGTGGAGTGTGTAAAATTCGGCATAATTGTATAACTGAAATTCTATAACCGCACTGTCTATGGGCTTCTTCTGCAAATCCACCACCTTTGCATAAATGCGTTTTGTGGCAGCGTAGTTCGCCAGTACGTTGATCCTGGTGAACCTGGTATCTTTGACCAGGATGTCTTCGGGCCCCTGGTAATCGCCAAACACATTGGTATTGACCAGCATGGTGCGTTTGGCCGGAGCTGTAAACCAGGCCAGGTCGAGGTCGGCGTCGGGTTCGCATGCGCCGATGAAGTGCCATATCCCATCCACCCAAACTTCCACCCAGGCATGGTTGTCGTCGCTGTGGGCCCAGCGAGGCGTATAGCATTGCCGTGCTGGAATCCCCACTGCCCGCAGGGCAGCAACAGTAAAAGTTGATTCCTCGCCGCAACGTCCATAGGCAGTTTTAACCGAAGCGAGCGGGGAGGAGGTACGGCCATCGGATCCGCGGTAGGTAACCTTCTCATGACACCAGTGGTTGACTTCAAGAACAGCCTCCTTCATGGATAGTTTTTTCAGGCGGTCTTTCATCTCCCTGAAAAAGACCCATCGGGATGAATCAAGGTTTTCGTTGTTCACCCGGACCGGAAGGACAAAGTGGCGAAAGAGGTTCTCAGGAACGGTTTTTCCCCAGCTGAAGGTATCCCTGGCCGCAAAGGAGGCCCGTACATTCTTCAGGAAGAACTCCCCGGAATAATCTGCCAGGTCGCTCAGTGGGCTGTAGGCAATGAGAAACCTGAGCGCTTCGGTTTCCCGGGTTGTCAGTTTTTGCCTGAAGACATCAAAAAGTTCATCTGAACGGTTCCCGGCTAGTTCCTTCTGCCGGGCAAACTGGATGTCAACCTTGTTCCGGTAGCCCCGGTCGCTGATGAAATGGTTGTTGTCGCAAGCTGAAATCAGCATAGAAGCAAGGAACGCGATGAAGAGAACTTTTTTCATGTGAGTTGATTAAAAACTGTCAATACCTGAACACCATTTCTTCTGTGCTGACCGGGACTTCAACCGTCCGCTCATTTACCGACTTCAGCTTCAGAGAATAATCCTTTCCGACCGAGTGAATCGTCATGATATCACCGAATGCGTGAAGAGCCAGCCGGATGGAGGTGAATTTTGAGGTGAAGCTGCCACCAACTTTCGAAAATACGATCTCTTTTTTCACCGGATCAAAAGTGATGTTCCGGCTGAAATATTGCCCGTTCTCAAACTGGTAGGTCAACCCGTCATCTTCATAATATTTAAAAGAATTGGGTTTGGTGCCGTTATAGATGTTGATTTCAAGTACTGTTGAAGGTTTCTGGTCGGTGTACTGAACCTCCGATTGAAGGGGAAGTATCCCGGAGGCTTTTACAAAAACAGGCAGATCGTTTAATGGGGCGTCAACCGTAACTTCTGAGTTCCCCTTGTAATATTCACCGCTGCTAAGGCGGTACCAGCCATCACCCGGCAGCCAGACTTTTGCGGCGTTCTGGTTGCATGAAACCGGTGCCACAAGCAGGTTGTCGCCAAAGAGGTATTCATTCTGGAAATAGGTTGAATAGGACTGTTCATCAAAGGTGTACCCGATTACCAGGCTCCTGGCAACGGGCAGCCCGCTTACGGTTGATTCATGGAATGCGGAGTAGATGTAGGGGAGGAGCCTGTAACGCTGGGCAATCATGACTTTCGCCATGCGTTCAATGTTGAGTCCGAAAGACCAGGGCTCTTTGCTTTTTGTGTCCCAGGCCGAATGGCCGCGGAAAAACGGGGTGTAAACGCTCTGGGCCAGCCACCTGATATAGAGTTGTTCCGAAGGGTTGCCCATAAATCCGCCCTGGTCGGGTCCTGCGAACGAAATGCCAGAAAGTCCCAGCCCGCTGACCATTCTTGCCGAGAGGAGCATGTGGTCGTCGGTGGCGTCGTTGTCGCCGGTCCACACCGCCGAAAATCGCTGAACCCCGGCAAAACCGGCCCGGGTCAGCACAAAGGGCCTTTTGCCTTTCAGCAACGCCTTGGTACCTTCGAAGGTTGCGCGCGCCATCTCCAGGCCGTAGATGTTGTGAACGCGCGTCATGGGCGACGTATGGCCATCAAAATGAAACTGCACAATGTTGGGAATGCTCTGGCCCCAGGCGCTGGGTTCGTTCATGTCGTTCCAGAATCCTTCCACCCCGGGGTCAACCAGGCGGTTGAAGGAGGCGCCCCACCATTTGCGTACCGTTTCATTGGTGAAATCAGGGAAATGGCACCTGCCGGGCCACACGCTGCCGGTATAGTTGCTTCCGTCGGGATATTTGGCAAAATAATCGTTGGTGATGCCCTCATTGTAGGCGAAGTAATCCTTGTCAATTTTTATCCCGGGATCAACGATGGTCACCAGGTGGAATCCCATGTCGTTCAGCTTTCCGATCATCGCCTTGGGTTGAGGAAACCGCTCCTTGTCCCAGGTGAAAATCTTGTACTTGTCCATGTAGTCGATGTCAAGATAAATGACGTCGCAGGGGATCTGCTTGTCACGGAATTTCTGCGCAATGGACATCACCTCCGATTCCGGAAAATAACTCCAGCGGCATTGCTGGTAACCGAGGCTCCACAAGGGGGGCATGGGCATGCGCCCGGTAAGCCAGGTGTAGTCGCGGATGATGCCGGCCACCGATGATGCGCCAAAAAAGTAATAGTTCATCTCCCCGTCTGCTGCAGAGAAGCTCGAGAATTTTTCATCCGTCGACGCGCCGAAATTGAATCTAGTCCGGTAGGAGTTGTCGAGAAAAATGCCATAGGTCACATGGTCGTGGATTCCGATAAAAAACGGGATGCTTTGGTAAAGCGGGTCAAAATTGGTGGCGTAGGCCGGAACATCCGAATTCCAGTTTTCATAGGAACTGCCCCTTTTATCCAGGTTTCCGGTCTTCTCGCCCAATCCCACGAATTTTTCATCAGCAAAAAGCTTCCTGTAACAGGTCACCTCGGTGCCAAGCCATGAAACGGGCAACCCGGGCTGGTCGGTGGAAACGAGCTCTCCGCGGGATGTTAACACCGCCAGCCGGAATGGATTTTTATAGATAACGATTTTCAGGGAATCGGTGGCGAAAATTGCTGAATCGGCCAAGTCAGACACCTGTTTCAGGCTTGCCCCGGGCGATTGGATCACCGAATAGGAAAAATCTTCCGTAGGTTCGGTGCGGGTGATCCTGAAACGGATCACGGCGGGCGTAAAAGCCTGGACCTTGGCAACGGCGTTTTCGGTTTTCACAATGAGGCCATGGTCGGTTTGCCTGATCGATTTGACTTTCCCGGAAAATACTGGCAGGTCGGTTTGCCCGAACAGCAGGAATGGCGCAATCGCCAGGAGTGAAAGGATGAACTTTTTTATCATTGGATTCAGGGTTAATTTGGGATCAATTTATTTGGATCCGGCTTGCATATGACAATGCCGGGGATCATTATCGGGAATAATCACACACTGCCCTGTTCGGTCCGGTGAATGATCTCATTTTGAAGATCTTCACCCAGGTCATTGAAATAATCGGAGTAACCTGCCACCCTCACGATCAGGTCGCGGTATTTTTCAGGATGTTTCTGCGCCTCGCGCAGGGTATCTGCCGAAACCACGTTGAACTGGATGTGGTGCCCGTCCATTTTGAAATAGGAGCGGATCAGGGCGGTAAGTTTGCGTATACTTTCATCCCCGTCGAAAAACCCGGGCGAGAATTTCTGGTTCAGCAGGGTTCCTCCGGTACGGATATGGTCGATCTTGGCTGCCGATTTCAACACGGAGGTAGGCCCTTTGCGGTCGGCGCCCTGCACGGGAGAGATACCTTCCGATAGTGGCTCCTTTGCTTTTCTCCCGTCGGGCAGTGCTCCGATAACACTCCCGAAATAGACGTGGCAGGTCGTCGGGAGCAGGTTGATGCGGTGGGTGCCGCCGAGAGCGGTCGGCCGACCATTGACAAAACCGTAATACAATTCAAAAACAGCCCTGGCCTGGTCATCTGCTGCATCTTCATCGTTGCCGTACTTTGGCGTGTTGTAAACCAGTTCGACGGCAAGTTCTTCGAAATCGCGGAAATCGGACGACAAAGCGTTCAGCATCCCCTTCATGGAAATGCTCTTCTTCTCAAAAACGTGAAATTTCAATGCGGTGAGGGCATCGGTGATGGTTCCCAGCCCGACACCTTGGATATAGGTCGTGTTGTAACGCGCTCCCCCCGCATTGTAATCAGTGCCGTTGGCGATGCAGTCGTCGATGATCAGCGAAAGGAAGGGCACCGGGAGATACCATGCAAATATCTGCGCGATGATGTTGTTCCCGGTGATCTTGATGTCGATGAAGTGTTTCAGCTGAACGCTGAATGCCGCCATCAGTTCTTCGAAGGTGCCGAATTCTTCGGGGTTCCCGGTTTCAGGTCCGACCTGTATCCTTGTGCGCGGATCATAACCGTTGTGCAGGGTAATTTCCAGTACTTTGGGAATGTTGAAATACCCACTGAGGATATAAGCTTCGGTTCCGAAAGCCCCGGCTTCCACGCAGCCGCTGGCGCCGCCGTTTCGGGCATCAATTACATCTTTTCCCTGTCTGACCAGTTCCTGGATGATGGCGTCGGTGTTGAAGTAGGAGGGCTGGCCGAAGCCGGTTTTGGTGATCTGCAGTGTACGATGGATCAGGCTGTCGGGATTTTTCCGACTTACCTGGACCATGGAACTGGGCTGCAGCAGCCTCATTTCTTCGATCACATCAAGCAGGATAAAGGTAAGGTCGTTCACTGCGTCAGATCCGTCGGGTTTAACGCCGCCAAGGTTGATCAGGGAGAAATCGGTGTAGGTATTGCTCTCCAGGGCTGTAACGCCGACTTTGGGTGGAGCGGGATGGTTGTTGAATTTGATCCAGAAACTCTGCAGGATTTCAACGGCTTTTTCTTTGGTCAGGCTTCCCTGTTCAATCTCACGTTTATAAAATGGATAGAGATGCTGGTCGAGGCGCCCCGGGTTGAACGAATCCCACGGGTTCAGTTCGGTGATCACGCAGAGATGCACGAACCAGTAATACTGGAGCGCTTCATGGAACGTACGCGGGGCATTGGCGGGCACCTGGCGGCAGATTTGAGCAAGCTCTTCCAGTTCCCGGCGTCTTGTGCCGGCGTTGGAAACGCCGTCAGCAACGGAACCGGCCATTTCTTCAAGCACAACGGCATAGCGGTTGGCAAACCTGATCACCGCGCAGGCAGCAATCTCCATGGCTTTGAGCTCTTCAGCTTTCGCCAGGCTGCGCGGGTCGTTCAGCCAGTCGATCCCTTTTTTTGCTTCTCTGATATCGCCGATTAAATCCAACATGCCTTTGCGGTATATCTTATCCCCCGCCACGGTGTGTCCAGGACCGCGCTGTTCCTGAAATTCGGTAAATACCCCTGCCTTGTAGGCATCCATCCACTCTGCAGGCACCGAGTTCATAACCCGGTCGCGGTTGCTTCTTCCCTTCCAGAACGGGATGATCGTTTCTTCATAGGTTTTCCGGGTTTCGGGATCAACTTTGAAGGATACTTTCTTTCGGCTGTCAAGAATATCGAGGTCATCCAGAGAATGAACGCAAATCTCAGGATAGGTCGGACATGCTTTAGGTGCCGGGCCACGTTCCCCGACGATCAGTTCTCCCTCGGCAAAAAAAAGCTCCTTGTTGGAAAGGATATAATCCAGGGTCATGGCCCGCATGACCGGGACGGAGACTTCCCGGTCGATACCGGTGGCATGGAACCGGGTCACGAGCAGGGCCCGCTCGGCGGAGATGCGGTTTATGGCATTCAGACTGGCTTCGCGCAGGAATTTAATACGGTCTGTCATGATCGTTGTTTTTTCAGGGACTTGCCTGCAATTTGATGAATATGCAAATTTATAACAAATGCAATGAATTACCGCTATCTTTAACCCATCAGATGGTTCAATCGGTCGGCTGATGAATGTTTTACAAATATTAAAAGCCCCATCCGGCCGGTGTTGAAAATGTCATAAATTTGCACACCCAATCAGTATAATCAACACCTGCGATGAAGAAAATCATATTGCTTGCCAGCCTGGGGTTCATGGCGCTCCGGCTGTTTTCTCAAAATTCCATTAGTGCTGACGCAGGATACCTTCGATCGCACACAAACGTTGCCGAATACGTGCGGAATGACCGGAATTCCAGTTTGTTTGACACGGTGAGTCTGATTCCCAATAGTGGCTCGTTTCAAGCCGCCCTGACTGTCCATTTTGACCTAGGAAAGCATTTCTTCCTTGCCACAGGGTTCCATTATGAACGAAAAGGAATGTCGGAAGTTGATGTTACCGACACCGTGACAACCTATTATGTTAATGCTTACCAGCATTATGCAGGGTTATCTATGCTGATCGAATATCAGTATGATTTCAGGAAAAGCAAATTCGGGATACTCATGGCGACCGGCCCCCAGGTTGACTTTGCTGTTGGGAAACCAAACACCGGGGTGCTTTACTCAGGAAAATATTACTGGTTGTTCATGCCTTTCTCAAAATTCAGCGAGGTGGATTTTTCATGGACAGTAGAAGCCGGGCCGACTTTTAAACTGGGCCCCGGAGAAGTCTTTGCAAAGGTTTGCTACCGTTACGGGCTGAGCGATATCCTCCAGGATGCCTATGTAATCGGCAGAAGTTCCTCCTTTGGGATTTCGGCAGGTTATAGTTTCAGGCTGACAAAGTAACCAGGTTTCCTCCCTTTCTGCACCGGCAGCAAATCCATCTATTTACCCTTTCAAAAAAATCAACCGGGGATTTTGTTAGGTTGAACATCGGGAAAATATTCTGTACTGCGTTGTTGGAAATAAATAATAGTTTTCTATCTTTACTGAGGATATTTCATTTGTAATTCTGACCTGTTTTATGGTGCAGAATATCAATGAAATAGCTAAATTTTTGCTTGTATTTAATGTTTTTGTCCGATAATTAAGGGGTTTACCATTTTGAATTGGGTAGCGGGTTGCAGTTTGATAGAATGGTTTCACAGTCACAGCCGTACTTCCCGAAACTAATGGCATCCATCTCAACATAAGCCATTTATGGCTGTATCCCCCGGGATGCATTTTTCATATTCAGGTACCCTGACCTGCTTTCTGATCAGTTGATTATGAAGGCCGGCACGGACTTAAAATGGGATTGACATGAAGCGTTTGAGTTTGAAAAACAAACAAACTCCAACATTCAGTACTGTGTTGTTTTTTAATTATCAGGACCTAAGTAGTATATAACATTAAAACCGATTCACCATGCAAAGATTTACCATTACCGCGATTAAACTATTCCTTCTGCTGGCTTTTTTTAATTCGTTTGAGCCGATGCTATACAGCAGGAATATTGCCGGATTTGGACTGTCCGGCAGTTCCGAATCCATAATTTGTTCGACGCAATCGGGCGACACACTTCAGAAAATGGTCAGGTTTGACCATTCGGATGGTGGATTCGACTATTACGTGGTCAATTTTTCCATGTTTCATTCTGATTTTGAGCGGCTCGATTTTTACGGAAAAGCAAGGAACCGTGATATTTATATTGCTGACAAGGGCGATTTTCACAAGGATGCTCCTCTTTTTATTGCCCCCGCAGATAAAGAAAAGGTGTGGAGCGATTTTGAAGAATTGGTTCAAAGTGCTATGGAGGCAGGTGCCACAACCCCTGCAGTCGTTCAGCAGGAGTTCGTCAGTTCATCTCCATTCTTCAAACCGGGATTTCAATCCGGGCTTCCGGATGCTCCTGCAACGGGATTAGCCTGTACCGATGCATCGGTGGCCTGCTCCGGAAACACGTATACGTTTCCTTCCGGAACCACGGGTACGGCCCCACCGGCTGTTGGCGGTTATCCAAACTACGGATGTCTCGGGTCAACTCCGTGCCCGGCCTGGTTTTACATGCAGGTGAGTGCGCCGGGTAGTATTATCATCACGATATCGCAATCAGGAAACAATGATGTCGATTTTATCTGCTGGGGGCCGTTTACAAGTTTATCGGACGGTTGTGCCACTGGTCTTACCGGTACCTGCCAGGGTTCTCCTGTTTACACGTGCTGCAGCAATACATCCACCGGATGCGTCTATCCCCAGGGAAACATGGTTGACTGCAGTTATTCTACCAGCGCAACTGAAACGTGTCATATTCTTAATGCCCAGGTCGGCCAAATCTATATTCTGCTGATTACCAACTTTAGTCAGATGGCAGGCACCATCACCTTCTCGCAAACGGGTGGCACGGGTATTACAAACTGCAACAATGTCGTTCACTGTTCGATGATCAACATCACGCACAATACCACTGCGTGCAACGGAACAACCAATAGTTACTCTGTTTCAGGCAATATGGAATTCAGCAACCCCCCAACGACAGGCACACTCACCATCACAGACATTACGGCGGTTCCGCCTGTTTCTCAAACGTTCACCCATCCTTTTGTCAGCCCGCTGGCTTATAACCTGGCCAACATTCCATGTACCGGGACAACGCATTATCTGAATGCCGTATTTTCCGACAGCACGGCGTGCAGCCTCACACAGCAATACGCGGCTCCTTCTGGTGCATGCCTTAACGGCGTGGTCAGCGGGGGAGGGTCAATCTGCAACAACGGCACCAGTCAGGCAACGGTCATCATCACCATCACAGGCGCATCGGGACCTTACAATTTTACTTATGCCATCAACGGCGTAAACCAGCCCCCGGTGGTAAATTACAGTGGGTCGCTGCCATATCAGATTAACACGCAAACCCCCGGAACGTATACCCTGGTCGCATTGTCAAGCCCGTCGTGTACGTTGGGAGCTTTTATGTCGGGCAGTGCCGTTGTTATCCTGAATCCGCTGCCTGTCCCCGGGATTACCGGTTCGAACACCGCCTGTCAGGGCTCTGTTAACAACATTTATTCAACGGAGTCAGGCATGACCAGTTACGTATGGACTGTTTCAGCCGGGGGTTCCATAACCTCTGGGGCGGGGACAAACTCCATCCATGTTAACTGGAACACCATAGGTGCCCAAAACGTGACTGTCCGGTATACCAACGGGAATGGCTGTGCTGCGCTCAACCCCACTGTTTTCAATGTTACCGTGAGCCAGATGTCGCCTCCGACAATTACCGGTCTAAGCACCATGTGCATCAATTCGGGAAATTACACGTATATCACCGAAGCAGGGATGGCAAATTACGTGTGGACCGTTTCCCCCGGAGGAACAATCGTTAGCGGGGCGGCGACGAACCAGCTTACCGTAACCTGGGGTGCGGGCGGCGCCCAGTGGGTGAAGGTGAATTACACAACCAGCAATGGCTGTACAGCCGGAAACCCCACTCAGTTCAATGTCACGGTGAACCCATTGCCTTCGCCGGCCGGGGTTATAACGGGCGTTGCCTCCGTGTGCGCTGGCAGCCAGGGTATTGCCTACTCAGTTGCGCTGGTCCCTGATGCCACCACTTACGCGTGGACTTTGCCTTCAGGCGCTACCATCCTTACCGGCGCAGGCACCAACTCGATCGGCGTGGGTTTCAGCGCTTCTGCCATTTCAGGCGACATTACGGTGACGGGCAACAACGTGTGCGGCAACGGATCGTCATCTCCGCCATTCCCTGTTACCGTAGTTCCTATTCCGGCAGCGCCGGGAATCGTTTCAGGCCCGACAAAAATCTGCACACCTGAAAACGGTGTCAATTACAAAGTGAACCCGGTAGCCGGGGCGACAGGGTATGCCTGGAGCCTGCCTCCGGGGGCCATCGTGATGTGGGGGGCGACAACCGACAGCATCATCCTCAATTTCCCGATTACAGCCACTTCAGGCCATGTTTCTGTTGCCACGACGAATACCTGCGGCAGCAGCGCCCCGTCGCCCAACCTGGCGGTGACGGTCACCATAACACCTGCTACAACCAGTATTTATAAACAGCACGATACCCTCTTCAGCAACGTGTGGATTGGCAACCAGTGGTTTCGGAATGATTCGCTCATTGCAGGCGCAGATACATTTTTTTATGTTCCCTACCAGTCGGGCGATTATTTTGCCCGCATATCAGACAAGAACTGTTTTTCCGATTCATCCAACCATATCAGGATCCTGATGACCGGCATCGAAAGCATTGAAGGATCGGGCTTCACGATCTCCCCGGTTCCCAACGACGGAAGATTCCTGTTATCTATAACATCGGTAAAATCGGAAATCCTCGACATGGTCATCATCAATAACCTTGGACAGACTGTTTTTGAAATGGATGGTCTGGCAGTCAGTGGCACCGTTGAAAGGCATATTGACCTGAGGCCTGTCTCTCCCGGCGTTTACACGGTGATCCTGAAAAACCGGGATTATAAAATGGTGAAAAAGATAATTGTCTGCAAATAGTCATCGTTCCGGCAGCTGAATGCAGGAAACCTGCTTTCAGCTGCCGATGGTAACAGTTAAGCCGATTTCTTCAAACTCTTTCTGCATGGAAAGCAGGTTCTCCGGCGCCAGGTCGGGCAGCCCCTGTAAAAGATTTGGTTTGCAAAATCTCCTGTATTTCTCATTAGCGTTGGAATGGTAGGGGAGCAGGCTCAGGTGTAGCCGGGAGCCTGAAAGATCGTTGGAGATGAAGGTTTTCATGGCCAAGATATTCTCCGGTGTATCCGTAATTCCGGGGATTACAGGGAACCGGAGGATGACGTTTTTTCCGGATTTCAGCAGGTATTTCAGGTTTTTGAGGATTGGCACACTGGAGACGCCGGTATATTTCCTGTGAAGCTTTTCATCGATGATCTTCAGGTCGAACAGGATCAGGTCGGCCCACATTGCAACATGGGCCATGGCTTCCGGGGTGGCATACCCTGAAGTATCCAGCACGGTATGGATTCCCTGCTGCCTGCAGGTTCTCATCAATTCAGCCAGGCAAGCTTCCTGCAGCATGGGCTCTCCGCCGGAAAAGGTAACCCCTCCTCCCGATTCATCGTAAAAAATACGGTCCTTTTCCACTTCCCTGAATATCTCTTCCGTCGACATCCATTGCCCTGTCGTTTCCGTTCTATTATACGTGTTTGTTCCCAGGGTAAGGTGTTTTACCGAAGTTTCAATCCCGGCATCCCGGCTTTCAGGGTTGTGGCACCACCAGCAACTAAGGAGGCACCCCTTGAAAAATACCGTGGTCCGGATCCCCGGGCCGTCATGTACGCAAAATCTGCGGATATCAAATATCAGCCCCTGGTTCATCGCCTATTCCTCACAATAGAACCTGATCATCCGGATGATGGCATCCGTGCATGCCGGGCAGAATCCGGCAGCCGCGTTGCTTTTCATACGGCAATCCATGGCCGGGCTGTAAATTCCTTTCGACAGATAACCGCCTCCTTCGAACATCCCGGTCGCGGTTTGAAATTTTTCGGAACGCGGCGTTGGCAAGGGCGTTTCGGGTGTGACCATTTTCTTCCACTTGGATTCAAAGTTCACATTGGTGGTTATATTTGGCTCCCAGGGTTCAAATTTCAGGTTGTAATAGTCGCTGTAAGTGATTTCTGAAGTGTAATACTCGTCGGCGAGCCCGGCAAATTCATGTCCGAATTCATGGATGAAAACGATCGAAGAAAGCTGGTTGTCCACGGTTCCCTCGCCATAATGGTTGTAAAAACCGCCCCCGCCATACTGCTTGCTGTTCACCAGTACGAAAATGAGATCATAAGGAACATTGGCTGCGATATCGTAGACCGATTTGGTGTCGAACGTGGTCAGGTAGCGATCCATGTTAAAAGTGTAGAAGCTGCTGTGAATGTTGGTGTTTACAAAAATATCCCTGCCGGGAATGGAGACGCCGGCCTCATCAGAAGGGGACTCGATTGCATAAAAGTTAAAATGGTCGCCATTCGCCGAATAGGGTTCGTTTGACAGGATATACTCCATCATTCGCTTTGCATCATTATGGAATTTATCCATGTCAACACTTGTATATCCTTCAGAGATAAAGGCAACGTCAACGTGGTTCGCCGGATCGCCCGAATCCTTTACCTTTTCAGACTTACAACGGTGAATCGATTCGCGGCTGATGAAATAGTCAGACGGGTTGATAATCCTTTCAAAGATGCGTTCAAACTTGTTGGTCTCAAACGACCGTTTTTCAATCACAAAACGAATTGTGATTTTTGGAAATGGCATTACCGCCGTCATCGGGAATGCCCGCTTCATGATTTTGGCTTCGGCGGTGCCTTTCCATTCCTGGAAAAGGGTACTGAAACCCCGCGAAAACAGTAATTTGCCTGTTGCGGAATCATAGGCGGCATAACGATAGGTCCCGTATCCAAACTGATCGGTCAGGTTTTTATGCGGGCCACCCCAGAAAGGTTCCATCTTCATCTGGCTGAAATACACCACTTCTGACTTTGCATCACCTGCAAGGAGATAGTCAATACGCAATGTTCCCTGACCAAATGCAACATCAAAAGGGATAGCCTGCTCGCCAAACGGCACAGCAGCAACAGCATCCGTCAGCCCTTTCTGGGCCACCACAGGCAAAGGAACCGCCATGACAAACACCACCAACAGAGCCAACACTACACTCCTGATTTTCATAACTTTTTTTTTTTAAAGATTTTATTCACCATTTCGCTACCCCGCGACCTCGCTACCTCGCCACCTTAACCTGCACCACCATCATCCCCGCAAGCATCAGCACGCATCCGAGCAGCATGCGCTGGGTAAACTGTTCATGCAGGAAAATCCATCCCCCGGCAACGGCAAACACCGCTTCAAGGCTCAGGATGATTGAGGCATGGGTGGGATGGGCTGTTTTTTGTGCCACCACCTGGAGGGTGTATGCCATTCCCACAGATAATACACCACCATAGGCAATGGGAATCCAGGCCTGCATGATGTTAGCGATATTCACGGGTTCAATGGAAAAAGCGACCAGGAGGTTAAGCAACGAACAAATCGCAAACTGGATAACAGCCAGGAGAAAGCTGTCCATGAGTGGCGAAAGCCACGCGATGAACAGCACGTGAAACGTGAAAACGATGGCACAATACAACACCAGTTTTTCCCCGTGTTCTATGCTGAAACTTCCGGTCATGCTCAGAAAATAGAGCCCGGCAACCGAAAGCACGGCGCCAATCCACATGGTGAAGTGCGACCGCTGGCCGAAAAGCAGGCCGACAATGGGGACAAAAACCACGTACAACCCGGTAATAAAACCTGCTTTACCTGCAGTTGTCTCCTGCAATCCAAGTTGCTGCAACGACACCCCGGCAAAAAGAAGGAACCCAGTGATCAGGCTTCCGATCACGATGTTTCGGCGATCGGCTGGATGAGATACCTTCAGCAGCGGCTCGCTTTTTGAAGCATTCCGGAACAGAAAAGGGAGCACAACCAGGGTCCCCAGCGCAAACCTGACGCCGTTGTACGTGAATGGTCCCACGTAATCCATCCCAATCCGCTGGGCAACAAAAGCAAACCCCCAGATCACTGCAGCAAGTAAAAGAATCAGATCAGACTTTATTTTCATATTTCTCATTCAATGACCCTAAAATCGTAAATCGTAAATCGTAAATCGTAAATCAAAATTACTCCACGTTAATTTCATCCGCAAAAATCCATGATTTGCTCCCGGCCCCAGGATGCCATACAGGGCAAGCGCCCCGGTTCCTGGCAACAACTTTTACAAAGCGGGTCTTGGTTCCTTTCACATTGAGTGAAAACTCTTTGGTCTTCACTCCGCTGAGTTTCTCATCAACATCATTCGCAACGACCCCTGCTTTGGTGAAATTTTTCCCGTCATCCGAAATCCAGAAGGTCACATCCAGGGGCATGAAGATCCATGCTCCCTGGTCCTGGAAGCACCCAAGCGACAGTGTGCGTACCGGCATGATAGCCCCCAGGTCGACCACGGCATCGATATCAGTTCCTTCATAACCTTGCCAGGTCCCGGTCTGAAAGTTTTCGTTCCCATGTACAAAATCGATCAGTGCAAGATCTCCTCCTGCCGAGTATTGTCCTGAATATTTCGTATTGAGCGTTATCCTGCGGTTTTTGGGAATTTTGGTGAAATGCGCTTCAATTGAATAACTCTTTGGCGTTTCCCTGCCCTGGGCATATGCCTTTAGCGTCGTGGTTTTCCGGATGAGGATAGGCCGTTGGTAGACGTTTGACCTTATGGAGGGTTCAGAGCCGTCGAGGGTGAAATGGATCTCGGCATCCGGCATTGCGCAGGACAGACCTACCACGGTTGAATCCATAAAGGTCCGGGTTCCCTGGTGAATCGACGGTACAGGCGTAATCTGCGATTCAGAGATAAATGACTCTGGGAATGCACCAAACCCGGTTCCCCATGCCTTGTTTGGCTGGGAGCCCATGTTGAATACCAGCTCGCCGCCCTTTAGAATATCGGCATGGGTGATGAAGCATTTCGTGTATGGCTTGCCGTTCAGACTGACCGACTGGATGTAGAAATTCTGTTCGCTGACGCTGTTTGCCTTGATAATAAAGGATTTTCCGTTTTCAAGTGAAATAGTCGCTTTGGGAAAAACCGGCGAACCCAGGGCGTAGATCCCTGAACCGGGGGTGACAGGATAGAACCCCAGGGCACTGAAAATATACCAGGCCGACATTTGACCGCAATCTTCATTGCCAATCAAACCGTCGGGTTTATTTCGATAAAAATCGTTGCATACGCGATGAACCAGTCTTTGGGTTTCCCAGGGAACCCCGGCATAGTCGTAGAGGTAGGCCATGTGGTGGCTGGGCTCGTTGCCATGGGCATACTGACCGATCAGACCGCTTATATCGGACTGGTCGCGGCCGGTCATTTTGGAGTCTGCTGAGAAGAGGTCATCCAGCTTCAATTTAAAGTTACTCCGTCCGCCCATCAGGTTCATCAGTCCGCCCAGGTCGTGAGGAACATAAAAATTGTACTGCCAGGCATTGGCCTCGGTGTAGTTGAAGTTGACTTCAGCCGGGTCGAAGGGTGAAAACCAGGTTTCATTCGCCTTGGCGCGCATGAACCCGGAAATACGGTCGTAGATATTCTTGTAATTCTGGGAACGAGCCAGGTACGTCTTGTAGGTGTCGAGATCGGCAAGTGATTTGGCCATCAAGGCAATACACCAGTCGTCGTAAGCGTATTCGAGGGTCTTTGAAACCGATTCACCCTCCCGGTCGGAGGGGATGTATCCTTTTGATTTGTAATATTTCAGCCCCAGGTGGTCCTGTTCGGCACTGTGTTTCATGGCGTTCAGGGCCTTCAAACCGTCAAATCCGCGAATTCCCTTCAGCCAGGCATCGGCGATGACAGAAACGGAATGGTACCCGATCATGCAACCTGTTTCGTTGGATGAGAGTTCCCAAACTGGCAGCATCCCGCCCTCTTCATACTGGCGAATGAAGGTGTTCACGAAATCGCTGGTCCGCTTTGGCTCGATTAATGTGTAGAGCGGATTGGCTGCGCGATAGGTGTCCCATAGAGAAAATACCGTATAATAATCAAAACTGTCGGTTTTATGGATCTTCATATCCCGGCCGCGGTACTGGCCGTCGACATCGCTGTAAATGTTCGGCTGCAACAAAGTATGGTAAAGGGCCGTGTAAAAGACCACCTGCTGTTCAGGTGTCCCGTCTTCAGCTTTGATCTTTTCAAGTTCGGTGTTCCATAACGCGGATGCCTGTCCGGCAACATGGTCGAAATCCCAGCCGGGAAGTTCCGCTTCCAGGTTTTTGCGGGCGCCTTCAATGCTCACGGCAGAAATGCCGACTTTGACCAGTATTTTTTCGTTTGCAACCGTGGTGAAGGTGAAAAATGCTTTAATGTCATCACCGTTTCCTTCCGTTATAGTCGCTGACAGATTGCCTGACGATGAGATGGTGTGCGATGAGAAAGGTTTTGAGAATTTCGCCACAAAATAGATCATCTGTTTTGTTGCCCATGCCTGTGAGAACCGGTATCCTTCAATTTCGTCAGGACCGGCAATTTTTAGCGCAGACTCAAGAACCTTATCGCGGTGTTTCAGGTCGATCACGATGTTTGCTTCAGCCGTTGGGGGAAATGTGTACCTGTGAAACCCAACCCTGGCGGTCGATGTGAGTTCTGCCGTGATCGGGCCTTTTAAGCGGCTGATGCGGTAATAGCCCGGAACGGCGGTTTCATTCTGTTTACTGAAAGGAGAAGCGTATCCGTAACTTGCCAGGGTTACTGTACCCGCAACCGGCATGACCAGGATATCGCCATAATCGGAACAGCCGGTACCGCTGAGATGCGTGTGGCTAAACCCATATACCACCGAATCGGACCCGTGGTAGGCCGAACATCCGTCCCAGCCGTCGAGCCGGGTATCAGGACTCAGTTGCACCATCCCGAACGGGACACTGGCGCCCGGAAAGGTATGCCCGTGACCGCCCGTACCAATAAGCGGGTTCACATAACCGGTAAGCTGCAGAGGTTTCTGCGGGTAAACGACCGGGATCATGGCAAGCAGCAGGCAGGCTATCAGCAATCCCGTAAAAGTTTTCTGACATTTAACACAGGAGATCATGGGGTGTATTTATGCATTCGTTTGAATTAAAATTCGATTTAATGCGTGTGCCGGTTACAGACACATATGAGTTAATTCCGCAACCATAGCAGGAACCATAACGGGAAGCCAGTTTCAGATTGTTCCTTTTCAGTAGGTGTCCACCAGGCTTTTCAATGTAATCAGCTTGTCGATTTCCAGACTCTTTTTCGTGGTTGTGAATTGTATTTCCACAGGAACCCCTGGCAACAGGTCGAAATAATTGTCGGAAAAACTGCCTTTCAGGTTTGCGGAAAGAAACAGGTTCTTAACCAGTTTGTCGGAGGAAAGCAAGACGGTATAGCCGGTCGGGGTTTCCCTGATTTTCCTTGAAATTGATGGCACCGGCAGCAGCAGATCCTTTGGAGATACGAAATAGAGCAGGTTTTCTGCCTTTACATTTTCACCATGGATGTTTTCACCCTCCATCGTAACTGCGAAAACCAGCTCTGCGGGATTCAGTTTTCCCACCAAAGCCGATACCAGCGTATCAAAACAGATTTTTGAACCATTTGCCGGGATCTCGACCAGGCAGGTCCGGTTGGTGTATGTTCTTCCTGAAAAGTCAAGCAGTTTTACCGACATATTAGCCTTGATGGGTGAGAGATCATCGGTGGTCACGTATACCTTTACATGCCCGTTTTCAATCACCGGAGATAACAGGGTTTTGGCATAAAGGTGAGGCAGCCGGTATTGCAGGGCTTTCTTTTTACCGTAATAATCGCGGGATGACCATGAAACAACCGGCCAGCAATCGTTCAGCTGCCAGTAAAGCGTGCCCATGCACCAGGGTTTCGCCCTGCGCTGTGCTTCAATGGCCATGCCGATGCCACGTGCCTGCAGCAATTGGCTGACATAAGCATACGATTCGAAATCTTTCGGTTTTTTGTAATCACGCAGCATGAATTCATCAATGATTTCATAGCCTGCCGGATGTTTCTGATGGGTCTTCATGACGGAGGAGCCCAGGTGCCGGTCGCCGGGCGTTGTAAATTTGCTGATGGTGGTCAGGTCGGGGAACCCCTGGAATCCATATTCCGACATAAACCTGCCAACCTTTTTTTCATAGGTGGAGAATGGTTCCTTACCCCACCAAACGCCCCAGTAGTGGGAATCGCCTTCGGTCAGGCTTTCGGGGTGGCCCCAACCGTGAAGCGGCGTGGAAGGAATATAGGGTCGCAGGGTGTCAAACCCATGCACATTGTTGGGCAGGATCACGTTAAAGATCAGGTTGTAATCTTTTAAAATCCTTGCCGAGTCGGATGCCGTGTAACCAAGCTGCTTCTGCCATCCCCAGTTTTTCCAACCCTCGTCGATCTCGTTGTTGCCGCACCAGAGGGCAATGCAGGGATGCTTCCGTAGCCTTACGATATTCTGGATCGCTTCATCGCGGACGTTGTCGAAGAACTTTTTTCCCCCGGGATACATGGCACAGGCAAACATGAAGTCCTGCCATACAAGGATGCCGTTTTCATCGCACAGGTCGTAGAACAGGTCGTTTTCGTAAATACCGCCTCCCCACACACGCAGCATGTTCATGTTGGCTTCCTTCACATCGCGGATCAGCGCCTTATACGTTGAATCCTTCACGCGGGGAAGGAAATTATCCTGCGGGATGTAGTTGGCCCCTTTGATGAACAGCGGGATCCCGTTGACTTTGAAATAAAACGACCTGCCGGCGTTGTCTTTGTCCTGAACCAGTTCAACTGTACGCAGTCCGACTTTCTGCCTGCCTTTTGCAATGAGCACGCTGTCGAAATAGACCTCATACCTGAAATTATAGAGTTTCTGGGCGCCCATCCCGTTCGGCCACCAGCGTTCAGGGTTTTTCAGGGCGACATCGCCGCGGAGAATGTTCGGACCGCGTTTCAGTACAATCGATTGACGCAATACTTCCGTTGAATCGAGAAAGAGCCTGACTTCACATGGGTTATCAAGTTCGGCATAGAGGGTAAACTGTGCTGCCAGGTTGGCAAGGGAATCGGTGAGTTCTTTCTGGATAATATGAACATTAACCACGTTCAGGGCACCCCATTTGCGGATATAGACCGGGCGCCAGATCCCGCTGGTGACGAAAGTCGGGCCCCAATCCCAGCCGAAGTGGTATGCGGCTTTCCTGCATACCACTTTTTCATCGCCGGGGAGCTTTGCGGCCAGTTGCGAATAGCGGGACTTATTTTCGGTGTTGACTGCAGGGAACTGGACCCGTAGCGTATTGGGGCCAATATGCATGTATCGCTTGATTTCAACGTACCATTCGCGGAACATGTTATCGGCCACCAAAATAAGCGAATCGTTCAGGTAGACGTTGGCATAGGTATCGAGTCCCTTAAATACCAGTTCAATATGACGCGCTTCAAAGTTGTCGATGCCGTAATGGAAGGTCTTTACATATTCCCAGCCCGTTTCGCCGATCCATTGCAGTTTAGATTCATTGTCGCCCATAAAGGGGTCGGGGATCGCATTATTCCGCATCAGGTCGAGATGTACCACTCCGGGCACCCTGGCGGGCATCCACTCCTTGGATCCTGCCTTACGTACTTTCCAGCTGCCATCGAGCGAAAGCGTGTTCATATCCTGCGCTGAGCCATTGATGGAGAGAAATAAACCTATAAAGAAAAGTGTTGATAAACAACGATTCATAAAGCTATTTTTTAATATGGCAAATTTATCAATTTAACGGTTACCCATCCATGAGCAGCATGAATTCATGACAGAAAGTTCAAACCATCCTTTGAAAACCGTCCGAAAAATCCGCCAGCATCAATTTAATAATTAATTTAGCATCACACTTTATTTCTATTCCCGATGAACCTCTCAATCCTGAAAGAACGCTTTTTTGAACTTTACGGCAATCCTGAAAGCAACCCGCGTTGCTTCTTTGCCCCCGGCCGTGTCAACCTTATTGGCGAACACACAGATTATAACGGTGGTTTTGTGTTACCCTGCGCACTGCAATATGGAACCTACCTGCTGATCAGGCCGACGGGCGATGCCGTGGTCAGGCTCGCTTCCACAAACATGGATTTCAAAACGGAGATCCGTTTGGAAGATATGGGCAAAAAGGTTGGTTCACAATGGGTTAATTACCCGCTGGCTATTTTTGACCAGTTCAGGCAGCTGAACATCCCGTTTTCCGGCTTCGACATGTTGTTCTCAGGGGATATCCCAAACAGCGCAGGGTTGTCGTCGTCGGCTTCCATAGAGATGGTCACCGCTTATGCCCTGACGGTGCTGCTTAATGCTATTGAACTTGAAATGCTCGACCTGGTCAAGCTTTCACAGCGTGCCGAAAATGAATTCATCGGGTTGAACTGCGGCATCATGGATATGTTCGCCGTTGGAATGGGGAAAAAGGACAACGCTATTTTTCTGAATTGCAAGACATTGGAATACAAACGCGTTCCGTTTGTAACGAACGGGTTCGCGCTGATCATTGCCAACACCAATAAACAGCGCGGCCTTGCCGATTCGAAGTACAACGAACGGGTAGCCGAGTGCCAGCTGGCGGTAACTTACCTTAGCATGAATACCCCTATTTCAAAACTTGGCGAGCTCAGTTTCATGCAGTTCTTCAAAATGCAGGAGATCATTCCCGATGAGTTGATCCGAAGCAGGGCCCGCCACATTATTTCAGAGAACCAGCGTGTTCTGAATGCCGTTTCAGCCTTACAGAAGGGGGATATCCTGCAATTTGGCGCCCTGATGAATGCCTCACACCAATCGTTGCGCGACAATTACGAAGTAACCGGCTTTGAGCTTGACACCCTGGTGGGTGAAGCCTGGAAAATCAACGGGGTGGTAGGATCCCGCATGACCGGCGCCGGTTTTGGCGGTTGTACTGTTAGCCTGGTGCGCGAAGATGCGGTGGAAAACTTTATTGAAGTGGTTGGCCGTGAATACCAGTTGAAAACAGGATTAAAGGCCGATTTTTACCTCGCAGAAATTTCGGATGGGGTTAAGGAAATTTGAAAATTTGGGAATTTGAGGATTTGAAAATTTGGGAAATCGTAAATCGAAAATCGTAAATCGTAAATCGTAAATCGTAAATTGTCATTCCCCCATGGGTCATAAAAAGGAAAAACCAAAGGAAAAATCGAAAAAGGTGCAGGCCAGGGAGGAACTTCCGCTAACACCTGATACAGTGTTTGGTGATCATGAAGAAGAAGGGGCTGGTAAGTTTCCCAGGGATATGTATGAGCAGGAGATTGTAAAACTACAGGTTGAGTTAGTCAGGTTGCAGGAATGGATCAAGTACGCAGGCCTGCGGGTTGTGATCCTTTTCGAAGGACGGGATGCGGCAGGAAAGGGAGGCGCCATCAAACGGATTACCGAAAGCCTGAATCCCCGCGTATGTCGTGTCGTTGCTCTTGGCGTACCTACTGAAAAGGAAAAAACACAGTGGTATTTTCAACGCTATGTTTCCCCACCTGCCTGCTGCAGGCGAAATGGTACTCTTCGACCGCAGTTGGTACAACAGGGCAGGGGTGGAGCGTGTGATGGGGTTTTGTACCGAAGCCGAATACTGGGATTTCCTGCGGTCATGCCCTAATTTTGAAACGATGCTGATAAGGTCGGGTATCATCCTGATCAAATATTGGTTTTCGGTGAGCGACCGGGAACAGGAACGGCGTTTTAAACAACGGATCAGCGACCCTACACGCCGGTGGAAGATCAGCCCGATGGATGTGGAATCACGCTCGCGATGGGTCGACTACTCGAAGGCCAAGGATGAGATGTTCTCCTATACCGACACCAAGCTCTCGCCTTGGTATGTCGTGGAGGCCGATGATAAACGCAGGGCCCGCCTTAATTGCATCAGCCACCTGTTAAGCCTGGTGCCTCATGAAGATGTTCCCCGCGAAGCCATCATCCTGCCGCCGCTTGAAAAGGACAAGTCCTACGTGCGGCCTCCCATGTCGGAGCAGACCTTTGTTCCCCAGAAATACTAGGAATCTGACAGTTTGTTTTTTATTTCTCTACCGAAAACCGGTAAACCGTCGTCTCTGAAAACTTATCACCAGGCTTCAGAATGGTATTCGGGAATGCGTGCTGGTTCGGAGAATCAGGGAAATGCTGGGTTTCAAGACAGAGACCGTAGTGCTTATTGTATGCTTTGCCTCCTTTGCCATGAATTGTGCCGTCAAGGAAATTACCTGAATAGAACTGGACTCCCGGCTGTGTGGTCGATATTTCCAGCTGCCGCCCGCTGCGGGGATCATACAGCCTTGCCGCCAGCGCCAGAGGACCTTCCTGTTTTACAAGGACATAGTTGTGGTCGTATCCGCCTTTGACCGAACCAATTCGCTCGCCAATCAGGTGGGGCTGGATGAAATCCATGGGTGTACCCTTTACTTCAGGTTGTTTCCCTGTAGGAATCAGTTCATCGTTAACCTGTGTGAACTGTGAGGCAAACAGGGTGAGCTGGTGCCCCAGAATATCCGTGTCCGCTTCACTGAGGTTGAAATAACTGTGGTTGGCAAGGTTCACAGGCGTGGGTTTGTCGGTTTCAGCTTCAATAACCATCGTCAGGTCATTCGCATTATCCAGGGTATACGTGACCTTCACTTTGAGATTCCCGGGATAACCTTCTTCACCATCTTTGCTAAGGTATGTGAGTTCAAGGGAAACTGCTGAAGTATCTTTTATTTCGCGGGCATCCCACACCACCTTGTCAAATCCCCTGATTCCTCCGTGAAGGCTGTTATTCCCGTTGTTGACTGCGAGTTTATATTGTTTTCCATCGAGGGTGAACAAACCTTTGGCAATGCGGTTGGCATAGCGTCCCACAATGGCCCCGAAGTAGGGGCTGTTGGCAACGTACCCGGCCAGACTGTCGTATCCCAGGACAATGTCGCCAGTTTTTCCATTTTTATCCGGAACCAGGATGGAGGTGATGATTGCCCCGTAGTTTGTTATCTTAACCGTTGTTCCCGCCCCATTGGCCAGGGTATAGAGGAAAACCTTCTTATTGCCGGTAAATCCGAAATGACTTTTCATAATGAATGGTTTTATAACTGAATCTGACTTTGTTTCATTGTTTGATGTGTTTTTTGCCGGGTGGCAGGATACAAATGACAGAGCCAGAAGTATGGCTGAAATGAGCGCGGAGAATCGTGGCATGGGAGGATCTGTTTTGAAAACAAACGTAAGCAAAAAACTGCAAACAACAAAAAAACCTGTTATCATCTCGTTGGA
Organism: uncultured Bacteroidales bacterium; assembly: GCA_903913885.1. Classification (GTDB taxonomy): domain Bacteria; phylum Bacteroidota; class Bacteroidia; order Bacteroidales; family FEN-979; genus CAIVAT01. The sequence goes on along the minus strand of CAIWMX010000035.1, from coordinate 30,984 downwards.
TGAAAGCTACCGCTCTGCCCTCTGCCTGATCTTCAGGTTCCTGTTTGGCTCCCTGCCATAACCTTTGATCAGGATGCTGTCGGATGTGAGTGTGACGACTGAGAATGCATTATTTTCCGTGTCAACCATACCTTTGAAATTAACCATGTGGATTCCTTCCCTGAGTTGATAATCCCCGGAATGATAATGGCCGTTAAAGTAAGCCTTAACGCAGGCATATCGTGCGATCAGGTTGAAAACCTCCTTGTTGTTGAACAGGTTGTGGTTTGGTTTTGTAAACAACGGGAAATGGCACACTATAACCACATTCAGACGGGCCCGCTCCGAGGCATCGAGCTGCTTTTCCAGCCAACCCATCTGGTCCCTGCCGATCCCGCCATTCCATGGCAGCCCGTTGATGTGCAGATGCTCGAACTGGTCATATACCACATCGTTCCGCTCTTGTTTGTGCTTCTTGTCCTGCGGGGCAAAAAAACTCAGGTCATCGCCGTTCAGGATAATGAACCGCCAGGCTCCAAGGTCAACCACGTAATGATCCTCTTTTATCCCCACATGCTCGAGCAGCCCGGGTTTATACTTGCTTTTAATAACGTAATCATGGTTGCCAAGGACCAGGTGCAACGGGGGAAGGAACTTCTGAAAACGGGGAAGAATACTGTCGTAACTCCTGTAGTCATGATCGATCATGTCGCCAAGATGGAAGACAGCATCCAGCGGAAGTGAATTGAAGACTTGGATGCACTTGTCGAGTTTGGATAGTGACAACGTATAATTCCTTGCCCCCTCCGTTTCACAGTTGCAATACTGGCAGTCTGTGAAGATCCCCACCCGCGCTGTTTGCCCGGAAACTTTTAAGAAAGAATTCACAGATGTTACCAACAGCACGCCAGTTAAAAGCATCTTTAAGTGCTGCGTTGTAAAAAATTGATTTATATGAATTTGCAGTTTTTTGAACATCGTTTCGTTGTGCGTTGAATGATTTATGCGGAAATTCATCGGCAGAAGTATCAAAGCTTCCGGGCGGTCACCAATCACAACTGTTTATGCTACCGGCCGAAAGGGTGAATCACTGCCCGGTATTCCAGAAATCGTAATAATTGTACCACTGGAGCGGGTAGTTCCGCACAGTTTTTTCAAGTTCTGCGATATATTCCCTGATTGGTTCGATAACCGTTTCATTTCGCGTCTTCAGGTTTTTCATTGAGGGAACGGGTTTTGGCGGAGATGCAAAAAACCGGTACTGGTGGCGCGATTCCTTCACTGCAAATACATAGGAAACCGGGACATTGAAATGGGAGGCAATATGCCACGGACCTGTGGGAAACCGGGCAGGTTCGCCAAGGAAATCAATGATGACGGTCTGGTTTCCGTCGACGAAACGATCGCCATGCAGGGCAATGATCTCCTTATTGGCAAGAGCCTCCTTGATCGCCAGCATATATGAAAAATCGTCGCCGATTTTTATAAAACTGACATTCCGGTCGGACAGGGTATCGCTCATGTATTTACTGATAACCTGGTGCTCTGCATCAAAAACGACAAGGTTGATCTTTTTCTGCAGAAAATCAAGTGCTTTTCCGCCAACTTCCCAGTTGCCAATGTGACCGCTGATGATGATGCCACCGTCGCGCATCCTGAGCAACTCTTCTTTTCCTTCGAGCACAAATTTGATGTTGTGGTTCCCTCCTGAAAGAACAGCGGTCTTGTCAACTAAAACCTGCCCGAACAAATAGTAATTCCTGAAGATATTCACAACCGATCTGAACGATGAAAGGCCAAGCCTTGTATGAAAGTAGTAAAAAATTGAACGGAATGCCTTCCCGGAGGCGAAAACGAAATAGCCACAAACGAAAAGCAGCAGGAAATAAGCAAAATCCAGCCCCAGGTTCCTTATGCTCCACACAAAGATCCTGTATCCAAGAATGTTACCCCTGCTTTTACCTTGCCAGGAAGACATGAAACAATTGATTTACGATTTACGATTTACGATTTACGATTTACGATTTACGATTTTGGATTTACGTCCCACGTCCTACGTCCTTCGTGGAAACCAGGCCGGGACGCGCTTGCAATATTCGTTCCAGCTGTCACCAAAACGGCGCTCCAGCTGCGGTTCTTCATAATTGACCACGATCAGATAGATGATCCTGCACATGGCGGCCAGCCAAACCACCAGGATGAGCTGCCCGAAGGTGAGGATTTCACCGAAAACCACCAGGAACAGCGCCCACATCATAGGGTTGCGTACTTTTCCGTAGATATTGCGGTCCATGATTTTTTGCGGTGCAGATGTGACAAGCGGGGTGCCCTTTCCAAATAAAAACATAAGAACCGAGCACCAGATCGCCAGTGCAGCGCCTGACCACATAAAGACAATACCGGCAATTTCCACACCTGGAATGCCAAATCCCGGCAGGGATTTGATCTTTACCATTTTCATCAGGAATTGGGGTATGATGTATAATACGCTGAATGGGCCTACAAACCCGTATAAGGCACCGTCGGTGAAACGCATGAGATTGCGATAAATTTGTTTTAACATATGAATCCGGTTAAATCATCTTGTTTTTCATTGCATGATTGGGAAAACCCTGCGAAATTAGAACTTTTACAAAGATAAATGACAATGATTCCTGCTCATTTGCCGGGAATTGCGCCTGTTTGTTCAGGGCCTCCGCATGGCGTAGAAATTATTTGAAGTCAGTTGATTCTGACCAATGGTTTCAAAGGTTAAGCCTTCGTTTTCAGCGATCTTCCGGAGGATGCCTTCCGACAAAAAGCAGAGCTCCCCGTGATCCGATTGATTGAACCTGATTATCCTGGTGGAGAAAAACTCGGTGAGCTTTGTGCGCTTGTGCTTTGTTTTCATGTCGGCATTCCCTTCCCGGATGAGGATGATGCCCCCGGTATTAAGATTGCTGATGCATCTGGCCAGGAGCTGTTGCTGTTTTTCACGGGGTAGGTAATGCAGTATGTCGCCCAGCAGGAATGCATCCATCGCGGGGAATTGGTATTCGGCAACATCGGCATGAACAAAAGTGATTCTGTCGTTTTTCAGATACCCGTTAACGGCCACCGTGATTTTTTTCAGGTCGTAGTCAACCCCGGTTATGTACCGTTGATCTGAAGTAAGCATCAGCATGTAGGAGATGTAACCATAACCGCAACCAAGGTCGAGGATATCACCCTGTCGCGGCACCAGCCTGCACCATGTTTCAAAATTATTTTCCAGCTTCATTTTGACGCGGAGATACCATTCCAGCACCGGCCCCTTGAAAACATAATTGAGCCTCAGGTTCATGGCGTTGGAACCCGGGGTGTTATGCATCGTCTTGTATTCCGGATATTTTTCACGGTAATATTTTCGGATAAGCCTCGAACGCATTGAGTAGCTTGTACCGAACGAATGGTCATCTGGTGTGATCCTCGGCAGGATCTGCGTGAACAAGCGGTTTGGCTTTCCCCAGAAAATCCCTTTCGGCAGAAAGTCGCCACCGCCATGCAGCATGAGCGGCAGGATATCGAGGCCGAGTTTCTCGGCAATATAAAAAGCCCCGCGGTGAAAACGACCGATCTGTCCATTGCTGGAACGGTGTCCTTCAGGAAAGATCAGGATGGAGTAACCCTCGTCGACTCTTTGTTTGATCAGTGCCAGGGAGTTGTCGATGTTTTCGGATACGGGGATGAATCCTGCCACCCGGGCAACCGGCCCGAATACCGGGTTCCTGAAAACCCAGTCACTGGTGAGTATGACAATTTTAGGGTGAAGCCGCAGCAGGGCAGGGGTATCGATCAGCGACTGGTGGTTGCAGATGATGATCGCGGGTTTGCGCTGAAACTCCTCTCTGTCGCCTTCAATGGCATGGTAACGGGGAAAATTCAGTTTAATGTAAAAATCGCAAAGGAACCTGAAGAAATGATGAAACACCAGCTGTTTGCGCTGCTTCGGAAGTGGCAGGAGCGGGTTGATGAGGTTTCCGTAAATAACCAGGATAAAGGCAAACAGCGAGATGGGGATCCATGCGATAAACACAGCCTGTAAAATGTTCCGGGCTGTCATAGGGTAGCTTTTCCGTTGCAGCGGAGCGAGCAAAAACCATTTGGCCAGGAATGATTGTACCGTGATGGAAATAATTACGACACTTACTATGCCTACGACAGAAATCAGTGCAATTGACCGGAGGGCCGGATGGCGGGCAAAGAAGAGCGCTCCAACCCCGATCAGTGTTGTGGCCGATGAGAGGATGATGGAGACACGGTAGGTCTTCATGTCATCCACGCCGGTCTTATACCTGCTTAATAAACCACGCATCATCAGGATGCTGTAGTCGACCCCAAGCCCGAAAATGAATGTGGAGATGATGATGTTGAAGATATTGAACCTGATTCCGGTAATGCCCATGAAGCCCAGGGTGATCAGCCAGCTGATAAACATGGGCAGGGAAGTGATCAGGGCGAGTTCAACCCGGCCCAGGGAGATCAGCAACAACAGCGTTACAAAGATCATCGACAGGGTAACCAGCAATTCAAAGTCTGCCCTGACATTTTCAACGAACCGGGTTGTCAGGTGTTGCCTGTCGAAAACCACCATGCCGGGAACGTGCAAAAAAGACTCATAAACGGCCGGTTTCTCATCCTCTGTAACCTTTGCAATAGACGATACCATGGTCATTTCAGGAGTTTCATTGATCCAATCGCTTAAAAGCGCCTTTTGCAGCGTCAGTTGGTTTGCAGGCGGGATCGTGGTATAATCGGCAGCCAGCATGGATGTTATTCCGGAAAATGCACCCTCGCTGAACCCGATCTTCTTTCCATCCCTGGTTAACTGGCTGATAAATGATGCTTTTCGTTCATCTGTCCAGAATTCATGCCATTTGTTCAGTCGTTCACGTTGCAATGAATCGGAGAGCAGCAGGGCGCCAATTCCTGAAAAATCATGGATTCTGCCTTCCGTTTTCAGTGTCTCCAGTTTCCTCCGCGCAACCTCATTCAGTTTCAGGGCCTCATTGGGATTTTTGCCGGTTGAAACGATATAGACTTGTTTAAATTTTCTTCCGGAGAGCAACTCGAGATGTTTTTCGGCATTCCTGAGGGGCTCCGGCATGTAATTCAGGGAATTCAGATCCTTCTCAAAAACAACTTTGCCGGTAACGAAAATGCTTATAATCCCTGCCACTGCCAACATTACCAACAGCCATTTTTTCTCCCCGGGGTCGATGGCTGCAACCCTGTCAATGAAATTGATGCCTGGTCGATGATTTTCACCGGGTAGCATTCTTTTGCCAAGGAATTGCGGAAGGATGACCAGCGAACAGATGGATGCGCCGAAAACGCTGATCGATGCAAACCATCCCAGGTCGTGAAGTACGGAGGAACCGAGAAAAGTGAGGCAGAGAAAAACACCGATGGTGGTCAGGCTGCACATCAGGATGGTATGGGTCATGTCGGCCAGAACCTGCTCCACCGATTTTTTACGCCGGTAATGGTTTACCAGGTACAGTGCATAATCTATGATAAGGCCAAGGATCACGGAACCGATCCCAAGGGCGATGAAAGAGACGTTGCCCTTACAGACAGATAAAACGGCCAATGCAAGTCCTCCACCAAAAAACGCCGGCACGAACCCAAGCAGCGGCACGAGGAAATTCCGGAAATACCAACCCACCAGGAGAAATATCAATACCAGGGCAATTGCCAGGGTCAGGAAAATGTCAATCTTAATCTGGCGGGCGTTGCCAACGGCCGTCGCAGCGAACCCAAAATATTCGGCGCTGACAGGATTTGGCCTTTCCTGTCTCATGTTTGCGATGCACCGCTGCAGGGTTGAAACCAGCTTTGCATTACTGCTGGTTTCCGTTGCCGGTTTCGCCGGGGTGATGAACATCAGCAGGTGTTTCTTGTCTTGTGAAAACACGCAGTCGTTATAGTAGGTGAACTGGTCATCGAGCCTGAGTGTTGCAAGTTTGCCTAGCGCAAGCCGCGAAATGCCAAGCGGATCCCTGGCAATCCACTGTTTCATCATCATGCCTGCGGGCGATACCATCATCCGGTAGTTTCCCTGCAATATGCTTTCCATCCTCCCCGGGAGTAACATGCTGTCGATGGTGCGATAATCGGCCTCGTTTAGAAACAACGGAAGGTGCTTATCCATGATATCCTGCGTAACCTGGAAGAGGGAATCGTTCATTTCCAGGAATATATCCCGGATGCACGTTGAATCAAGTTTGGCTGTGAGGCTGTCGCGGAGTGCGGTAGCCGCCGAAATCAGTTTATCCGGATCAGCTTCTGCAACAGTGTCGGTCATCGAAAAATTAACAACCAGCTTATCGGCAAACCTGAAGTTCCGGATCACATACTCATACCGGCTCAGCTTCGCATCTCCGTGGGTCAGCCCGGAGATATCTTCCTCAAGCCTGATCCTGGAAGCGAACAACACGATAAATCCGATCAAAACCACCATGAACAGGTAGAAAAACCACCTGTTATGACGAAAAAAACGATAAAGTATGATGAAGAATTCTGACATGAGTAACCCTGTTCAACCAGTTAGATTTGTGTGTCTTGAGATACCGCCATTACTGATCACAGGTTTTTTTGAATAAAGCATACAGGGAACACTGCCAGAGATTAGGTTTCAATTTTTCTGAAGCCGTAAAAATAAGCCAAAATTCTTAACCAGATTTAGCTTTACGACTTTTTAAAGGTCGCGAAGGCGCACGAAGAAATCTCCCGGGAAATTATCATCCTTATTCGCCTTTGTGTATCCTTTTTCGCCTTTGTGGTTAAGTCGCAGAAAACAAATAGTATAGCTACGGCTTTGCCAAAAACAGCTGCTAAAGGATGCTTGTTGTGATTGTGCATCTACAGTCCAAGCGCTCCAGAGGCCTTTTTCACCAGGGCCCTATCAAAACCGTTTCTCTGGAAAGATTCAAAATCCTGTTTTATCATCTCTTTTAACGATGCTTGATCCTCCTTTTTCGCGCCAAAATACCCTTTATATAAGGTTATCGCTTTATCATATTCGTTTTTGAACAGAAAGCAATGAGCCAGATAGACAGCAGCGGTAATGTCATTCGGTTCAAGTGCTAATCCCCGGTTTAAATATGCAATTGCTTCATCAAATCTTTTAGTCTCCAGCAAGTGCCATGCAAAGGCATTAATCTGGTCTTTGTTGGTTCTCAATGTATCAATCCTGGTAAATTTCTTTGCCGGCGGGAATTCTTTGCCGTTAAGTTTCCTCGAATAGCCTGTAACAGTTCCGGAACTGTCCAGGATAAATGATTTTGAGGAAGGGAACTCAATATTTATAAAATCCTTATCGGTAGTAAAATGCATTTTGCAATTCTGACCTTGCGTCCAGAAAAATAATCCGTCTTTGCCATTGGTTACTTCTGCTATATTCCCATCATAGAGGTACACGCCAACATATTTTTGTGCCATTGAATCAGGAATTGCTTTTGTATTTACATTTACCGCCTTATCAAAACCTTTCCAGTCGTATACTGAAGCTACACTATTCAGCAGTTCCAGGATAATAGTGCCCTCATCTGAATTTACAAATATTGCAACACCGTTTCCTCCTTCAACGCTTGCAAAATATAAACCTCTGAATCCTTCATTCCCGGCGTCATGAAAGAAATATTTTTCACCATTGCGCTCCTGCACGAAGGTTCCCAAAGCCGCATCTGAATCTATGTAAGGCGTGAGATGCAACCGGGCCATTTTCTGGTTTAAAACTTTAGATGATTTACCCTGGCAGGCCAATTGGATCTCTGCGATGTAGTTGCACAAATCGGTCGGGGTAGTCCATAATCCCAGCGGCGCCTGTTCGGGATAATGACGAAATGTTGCTTCAACTTCAACACCATCTTTTGTATACCCTGAAGCTAGTTGAGTAAGTTTGTCTGTTGCAGGCGGAGCAGCTCTGTAGAAACTGTGAGTCATTCCCATGGGTTTAAGCACCTGATCATACATGAATTTCTCGTACGGTTGCTGAGTAACATCGGCAATAATGAGTTGCGAGATAATGATCCCTCCTCCGGAATATTGAAATTTCAACCCGGGTTCAAATAAAGACCTGACAGGTGGGGTATTGGCAGGCGCCATGCCATCCAGGATTTCAGGAATGGTGGGGATTTTACTTTTTGCGTCATAACCCGGAAAACCGCCATACACCGATAAGCCGGCCGTATGACTTAACAATTGAGCCATGGTGATTTTTTTCCCTTTGGATACACTGTCGTAGGGGAATTTCCATGACTTTAAATAGTCATTAATGTCTTTGAAAAGATCCAGTTTATTGTCCTGAACCAGCTTTAACACGCCAACGGCATTCAAAGATTTGCTGATGGAACCAGGTTTAAACAGCGTTTCAATGGTGACAGGGCGCTTTTCTTTTTCATTTGCCCAGCCATATCCCCTGGCCCAAATCACTTGATAATTCTTTACAACCGCAATACTTATCCCGTTAACATGAAAATATGCCATACGGTCAACAATATTATCGGCTTTGCCATTAATAATTACCCGTCCGGCCAGGCTGTTTTCAACCTGTTTTATTTGTTGTTCGATTTCTTTCGAATAGGTCAGCTGTGCCGTTACGTGACCTAAGTAAAGGAAAAGCGTAATTAAAATAAGGTATTTTCTCATTGAAGGTAGGGCGGGTTATTGCTGTTATGGCTGATAAACGTTCGCATTGTTCCTGTACCCGGAAAGATTGGTATACCAGTCGGCATATTCGTTGCCGTCGCTCTGGGCCCAGGCCGCCATTTTTAAATAAGCGCTGAGGATATCTTTCCTTTCAAAGGGATAGGCAAAGTTGCCGGGGATATTCAGTGCCCATGGAAGATTTGCTTTTGTTTTATAATATTTGTTTGATGCCGGGTGGCTGTCGTCGTTGGCTGTGCCGAAATACGTGGGATCGGCCAGCGAGGTAGGTGTAAAGTTGGCAAGATGAACCTCCCTGCCGCGTGTTTTATTTACGATGAGGAACGGATTAAAGGCGGTTATGTTCAACTGGTTAAGGGTATAGGTATTGGGAGTGTACGTGAGATGGATGCTGACCGTGTCGGGGGTAATGAAGGGGATGCCCTGTACAACATTGACCCCGGTAACACCGCTCTGGCCGGGAAGGATGTTATAGACATTGTCACACACGATGATGGTCGGATGTGCCTGCTGGGCTTCAAGACCGTTCGTTAACAGGGAGATATAGTTTTCATGCAAAACAGAACCTGTGCATGTAATGGCTGCGGAAGGAATTGTACTTCCTGTAAGCTGGAAACCGAAACCGTTTCTGAAGCTGCCGCCAATCGCCCTGAAAGCAAAATCAGCCCTGGTCTCTACAATTTTATTCTGGGCATTTGTGATGGTATTAATCCGGTAACCGGCAACGAGATCATTGAAATCGTAGTCCCCCTGTCCCGGCCACAAATCTTCAAATACGAGCGTATTAAAACCATTGGAAGGGATGTGATTGTTGAAGGCACGGGTGTTGTCAAGCGGATAATCATCATAACTGTCGGGAACGCCGTCGCCATCGGTATCTACGGTCATCCCGTATCCGACTTCGGTTGAGTAGAGGGCCCCGTTATTCGCGCCGTTGTAGTGGTCAGGGCTAAGGTCAGTGCAAGTGGACCCGGTTCCTTCATTGAACTTCCAGTATCCTTTTATGCCGTTTTCTCCGCCCGTAAACCCTGTTGTTCGTGCTGTTGTTACCTGTTCGGGGGTCATGGCAGTGTTCCAGATGGTAACTTCATCAAGCAATCCCTGGAAAAACTTCTGGGCGCCGGCATCTGATCCGATAGAGATATACCTTCCGTTTGTTCTGATCGTTTTTGTGCTGGCAACGAAATTTTTCAACGATCCGTTTACAAAGAGTTTAACGTTAACCCCATCGTATGTTCCAACAAGATGGTACCACTGGTTTAATACAGGACGTCCCGAGCCCCAGGCCAATACGGCTGAAGTGCCGTCGCTGAAGGCAACGCTTGTTTGCCAGCCATTCCACAGGTCCTGCCCAAGTCCTAGTCCGTCCCAGTCGCCCTTCTCAATGATCTTTGCCGTTTGATGGCGGTCTGCCTTAACCCAGGCTGAAACGCTGTACTGGTTGGTGAAGCCCAGGTTGGTTGCATTGGCTACTTTTATCCACTGGGTTGTTCCGTTAAAATTCATGGAATAGTTGGTAACCATGGCTGCCTTCGCGACCGGAAAGGCAAAATCAACAGAATTTGAACTTATGGTAACCGGATAGGAGTTGATGCGGATAGCATTAACAGAAGAAGGAAGCGTTATAGAAAGGTCCATGTTTGTCTGGACCCCGTCACCCATGGCTTTTATGTATAATTCTGATTCATCGGCCGAGGATACACGGATAATGCCTGCAGGTATATTGGCTAGATGCAGGGAGACAGTTTTCACCGTGCTCCAGTTGAACTGTGCGGGTGCGGTGAGCTCTGACATCTTAAGCACTACGGTATTTTCAGGGGTTTTATGGCAACCTGAAAACAGGAGCAGCAAAACGGCAGCTATTGAGACATTTTTTTTCATCCACAATTTTTGTGCAAATATATGAAGAATCCCGGTGTATTCGTCACAATAACACTGAATTAGGAGTAAAATTGTATGGAACTGGTCTTGTCAGAGGAGGATGATCTTCCACACCTTACTATAGCTGTCACAATTTACATGCACAAAGTAGATCCCTGCTGAAAGCCCCGAAAGATCCACCTCCGCTGGTGCTGTAAGGCCGGGAGAGGAGATGTGCCGACGGTAAACATGTCGGCCATATTGGTCCTCCACATAAACATCTGATACAGAGAATGTATCGTAGAATCTTAGGAACATCCTGCCGGTGGAGGGGTTTGGGTAAACACTTACCGGGGTGGTCATGTGCAGCAGCGGATTTACCGAAATAAGCTCGTCCCGGCATAAAGTACCAGCCGATGTGCTGTTCCCGGCTGTGAGGCAAACAACGTAGGTGCCATATTCCCTGTATAGGTGCGACGGGTTTTGAACCGCAGCTGAATCACCGTCACCAAATTTCCACTTCCAGTATGTTGTTCCGGGCGTAAGGTCGCTGAATTCCGCCTTCAGGTCGTTTGTAGCCGATGGCGTTACAGAAATATTCAGGGTTAACGGGAGCAGCATGTAAATGTTTTCGCAGTGCGTGTCGGTTCCGCAGGAGTCGGTTACCGTAAGACACACGTGGTAAGTGCCAGGAGAGTTATATACATGAAGCGGATTTTGATCGGTTGATGTGGTGTTGTCGCCAAAATCCCAGAGCCGGGAAATCAGCCAGCCGGTGACGGATGAGTCGGTGAATTGCGCTTCCGGGTATCCATACGAGCTGAAAAACCTGGACACTGGCGGTGTACAATTGATCTGAACAGACTTGCATGTGGAATCGCTTCCACATCCGTTGGAAACAACCTGGCAAACGTTGAAAACCCCATTAGTGAAGGTGTGTACAGGATTTTTTTCATCCGAGAATGTGCCGTCTCCAAAGTTCCAATGGTAAGAAGTTGCACCGGTGGAAGAATCGGCAAAGGTCGCAACGGTATTGTTTACCAAATAAGTATAACGCGGCACCGGTAAAATGCAGGGGGTATATGCCCATAGGTCCTGCAGCATTTCCCCACTTCCGTAAAAAGGATCATACGGGTCTGTCCGGCCGCCTATCACATACCCGGTGTTTCCTATCACAAATGCTGTACTGAATACCCGCTCGCTGAAATCCTGGGGAGGAACAGGCATGGCTGACCATGAATTTGCCGTCAGGGAATATGCCACGAATGTTTTACGGGTGACATAATTGTTCCACCCTGTGCCAACGTATGCTGTATCACCCATGACAAAAGCCACTGCCCCTGTTCTTGGTTCCGGCATGTCGGGAAGCCGGTTCCAGGAGTCGGTTGACGGGTCGTATTCGTAAAAATCCTTCTCCGGCGACATGGTAGAACTTGATCCGCCGGCAACATACCCTTTCCCGTTGATGCTGAAAGCTACGGCGCACGATTTATGGGCAGCAGGCAAGCTTGTTTTCTGTGTCCAGGTGTCCGTTTCGGGGGTATAACACCATACGTCGTTCAGGTAATTGTTTCCATCGTTGATGGAACCGCCAATTACATAGGCCTTGTTTCCGATAACAAATGAACAGGCACTGTAACGATTCCCTCCAGCGAAGTCAGATTTTTCGGTCCAGGCCCCGGTTTCCGGGTTGAATTCCCAAACATCGGAGTGCATATTGTGTGAATTATCAACGCCCAGGCATATGTACCCTCTGCCATTTATGGTAAAGGCTGTTGAACCATAACGGCCTCCGCCGGGAAAATCGGCCAGTTGAACCCAGTTATCTTCTGATGGGTCATACCTGAACAGGGTGGGGGAATAGATCCGTTGTTCTGCATTGACGGCCCCCAGGCCTGCATAGCCATGGTTGCCGATGACAAAGGATACATGATTGTATCGTCCCAGGGATGGGAGACTGTCTTTCTGAACCCAGCTCAGCTGGCCGTACAGGGCGGCCTGAACCAGGATAAAAACGGGAAGGAGTATTGGTTTCATATTCAGGAGGTGATAAGAAAATTTCCCGGAATTCAAATTTCCAGGGTACTCACTTGAACTCTTACAAAGATAATTCATATCTCATAAAATTGTTCAGGCGACCAGGAATTTTGCACCGGAACAGAAAAAAATAAAAATGGACTCGCCTCGCCTGCAATAATTCAAAAAAAAGTTGAACTTTGTCTGCAACGAAAGAGACTGCCAGTATCCCTCCTTTAAACCCATGTCAACATGAACAGCAAAAGTACAGGATCACCCGAGAGTTCCCCTGTTGTAATTATTGCAGCGCTGATCGTCATCATTGCGGGCATCATTTATGCGCAATCGATCATAACCCCGTTTTTGCTCGCCCTTTTCATCAGCATCATCTGCGCGCAACCCATCGGCTGGCTCGAGAAAAAAGGAATGCCGGGCGGCCTTGCCCTGCTCATTGTCTTATTGGGAATGGTACTGCTCTTCTCGGGGTTTGGTTTTGTGATAGGAGGAACCATCTCCTCCTTCACAGGAAACGTGGCGAAATACGAAACAACCCTGAACACCATCAGCCAAACCTTCATTCATTTCCTGACCTCCAAAGGCATGAACATCAGCGAAGAACAGTTGTCGGGGATCATTCAGCCGGCCAGGGTCCTCGCATTCACGGCCGGTGCAGTGAACGGGTTTCTGAGCATGATGGGGAATACGTTCCTGATCTTTCTGATCGTCCTCTTTACCCTGGGCGAGTTCGGCAGTTTCAACATTAAAGCAAGGGCCATCCTTGCCGGATCGGATAGGTCTATTGACTACTTTTCAACCATCACGAAAAACATCCGCCACTATCTTGGGATCAAAACTTTGATTTGCCTGCTAACCGGAATCCTGATCTACATTGCCCTGCTCATTGTGGGCGTTGACTACCCGCTCCTGTGGGCGTTAATAGCCGCCCTGATGAACTACATCCCGAACATCGGCTCGATTATTGCCGCGGCGCCGGCCGTTCTTTTTGCCCTGGTGCAACTCGGCCTTGGTGGTGCATTGTGGACGCTGGGATCATTCCTGCTGGTAAACAATGTACTGGGAAATTTTATTGAACCGAAGATCATGGGCAGGGGCCTGGGGTTGTCAACCCTGGTTGTGTTTCTTTCCCTGCTTTTCTGGGGCTTTCTTTTCGGAACGGTGGGGATGTTCCTTTCAGTGCCGCTTACGATGACCATCAAGATCATCCTGGAGCAGAATGAGAAAACCCGGTGGCTTGCAATTCTCCTGGGCACTCCGGCGGAAGCGAAGGCCTGCCTGGAGCAGAAGGGGCATTCAGGCGCATAGTGGCAAATACCCCTGGTTTTTCAATGGATTATAGGGATGCCGATGGTGGCATCGGGCTCCTGGATATGAACCAGGTTGGTGATGGTGGGAGCGATGTCTTCCACGTAAACCTCCTGGTTTGATTCGCCCGGTTTGACATGCCATCCGAAAAAGATCATGGGAATATGGGTGTCGTAATCATAGGAGGATTCGTGTGTAGTACCCTTTTCACCTGAACCTGAAACAAGATAATTCTGGTTCATCTCAAACAAAAGATCGCCTGATCTCCGGATATTGAAACCATTGAGGATAAAGGCATTCATTGATCTTTCCGGTGGTTTCGCAATAAGCTCTTCCCTGGTCAGTATAATCCCTATAAATGGGAACGCCCGTCGCATGAAACTGATCAGTTTGTTGTCAACATCACCGACACTTTGTTTCATAGAGTCAAGTACGGTATGGTTCAGGTAGATCTGGTTGTCTTGTATGGCTTCAATGATTCGCGACGTGCCGAAATGGCTTTTGCAATAGTCATTAAGTTGTTCCTTCATCCCTTTTGTCCTTTCGCGGCCTGCATGGATCCTGTTGGCTTCAAGGTAGCTGCTGTTGGGCTTCACCCCGTGATCGGCCGTGAGGAATAACAGGTAATTCCCTTTACCGGCCAGCCGGTCGAGGGTGTCGAGGATTCGTTCGATCTGCCTGTCAAGTTTCAGGTAGGTATCCATAACTTCCACACTGTTAGGGCCGTAGGCATGACCTACATAGTCGGTGGAGGAAAAAGAGATGGAGAGAAAATCGCAATAGTCACTTTGTCCCGGCTTCTCGTTTTTCAACAGTTCAGTGAAGAAACCCGCAAGCAGTTCATTACCGAAAGGGGTACTCCTGATAAGCTCGCGTTTCAGCGTGTCCGACAACCTGGTAAAGAGATGCGGGAAGGTGGTTTTTCCCTCCCTGAAAATGTCTTCTTCCCCTGGACCGTTATCGGGAAAGGAGGATTCATAATTTCTGCCTTGTTCCAGGTTCCACCCTGAACCCATCAGCCTGTCCGGAAGTTTCTGCTCATTGAACCGCTTAACCCATGCAGGGAGTTCCTTGCAGTAATAGGTCGACGTAATGAAATTCCCGCTTTTGCCATCATACCAGTAGGCTGCATTGGACATATGCCCCCCGGGAAGAACGGCAGCCCGGTCTTTAAGTGATATCGCAAATACCTTTGAATGGCCATTGTCCGACAAGCGAAGCTGGTCGGTCATGGTGGAAGATAACAGGTTTTCAGGCGACATCCGGCCTGCATTGCCGGTGGCGCCGACCGTGCGGTAATTGGTGTCCCTTGCGCAATAGACCGTCTTTTTCTGGCCAACATCATACCAGTCGTTAGAGATGATGCCATGGTAATAGGGTGTTGTGCCGGTATAGATGCTGGCGTGGCCGGGCCCGGTATAGGTCGGAATATAGTTGTACTGGGCATAGGTGAAATTCATCCCTTCATTCAGCAGGCGTTTGAACCCGTTTTGCCCGTACTGGTCATAATACCGGTATAAATAGTCATACCGCATTTGGTCAACAACGATCCCGACAATCAGCCTGGGCTGCATTTTTCTTTCTTTGGTACAGCATGCTGTAAAAGTGAGCACAAATGTGCACAACAATAAAAATAAGAACAGTTTTTTCATCATCGCTTGATTAATGGGAATCAGCCACGCGTTGCAATTGCAACAGGCCACTTTCATGCACCAAAGTTAACAGGTTTCTTTATCCTGCAGGTTAACGAATTGTAAAATATGAGCGACCTGCACATCGAAAGGTGAATAGAGACAGCGAAGTTTATTGTCAGTGGCCGGCATGAAAAAATCACCAACATGTGCCGTTTAGGTATATATTTGCCCTGAATTTTTCAGGACGTGAGGTTAAAGAGGTGCCGTAGTCCTGTTTAAACCAGGTAAACAATGCACATACCCGACGGTTATTTGAGTCCGCAGACATACCTGCCACTTTTTGGGGTATTTATTGGTGCTATTGCTGTCGCGGTAAAAAAAGTCAAAAAGGAAGTTCCAGCACGGAATATTCCCTACCTGGGAATGGCTGCAGCTTTTTCGTTTATCATCATGATGTTCAATCTTCCCGTCCCGGGAGGTTCTTCGGGCCACGCCGTGGGGTCGGCCCTGATTGCAATTCTTTTTGGTCCCTGGGCAGCCATGATCTCTGTCTCTGTTGCCCTTGTCATCCAGGCGCTGATTTTCGGCGATGGCGGCATCACGGCTATCGGGGCGAATTGTTTTAATATGGCGGTGTTCATGCCGCTTATTGCCTGGTTCATCTTCAGGCTCATTTGCGGAAAATCAAGAGCCCCCCGAAGGATTGTGGTGGCTGCTTTTTTTGCAGGGTATCTCAGTCTTGTTCTTTCTGCCATCCTGACTGGCGTGGAGTTCGGCATCCAGCCGCTTATTGCTTCTGGAGCTGACGGTCGGGCTCTGTACTGCCCTTATGATCTGAAAATAGCAATTCCTGCCATGGCTGTTGAGCACCTGCTTTTGTTCGGCATAGTTGAAGGTGTCATCACTGCCCTGATTGTACAATATTTTGTCAGGCAGCATCAAATAATGATTTATGCATTCAGAACAACAGGGACTGATGAATAACCTGCAGAAAAAAATCGTGGTTGTCCTGCTCATCCTGGTTGTTTTGACCCCGGCGGGTTTGCTTCTTCCTATGTTCTTCAATACAGGCGCTGCCTGGGGTGAATGGTCGGCCGAAACCCTGAAGGAAGTTACCGGCTATGTGCCGGCAGGACTTGCAAAATACACGAAAACATGGAAAGCGCCACTGAAGAATTATACCTTCAGCCATGATGATTCATCACGGATGCACCAGTCGGGCTATTATCTCGTTTCAGGTATCCTTGGTGCCATGCTGGCCATGTCCATCACCCTGCTCCTTTCAAAGCTGATCATCAGAAATGGAAAGTAACATCCCCGCTTTTTTGCTGACAGAAGAACCTCGCGACAGGTTTTCCGGGGATGCCGGAAAGACGAGGTTTTCATTCATCGAACGCACGATTGCAGGGACTGCAAATAGTCTCAGGATTCTTTACCTTCAGGCGGAAAGCGCAGGCAATAGCAGTTTCATCGCCAGGTTGAACCCTGTTACCAAAGTGCTTGCCTTTGTTTACCTGATCCTGGTCATCAGTTTCGTCCATTCACTCAAATCGCAGGTCAGTACCAGCGGTTTTCTTGCCGTCGCGTTTCTGTTTTCCGGGTTGAACATGGCGAGGGTGTACCGGCAAATCCTGCTTATTTCGTTTCTGTTCGGTTTTCTGCTGGCGGCGCCGGCCGCGCTGAACGTGGTCACACCAGGGGATATCCTTGTCAGCATTATTTCCCTGGGTGAACCGCATGATTTCTGGATATATCATGTCCCGGCCCGGATAGGAATCACCCTGGAGGGATGCAACATCGTTGCACGGATTTTCATGCGGGTCTTCAATTCCGTTTCACTGTCATTCCTGTTGGTGTACAGCACCTCATTCCCGCGATTGCTGAAGGCCTTCAGGATATTTTTCATACCCGACACCCTGCTGATGGTATTCTGGCTGGCATACAAATATATTTTCATTCTCTGCCGCACGGTCGAAGAGACTTACCTGGCGCTGAAATCAAGAATGATCAGGAATATCAGGAATGAAACGTTGCGCGGCATTGCTGCGGGCAGGATTTTGTACCTATATGAGAAGTCGCAGATAAACTATGAACAAACCTATGCCGCCATGATTTCAAGGGGGTATGCAGGGAAAATAATTCTTGCCGGTGAAAATAAAATGACGGTGAAGGATCTTTTGATTTTACTTTGTACCGCGCTCCTCGGAGCAGCCATTTTAATCCTATAGATTGTCATGGAAAACATCATATCCTTAAACAACGTAAATTATTCCTATTTCGGAAAAATACCTGCTCTCAGGAATATCACGCTTGAGATCGCCAAAGGAGCGATGTTCGCAGTAATCGGTCAGAACGGCAGCGGAAAAACATCGCTGCTCAACATTATCAACGGGTTGATCTTTCCTGATGCCGGGGATTATTTTTACAAGCGGATCAGGATTGACGAAAAATCGCTGGGAAATAAAAACATCCACAACAGGCTTCGAGGCAGCATGGGATATATCTTCCAGAACCCCGACATTCAGCTTTTCTGTCCTACCGTGATGGATGAACTGCTGTTTGCTCCGCTGCAGCTGGGCTGCTCCACGGATGAATCGTCCGAAAGGGCCCTTCAGACCCTTGCGGCGCTTGGGATTTCATACCTGAAGGATCGTTCGGTCACCATGCTCTCGGGCGGGGAAAAGAAAAAAGTTGCCATAGCATCGGTTTTGACCATGAACCCGGAAATTCTCCTTGTCGACGAACCTTTGGCAGGGATTGATCCTAAAACGCAGACATTTTTCGTGGAGTTGCTGCTGGAATTGAACCATGCCGGCAAGACCATTATTTTCACGACCCATCATCTCGACCTTATCGATCATCTGCAGCCGCAGGTCGTGGTGTTGTCTGACGAACATACCATACAGAAATCAGGCACTGCGTCGGAGATCCTGAATGATGAGGAATTTCTGATCAGCGTGAACATGATCCATGAGCATGCACACAGGCACGACGGGGAAACGCACAGGCATTTCCATGCCCATTACGTATTCCATTCCTGATCCCGGTTGAACTCCGATGACCTGTTACTTGAATTTATAGGTAAGTCCGATGCCGAGCAGCTCTTTGAACTGGGTGCGTGGAACGAGTGGTTTTAAAGGATCAACCATGATTTTGACATCATCGTCATAGATCAGCTGGGTTTGGATGGATGCTGCCAGCCATTTGTTGACTTTGAGACTCAGGAGGAAACTCCAGTTTACATCAATATTGCCAAAATTATGGAGGTAATCGGTAAACAATTCCAGATTCGTAGTGAGGTTGATATTCTTGGCCAGATCCTTGTTCAGGTCGGCACGCAGGTAGGGACCTAACTCACCCTTGATCTGCTTTCCTTTTTCAACGCCAAATGCACCTGCATCCGAAAGGATTTTATCGGTGACAAATGTAAACCGGCCCGAAGCAGGGGACAGGTAAATTGTAAACCATTTAGCCGGGGCGTAGGTTACACCCAAACCGGCAACGAGGTATCCCGGCGCCATAAATTTGGAGATGACGGTGGTATCGTCGGGGTAGTTAAAGCCGTTGGCAAACTGGGTGCGGAAATTGACCAGCACGGTAAGGTACCATTTCCTGTTTGGGTTGAGTTCGAAGCCGTAGGCCGAGGTTAGCTCGATTTTATCATTTGTTTTGGTAAATTTCGCTTCACTGGCCTTGCCCTGGATATTGAAACCGTACCCAAGGTCAATGGTGTTGGCCCAGATGTGCTTGCCTTTCCGGTAATTAATCTTGAAATTAAGCCAGGTTGCCAGGCCGAGCGTGTTTTGTCCTCCGGAGGACCAGTTTGTGAAACTGGCCTGTGAAAACTGGGCCGACCCTGTTCCGTGGATAAACCAGTGTTTGGCGGCCGTATCGGGCGGCGCTTCTGCCAATGCTGCATCTTTGGCTTGTGCTACTTTCTGGATTTCCTGGGCGTATAGGCTGCCTGAAAACAATACTGAAAAGATAAAGAGGATAAGGATCGGTTTCCTGATCATAAAATTGAGTTTTGGTTGTTGAGTGGCATTGGCAGCTGACCGATCGACATACTATTTTAAATGGGGGGAGATCTTTTCATACAAATCCGCGACATCCAGCGGTGATTTGCAGATCAGTCCGTTCATTTCATATTCCCTGATCTTATCGGGGTCAGGATTAGTGCTGAATGCATAGATGGGAAGATTTCTGAAGTAGTTTCCTTCCATTGACCTGATGGCACGCGTTGCCTCGTAACCATCGAGTTCCGGCATCATGAGGTCCATCAGCACTACGTCATAGAAATCGCTGGAGACCTTCTGGAGGGCAACTTTTCCGTTCTCGGCCATGTCGGCTATGACCTGCCATTGCACAAGAATATGCGAAGACAGCCTCTGGGTTATGAAGTTATCATCAACAACCAGTACGCGCAAGCCTTTAAGGCTTTTAAATTCAGGATTTTCCATAGTTCATGGCAAAAGTATTTATCAGATACAAAAACCATTCCACAGTGAATAATATGAGGTAACATGCAGAATATCAAGTGTGATATTGTCAGAGGATGATCGGCTTTTTTCTCAATCAGAGACAATTTTTCCCGACGTTGGAGAGTCAGGAACTAATTTTTTCTCAGGAGTTCGTCCTATGAAATATCCTCGCCGAAATAAGTGCACAGAGATTTCCATAACGCAGGATGCGGCATCGTATCGGGGTGATTCTGTTTGCAGGAGGGGGTCCTGATCCGGCATTTTTCTTCCCGATTTGAGATTAGGAACGTCATCTTGCGTGCTTAATTACCTTGATAATCATGTTGTTGTGAAATATTATCCATAATGGAACGGTTGTTGTTATATAAAGGGGGTATTCAACTATTAAGCCATGGAAAAGAACGAAAAAATGAATCTGGAAGGACTGCAGGTGTTGGTCGTGGATGACAATCTGTTCAATCAGCGTTTGATCTCTCACATTTTGCATCAATGGCGTGTCTCGGCTGATGTGGCTACCGATGGGAAAACAGCAGTGGAGATGGTGTCCAGGGAACCCTATGACGTGGTATTGATGGATCCATGGATGCCTGAAATGGATGGGTATGAAACCACCCGCGCAATCCGTGCCATGGAAGGAAGTTACTATCGGAACCTGCCGATCTTTATTTTCAGTGAGGCAGATATTATTCCCGGCAGGATGGCCGAATGCGGAATTAGCGGTTTTATCTCCGAATCAGTTTTTCATTCCGATGACTTGTATCAAACAATCTCTCCGTTTTTAAAACAGGCATGATCGCATGTTCTCAAATGGTCAGCCGGGAAAGTATTTCCGCATCAGGGCAAGTAACGCATCTTTTTCAACCGGTTGCCTGATAAAATCATTGCATCCGGCAGCCAGGACCAGTTCTCCCGGTAAGTCCATAACTATTTCAGATTCGCCAGGGAAGCTGTCCATATTCATTCTCGCCGGGAAGGGCGGGTTGGAATGAACGAAAAATACTGGTCCGGCAGCTTCCCCGGCCTCCCGGTTCCAGTGTTTAATCCCAAACCCGACAGAACCGGCATGCGCAGCCTTGATTGCTGAAACGATCAGGAACGATAAAATCCTGGTCAAAATCTACGGATCAGTTTTGACAGAGGCCTCAGGTAAAACTTCAGCCTTGTTGATGATCAGCTCGATGCCCATGTCTTCTGCTGCACAAGTCAACCTTTCGCGAACATGTTCCAGTTCTCTCATGATATTGACATCAGAAATGAATACATGGTCAGAGGGGGAAAACAGGGGCATGACCTCAAAAATATCATTCAAGGTTTTAAACATGGCATTGCCATTCTCTTCGATGTCATGAAAAACCTGGATTTGCTGATGGGTCAGGTTGCCTTTGGATAGCGAAACAGCCGCCATACCTGTAAGGCCGTTCAGCGGTGTTCTGACCTCATGAGACATATTGCCAAACAGTTGGAATATTCTCTTTCCGGTTTTAACCGATTTTTGCCAGGCATCGCTTAATTCCCTCTCCGCAGGCGTTCCACGGTTGAGTGCCCTTTTGTAAAGTTCATCCAACACATCGCGATCCTGACGAAGTTCATGCAATTCCCTTATAAGTTCCTCCGTTGAATAATCCTGGTAGATCATGATCTGAAAACTTTAACAGGTCTGCTCCTTATACTTTGGTTTGTTTTTAATCCGGATCAGCAGCTGATGGAATTGAAAGATAAAATACATGGCTGTCGCCTTGTTCGCTTTCAAGACGCAATGTTCCACCCAACATCTCCATGCACGCAGAAGCCAGCACGAGATCATCATTCAGTGTAAATTCATCAGAACGGTTTTCCCTGCTGAATAGTTGCATTATTTTCACTTCACTGAAACCGGGAGACAATGGGCCCGTGCACCTGACAAAGAATACCGGTCCGGCGGTTCCTCCCAACGATGAATCAATGGCAGAAGTGAGTCCGAATTTCAGGGAACCATGACGGATTTGCCTCATGGAACACTTTATCAGGGTTATTATAATAAGGCCAAGTAACACCGGATCTGTCATCATAACCGCATTCTCCGGCGATGCCTGCTCTTTCAGTGTCAACGAATCGTAATAGTAATCATTTTCTGAAATTAGCCTGGTATGGATATTGGCAAGAAAATCACTGACGAGGATTTCAGACATGGTAACAGTAACCCGTTGGAAAATAATATTTACAGCGGTAATAAAATCCCGCCAGGCATTATTTGTGCGAAAGTTCGACAAACCCATGAGTTTAATATACGCCATATGGTCTTCGTCCAGGCCGGTCAACGCGCAAGCCTGCAAGATCAGTTCATTCGAGGCAGTGAGCGATTTTTGCATCTCAGCATCGATGCGGTCAACAAAATCAATCAATTCCCGGTTTTGAGCATCGGCAAGTTCCCTGGCTGCCAATAGATTTGTGAACCTGGAATCATTCACTTCATCCCGGAAACCCGGCTCCAGGCAGGCTGTTAATTCAGCATGCCCCATCTGCCCGGGCAATGCGAGTGCCTCTTCATATCTTTCAAGCAGCGCATTCGTGGCATGGTGCAATTGCTCCAGCTCCATGATGAGCTCATCCCTGGTTTTCTCATGGTCTGCTTTCACTCCGTACATTTAATTCATGTAATGCTTAAAACCGACTTTCCTCTACCAAATTTAGCGATTTTAATAAATCAAAACATTTTTTAATCAATAACTTAACCACGAAGGCGAAAAAGGTTGCGCCTTGGTGGTTACAAGAAATTTTAATACCCGGGTTGCTGGTCCGGCAAATTGTTTTAACTTTCTGCCTTGTTGAAAAACCAGGACAACTGTATGAATCCCGCGATTAAATATTTGTTATTTATCCTGTTAACATTTGGTTCCTCCGTTGTTTACGGCAAAAAATTTGATTATTCTGTGATCAGCAGCCGGGATGATGTTACAATAAAGAATAAAACCCTCTATACCCGCACTGAATTGCTTATCCAGATCAATTCGAAAGAGGGGGAACACGCGGCTGAGTTTACCCTGTATTATTCACCCGGACGAAAGCTCAGCAAACTGTCGGCCTGGGTGCAGGATACAACAGGCCAGGTGATCAGAAAACTGGAAAGGAAGCAGATAAAGGACCGGAGCGCATTTCTTTACGGTACATTCTACTCTGATTACATGGTCAGGTCCTTTGAAATGAAACATAACCAATACCCGTACCAGGTTCATGTTGAGTATTGTATTGAAGAACCTGAGTTTTTTGATATTTCGAACTGGTCGCCGGTGGAAGATGCGGCTGTACCTGTACTTCATGCCACCCTGACCCTTGAAACCCCGCTCAATTACCCTGTGAAAATATTCCGCCGTCAGATTGACCCTCCTGTGGTCGACAGCATCGGAAAAACCATCAGGTATACCTGGAATAGCAGCTATACCCATTTGATCAAACCGGAAACGTGCAGTCAGTCGTTAAAGGATTTGCTGCCGCTCGTTTCTGTCGTGCCATTTGAATTTGAATATGGCATCAGGGGGAGTTTTGCGACCTGGTCGACATTTGGCGATTACATAGATGGGTTGATGCAGGACGGGGAGAAATTGCCCGTATCGGAGACAAACACGGTAAAAGCGCTCACAGCCGGCGCCGGCGATACCCTTGCCATGATCAGGAAGTTGTATCATTATCTACAGGACAATACCCGTTATTTAAATGTTACCATTGATATCGGTGGATTGAAACCCTACCCGGCTTCCTACGTTGCACAAAACAAGTATGGCGATTGCAAGGCATTGTCGTTGTATATGAAATCCCTGCTTGCCGCCGCCGGTATCCGTTCTTTTTTTACGCTGGTATGGGGGGGTGAAATCCCCCGAACAATTATTGCGGATTTTCCTTCACAGCAGTTCAATCATGCCATTCTCTGCGTGCCTGTTAAATCTGACACACTCTGGCTCGATTGCACTGCCAAGGAAATCCCGGCCGGGTATACTTCTGTATTTATCCAGGGCCGGCCGGCGCTGGTTGTCTCGCCGGGGAAGAGCAAAATTGTTAATATTCCCTGTATGAACCCTGAGGATGTGGAAGTTTGCCGGGTATTTCATTATGAAAAGCCGGTGAACGAGGCCATGGGCGTAAACCTTCATGCAAATTACAAAGGGGCCGAATTTGAAGAGATTGCCTACCTGGGTTCTTTTGCCGCCAGGGAGGAAAAGCTTGAATTTGTCAGGAAATTCATTCCGGGCAATAACTATGAGCTCATTGATTTTTCCTTTAGCAGGAAGTCGGCCGATAAGCCGGAAATCGTAATTGATGCACGGCTGACCACCAAAGATGAGCTTAGAACGTTGAATGACAGAATGATCTTTACCCCGCCTGCCGTTGATATTCCTGCTTTCGGGAAAATATCATCCAGGGAACTCCCGGTGTATTTTCCTTTCCCGGTTTGGTGCCACGACACCATTCGCATGGCGATTCCTGCAGGCTTGTCGGTAAAATCGTACCCCGCCGTTGAACTATCCTGTGAAATGGGTACGTATAGGGTGGCAAGCCATAGTGAACAGAACATGCTGGTATATAACCGCGATATCCTTATCCGCAGGGGAATGATCCCGCTGGAAAACTACCCGGCCTTGTATAACTGGATCGGTTCAATCCGTGCATTCGAACGACAAAATAAACTAATATTTACATCAACCCATGAATAGGAATCTACTCACGCTGTTGCTTGCCCTGTGTTGCTATTTTCAGGTATCCCGGGCAATAGCCCAGGATAATAAAACCGGGTTTGGCACCGTGACAGAGGCCGACCTTAAAATGAATGCCTGCAGCACCGACACATCAGCACCAGCCTTTGTTGTTTTTGACCAGGGCGAAATTTCATTTGCTCCCACTGAAGGGAATTTTGATGTGGTTTATACCAGGCAAATGAGAATCAAGATCCTGAAAAAATCCGGCATCAGGTTCAGCGAGATGAGCATACCACTTTACTTTTCAAACAAGGGCGATCATCCCAGGGACGACTTCCGGGAGCTCAAGGCATTTACTTACAACCTCGCCGGCGGGAAAATCACGAAGACCAAAGTGGATCCGAAAACTGTTTATGAACAGAAAGCAACGGATTACCTGATGATTAAAAAGATTGCATTTCCCGATGTCCATGAAGGCTCTGTGCTAGAGATACGTTACGAGATCCGTTCCCCGTTTAAGTTCCGGCTGCACAGCTGGGTTTTCCAAAGGCATATCCCTGTCATTTACAGTGAATGTGTCTTGAAATACACACCGTTTTTTTTATATACCTACCTGCTGAAGAATGCGGATAAATTCGATGAATACAAGGAATACCAGCAGGAAGGGCTCGACAAGGAATTTTACGGTACAAGTTACAAGGAGGGAATTTGCAGGTTTGTGATGAAAAATTTGCCGGCATACACTGAAACCGAGTTCATCTCTTCTGAAGAAGACAACCTTATCACCCTGAGGTTCCAGATGAACAAGTTTACCAATACACGGGGAGTTTCAGAAAACCAGTGCTCCACCTGGGACGAACTTGCCAAACTGCTGAAAGATGACAGTGATTTCGGCAAATATGTCACATCCTGTCAAAGTGTTGCAAGACAAATTCTGGATGATAATAAAATTATGGCACTGCCGCCGGCCGACCGCTTCAATGCCATCGTTTCGTGGGTCAAGACGAACCTGTCATGGAATGAATATCATCGGGTGTATGCGGAGATCAAGCCGAAGGAGTTGCTGAAAAGGAAGAGCGGCAATTCGGCCGAGATCAACCTGTTTTTATGTAGTATGCTTAACGAGGCCGGGCTTGAAGCCTGGCCGGTGCTTATCAGCACCCATGGAAACGGGAAGGTGATCAGGGATTACCCTTTCATGGACTTTTTCAACTATGTGATCGTGGCGGTGAAAACAGGTGAAAAGTGGGTGCTTACCGATGCAACGGAGCCGTTGTGCGAGAATGGCACATTCCCCCCGCGGTGTATCAACGGGAAAGGATTGCTGGTCAAAGGTGAAAAAACCTTGTGGGTCGATTTGGCACCAAAAGGACTTTCATCGGTTGAAAACCGCATCAGGCTGCGTTTCAAACAGGGAGCAGATTCCCTTGAAGCCCGGTTCACCACCATGGCCAAGGGCTATAACGCCTTGAGGTTCAGGAGAATTTATGGCCATGATCCCGTTGAAGCCAGAAAATATTTTTCCGAAAAGGGTATTGAAGCAGGTGATTCGCTGGTGATCAGCAATGCCGGGGCCGATTCGCTGATGAAACCCTGCATTTTAAGTATGAACAGTATAATACCGGTTGAGATCTCAGATAAAATGCTGGTGATCGAACCCTTCTGCGGCCTGGCTATCAGGAAGAACCCATTTGACAAACCCACAAGGAAATTCCCGGTAGATCTTGTTTATCCCGAAAACGTAACCCTTGTGATGGAATTAGTTGTCCCTGAAGGATATCGCATCAAACAACTTCCTGAATCGTTTTCATGGGATCATGACCAGATGTCATTTAGTTTTGTGACCCAGGCAACCGGCGACAAGATCATGTGCCATGCCTTTTATTCAGTGAAAAATGCGGTTTTCGCCCCCGAGGAATATTTAAAATTGCAGCTATACTTCGCTGATATTGTGAAGAAACTGAATGAAAAAATTTTCCTTGAGAAAATCTCCTGACCAGCCTTACTTTTTCTCCGGACGGTCATACTGGCAGCATCCCGGCAATCCATCATAGGTCTTGTCGGCAGCCCTGGTATGATCGGTGTCGTGACCAACCTTCGCCGTGGCTTCCTCAATCTTCAAAACGGAGGTTTTGTTTTCATCAAATGTCACAGTCAGCATGGCGTCGTCTTTATTCCAGGTTGCAGCAGTAACGCCTTTTATAGCCTTAACGGCTTTTTCAATGCGGCTTTTGCACGAACCGCAATTCCCGTAAACTTTGATTTTTTCGGTCTTTGCTGCATTTGCGATCACTGTGGTCATGGCTAAAAACAGGATGGCGGCGAAGAGGAGGATGGATTTTGCTTTCATATTTGGGATTGTTAAATTGTTAAATAGTGAAATGTGAGATGCGAAATGTGAAATGGGAAATGAGTTATTGCCGTATAAATTTTGTTTCGAGGGTTTTGGCGGGGGAGGTGATGCGCAGGATATAGGTTCCGGCTCGCAGGGTTGATACATCAGCACTTAAGGGGAGCAGGTGGTTGTCTGTTACGATTCGGGAAACCAGCTTTCCGGTTATATCAAAAATCTCAACCATGTTTACCGTGATTTCATGGTTTATGGCGTTGATGGTTATGCTGTTTCCGGAAACCGGGTTGGGATAGACTGTGAGTGCTGAAGAAGCCATACTCTCAGGTATGCCGACGTTTCCACCGCTAAATGCAAGTGCATCCAGGTAAAAATAACTTCCGTTAACCGGTGTGTTGCCGCTGGCAGAAAGGATGATCATCGCGGAGTCGGGTGTTTCAGCGCTTTTGTATGACAAGGCGGTCGTGAAACTTTGCCAGCTCATCACCATCCCGGGTAGTAATGTTACATTGAAAGCAATGGTATCGCGCTTATGCAGGGTCGTGCTCCATTTGGTGAGATAGGTTGCAATATAGCCCTTGTCGGACAGGTAGGCCATATATTGCCATTTCCCTGTTAAAGAGGCCGGGCGGTTTGTATATGGAAATCCTGAAACGGCCTGGTGGGTAACAGGATTCAATACCCCGCTCACAGCGATTCCAGGTACGACTCCCATCCCGGACACGGTCTTGGAGATCAGCTTCAGGTAAGCAGTTCCAACGTTTCCCGGTGTCCCTTTCAGACAAGTGTAAACCGATCCGGCACTTGTAACCGGGTTTAAATTTCCCCAGCCATCCGGGGTGCTGTAATTTCCAGTCACTGTCCAGTTTTCAAAACCATTGTTCGGGATCTGGGCCGAAACGGATATTGCCAGCGCCAAAATCATCATTATAACGGGCACTCTTTTTTTCATACAAGATTACTTTTGTGAAGTTGAGGGCATGCATTAACAAACCGAGGCAAATATATTAAAAAGAACATTACCCGGGGGCGGATAACATTGGGTCACGTTAATGCTAACAGGGCAATTGTTCCGGACTTCAGGGCAGGGTAAAGTAAAAGGTCTTTCCTTTACTTTCTTCGCTGTCGATCCACAGGTGTCCTCCATGCTTTTCGACAAACTCCCTGCACAGGATTAATCCCAGACCGGTGGTAGGTTCGTCGTCGGTTCCCGTTTTACAATTTCTCGATCTCACCATTTCACAATTTCACCTTTTTAGGTGTCTATTTAAGATCGCGAACAGCATATCCTTGTTTATCGGCTTTGAAATATAATCATTACATCCGGCGGCGAGGGCTTTCTCACGGTCACCCTCAAGCCCGTACGCTGTCTGCGCTATGATAACAACCTCCTGGTTAAATTTCCGGATCTGGCGGGTAGCGTCATATCCGTTCAATTCCGGTATGTTGATATCCATAAGGATCAGATCCAGGTCGGGGTGTTCCCTGCATGTTTCGATGGCTTCTATTCCGGAGATGGCATGCAACATTACCGCACTCAGTTTTTCGACCAGGGTTGTAATGTATATTTCCGATATCTCGTCGTCTTCCACAACCAGTATTTTCAGATTACGGATCTGCAAGTTATGGCTGTCTGCATTGTTTTCAATGACAATCCTGCTGCCGGCCATTGCATCTTTTCTTACCGGAAGGGTGAAATAGAATACGGAACCTTTGCCTTCCTCGCTGTCGACCCGGATTTTTCCGCCCATCATCTCCACATAAGCCTTTGAAATCGACAATCCCAATCCTGCGCCCTGGTATGCATGCTTATCGGCTAAATCAGCCTGTATAAAACGTTCGAAAATGGCATCATGCCTGTCTTTGGGAATCCCGATGCCGGTATCCCTGACAAAAAATTCCAGTTCGCCTGGTTCGACAGGCTCACCAGCCTGGTGGACCGGCTCGCCGGCTGGGGGACTCAGGTGTGATTTTACAGTATAGCCAAATTCAATTGAGCCGGCCCGGGTATATTTGATGGCATTTTTAACAAGGTTAGTGAGGATCGCATAGAGTTTTTCACGGTCTGTTTCAATCTCGGCTTTTTTGGACGCAAGGGCATTCGTGTAGGAAAGCTTCATTCCTTTGGCTTCTACTTCCGGTTTGAAGAAGGTGTATATGTACTCGATCTGTTCATTGACGTCCGATTTTGATATGTTAAGTTCAACCAGCCCCGCTTCGATTTTTGAAATGTCAATGATATCGTTGATGATGTTGAGCATCCTGGCACCGCTCTTTTCGATAATCCGGATGTATTTCTGCTGTTCGTCTCCCGAGAGGTCCGGCTCTTTCAACAGTCCGGCAAAACCAAGAATCCCATTCATGGGAGTGCGAATTTCGTGGCTCATGTTGGTAAGAAAGGCGGATTTCAGACGGTCGCTTTCCTCGGCGTGTTCTTTCGATTTGATCAGTTGCTCTTCAGCCTGTTTCCGCTCGGTAATATCGTGGATTACAACAAAGGTACCGGTTTCGTCGCCTGAGTTAAAGTGTGACCCGTTCAATTCACCTGTAAAAAAGGACCCATCTTTCCTTTTCATCAGCAACTCCAGGTTTTTTACGCCCTTACCACTCCGCAATGTCATGCTGAACGTCTCGAATGCTTTGGGAATGGATGCCTCACTTAGAAATTCCATGAACGGACGTCCGCACATCTCTTCCGGTTCCATAAAAAAGAGCGCCCTCGAAGCTGAAGATGCGTAGGTAATCGTCCCAGCGGTATCGGTAAGAGCTATCAGGTCCTGAGTTTGTTCTGTTATTGACCGGAACTTCTGCTCGCTTTTCCTTAACAGATTCCCGGCATGTCTTAACTCGGTAATATCCTGGAACATTCCGAGCACCTTTTCAGGGGCGCCATGATGATCCCTGGTTAATTTTCCGACAGTATGAAAAATTCTCGGTTTTGCTCCGTTTACAGGAATGGTCGCACTCTCCTCAATAAATGGAATGTCCTTTTCAATTAAGTCAAAAAGCGCTTTCTTCGATTTCTCAAAATCCACAATATGTGCCTCGAAATCGGAGATCCACATTTCATGGTTCTCCGTAACTTCAAGTCCGAAAAGTTCAAAGGCATCGTCGGAACCCCATATTTTCCCAGTACTTATCGTATATTCCCAGTTTGCAATCTTTGCAAGGCCCAGTGCCAGTTTAAGGCGTGCTTCACTTTCTGCCAGGGCATGTTCGGCCATCGTTCGCCCGGTGATATCCTGAACAACCGTGAACCGGTATTTTTCATCCTGGATATAGATGTTTTCAGATGACAGAAGTACATGTTTCAGGGTGCCATCCTTCGTTGTTAAATCAGCTCCGGCGCTTTTAACGTTGCCGTTGACATCAGCCGACTGCATAATGGCATTTTTTATTTCGTCAGACAATATCCCCAGTTCCTTGGCTGTCTTGCCAATCACCTCCTCCCTGTTAAACCCGAACATGGTGTAAAAAGCTTCATTTACTTCAACATATCTGCCGGTAACCAGGTCGCTCAATCCGCAAGCAGACGGGTTGATGTGAAATAGTTTCGAGAACTTCTCCTCCGACAGCTGAATTTTGGAAATATCTTTGGTCACACCAAAAATAGCAGGCTTGCCGTCCCAAATTCCGCGTGATACCCTTGTTTCGACCGGGATTTGCATACCTGTTTTTGACAGAATCGGGACGGGACAAAAACCGGTTTTGCCGCTTAACATGTCACGCAAAATGCTTCCTGCTTCATCCCTGCGGTTGGGCGGGTGGATCATGAGAACCGAAAGCCCGGTAAGTTCTTCGCGCGTGTATCCCAGCCGGTCAGTCACAGTTTCGTTGACATGAATAATGTTCCCATGCTCATCCAGGACAAAAAGAAATTCATCAGTTGTATTGAAGAATGATTCATAGTTCAGGCGGGTCTGGCGCAGGAGGTCATCTGCCATTTTGCGTTCCGTGATATCCTGAATCTGCACCAGGTACCCATT
>CAIWMX010000034.1 GCA_903913885.1 uncultured Bacteroidales bacterium | reverse complement strand
GTTACCTTATTACCCTGTCACCCTGTTACCTTGTCACCCTGTTACCTTGTCACCCTGTTACCCTGTCACCCTGTTACCTTGTCACCCTGTTACCTTGTCACCCTGTCACCTGAAACCCTATTCAGCACCAATATGAACTTTCGTTTCAAAACCCGCGAAGTGCTTGTTTTCATCCTGATCTCCCTTGGGACCTACCTGTTGTTTATTTTCGGGTTTGCCTGGATTTACTACCGTACCGCGAGTATCGAGATGAACCCTTACGCAAACCGCTTCATTGAAAGGATCAGCTTTGAAAAGGCGGTCTATTTCAGTATTGTGACGTTCCATACCATTGGTTATGGCGACATCCACCCGGTAACGCAGGTTGGACGGCAGGTGGTGATGATCCAGTCGACGATCTCCCTGTTTTTTACCTCCATTTTTTCAGGGTTCCTGGTCTACTTTGTGATAAAACGGCCCCAGGATGTGTTCACGACCCGGAAGGTCTACATCCGGCTGCGCAAGTCAAACTACTTTTTATCGCTGCGCCTGGGCAACAAAGGGCGCGACATCATTGACCTGCAGAGCAAATTCGAAGCTTGGACCATTGAAAACAACACGCGGGTGAGGGCGTTCCGGTTTGAGGAGGAACTGCCCGACCTGGAAAAGATCCTCTACTATGATCTGAATCTTGATGTTCCTGCCAACCTGGCGCTACGAAGCGCCATTACCGATGCCCTGCATAACAAAACGCTGCTGCACATGAAATTCTCGTTTATCGGGAATGACATTAAAACCGGCGAGCAGGTAGCCTATGCCAAATACTACGACTCCCGTCACCTGAGCTTCGGCAAGATGTTCCTCAACGTCTATTCCTGGGATCCCAACGGCCGCCGGAAAAACTTCCGCTGGAGAAACTTCGAGAAAATCGAGGAAATGGAAAAAAAGCACATCGACCAGTTTTTAGCGGAAACGACAACATAATTAAAAATTACAAATTACGAATTTCAGCACGGTTAATCTCCATTCCCAAACCCCCAAATCTCCCGCATTGTCTGCATTGCCTGCATTGTCTGCATTGCCTGCATTGTCTGCATTGCCTGCATTGCCTGCATTGCCTGCATTAATACTTTCTTAATGTTTCCCCTCATTTCTTAATAACCCCTTAACACTTGCTGCTGTTACTTTGCCGGTTGTACACTTCGACGGTTTGAGTTTGAAGAAATACAAATTCAAACGCTCAGTGTAAATAACGATTTCGTGGCAGTATGAACAGACAACCATCACCCTCCTTATTTCACCGGCTTCGTAACCTCTTTATCGGGAGAGCGCGCGATCTGCGCGACGACCAGATCTTTCACCGGCTCACGCTGATAGCCTTCTTCGCATGGATCGGGCTGGGTTCCGACGGGCTTTCCAGTTCCTGTTACGGTCCCGATGAAGCTTACCGCACCCTGGGCCACTACCACAGTCTTGCCATCTTCGTCGCCATCGGGATCGTGCTCACCATTTTGATCATCAGTACCAGCTACTCGCAAATCATACGCCTCTTCCCGTCAGGTGGCGGGGGGTACCGCGTGGCAACAAAGTTGCTTTCGCCCAAGCTCGGCATGATCTCGGGATGCTCCCTGCTGGTCGATTACGTGCTTACCATCGCGGTCTCTGTTGCCAGCGGCACCGATGCCATCTTCAGCCTCTTTCCCCACGAATACCAGTCGGCCAAGATACTGGTTGCTTCGGCGGGCATCATCGTATTGATCCTGATGAACCTCCGTGGCATCAAGGAGTCGGTCTATATTCTCATGCCGGTGTTCATTCTTTTTGTGATAACCCACGCGGCGGCCATCCTCTACGTGGTGTTCGGCCACGCCAGCCAGGTTCCGGCAGTTTACCACGATGCAGTTGCCGATTACCACCTGGCCAAACATACACTCGGAACAGTGGGGGTGCTTGCCCTGATCCTGAAGGCTTACAGCATGGGGGCAGGTACCTACACCGGGCTGGAAGCCGTGAGCAACTCCATTCCCATCCTGAAAGAGCCGAGGATTAAAACCGGTCTGATGACCATGCGTTACATGGGCATCTCCCTTGCCATAACGGTGTTCGGGCTGCTGCTTGCCTATTCCGTGTTCAAACTCAATCCCGCACCCGGGAAGACCATGAATGCCGTGTTCCTTGAAGCGCTTACAGCGAACTGGGGCCATACCCCAGGCCTGGTATTCGTCTTCATCACGCTCATCTCCGAATCATTTCTCCTCTTTATTGCGGCCCAGACGGGGTTTCTTGACGGCCCGCGGGTCATCGGGTCGATGGCGCAGGATTCGTGGTTCCCGCGGAAATTCACGGTGCTCAGCGACAGGCTGGTCACCCAGAACGGCATCCTCTTCATGGGAACGCTGGCATTGCTGGTGCTGTGGCTTACGGGCGGTTCCATCGTGATCCTGGTTGTTCTTTACAGCATCAACGTTTTTATCACCTTCGCCCTGTCGCAATCGGGTATGGTGCGCCACTGGTGGCAGGTACGCAGGGAAGACAAGCACTGGTGGCACAGGCTCCTGGTGAACGGGATCGGGCTGATCATCACGGTTTTTATCCTTGCCTCGGTGGTAACGACCAAATTCATGGAAGGCGGCTGGGTCACCCTGGTCATCACCTCGAGCCTCATCCTGGCTGTCTCCATGATCAAACGCCATTACAACTACGCCGATAAGCTGGTCAAAAGACTGAACGTAAAAATGTTCCACCAGGTACAGGAGGTGTATGACACATACCCCGACTATTCCGTTCTGTCGGATGTCTATTCCACCGACGACAAAACTGCGGTGATCTGCGTAAGCGGTTACAACGGACTTGGGATCTGTGCATTCATGAAAGTACACCATGACTTCAGGGAGTATAAGAATATCGTATTCCTGGGTGTAGGCATAGTTGATGCGGGAAATTTCAGGGGCAATGCCGAACTGAAGGACCTGGAGGACCGGCTGAAGGGAGAACTCGGGCAATACCGCAAGCTGGCCATGCATTACGGACATCATGCAGAGATCAAATATTCACTGGGCACCGATGTGGCCGATGAAATCAAGGAAGAGGCGAAAACGATCCAGAAACGGTTTCCGCAGAGTGTCTTCTTCGTGGGTCAGTTCTTGCTTCCAAAAGCCACCGCCTTGCAACGGCTCCTGCATAACCAAACCCAGTTTGCCATCCAGAACCGGCTGTCGCACAAAGGAATTATCATGGTGATGATCCCCATAAGGAGCCATCTGCACGTGGAAATGACGCCATAACCCTGTGCCATGTCCCGCCTGCAGGAGTGAAGGATAGAGGGAAAAAAGTAACGCTGAAATGAAAGAACTAGAATTCACCGGACTCTTCTTATTTAAGGTTTTCCTGCGAACGGTGTTGCGTTTCAATCCGTTTTACAAGCCTGTCATTCCTGCCCTGTTAACCATTTACCTGATGGCCGTAGTCTTTACCGTACTTTACCTTCGTGACCTGATTTTGTGTACCTTTATCGTCGAATACGGGGAAATAGCCATTTCAGCCTGGGGATTCCTGCTGCTGATGAATTTCCTCGAGGCCCTCTCCGAGACCATATATGACAATGAAGATGAAGGTGAAGATCCGGGAGAATCATCAAACTGCTGATCCGGCAAGCCGCGAACCGGCCGATGTGGCCCACGGTTTTGCCGGCCGCCGGAAAAACCTGACTTTGCGTTCCAGCCCCAAAGAATACTTTGTAGCCTTCCTCGTGGTGGTTTTTGTGGTGGCCGCCTGCTACCCGGCGGCGCCCCTGGTAGGTTACCAGGCTGTTGGACTGATTTTCCTGATGGTGATCTCGCTGCTTTCGCTCATCCTCGGGCGCGGGGCGGTTTTCTTCGCGGCACTTTTATCGTCGGCCGTCTGGAATTTTTTCTTTATCCCCCCGGTTTTCAACTTTCATATTCACCGGGTACACGACATTATTTCCCTCATTGCAAACCTGATGGTCGGGCTGGTCGGGGCCACCCTTATTACCCGCATCAGGAAAAGCAGGCTTGACCTATTACGCAGCCGCGAACGGCTACGGTCGCTGAACACCTTCCTGGAGTCGCTGAACAATGCGGTTTCCATCAAAGACGTGGTGAGAAGGACCCGCGAGCGTTTCCAACAGCATTTCAATGCCGATATCGTTATTTTCCTGATGGAAAAAAATGGCAGCACCCTTGCCCACCGGCCCTTTGGCAACCCGCTCCTTTACGGGGAGGAGACCTATAGCCAGGCTGCCCTGAGGTTCGCAGGGTCGGGTACCGCTTCGTCCGGGTTCTATCAACTTAAGGACCCGCGGGGCGTATTCGGGGTGATCGGCATCCGGTATGATCATGACCGTGCCCCCGACGGCGAAACCCTTTCACTGGTCCGCGGGTTTGTAGCGCAGGTTACCTCGGCGCTTGAACGCGAGATCAGCGTGGATCTGGCAAAAGTGAGGGAGATCTCACAGGAGTCGGAAAAACTGTTCAGCACGATCCTCAACAGCGTTTCCCATGAGTTGCGTACGCCCATTGCCATTATCTCGGCGGCAGTGTCGAACCTCCAGGACCCGCTGACCTCCGAACAGCCTGAGGCGCGAAGGCAGGTTACAGGAGAACTGGAGTCGGCCGCAAAAAGGCTGAACTTCCTGGTGGAGAACATCCTCGACATGTCGCGCATCGAATCGGGCCGGATGAAACTGAACCTTCGCCTGTGCGATCCCGAAGACCTCGTGGGGATGGCCCTGCGCGTGCTGGAGACCGAACTGGCCCAGCACCCGCCTGAGGTATTACTGGATGGTGATCTCCAGCCTGTCAGGGTCGATATTAGCCTGCTTGTCCAGGCACTGGTCAACGTGATTCACAATGCAGCCGTTTATACCCCGGCGGGGACGGCTGTCACCATCAGGATCATCGCTGTTTCACCAACAAGGATCGCCATCACCGTGTGCGACCGGGGGCCCGGCGTACCTGAACCGACCCTTGCCAAACTCTTTGATAAATTTTACCGCGTGCCAGGCTCCCGCAGCGGGGGAACAGGGTTGGGACTGACCATCAGCAAGGCCGTGGTGGAAGCGCACCATGGCACCATAAGGGCTGTGAACCAGCCGGAGGGAGGATTGGCCATAACCTTTGAACTTCCCTCTGAGGATGTCGTCGCGCAGGCAGAGCAGGATCTTCGCCCTGACGATCACACCAGATAAAAGTTAACTATATGGAGACGACCCGGAACAAGCAAAAGATACTCATCATCGATGATGAACCACAGATCCGCAGGCTGTTGAGGATTACGCTGGAAGCAAACCAGTTCAGGGTTCTTGAAGCTGAGAACAGCCATGAAGGGTTGCTCTCGGTTTCGATGAACCAGCCCGATGTGGTGCTGCTCGACCTGGGCCTTCCCGACCTTGACGGCCTGGCCACGCTGAGGAAACTCCGCGAGTGGTCGTCCGTTCCCGTGATCGTGCTGACCGTCCAGGATGATGAGGCGGTCAAGATCGGGGCGCTCGATAATGGCGCCGACGACTATGTTACAAAGCCCTTCAATACCGGCGAATTGCTGGCGCGCATCCGCGTTGCCCTGCGTCATGCAGCTAAAACGGGCGATTCACCGGTGATCGTCAACGGTACGCTCTGGATAGACCTCAACGCACGCATCGTCAAAGTAAAAGGGGAGGAGGTCAAGCTCACCGCAACCGAATACAGCCTGTTTTCACTCTTCATGCGCAACAGCGGGAAAGTGCTTACGCTGTCGCACATCTGCCGCGAGATCTGGGGAAACCCCTATGCCGACAATGCCCAGGTACTGCGCGTCCATATAACCCAACTCAGGAAAAAAATCGAACAAAACCCCTCCATCCCGGTCATTCTCATCACTGAACCGGCTGTCGGCTATCGGTTACGAACGGAAAATACGTAGGACGAAAAGCGAAGGACGAGAGCTATTTCACGTTATGCGTCCTTCGTCCTTCGTCCCTCTAGAATCGTTTCACGTACCCGTGGCAATAGGGCGTTGAGCCTTTCTTGTTGTAATAATCCTGGTGATAATCCTCGGCTTTCCAAAAGGTTTTGGCGGGGAGGACTTCCGTAACGACTCTAAGACCATCTGCCTTCAACAGTTTAATCAGTTTTTCGGTAATGGCTTTTTGCGCGTCATTGCGGTAGAAGACGGCCGAACGGTACTGGTCTCCCCAGTCGGGACCCTGGTGGTTCCACTGGGTCGGATCGTGGGTTTCGAAGAACATCCGGGCCACGGCTTCGAACGATGTAAGCGAAGGATCAAAAACCACCTCGATGGCTTCGTAATGGCCGGTGGTGCCCGTACACACCTGCTTGTAATCGGGATGGTCGGTCTTGCCCCCGGTGTAACCCACCCGGGTGGAGAGCACTCCGTTGATTTTTTTCATGTAATATTCAACGCCCCAGAAACAGCCGCCGGCAAAAATGGCGGTATCGGTAGCGGGTTTGCTGACTCCCGGAACGAAATCGAGTGATACGGAGTTCACGCAGTGGCGCGTATCTTTTGGCGTAAGGCCTTCTCCCTTGAACACGTGGCCAAGATGGGCCCCGCATGCGGCGCACTCGATTTCGGTCCGCATGCCGTCGGCGTCGGGGATGCGTTTCACGGCACCTGGAATTTCGTCGTCGAAGGCCGGCCACCCGCAATGAGCGTCAAACTTGTCGCCCGAACGGTAAAGCGGGGCGCCGCACCGCTTGCACACATAGGTGCCCGTTTCGCTGAATTTCTCATATTTCCCGGTAAAAGGGGCTTCAGTCCCCTTATGAACGATCACCCGTTCTTCCTCCGGTGTTAATTGCTTAAATTTCATATTCTTCTGTGTTTTAGCCACCGGCTGATCCTGGTTCTGTGTGCATCCGGCCATGGTGAAAAAGGAAAATGCGATGATAAAAATACGACATTTTGTTAACATATAAATTCTATTTAGACTTAATAAATACGAAAAATCCGCCAATTTATTACATCTTCCCCAAAAAACAACCTCCACCTGTCCACCCGCCCACCCGTCCACCCGTCCACCTGTCAAACAAAATCCCCCCCGCCAATTAAAATTATTATCGTAGTTTTGACCCCCTGAACATTGAAACCAGAAATATGAAAAAGATACTTGGTATGGGCAATGCCCTCGTTGACATCATGATCCCGCTTGAAAGCGATACCATCCTTGAAATGCTTGAACTGCCGAAAGGCAGTATGCAGCTGGTCGACAAAGACCGCAGCAACAGCGTGCTTTCTGCGCTGGAGGGATATAAAAAGAGCCTTTCGGCCGGTGGGTCGGCGGCCAACACCATTCACGGGCTGGCGATGCTCGGAGCCAGGACAGGATACATCGGCGTGGTGGGAGAAGATGAACTGGGCGGCTTTTTCGTCAGAGACCTCATCCAGGCCGGGGTCGATCCCCACATGATCCACAGCAAACAAGAGACGGGTCGTGCCGTTGCGCTTGTAACGCCCGATTCGGAACGGACTTTTGCCACCTTCCTTGGTGCGGCCATTGAGCTCTCGGCCGGGCACCTTGCGTTTGGCGATCCTGACTCACTTGCTGAGCCGGCTATTGCAAAACCGGAGATGTCCATCTTTAAAGATTATGGTTATTTCCATATCGAAGGGTACCTTGTACAGAACCATGAACTGATCAGGCAGGCGGTGAAACTGGCGCGTGAACACGGACTGATCGTCTCCCTCGATATGGCCAGCTACAACGTGGTAGAGGCCAACCGGGATTTCCTCCTGTCGATCATCACCGAATTCGTGGACATTGTTTTTGCCAATGAAGACGAAGCCCGAGCCCTCACCGGGCTGGAGCCGGAGGAGGCCCTCGACGTTTTGAGCGACATGGTGAAAATCGCCGTGGTCAAGACCGGCAGCAGCGGGTCGCTGGTAAAATCGGGAAATGACAAGTTTACCATCGGCATCATCGATGTGAACCCGATCGACACCACCGGCGCCGGAGATCTCTATGCCTCCGGGTTCCTTTACGGGCACGCCCGGGGGATGAACCTGGGGCAATGCGGCACATTGGGCGCCTTGCTCGCCGGTAATGTCATTGAATTCATGGGATCGAAAATGCCGGCCGATCGCTGGGAACAGATAAAGACCCAAATGGAGGTGAATGGCTGATCCCGTTCCTGCCCGTTAACACCCGGTATAATAGATTGATTCTTAATTAGTAATTAGTAATTCGTAATTGTCCCGGGGGCTTGGTTAATTCCATAATAATTTCTATTTTTGTCGCCCTTTCACGAAAATAATAATTTTCAGTCACTTATATAATCACTTAGCTGCCATGAAGGTATACCAAACTAACGAAATCCGCAACATCGCTCTCCTGGGGGGCGCCAAATCAGGTAAAACAACCATTGCTGAAGCCATGCTGTTTGAAGGAGGCGTGATCAGCCGCCGTGGATCGGTGGAAGACAAGAACACGGTTTCCGACTATCGTCCGATTGAACTGGAGCGTCAGAACTCTGTTTCAGCAACTGTACTGTATACACTTTGTGACAACAAGAAGATCAATATCATTGACACCCCGGGTTTTGATGATTTCTGCGGAGAAGTAATCTCGGCGCTGCGCGTTGTTGATACCGCCGTCATGATCGTCAACGGGCAGAATGGCGTGGAGGTAGGAACGGAGATCACCTGGCGTTATGCCACCCGTGCCAATACACCGGTAATTTTCGTGGTAAACCACCTCGATCAGGAAAATGCCAATTTCGATGAAACGATTCGCCAGATGAAGGCCAATTTCGGCAAAAATGTTACCCTGATGCAATACCCGGTGAACGCCGGATCAGGTTTCAATACCGTGATCGATTTGCTTATGATGAAGCAGATCAAATTTACTTCGGGCGGCGGAAAACCTGAAATTTCAGATATCCCTGCCGGTGAAAAGGACAAGGCTGACGAGATGTATGCCGCCCTGGTCGAGGAACTCGCTTCGAAAGATGAATCGCTGATGGAGATTTTCTTCGACAAGGGAACGCTCACCGAGGAGCAGATGCTCCAGGCGCTGAAAACAGGGCTGATCAACCGTGCCGTCTTCCCGGTGTTGTGCACCTGCGCAAAACAGGATATGGGCGTTGGCCGCCTCCTCGAATTTATTGCCGGCAGCGTACCCGCGCCGAACGAAATGCCGGGGATCAAAACCAAGGACGGAAAACTGATGACCTGCAAATCGTCGGAACCCGCTTCAGCCTTCATCTTCAAAACATCCATTGAACAGCATCTCGGCGAGATCTCCTATTTCAAGGTCTATGCCGGCGAGATCAGCGAAGCCATGGACATGGTCAACCCGGTACGGCAGTCGAAAGAACGCCTTTCACAGCTTTTCGTGATCAACGGGAAGAACCGCGAAAAGGTTGAAAAAATGGTTGCCGGTGACATCGGCGCTACCATCAAGCTGAAAAATTCATTTACCAACAATACGCTGAACTCGGTCAAGAATCCCGATGACGTGATCGAGCAGATCACCTACCCCGATCCCAAGTTCAGGACAGCCGTAAAGGCGAAAAGCACCGCCGACGACGAAAAGATCAACAGCAGCCTGAATGAACTGGCCAAGATGGACCCGACGCTGGTGATGGGATATTCGCGCGAACTGAAGCAGATGATCCTGCAGGGTCAGGGTGAACTTCATCTCAACCTCGCCAAATGGCACGTTGAGAACATCGAGAAGATCCCCATGGAATTCTACGCACCGCGCATCCCGTATCGTGAAACCATTACCAAATCGGCGAAATCAACCTACCGCCATAAAAAGCAATCCGGCGGTTCAGGCCAATTCGGCGAAGTTCACATGCTGATCCAGCCATACCGCGAAGGGATGACCGAACAGAGCGAATTCCCTATTCGCGGACGCGATGTGATCGATCTCGAATGGGGCGGCAGGCTGCAGATGAACAACTGTATCGTAGGGGGGGCCATCGACGCCCGCTTTATGCCGGCCATTCTCAAGGGGGTCATGGAAAAGATGGAAGAAGGACCGCTCACGGGTTCCTATGCCCGCGATATCGTGTTCAACGTGTTCGACGGTAAAATGCACCCGGTCGATTCAAACGAAATCTCCTTCAAGCTGGCAGGCCGTAATGCCTTCAGGGAAGCTTTCAAAAACGCCGGACCCAAGATCCTCGAGCCCATCTATGATGTGGAAGTCATCGTTCCCGAGGATAAAATGGGTGAAGTCATGACCGACCTGCAGGGCCGCCGTGCTGTGATCATGGGCATGGACAGTGAAGGAAGTTACCAGAAGATCATGGCGAAAGTACCCCTGGCCGAGCTGAACCGCTATTCCACCGCGCTCAGCTCCATCACCAGCGGCCGTGCCACCTACAACATGAAATTTGCCGAGTATGCACAGGTTCCCGCGGATATCCAGGAGAAACTGCTCAAAGCATATGAAGACCAGGAGAAAGAAGAAGAATAACCTGTATTTTAAATTCCTTAAAAACCCGGTCATTTGGCCGGGTTTTTTTGAATATATCCATGCCAGATGTCAACCGGAAATGCCCCTTTTGTCAAACATGATGCCTATGCCGTTTTAAAGGTTCGCGATTTCAGGCTGTTCCTGACGTTCCGTTTCTTTACGACGATTGCCTTCCAGATGCAGAGCATCATCGTGGGCTGGCAGATGTACGAACTCACCAGAGACCCGCTGGCGCTTGGCCTGATAGGCCTCGCAGAGGCGCTGCCCAACATCACGGTGGCCCTCTTTGCCGGTCATGCCGCCGACCGGTACAACCGGAAAAAGATCATCGTTTTATTTACCCTGCTTTTCCTGGTAGGAACCCTGGCCTTGTTCCTGTTTACCATCCCCAAACTTGGGATACTTGCAGCACTGGGTGTATTCCCGATCTACCTGGTGGTGGCGGTTTCCGGGGTATCGAGGGCCTTCCTCTACCCGTCGATCGTCGCGCTGATGTCGCAACTGGTTCCGCGTGAACTCTACACCAACTCCTCCACCTGGAGCAGCACCGTCTGGCAGCTTGCTGCAATTACCGGCCCGGCCATCGGCGGACTGGTATACGGGTTCTTCGGCGTTCGCGTGGCTTACCTGGGCGTGCTGTTTTTCCTGGTAATCGCCATGATCATGCTCGGATTTGTAAAAAACCATCCTGCCCCCCCGCGGGTGGAAGGTGAAACGTTGGTTCAGCGGCTGGCTACAGGTTTGAAATTCGTGTACCACAACCAGATCCTGCTGGGCGCCATGTCGCTCGACATGTTTGCCGTGCTTTTCGGCGGGGCGGTGGCCATGCTGCCCATTTTTGCCGCGGAGGTGCTGAAGGTGGGCCCCCAGGGTCTGGGTTTCCTGCGCGCCGCACCGATGGTGGGCGCCGTGCTGATGTCGGTGGTGATAGCGCACCGGCCGCCCATGGTACATGCCGGCCGGAACATGATGATCGGCGTGGCCGGCTTCGGGCTGAGCATCATCTTTTTTGCCCTGTCGCGGAACTTTTACCTGTCGTTCGTATTGCTTATGTTCAGCGGCATGTTCGACAACATCAGCGTGATCATCCGCGCCACGGCCATGCAGCTGCTCACCCCCAACGAAATGCGCGGCCGGGTGGCCTCGGTTAACGCCATCTTCATCGGCTCTTCCAACGAGATCGGCTCTTTCGAATCGGGGCTCGCAGCAAGGCTGATCGGGCTCATCCCGTCGGTTATTTTCGGGGGGATCATGACCCTGGGAATCGTAGGATTTACCGCTAAATTTGCACCAAGGCTCAGGAAGTTGAATTTGAAGGAGATTTCATGATTAGGAACTGGTAACAAGGTAACAGGGTAACAAGGTAACAAGGTGACAGGGTAACAAGGTGACAGGGTAACAAGGTAACAAGGTAACAGGGTGACAGATATTCAAGGGTATAAAGGGGAAAGAAGATATCGGGGAGCAATTTTGTTAATAACTTTTCTGTTTTTTTGTATTACTTTTTTCAGTTTTCAGGATTAACCAGTAAACTGAATCATGAAAACACACAAAGATCTTAACGCGTGGAAAAACAGTATTGACCTTGCAGTTGAAATATATAACTATACCAGTGCTTTTCCAAAATCAGAACTTTTCTGTCTAACCAGCCAATTACGCAGGGCGGCTGTATCTATTCCGTCAAATATAGCCGAAGGTGCCGCCCGGAACCAGAAAAGGGAGTTTATCAGGTTTCTTAGGATTTCTTTAATCTTATGGGCAAAATCAACAAAATAAGAGCGCAGATTGCCGGACTCATCAGAATCCTGGAAAAACAACAGGTAACCCCGCCATAAAAAACGAATAACAAATCCACTTACCTTATCACCTTGTCACCCTGTTACCCTGTTACCTTGTCACCTTGTCACCTTGTTACCTTGTTACCTTGTCACCCTGTCACTGTCACCACCCCCTCTACCTCAACAAAGTGACCGACCCGTGTGCATGGTAGGTCGTCCCTGACGATTCATTCATCTCATAGGTGGCGATATACATATAAACCCCGTCGGAGGACATCGCCCCGTTAATCCTTCCGTCCCATCCCGGCAGCATTTCCGCTGATTCGTAAACCTTCCTTCCCCACCTGTCGAATATCAGGATGCTGAACCGGGCAACACCTGTGCCCACAGGGTGGAATGTTTCGTTAAGTCCGTCGCCGTTGGGTGTGAACACATTGGGGAACCATAACGGGGATGAACATTCGCCAAGCGTGATGCTGTCGCGGGCGCTGCACCCGTTCTTTGTGACGATCACCCAGTATATGCCGGGCCCGGTGGCGATAAATACCGAATCGGCCGACCTGTCCTGCCATTGATATTTTGTGGCGTTGACACCGGGATGCAGAACAAAAGGCACACCGCCACAGATGATGGTGTCTTTTCCTAGATCTACGGGAATCCTTGGTTTATACGACAGGGTTGTCTTAACCACACTATCGCAGCTGCCAATATGGATGGTATCGTAATAGATCCCCGGCTGTGTATGAACTCCCCCGCCGACATGCCAGGGAGTCCCAAAGCAAAGGGTCGTATCGACAAAACCTGGTGCTGGTTTATTTATAACGGTAATTTTTTTGCAAAGGCTTGCCTGGTCGGGAAGCCCTTCGTTTACATTCAGCATGATGTTATAGGTTCCCGGCTGGTTGTAGGAATAACCCGGGGGGGAATACAGCGTTGACGACGGGGCAGAGGA
Source organism: uncultured Bacteroidales bacterium (assembly GCA_903913885.1). Lineage (GTDB taxonomy): Bacteria > Bacteroidota > Bacteroidia > Bacteroidales > FEN-979 > CAIVAT01. The sequence goes on along the minus strand of CAIWMX010000034.1, from coordinate 12,033 downwards.
ATTGTTGCAGGGAGGAAAGCTGAACCGGGTCAGGGAAGAACTGTACTGGTTGGGAACATAGGAAAAAAGGGAGTCGTTTTGCCGGAACAATTCAGAGAACGTAACCGGGTAATGAAGGGTGCCGATATTTCCCAAAGACGCTGCCGTAATTGTGCCTCCGACACCCCCTGCAAATGTAAGTCTTCCGATTGCAGCTGTGGCGGAGGCCTGGTAAACCGTGTAGTAACCGGTCGATGTTTCACAGTCATTTACCAGGGTGATTCCGACAGGGCTTACCAGGGCTCCGCAATCGCCAAGATTCTGCCCTGAAGGCACATTCAGATAGGAAGTCCCGAAATTCAATCTCGACAAACTGTTGCCGACACTGTTTACCAGTAAAAGATAGCATATCCCGTTTTCTTTGATCGATGCGATCTGGCATGGATGGCTGAATCCTGCAAGGTTGCCGAGATCGGTGAAAACCGGGGTGTTGGTCAGTCTGGTACCGAAGTTCAGACGATACAGTTTATTCTGGGTGTCTGAATCAAAAAAACCAAGCCATGTTACTCCTTCTTTAATAATTACCAGCCCATGTGCGACGCTGATATTGGGGAATGGACCGATGTCGGTGGCAACAGGTGAGTTGTTGGTGATGGAGGCGCCAAAATCCAGCCGCAGGATCGTTGAATTATTGTTCAGAAAACCATACCAGTTGCCATTCTCTTTTCTTACCTGGATTGCTTCACATAATTGGCTGATGACCCCTGTTTGAAGGATGATCGCTGAACTTACCGGGTTATTCCTGAAATTGCTGCCATAGTAAACCCTTGTCATATGGGTTGGAGATCCGTGGTTTGTAACAAAGGAATAGCAATCGGTCCCATCCTGTACCAAAGTGTTGTAAACCGGTTGATCCAGGTTGGATCCCGGATTGCCAATATTAGTCCCTGAAGGATTTCCACCGGCGTTGCCCGAGCAGAAATTCCAGTAGTAGGTTTTCCCGGGAGTCGACTGGTTTGTGATGATAACCGGGTTGCCTGTGCAAACCGGATCTGGTGCTGTAAATGCAGCGGTAACAATGCCGGTTGCATTAATAACGACTATTTTTTTACAGTAAGATGACTGGTTGGGCAGTCCTTCATTCACGGTCAGCCGGATGTTGTAGGTACCCGGCTTGTCGTACGAGTATGCAGGAGGGGTAAAAAGCACGGAAGATGGATTTGAAGCATCCGAGCAGGGCAGGAACCGCAGCCGGGTCAGTGTGCCCTGCCGGTTGGAATTATACAGGAATAACGTATCGCCGGTCCTGAAGAGTTCGGAGAACTGTGCCGGCTGGGTCATGTTCCCGATATTTCCCAGTGATGCCGAACTAACCGGTCCTGTCATCCCTGAAGGGAAGGTCAGCCGCCATATTTTATCAGGTGAAGAGGTGGAATAATTAAGCTGGAATCCGGTCGTGCCTTCGCAATCCCTGATGAGCGCGATGCCGGCCGCGCTGATGGAAGGGCAAACAACACCGAGGTTTACCCCGGTGGGTGTTGTTAGCAATGAATTCCCGAATGAAAGGCGTGTCATGGTGCCGTTCCCGGTGTTTGCCACAAGGGCATACCACAGGCCATTTTCGGAAACAAATCGCATGGGGCCCGGGAAATTCATGGAGCCGGGAGCACCCAGGTCGGTCAGCACCGGGGTGTTCAGCAGGCTGTTCCCGAAATTCAGCCTGACAAGTTTGTTACTGAGGTAGCAGGAGATAAACCCGATCCAGGTATTGCCCTCCTTCAGGATATCAAGGAAATGAGCGCCCCTTAGCAGGGGAAAGGGGCCAAGCTGCACTGCAGAAGGAGTATTCGCCAGGGAGGTCCCGAAATTCAGTTGTACAAGCCGGTTGTTATTATTCAGGATACCGATCCACTGGCCGTTGTCGTAACAAATTTTTATGCCCATCACCGTATCGCTGAGCAGCCCAAACCCGCCAAGGTTGGTCCAGGATACCGGGTTGTTGTTGAAACTGGAGCCATGGTTGTACCTTACCAGCGACATGCTTCCCTGGTTGGGGATGAAGGAATAGCAGGTGTTGCCGTCTTTCAGCAGGGTTATATATCCTGGAATGTCCAGCAGGTTTCCCGGGTTCCCGATGTTGGTGCCCACAGGGTCCGATAATACGTTGCCTGAGCAAAAGCTCCAGTACCAGCTGCTGCCTCCCGTCGTGGTATTGGTGATGTTAACCGGCATACCGGTATAAACCGTATCCGGCGCGGTAAAATCCGCCACCTGGGCCGGTAAATTAAAAACCATCAGCCACAATACCAGGATAATATAATACTCCCCAAATTTCAGACCACGAGTTAAGTTGAAAATTTTAACTAATTTAACCGTGGATTATGAAAGCAAAAAGGAGAAAATTTACAGCGGCCTTTAAGGCCCAGGTAGCCATCGAATCGATTAAGGAGCGGGATTCGCTGGCTGATTTAGCAAAACGATATGAGGTCCATCCAAACATGATCTCAAAGTGGAAGCAGGTATTTATAGAGCGGTCATCGGAGATCTTTGAAACGGCCCCGCCCGAAGAAAACTTTGAAGCAGAAAGGGAGAAGCTGTTTGCCAAGATCGGGCGACTCGAAGTGGAGCGTGACTGGCTAAAAAAAATTTCAAAAATGGCAGGTCTGTGAAAGAGGTCATGAGTTATATTACTGAAAATAAGAATATAAGCATCCGAAGTCAATGTGAACTTGTGGATATAAGCCGAAGTAATGTGTACTATAACACGGTTGGTGAATCAGCGGAAAACCTTGAATTCATGCGGTTAATGGATGAGCATTATCTGGATCATCCGACCTATGGCGTGCTTCAAATGCAGGATTTTTTGTTTTTATGCGGTTTTTTGGTCAATGTCAAGCGGGTTCGCAGATTGCTTCGGAAGATGGGGCTTATGGCAATATACCCCAAACGAAACCTGAGCAAACTGGGCAGTGCCAAATATATCCGACCGTATCTTTTAAGAGGTCTGAAAGCAGTGAGGCCTAACCAGGTATGGGCGGTCGATATAACGTATATCCCAATGACTGGCGGGTTTATGTATCTAACGGCCATAATAGACCTGTACAGTCGGTTTGTTGTTGGCTGGGACGTATTCAACAGCCTGGATGCACAAAACACGCTGGATGTATTTAAACAAGCCGTAGCAAGCCACGGCAAGCCAGAGATCATAAACTCCGATCAAGGCAGCCAGTTCACGTGTGCATTGTGGACGGAATATGTTGAGAATGCAGAAATAAAGATAAGCATGGACGGCAAAGGCAGAGCCATTGATAATATTTTCATCGAACGGCTTTGGCGTACGGTGAAACAAGATTACGTTTATTTGCATCCTGTTGACAACGGAACGCTGTTGTTTATAGGGCTGAAGGGCTTTTTCAATACATACAATAATAGAAAGCCACATCAGGGGATTGGTCGGGTAAGTCCCGTGCAGTTGTACAAAGTAGCAGCTTGAAAAAGTTATGAACAAAAGAAAAAAGAACCAAAAAAGAAAAGCTGTCAATAGCGAGAATAACTCTGCGAGTTATTGCCCGCTATTAACAGCAATAACAACACAAACAATCCTATTTAATTCAATTAAGAAAAGACATTCGCTGGTCTAAGAAATGGGGAGTAGAATATAAAACCTGCTTTCGCACTATTTTTTCTTCCAGCTTCACCAATTCGCAATTTCACCATTTCACCATGTTACCCTCTTACCATTTCACCCTGTTACCCTGTTACCCTGTTACCTTGTCACCTTGTTACCTTGTCACCTTGTCACCTTGTCACCTTGTCACCCTGCCACCCTTTTACTCTAATCATGAACACACCTCACCGCAAACGCATTCTCCCTGGAAGAACCATACAGGGAAACACTCAGCTGGAAGTCATTCATCCCCCTGGCTACGGCGCGGTCGGCGCCGGACGGGGTGGAGGTCCAGTACATCGACCCCGCTTCGAGCCCGGTGGCAAAGGCCCAGGTGTTGTTGAGGTACAGGAACCCATGCTGGTATGAGTGGAACCCCGATGCCAGCAGGGTATCCATCAGCGGCCCTGCCGCCTGGCCGGGGCCGGTGTTGAGACTTACCAGTTCACTCCATTCCCAGGCTTCCGGCACATGCCACCCGGGCGGGCACACGCCCTGCGTACCGGGCGTGGGGTCGTAACGCATGAGCTCGTCCCATTGGTAACCGGATTTCGGATTGGCGACCCCGGCATTCGGGTTCCTGTAAAATTCCGCGATGCAGTTATCCGTTTGTGGGATCAGTTCCGAAATCTGAACCCCGAATTCCAGGTTCTGCTTCATCCAGCATTTCCCGTTCGGCAACTGGAAGGTGCTGTACTTTGAGTTATTCCGCACGTCGGTGAGCTGGCTTCCGCAACTGAACGCAGATGCCTGCAACACACGGAAGGTCGCGGTTTTGCTGGCGGAACACCCGTAGGCATTGGTATAGGTATAGGTGACATGGATCACACCCGCCCCCGAACTTGCCGGGTTCAGCAGGCCTGATCCGCCGGCGACCCCCGTGCCTGAATAAACCCCACCCAGGGGTAACCCGCCCCGAAGGATAACGGGTTTCGCTGCCGTGGTGGTGATCGTGTCGGAACAGGGGGTAAAAGAAACGGAAGGGTTTGGCTGAACATTCACGTTAACGGCAGAAGACGGTCCGGTGCAGCCTGCAACCGCCGGGGTAACGGTGTAGATGACCCAGCCCAGGGTATTCTGGGAGTTATTGAGCTGCTGTACGATGCTGTTTCCCCCATTGGCAGAATACCCGGTGACAGAAGGTGAACCCGAGGCTGTCCATTGGAAGGACTCACCCGGCAACAGCGACTGAAGGGTGATGCCGGTGAATTGCCCGCTGCAGATCGATTGTACCGGCGGCGTAATGATCAGGTCGGGAACAGGGTAGGTGACCACCACGGACTGGGTTGAAGTGCCTGTGCATCCGTTCAGGGCCGATGAAACCATATAGGTCACTGTTTGGGTCGCGTTCCCCGTGGTATATAACACCTGGCTGACCTGATTGCCCGCTCCCCCTGAATAACCTGTTACCGCAGGGGATGACCCCGAGGCGGTCCAGGAGCAGAGGGCTCCCGGCAAGGAGGCCGTAAGGGTGATCTGTGCCTGCTGGCCGTAGCACAATGACTGCAGGGTCGGGCTGGCCGTGATCCCGGGGTTGGGTTTAACCAGGATGTTCAGCACGATGGGGCTCCCGTTACAGCCGTTCGCATGGGGGATCACGGTGTAGGTAACAGTTTCGGCGGCCGGGCCCGGGTTTACCAAGGTATTGCTGATGCTGCCGCCATTGCCATTGAGATAGCCCGTTACGGCAGGCGAGCTTGCCGATGAAGTCCAGGTGAAACTGGCCCCGGGGGTTGCCGAATTGAAACTGACCGTGAAATTATCACCTGAACAGAGCGAGGAAGGGTAGGGACCTGCCGTGACCACCGGGGTCGGGTTGATGGTGGCAACATAGGGCAAAGGTGATCCCGTACATCCAAAGGAAACCGGCGTCACCGTGTAGGTGACGGTTTCGGGCACGGAACCCGTATTTACCGGGGCTTGCAGGATGGAAGCGCCGGAACCGCCGCTGTAATTGGTGATAAAGGGAGAACTCCCCGTGGCCGTCCATGAAAAGAGCGCCGGCTGGGCCTGTGAATTCAACAGGATGGTGTATGGAGTCCCGGTGCAGACCGTTGTCGTTGCCGGCGCAAAGGAAAGGTCCGGGATCGGATGCACAGTTTCGGTATAGGTGCCCGGTGCCCCGTTGCATCCCAGGGCGGCCGGTGTAACGGTATAGGTCACCGTGGGGCTGGTATACCCGCTGTTGAAGAGTTGCTGCACGATAGACGTCCCGTTGCCGGGCATAAATCCCGACAGGTCGGGGGAGCTGCCGGAGGCGGTCCATGTGAACTGAGTGCCCGCAACGTTTGCATATAAAGAAAAACCGGTGAAGGAGCCTGAGCACATTTCAGCAGTCAGCCCCGCGTTAGTCAGGGCAGGTGCCGGGTTTACCGTAACCTTGCAATTTGCTGGTTGCGAGAAACAGTTGTCAATGGAGGCGGTGATTATGTAGGTCACACTGCCCGCAACAATGTCGTTGTTGACCAGCGTCTGGCTGATAACCGGTAGGATTCCGCCTGAAAAACCACTGATGTTCCCGGAGGTCAGGCTGGCGGTCCACGAAAAGGTTGCCAGGGGTGAAGCCGGTGTAAGGTTGATTGAGGTCGGATTTCCCGAGCAGATGGTTTGTGATGGCGGGGTGATCGTAAAATCAGGCGCCGGGACTACAGGAACAGGATAGATAACCGGCATAGCCTGGCAGCCTTCGGCCACCGCCATGATGGTGTAAATGACGTTTTCAATGGTTGGACCGGAGTTATACAGCGTCTGGCTGGCTGAAGGCCCGGTGCCGGATGAAAATCCTGAGACTGCCCCTGAAGTTGCCGAGGCGCTCCAGCCATAGGTGGTGGTGCTCACGCCGGATAACAGGGAGAAAGTGGCGTTGCTGCCGTTGCAAACGCTTTGTGAGGGGGGAAGCACGACCACCACCGGGATGGGTTTCACCGTAACAATATAATCCACCACGGGTCCGAAACAGGTGCCGATAAATGGGGAAATATGGTATGTCACCGTTTGATCTGAACCCGTCGCATTTTGCAGGGTCTGGCTGATGGCGGTGCCGGTGTCGGCAAACCAGCCGGTAACGCCCGGTGAACTGGCGGTAACGGTCCAGGAAAAATTGGCGCCGGGTACGTCAGGGACCAGGTTGATGTTGACCAGTGTGCCGGAACATACCGAGTCGTAAAGCGGCCAGTTGGTCAGGGTGGGCGTCGGGTTGGTGAACAGGGCAACCGTGTCGCGTGCGATGCAGCCATAGGTGTTGTTAACCGTGACCGAGTAAACCCCGGCGCTCCCGGTGGTGTAGGTTGAGCTGTTCCCTATGTTGGGCAGTCCCAGTGTCAGGTTCGACCAGGTGTAGAAGCACCCGTTGCAGGCGCCGGCGTTGAAGGTGACGCTTTGTCCCTGGCAAACAGTCTGGTCGGGGCCCAGGTTCACCGTGTTACCCGGATAGAGGGCCACGGCAACGGTGTCGTAATCTTCGCACCCGTATTTGGTGACCTTTACCCAATAGTTCCCCGAGGTTGCTGTCGCGATCGTCTGGGTTGTGGCCCCGGTCGACCAGAGGTAGGAGTAAAATCCCGCACCGGCATCGAGCGTGGCGGTGGTTCCCGGGCAGATCAACCGGTCGGGGCCCAGGTTGACAACAGGTGGGGACATGACGACGACCTGTTTGCAAATGCTGGCCTCGTTCGTCAGTCCTTCATTCACGATCAGCAGGATGTTGTAGTTGCCGGGCTGGTTGTAAGAGTATGATGGCGGGCTGTAGAGTATCGACGAAGGCACCGAAGCGTTGGTGCAGGGTAGGAAACGCAGCCGTGTCAGGGTGAAATTCTGCCGGTTCGTCAGGTAAATGAACAAGGTATCCTGCACCCTGAAAAAGGAGGAGAAGACCGACGGGCGGCTCATTGCACCGATATTTCCCATGGAGGCCCCTGTAACCGGCCCGGTAATCCCGGTTGGAAACGTGAGCCTCCAGATGGCATCGGGTGAGGAGGCAGAATAGTTCAGTTGAAAACCGGTGGTGTTTTCACAGTCATGGATCACAGCAATTCCGCCGGGAGTGACGATCGTGGAGCATGGTGATCCGAGATTAACGCCGGTCGGGTCATTCAGCAGGGAGGTTCCAAAGGTTAGCCGGGTCATGGTATTGTTGCCATAGTTGGGAACAAGCCCATACCATATCCCGTTTTCAGTAAGAAACCTCAGGGTAGTCGGCATGTTCAGGGATCCGGGAATGCCAAGATCGGTCAGTGTGGGCGTGTTGAGCAGGCTGCTGCCGAAATAGATCCTGACAAGTTTGTTTCCCGTACTGCAGGTGATGTACCCGAACCAGTTTCCGCCCTCCTTGAATATGTTGAGGCTGGAGGCAACATTCAGCATGCTGAAGGGCCCTAGGAGCGTTGCCGTGGGCATGTTGGCGAGGGAGGTGCCGAAATTGAGCCTGACGATCCGGTTGTTGTTATTCACCAGCCCGATCCACTGGCCATTGTCATAGTTGAGCGAGATATCTTCAACGGTGTCCCCGATCATGCCGAAGCCTCCCAGGTTTGTCCATGTAACGGGGTTGTTACTGAAGCTGGTTCCGTGGTTGTACCTTGTAACAGATTTGTTTCCCTGGTTGGTGATGAAGCTATAGCAGGTGGTGCCATCCTTTGCCAGGGTGATATAACCCGGGATGTTCATCACCGCGCCCGGGTTCCCGATGTTGGTGCCCAGCGGGGTTGACTGGGCATTCCCCGAACAGAAACTCCAGTAATAGGATTGCCCGGTCGTGGACTGGTTGGTAATATTGACCGAGCTCCCTGTGCAAACCGTGTCGGGCGCCGTAAACGCTGCCGTTATAGTGACCGGTGCGTTCACCACCACGATGTTTTTACAGAAGGAGGCCTGGTTGGGCAGCCCCTCGTTCACAATCAGCTGGATGTTGTAGGTGCCGGGCTGGTTGTAGGAGTAAACAGGGGGGGTGAACAGCGTCGACGAGGACACCGAGGCGTTGGAGCATGGCAGGAAACGCAGCCGGCAGAGCGTTCCCTGGCGGTTCGTGTTGTAAAGGAACAGGGTGTCGGCCACCCGGAAAAGCTCCGAGAACTGCGCCGGCTGGGTCATCCCGCCGATGTTGCCCAGCGAGGTCCCGCTGATGGGCCCGGTGATCCCGGTGGGAAAACTGAGCCGCCACAGTTTGTCGGGCGAAGTTAGCGAGTAGTTTAACTGGAAGCCGGTGGTGCCCTCGCAGTCGCGGATGAGCGCAATGCCGGCCGCGCTGATGGAGGGGCATACCACGCCGACATTCACCCCCGTGGGGGTGTTCAGGAGCGAGCTCCCGAAGGTGAGCCGGGTCATGGTGTTGTTCCCCGTGTTCACCACCAGCCCGTACCAGTTCCCGTTTTCCTGGACGAGCCTGAAGGGGCCGGGAAAGTTCATCGAACCCGGTGCGCCAAAGTCGGTGAGAACCGGCGTGTTCAGCAGACTGGTGCCGAAATTGAGCCTCACAAATTTGTTTCCCAGCCCGCAGGTGATAAAGCCGATCCAGGTGCCGGCCTCATTCTGGATATCCAGGCAATGAGCCCCCAGCAGCATCGACCAGGGGCCTACCGTGACGGCAGTGGGCGTATTGGCAAGGGAGGCGCCGAAATTCATCCGCATCAGCCGGTTGTTGTTGTTCACGAACCCGATCCACTGGCCGTTGTCGTAGCATACCTTGATGCCCATGCAGGTATCACCCAGCAGTCCGAACCCTCCCAGGTTCGTCGAAGAAACCGGGTTGTTGCTGAAGGTGGCGCCGTGGTTGTACCGCACCACCGAACTGGTTCCCTGGTTGGTGATGAAGGAGTAACAGCTTGTGCCACCCTGCACCAGGGTGATGTAGCCGGGGATGTTGAGCAGGCTGCCGGGGTTGCCGATGTTCACCCCCAGCGGGTTCGACAGGGCGTTGCCCGAACAGAAACTCCAGTAATAGGTGGTGCCGCCGGTCGAGAGGTTTGTAATGTTCACGGGGTTCCCGGTGTACACCGTGTCGGGGGCGGTAAATGAAGCCGTTATCGTAGTTGGCGTCATTACGACGATGTTTTTGCAAATGGACGACTGGCTTGCCTGCCCTTCGTTCACGATCAGCTGCACGTTGTAGGTGCCTGGCTGGCTGTAGGAGAACACGGGAGGGTTGAAGAGCACCGACGAAGGCACTGATGCGTTTGAGCAGGGCAAAAAGCGGAGCCGGGTCAGCGTTCCCTGCCGGTTCGTGTTGTAAAGGAACAGCGTGTCGCCCACCCTGACGACCTCCGAGAACTGGGTGGGCTGTGTCATTCCCCCGATATTGCCGAGGGAGGTGCCGGTGACTGGACCTGTAATGCCGGAAGGAAAATTCAGCCGCCAGATTTTGTCGGGGGAGGTAAGCGAGTAGTTCAGGTAAAAACCAGCGGTACTTTCGCAATCGCGGATCAGCGCCAGTCCGCCCGGGCTTACCGAGGGACAGACCACGCCGATGTTTTGCCCTGTGGGATTATTCAGCAGTGAGGCACCGAAGGTTAACCTGGTCATGGTGTGGTCGCTCATGTTTGAAACCAGCCCGTACCAGGTGCCGTTTTCACTGATGATCCTGAAAACACCGGGGGCATTGAGCGCCCCGGGCGATCCGAGATCGGTCACCACCGGGGTGTTCAGCAGGTTATTGCCAAAGTTGAGCCTGAAAAGCTTGTTGTTTCCCCAGCTGGTGACATAGCCCACCCAGGTGCCGTTGTCGTTGATGATTTCGATGCAGTGGGCGATATACAGCCCGGCATAGGGCCCAAGCAGGCTTGCTGTGGGTGCATTGCCCGGCGATGCCCCGAAATTGAGCCTGACGATCCGGTTGTTGTTGGTCACGAACCCGATCCACTGCCCGTTGTTGTTGCAGATCTTAATACCAAGGATTGAGTCGTTAAAATATCCCATGGTGCCCAGGTTCGTCCACGACACAGGGTTGTTGCTGAAGCTGGTTCCGTGGTTGTACCGGATAACGGACTGGGTGCCCTGGTTGGTGATGAAGGAGTAGCAGGTAGTTCCGCTTTTCACCAGGGTGGGGTAGCTTGGAATGTTGAGCAAGCCGCCGGGGTTCCCGATGTTGGTGCCCACCGGGTCGGAAAGGGTGTTGCCTGTACAGAAACTCCAGTAGAAGGTGCTTCCCCCGGTTGTCGTATTGGTGATAGTTACCGGGGCGCCCGTGTAAACCGTGTCGGGGCAGGTAAACCCGGCCACCTGGGCCAAAAGGTCACCTGCCGGCAGGATGAGGGTCAGGATACAGCTAATCAGTGCTGCAGGTAGTCTTTTGGAAAGCAGGAAAGGGGCCATGCCAGGAAAATACCGTATAAAGATAAACAGGATTGGCGGATTGGCGAGGTATTTTTTGAATTTTGTTTTTTTAACGCATAACAGCAATGCCTCCGCTGCGCGATACCTCAACCTCGAGATCAGAACTATGCGATACCTCACTCCTGAAATCCTTTCCGGGATACCTCACCCCCCCTCACCAAAATACCTCACCCCACTGACCCCCTCTCCGCCCGGAGAGGGGGAGAAAGGTTTATTGTTATTGAATGAAAGATTGATGTTGCATTTTATCAAAATCATGAGTTTCCAGATATTTTACAGCAAATTGATAACATGATTGGACGACCAACCTCCCCCTCTCCGGGCGGAGAGGGGGTCAGTGGGGTGAGGTATTTTGGTGAGTGGGTCAGGGGGGTGAGGTATTTTGGTGAGGGGGTCAGGGAGTGAGGTAGCTTGGAGAGAGGCCCGGAGGTCGAGGTATTTTGGAGAATTGGAGAAATGTTTATTAATTTTGAATCAAAGATTAATCATGCCTTTTATCAAATCTTCTTACCGGAATGATTTTTATTACGGTGCGTCAAAGCAATTGATCAACCGTGCCAAAGAATTGCGAAAACAGCAAACAGATGCAGAAAAGGTTCTCTGGAACGCCCTTAGAAGTCACCAATTTTCAGGTTTTAAGTTCCGGAGGCAACACCCGGTTAAATGGTTCATTGCTGATTTCTATTGTCATGAGGTTAAACTGATCATTGAAGTTGATGGAGGAATTCACGCAACGCCGGATCAATCAGCATATGATGTCGGCCGGACCGCTGAAATTGAAGAAATGGGGATAAGTTTAATCCGTTTTACAAACGAAGAAATTCTAACCAACCTCGAATTCGTCCTTAAACAAATTGATAAAATGATTCAACTCCCAACCTCCCCCTCTCCGGGCGGAGAGGGGGCAGGGGGGTGAGGTATTTTGCTTCAAATTCAAAAAATGATTCAACTCCCAACCTCCCCCTCTCCGGGCGGAGAGGGGGCAGGGGGGTGAGGTATTTTGCTTCAAATTCAAAAAATGATTCAACTCCCAACCTCCCCCTCTCCGGGCGGAGAGGGGG